>CALVRC010000001.1 GCA_944358445.1 uncultured Bacilli bacterium
TTTATTTATTTATTTATTTATTTATTTATTTATTTATTTATTTATTTATTTATTTATTTATTTATTTATTTATTTATTTATAACAAGTTTATTATTCTATTTTAAAAATACTAAATTTATTTGTTACAAAAATGATTAGAAAAGCAGATAATATACATATGTTTTTTCCACAGCACTAATGTTTCACGTGAAACATTAGTGCTAATGAATCAAATATTTAAAGAATAAAGGTAAAAATATAAAATAGAAAATAAAAATGTTAATGTAAAATATTACTATAAAATACAGAAAATATTGTGTATAAACGTATTGCATTTAATAATATTGTGAGTTTTATAATAAATTTATTCATAATACAATGTTTCACGTGAAACATTAGGATATTAAACCAATATATGAAACAGCATAAGCAAAAAGATATTTTACAGGCTATTAATTATAATTAAAACTATTTTTAAACGGTAATAATTTTTAACAAGAAAAAATATTAATATTCTAAATTTTAAATAATTAATAGTTATCCACAGTTTTAATGTTTCACGTGAAACATATATTGATATGAACAAAAAAATAGCATAAAATAATCATAAAAAATTAATAATATTTAAAAAATATTTAAATAAACGCATCCAATGTTTCACGTGAAACATATATTGATATAAAAAAACAGAATAGTATAAAATAATCATAAAAGATTAATAATATTTAAAAAATATTCAAATAAACACAGACAATGTTTCACGTGAAACATTAAAATAAAAAAATATTGTGGAAAAAGGTCTATATAGTTGAAAAAAACATACAAATATTGTAATATATATTTGGTACAACATTTATGGCTGAACCAGGTCAGAATCGGAAGATAGCAGCCTTAAGGTCCTCTAAATGTGTGTACCTTTTTATTTAGGTGATAAATATGGATAAATATATGGAAATAGCACTAAAAGAAGCAAAAAAAAGCTTAAAAAGTGACGATGTTCCAGTTGGAGCAGTAATTGTGGAAAATAATAAAATTATTTCCAAAGGATATAATACAAAAGAAAAAACACATTTAATAACGAGACATGCTGAAATAAACGCTATAGAAAAAGCTTGCAAAAAGAAAAAAACTTGGCATTTAGATAAGTGTATATTATACGTCACTCTAGAGCCTTGTCCAATGTGTATGGAAGTTATAAAACAAGCTAGAATAAAGTGTATAATATACGCAGCTGAACAGCAAAAACACCCTAATTTAGCAAAACCACAATTAATTAAATTAGAAAATGTGGAAAAATCTAGTAAAATGTTAAAAGAGTTCTTTAAAACAAAAAGAAAATAAGAAATTATCACACAAAATTAAATAACTTATTTTCTTTTATTGTGGATAAATATGATATAATTATATTTGGTAGAGGTGGTAAAATGTATCAAGCATTATATAGAAAATATAGACCAAAAACCTTAGATGATGTATGTGGACAAGATGTAATTGTAAAAATAATAAGAAATTCCATATTAAACAATCAAATTAATCATGCTTACTTATTTGCAGGTCCAAGAGGTACTGGAAAAACAAGTATTGCTAAAATATTTGCAAAAATAATTAACTGTGAAAACCCTATAGATTGCAAACCTTGTGGAAAATGCACAAGTTGTACCCAAGAAAATAATAGCGATATTATTGAAATAGATGCAGCTAGTAACAATGGTGTTGATGAAATTAGAGAATTAAGAAATAAAGTAAACCTCTTACCAGCATACGGAAAATATAAAGTATATATTATAGATGAGGTTCATATGCTTACTCAAGGTGCTTTTAATGCTCTTTTAAAAACCTTAGAAGAACCACCAGCACACGTAATATTTATACTAGCAACAACAGATCCACATAAAGTAATAGATACAATACTTTCGAGGTGCCAGCGCTTAGATTTTAAAAAAATAAGTAATGAAGCTATAGTAGATAATTTATCAAAAATAGCAAAAAAAGAAAAAATTGATATTGATCAAAACGCATTAAATGAAATAGCAAAACTAGCTGATGGAGGAATGCGTGACTCAGTTGGTATGTTGGACCAAGCAAGAGCATATACAGAAGGGAAAATCACAATAAATGATATACATGATATAAATGGAACACTAACTGAAAATGATTTAAAAGAATTATTAGAAAATATTATCAATAATCAATTAGATGAAGTATTAGAAAAAATAGACAATTATAATGATAAAGGAAAAAATTTTGTTAAATTAGCCGAAGAATTTATAGATTTTATAAGAAATATTTTATTATTTAAAGAAGCTCCTAATTATTTTAAAGAAAGAATTCAAAATATTACAAATTATGAAGAAATTTCTTCTAAAATATCTATAAAAGAACTGTTTTATATAATAGAAATATTAAATAAGTATTCTTTTGAAATGAAAAATAATAATAATAGTAAATTATTGTTTGAATTAGCCCTAATTAAAATAATTTCAGAAAAAAACAAAGAAAAAGTGGAAAAAACAGAAGAACCACCAAGTAATTATCCCAAAATCGAAAAAAATACTCAAAAAATTATAAAAGATGAATTAAGTACTCAAAAAAATGTGGAAAACTATGAAAAAAGTGTGGAAAAACCCAAAAAAACACAAACAAAAAACGAACAGATAAATGGAGAAAATGTAGTCGACCACCCTCTTCCATCCACTGAAAATAAAATGAAAAAAAACTTATCAAATCGCGTTAATGTTAAAATACATGAAAATATAAATAAAATTAAGACAATTAGAATAGATAATACTTTAGCTCGTTTTAGTAAAAAAGAATTAAAAAATATTATTCCAGCATTAGAACTGTTAAATGATTTATTATTAGATTCAGAATATGCAAAAAGTGCATCCATTTTACTTGATGGAACCTTAAAAGCCGCAAGTGATGAAAATTTAATATTCGTGTATAAAACAAAAAGACTTGCAGATTTATTTAATGAAAATCTATTAATTCTTGAAGAAACTATTGCTAAAATATTAAATAAAAAATATAATTTAATTGCTACCGATTTAGATGAATGGGAAATTATAAAAAAAGATTTTAATTATAAATTAAGAACATTCATTTATAAGGAAGAAAATTTTAACTTAGAAGATATCTTTAAAGATGAAGCTTCTGATGATAAAATCGAAGCTATGTTTGAAGATATAATAGAATATAATTAAAAGAAAGAAGGAATGAAAATGAATATTCAAACTATGATGAAACAAGCTCAAAAATTACAAAATGACATGTTGAAAGAGAAAAAACAAATTGATGAAAAAATCTTTGAAGGACATTCATCTTTTGTTACTATTAAAATGAAAGGAACCAAGGAAGTTACAGAAGTAAAAATTGATGTTGATTCTTTAGAAAAAGAGGATATTGAAATGTTGCAAGATATGATTTTAGTTGCTGTAAATGATGCAAACCACCAAATAGATGAAGAAACTGAAGAAAAAATGGGAAAATATACTAAAGGAATGCCAGGTCTTTTCTAATGAATTATCCTAAAACAATATTAAATTTAATTGAATGTTTTAAAAAATTTCCAGGTATTGGTGAAAAAACTGCCGAACGATTGGCTCTTGCTACATTAAATATGGATGCTGATATAATTGACCTTTTTAGTAAGTCATTGGAAGATGGCAAAACAAAAATAAAAAAATGCTCTAGATGTGGCAGTTTAACAGAAGATGACCTATGTCAAATATGTACTGATGAAAATCGTGATACTTCTACCTTATGTGTAGTTGAAGAGTGTAAAAATGTAATATTATTTGAGAAAATAGGAACATATAAAGGATTATATCATGTTTTAGGTGGTTTGATTTCTCCATTAGAAGGAATAAATCCCGAAGATATCCATATTGATGAATTAATAAATAGAATAAAAAAAGAAAATATAAAAGAAGTGATTCTTGCTATTAAACCAAGTGTTGAAGGAGAAACAACAGCTTTGTACATTAGAAAGATGTTAGAAAGAACCGATGTTAAAATATCTAAAATTGCTCATGGAATTCCAATGGGCGCTGATATTGATTATATTGATCCATTAACACTAGAAATGGCTATTGAAGATCGTACAACTATCTCATAAAAAGGCAATAAATATTATATAATTTATTGAGGTGTTTCATGCTTAATAAATTATTTAAAATATTTAAAAAATTTATAATGAGTTTTTTCATGTTATATGGTTATAATGTAATTGTTCCAGCAACCGCTATTATTCCAATTAATTTTATTACAGTATTACTAATCACAATATTTAGTATTCCAGCACTTGTTTTTTTAATTATTATAAGACTTGTTGTATACTAGGAGGAATTAAAGATGTTAGATGGTTACCAAAATACGCAGCCCATTGTGTATAAAATTCTAAAAAATGCAATTATTGATGATCAATACTCTCACGCCTATTTAATTGAAACAGGCGGTTTTTATGATGCATTTAATTTTGTAATGGCTTTTTCAAAATCATTATTATGCCCTTTAAAAAAATTAACTAAAGAAAATTGTGCTGAATGCCATCAATGTGAAGTAATAGACTCAGGTAATTTTCCTGAAATAGAGATTATTGCTCCAGATGGTTTATGGATAAAAAAAGAACAACTTCAAAATCTGCAAAAAGAATTTAATACAAAAGCATTAATTGGAAATAAAAGAATTTATATTATAAATCAAACTGAAAAATTAAATAAATCCGCCGCAAACTCAATACTAAAATTTTTAGAAGAACCAGAAGGAAACATTATTGCCATATTAATGACTGATAACATTTATAATGTTTTATCAACAATTCGCTCACGTTGTCAAATATTAAGGTTAAAATCATCAAATAAAAATATAGATGCATCAAATCCAATACAAAAAATAATAAAAATCATCAAACAAGAAAACGAAATGGATGATGAAACATTAGAATTAAAAACTTCTAAAGTTATTGAATTCATCAATTATTATGAAAAAAATCATTTAAACACATTACTCTATATAGGAAAACTTTGGAATGATTATATCAATAGTAAAGAAGAATTAAATTATGCCTACGAAATTATGATAGATTACTATAAAGATATATTAAATTATAAATTAAATAAGGCATTAGATATTTTTGAAATAAATAACGATATAAAAAATATTGCCCAAAAAAACACACAAGAAGAAATATGTGAAAAAATAAACAAATTAGTTGAATTAAAAGAACTAATTAAATATAATATAAATTCAAGTCTCTTAATGGATAAATTAATTATGAGTTTAGAAGGAGTGATATAAATGGAAGTAGTTGGAGTAAATTTTAAACCACATGGACAAGTATATTACTTTAGCAAAGGGAAATTAAATTTAAAATCCAATATCACTGTCATTGTTGAAACAGAACATGGACTTCAATTTGGAACCGTTGTAAATCCTAAAATAGAAATTTCTGAAGAAAATATAAAAGGAGACTTAAAAAAAATAATTAGGATTGCTAACAAAAATGACTATATAAAACATAAAAAAAATATAAAAGATTCAACGTCCGCATTAAAATTATGCCGTCAAATTGTTGAAAGAGATAACATGAATATGCATATAATAGATGCTAGCTATACTTTTGACAGAGATAAACTAATTTTTAGATTTTTGGCTGATAATCGAGTAGATTTCAGAGAATTAGCCCGTGAACTAGCATCTATTTATAAAGTAAGAATTGAACTTAGACAAATTGGAATTCGAGATAAAGCTAAAGAAATTGGAGGTTATGGACCATGTGGTCAAAAATTATGTTGTGCTAGATTCTTGCAAGATTTAAATGCCGTTTCAATCAATATGGCTAAAAACCAAAATATTGCATTAAATCCAAGTAAAATTAATGGTGTTTGTGGTAGATTAATGTGCTGTTTACAATATGAAGATGAAACATATGCTACATATCGTCAAAACATGAAAAAAATTGGTGATAAAATTAATACTGAATATGGTGAAGGAACAGTAACAGGGTTAGATATATTAAATCAAAAATATAAAGTAAGTGTTTCTGAACATGGAATCATAGAAGTTGATAAAAATGAAAGTAACTAATTATCTTTTAGGATATGAAAATCTAAAAATAATCCAAGATAATGAAATGTTTAACTTTTCTTTGGATTCAGTTTTACTTCCAAATTTTATTACAATAAATGAATCAACAAAAAACATCTTAGATATTGGTACTGGTAATGCCCCGATACCGTTAATTTTATCATCTAAAACGAAAGCTCATATAACTGGCATTGAAATTCAAAAAGAAGTAAGTGAAATGGCAAAAGAATCAGTTAAATTAAATAACTTAGAAAATAGAATTACTATTTTTAATAAAGATGCCAAAGAGTATGCTAAAGAAATGACTCCAGAATATTTTGATATAATAACTTGTAACCCACCATATTTTGAGGTCTTAGAAACCTCAAGATTAAATAAAAACGACTATAAAACAATTGCCCGTCATGAGGTAAATTTAAATATAAAAGACATACTTAAAATTGCACGTAAACTTTTAAAAAATGGTGGGACCTTAGGTTTAGTTCATCGCCCAGAACGTCTAATTGATATTTTAACTACTATGCGTGAATATAATATTGAACCCAAAAAAATCAGATTAATCTATCCTGGTAAAAATAAAGCAGCTAATATTTTATTAATAGAGGGCAAAAAGAATGGAAAAAAAGGTTTAAAAATATTACCTCCTTTATATAGTCATAATAAAGATGGATCTTATACTGAAGAAATTCAAAAATATTTTAAGTGAGATGATATAAATGATACAAAAAAGTTATGATGGCTCCCCTACTTTGTATATTGTACCAACTCCAATTGGTAACCTAGAAGACATAACAATCAGAGCCTTAAATATTTTAAAAGAAGTAGATGTAATTTTTGCTGAAGACACAAGAACTACAAAACAACTATTAAATCATTTTGAGATAAATAAAAAATTAATATCTAGTCATCTATATAATGAAAATCAAAATGAAGAAAAAGAATTAGATTATTTAAAAGATGGGAAAAACATTGCCGTAGTAAGTGACCGAGGTACACCAGTAATTAGTGATCCAGGTTATATACTAGTTAAAAATGCTATTAAACATGGCTATAATGTCGTTTGTCTTCCTGGCCCAACAGCAGTAATTCCCGCGCTAGTCATGTCTGGATTAAGTGGTGGACCATTCACTTTTTATGGATTTTTAAATAGTAAAGATAGCAAAAGAAAAAAAGAATTAGAAACTTTAAAAAATAGTCCCTACCCTATTGCATTTTATGAAGCCCCACATAGACTCATCAAAACATTAAATAATATATATGAAATATTTGGTAATAGAGAAATTGCTATTGTCCGGGAAATAAGTAAAAGATATGAAGAAGTTATTCGTGGAACTGTGGAAAACATCCTTAAAACTGTGGAAAACCTAAAAGGAGAAATAGTAATTGTGGTTGAGGGTAATCAAGAAACAATATCATTTGATAACCTATCAATTAAAGACCATGTTAATTTATACATTGAAGACGGACTAACACCAAATGAAGCCATAAAAAAAGTCGCTAAAGAACGTAACGTTCCTAAAAGCGAAATCTATAATGAATATCATAATTTATAAGGTTTAATAAACCTTATTTTTTTGTTTTCAATTGAGTATTTGGATTATCAGTTAACCCCAATATATAATCCGCAGATACATTAAGTATTTTACAAATCTTTGGTAAATAAGTAACCGGCATAACATTTATACCCTTTTCATATCTAGAATATTGCTGTTGCTTAATTCCAATTTTAAAAGCCATTTCTTTTTGAGTAATATTTTGTCTATCTCTTTCATAAGCCATTTTTTCATTATAATACATGCCATCACCTCATGATAACATTTTAAAAATATTTACAACATAAATGTTGAAAAATGAACACATGTGTTGTAAAATGTAATTAATAATAAATGAGGTGCATTATGAAAAGAAGAATTAAAAGAAGAAAAAACAAACAAAGAAAAATACTAATTATAGGAAGTCTATCAATACTATTATTTTTATGTGTAGGATATGCGGCCTTTAGTACTAATCTAAGTTTAACTGCAAAAGGAAATATAAAAGAATTGAGAGGTGCTGAATATTTAAGAAAAATATGTAATCAAACCAGCGGTGATGGGTTATATAAAGATGTATATGAAGAAGATAGATGTGTTTATAAAGGATTAAATCCTAATAATTACATCAATTTTAATAATGAATTATGGAGAATTATTTCAGTAGAAAAAGATAATAATTTAAAAATAATAAAAGAAGAAAGTTTTGGACCAATGAGCTATGATGGTAGCTCTACAGATAATAGATATAATGAAAATAATACCTACTGCACTTTAAGTAGTGGTGGATCTAATTATTCATGTAATGTATGGGGAGGTGTAAGTGGTAATTTTGTAAATAAAGATTTTAGTGGAACAGTAAATGAAGATGCAGATTTAAACATATTTTTAAATAATACATATTATAATAGTTTAACAGAAGAGGCTAAAAACGAAATACAAATTCATGATTTTCAAATGGACGGAAAAGCGGAAAACGGAACAGTACAAAATTATATAACGAATACTAATAAATATTTCTGGTATGGTAATATTGGCTTAATCGATATAGCTGACTGGTTTAAAGCTAGTAATAATCCAAATTGTACTTTATCTAACTCAGATTGGTGTCCTATGAGTAATTATAACCGTGAAGATTATGAGTGTTCATATGACAATTATTTATATAAAAATAATCAGTTTTGGACAATTAATCCTAATAACAATAGTGTTAGGTATCTTTTAGTGGTAGGTTCATATGGATGTATTGGAAATGCTAGTTCTACAGTTTCTTATGATGTTTATGTAAGACCAGTAGTATTTTTAAAAGAAAACATAAAATTACAAGGAAAAGGAACTTTAGAGGATCCTTACAAAATAAAAAAAGTATAAAGATTAACCTTTATATTGTCCACCATTAATATGAAAAACCTGCCCTGTTGTATAAGATGCCTCATCACTAGCCAAATAAACATAAATAGGAGCAATTTCATAAGGGTCAGCGCACCTTCTCATATCACTATCTGCTCCAAGTGTTGGAATTTTGTTAGGCATCCAGCAGCTAGGTTGTAAAGCAGTCCAAAAATAACCAGGAGCAACCGCATTAACCCTAACACCTTTAGTAGCCAAATTAGTAGCTAATGCTCTAGTAAATCCCACAATAGCACCTTTACTAGTAACATAATCGATTAATTCAGGTTCACCATAAAAAGTAGTCACAGAAGTAGTATTTATAATAGAACCATTTTTCATATAAGGTAAAGCCACCTTAGTTAAATAAAATATCGAATAAATATTAGTTTTCATCGTATAATCAAATTGTTCATTAGAAATATCCTCTAATTTTTTTTGTTGAAACTGTACTCCAGCATTATTAACTAAAATATCCACCTTACCAAACTTATCCACAGTATTTTTTATAACCATATTACAAAAATTATAATCTTTCAAATCACCAGAAATAAGTAAACACTCACCACCTAAATTTTCAATATATCTTTTAGTATATTCCGCATCAACATGTTCATTATAATAAACTATAACAACTTTAGCACCTTCTTTTGCAAAATAAATAGTCACTGCTCTACCAATACCAGAATCCCCTCCAGTTATAACAGCCACCTTACCTTTAAGTTTATCACTACCCTTATAATTAGGGTTATCAAAAATAGGTTTAGGTTCCATCAGATATTCTATACCAGGCTGAACTGTCTGATATTGTGGAGTAGCTTTAATCTTGTATTCTTTTCCAAGTATTCCATCATTACATTCATTCACATATAAAAGACCATAATTATCATTTAAGCCGCACCCTTCACACCCGTATTTTTCATTCATAGTATCTCCTCTTTCCTAAAATATAATATTCAAAAATAATAAAAGTGACCATAAAAATAAAAATATGATATAATGTTAATGCAAAAGAAGGTGATTAATTTGAGATTAATAGTTGGATTAGGAAACCCAGGAAAAGAGTATGAAAATACAAGACATAATGCAGGGTTTAAATTTATAGACAAATTTGCTAGTTCATTAAATTTAAATTTTAACAAAGAAAAGTTTGGCGGACTATATACCGAATTTAATTATAAAGGTGAAAAAATAATTTTATTAAAACCTCAAAAATACATGAACCTATCAGGTGAAGTAGTAATAAAATTTAAAGACTTTTATAAAATAAATTTAGAAGATTTATTAATAATTTGTGATGATTTAGATACTGAACTAGGTAAATTAAAATTAAAATACAAAGGTTCATCAGGTGGTCATAATGGTTTAAAAAATATTGAAAATCATCTTCATACAAAGGAATATAAGAGAATAAAAATTGGTATTTCTAATAATAAAGATAAAGATAGAATTGATTATGTCATCGGTAAAATGCCTAAAGATGAATTAGAAATATTAGAAAAAGTAACCGATAATGCTGAGAAAATTCTTAAAGACTATTTAGAACTTTCATTTGATAATCTCATGAATAAATATAATTCTATGGAAGTGATAAAATGACCTTTATAGATAAAATATTTGATACTGTTGATACCAAAGAATTAATCGGTTTAAATAATGAATTAAAAAGTATCTACATCTATGAAAAATTCAAAAACAGTAATAGTTCAGTTATTCTAGTAACTTCAAATCTTCACGAAGCCGGATTAATTTATAATTCACTTACCCACTATACTGATAAAGTATGGTTTTTTCCCATGGACGATTTTATAACTAGTGAAGCAATCGCCGTCTCACCAGAATTTAAAATCACTCGTTTAGAAGCATTGAATTCTTTAACCAAAGAAGACAAAGCCATTGTAGTAACTAACCTCATGGGATATTTAAGGTTTTTGCCCTCAAAAGAGAAATTCAAAGATAGTAAAATTAATTTAAAAGTTGGTGACACGATCAACTTAGATGAATTAATTGAAAAACTATTTAACCTAGGTTATAAAAGAGAAACAACCGTAAATATGACTGGTGAAATTGCTGTCAGAGGATATGTCATCGATATATTTCCAATCAATAGTGATAACCCAATCAGAATAGAATTCTGGGGTGATGAAATAGACTCCATCAGAACTTTCAACATCGATTCCCAGCTCACCTTATCTAAAATAAACGAAGTAACTATTTTTCCAAACACCGAAACCTTACTTGAGAAATATAACTTTGAAGCCAAACATCGTGAGATGCAATATGAAAAAAATATAACTAATATTACAGGTTATTTAAATAGTCCAATAACAATTTATAATAACTATCATTCTTTAATGGTTAATTATGATTTTCTTTTGGAAGAAATGCTAAACTATAGTATAAGTATTAACTTAGATCCTAATACAAAATACATGTTTGACTTTGAAAAAATTCAAGATAAAGATGCTATTATCTTTGAAGAATTTCATAACAGTTCAAAAAATAGTAAAGCACAAATATTTAATAAAGTAGATATAGAAGCATTTCCTAGAGATCCAAAACAAATTAATGATAGATTAAACATCTATCTAAAATCAGATAAATTAGTAATAATTTGTCTAGATAATCGTTATCAAGTAAACAAATTAATTGAATTTTTAGATAATAAAAATATTACTTATACTAATGAAAATGAATTATTTCCTGGGAAAATAAATTTAATAGTCAAAAAAATAAATTGTGGTTTTATAACTGATAATTATATAGTAATAACTGAAAAAGAACTATTTGATAAAAAAGAAGAAAATGGTTATAAAACAAAATTCAAGTATGGAACTAGAATAAAAGATATCACTAAATTAGAAATTGGTGACTATGTTGTCCATGGTATTCATGGTATTGGTAGATATGATGGACTAAAAACAATTATAAAAAATGGTCTAAAAAAAGATTATCTAACTATCACCTATCGTGATAACGACAAATTATATATTCCAGTTGAAAAATTAGATTTAATC
Source organism: uncultured Bacilli bacterium (assembly GCA_944358445.1). Taxonomy (GTDB): domain Bacteria; phylum Bacillota_I; class Bacilli_A; order RF39; family UBA660; genus Coprosoma. The sequence goes on from CALVRC010000001.1 coordinate 12,006, forward strand.
ACTAAATATTCTTCTGGTGATGCATCCATTCCTAAATTAAATAAACTAGGAAGTCATGAATGGCAAAAAACTAAAGCTAAAGCTCGTAAAAAAGCTGAAGACATTGCTGAAGATTTACTTAAAATGTATGCCATTAGAGAATCTAAAAAAGGTTTTGCCTTTGATAAAGATGGTCCAGAGCAAATTGCTTTTGAAAAAGAATTTAATCATGTTGAAACACCAGATCAATTAAGAGTTACTGAAGAGATAAAAAAAGACATGGAATCAAATAAACCAATGGATAGATTATTATGTGGTGATGTTGGATATGGAAAAACCGAAGTTGCCTTTAGAGCTATATTTAAGGCAATAATATCAGGCAAACAAGCCGCAATTCTCTGTCCAACCACTATCCTCTCTTCTCAGCACTTTCAAAATGCCATTGAAAGATTTAAGTCATTTCCGGTTGATATTGCCTTGTTAAATAGGTTTGTTTCACAAAAAGAAACTAAAGAAACCTTAGAAAAATTGGAAAAAGGTCAGATAGATTTATTGATTGGTACTCATAGAATTTTAAGCGATGATGTAAAATTCAAAGACCTTGGCTTACTAGTTATCGACGAAGAACAACGTTTTGGGGTTAAGCACAAAGAAAAAATTAAAGAATATAAAAATAATGTTGACGTTTTAACCTTATCTGCAACTCCTATTCCAAGAACCTTACAAATGTCAATAGCTGGAATTAGAAGCCTATCACTAATTGAAACCCCACCAGTTGACCGCTACCCTATTCAAACCTATGTCTTAGCCGAAAATAAACAAATTATTAAAGATGCCATATATAAAGAATTAGCTCGTGGCGGACAAGTATTTGTTTTATATAATCAGGTTGCTAATATAGATGTAGAAAAAATAGAATTGCAACGATTAGTACCAGAAGCGAAAATAGGAGTAGCTCACGGTCAAATGAATAAAAATGAATTAGAAAAAGTCATGATGGACTTTACTAATAAAAAATATGATGTTCTATTATGTACTACAATCATTGAAACTGGTATTGATATTGAATCCGCAAATACTTTAATTATTATAGATGCGGACCACTTTGGATTATCACAACTTTATCAAATAAGAGGAAGAATTGGAAGAAGCAATAAAATAGCCTATTGTTATTTAATGTATGCTCCAAATAAAATCTTATCAGAAGTAGCAACTAAGAGATTAAAAGTAATCAAAGACTTCACCGAATTAGGAAGTGGTTTCGCTATAGCAATGCGTGACTTATCAATAAGAGGTGCCGGTGATATTTTAGGTAGTGAGCAAGCAGGCTTCATCGACAGTATTGGTATTGAATTATTTATGCAAATGCTAAACGAAGAAGTCGCTAAATTAAAAGGTGAAACACCAAAAGAAGAAGAAACCAAAGATACCCCTCCACTTATCGATGTCGCAACCTCAATTAATGATAGCTTTGTCAGTGATGAAGACTTAAAAATAGAAATTCACAAGAAAATTTGTAGTATCGATTCATATAATTCACTAAATGAAGTAAAACAAGAATTAGAAGATAGATTTGGTAAATTATCAGATGATTTAATAATCTACATGCATGAAGAATTATTTGAAAAACAGGCTAAAGAATTAAACCTTCAAAATATCAGACAAACTAAAAACTCTATTGAAATCACTTTAGATAAAGATTTAACAAACAAAATTGATGGAGAAACACTATTCTTTGAAATTTCAAACCTCTCAAGAATGTTTAGATTTAGTATGAAGTTTGGTAGATTAGTCATTACTTTAGATACCATAAAATTAGATAAACATTTCATTTATTATTTATTAGAATTTGTAAAAATCTTAAAAAAATCAATAAAAAAGGATGAGACAAATGAATAATTATCAAAAAGAAAAAATAAATTGGTATCAAGAAATAAATAATAAACCAACCCTTTGGTATAAAATGCCAAATGAATATATTGATTATCAAGACCCAAACTTTTGGAAATTATTTCATTTTATTATTGAAAGATTAAAAATTGATTTAAAAGAAGCCTATGAACAAATAGATGCTATAAATAATTTATCTCAAATTCCATTAGAATATCGTACCAAAGAATTATGCATATTTGCTCTAGTAAGACATCCTTCAACTACATTAAAATATATTCCGAACGAAATCAAAACAAAAGAGATGTGTGAAATTGCTTTTAATGCCAATCCTAAAAGTAATTTTAAATATATTCCAGATGCATTTAAAACCGATGAAATGTGTCAAGAAGCTTTTAATGTCAATCCTAAAAATTATAAATTTATTCCAGAAATGTATAGAAAAAAAGAAATGCAAAAATATATAGAGCAAAGAAGTAAACATCATAAATAAAAATTTGACATAAAGTAAGAAAATTGCTAATATATTAGCAAAAAAAAGAAAGAAGGGGGTACACATTAAACCTAAATATAGAAATGATGTTAATATTGATCTAACTCCCCGCAAAGATGAATTCATAAAATATCAAACCAGAGTTAATATCAAATTATTTACAAATGATGTTAAAGTAGCTATAATTACTGCACCAACCGCTTTAGTATTAGGGACTATAAATTCATCAGAACCAATTTCAACAGGATTATATATCATAAGTGGTTGTGCCCTAGCTTATGCTGCTACTAATTTATACTTTCATAAAAAAGAAAAACAAAAAAGGTTCACATTAAAGTGAATCTTTTATTATACAAAAATATAAAAATAGAAACTTTTTAAAACAAAAAAAGTTAGCATTTCACTTTTCCACAATAAAAGTAATTCATTTAACCGAATTACTTTTAAAATATATTAATTGTCCATATAATTCATTAATTTTGGAACAATTTGCTTTTTGCGAGAAACTAAACCTTCAAAGAAATGACCTTGTTCTATATCCTCTACTCCAAATGAGTTTGCAAATATTTCTTTAGCTTTATCATTATAGAATATATAAGAACCATTTTTCAAAATATCAGTAACAAATAAAGCAATAGCTGTATATCCTTCTTCAGCTTCCTCATTTAATTCACTAATAAACTCATCTTGTTTGCTCATAATCTCTTCTGTACTCATAGTTGAAACTTGACCAATTCCCACTTTTTGGTTATCTACCATAAAGTTTTTAAAGTCACCGTGAATAATTTCAGAAATACTTTTACCTTCCATAGAAGAACCTGCTTTAAACATTTTCATACCGTATTCTCTAAAATTCTCTCCAGCAATCTTACTTAATTCTTCTAAAGCTTCTTTATCAACTTCAGTAGTTGTTGGTGAAGTAAGTAATAATGTATCAGAAATAATTCCAGACATCATTAATCCCGCATACTTCTTAGGAATTTTAATGTTATGTTCTTTAAACATCAAATATAAAATAGTTTCAGTACATCCTAAAGGCATATTTCTAAAATTAATAGGAATATTAGTACCAATATTACCAATTTTATGATGGTCAACAATTTCAATTATTTCAGCCTCATCTAATCCAATAACACTTTGTTCTTTTTCATTATGGTCAACTAAAATAACTTGTTTAGGATGACGGCTATAAGCCATACTAACTCTAAACACACCTAAGCATTTACCATCATTATCAACCACAGGATAATTACTATATTTTTTCTTGTTAGCTAAATCTAAAACTTCGCCTAAGGCATCATTTTCATTAATATAAACAATATCCTTAGTTTTCATTTTATTTTTAATATAATTACTTAAAACCACTAAATTAGCCGTAGTTAAACCATCATATTTAGTACTAATAACATCTACATGATTTTTCTTCGCAATCTCTAAATGTTCTTTTTTCATTTTAACACCATTAGTTAAAATAATAATAGATGCACAGTTTTCCACAGCATATTCAATAATGCTATGCCTATCACCAGTAATTAGAACACTTTCTCTATCAATATTAATATTTTCTTTAAAAGTTGTACTTCTATAACTTGGTGAAATAATATTACCTTTAATTTCTTTATCAAATCTTAAAATCTCTTTACCGTTCAAAGCTTCAAGTAAATTATCATAAGAAGTATTTAACTTTCTTAAATCATTATTAATCAAATTACCGGCAACATCTTTCATCGAAACAGCACCTTTATACCTGCCGTCTTTATCAATAACAGGAATAGTACCAATGCTAGTCTCTTTCATATATTGATAACCTCTAAATATAGAATCATTTTCATTTAAAAAACAATCTTTTGTATAATCAACATCCTTAACTTGAAGTCTTACATCATTCAAAAATTTTGGCTCATTAAATTTAAAATAATCCAAAACAAATTTAGTTTCATTATTAACATCCCCTAAAATTCTAGGTTCACTATCCATACCTAATTGATTTTTTAAATAAGATAGAACAATAGCTGATGTAACACTATCAGTATCTGGTTTTTGATGTCCGAACACTAAAACTTTACTCAAGTAAATCTCCTCCTTTACAACGTAAATTATAACATGTTTTTCTTTATATTTAAAGTATAATTAGTATATTTAAGTACATACTAACTCCTAGAAAGAAGGGAAAAAATGAAATTAGCCGGAATCGTAAGACGAATAGATGAACTTGGAAGAATTGTTATACCAAAAGAAATTAGAAAAACACTTCATATAAAAAACGGGGAAAATTTAGAAATATTTATAAATGATGATACAGTTGTCTTAAAAAAATATTCAGAATTAGGCAATATTAAAGAACTAAGTGATAATATCTGTGAAACCTTAAATACATATCTAAAAACTAATATCTTAATATCTGATACAGATAAATACATAAGCATATCGGGACCACTAAAAAAGAAATATTTAAACGAAGAAATAAGTGAAACAATTCTAAAATATATTAATGAAAGAAAAAAAATAACTTTAAAAAGTAAAAAAATCAACATAAGCCAAGACAAAACGGAAGACAGTAATATATTTATATGTCCAATAATTTCAAATGGTGATGCTATGGGTTCTATTATAGCCATAAGCGATAAAGAATTTACTACAAGTAATATTGAATCAATAACTCTCATTTCAAACATCCTTGCAAAACATATTGAAAGCTAATAAAAAACATGTTATAATGTAAACGTTAAATGCACTGAAAGAAAGAAAAGTAGGTAACTTTATAGAGAGTTTATGGTTGGTGGAAATAAACAAGGTGACTACTCCGAATGATTCTTTAGCAGTCTAGTCGATATGTAGGCTAGAACGGTTCACATCCGTTATATGTTAGAGGTAAGCTAAGCTTATAAATTAAGGTGGTACCGCGTTCAACACGTCCTTATTCTAAGGATGTGTTTTTATATATAAAGGAGGCAAAAATATGCGTAAATTCGAAAAAATATCTTTAAAACAGTTTATAAAAGATACAGGATTAACTGAAAAAGAATATAATGAAATAACCTTGCCACATCGTGCAACCCCACAAAGTGCGGGTTATGATTTCCACATTTTAGAAGATCTAACTTTAAAACCTGGAGAAATAAAAAAAGTCCCAACAGCTATTAAAGCAAGTATGAATTCTGATGAAGTATTAATGATTTATATAAGAAGCAGCTTAGGCTTTAAGTATAATATGCGAATGTGCAATCAAACTGGAATTATCGATAGTGATTACTATAACAATGAAGATAATGAGGGACATATCTTTATTGCTATTCAAAATGAGGGACAAGAAACAGTTAATTTAAAAGCAAATGAAAGATTTGCTCAAGGTATATTCATAAAATATTTAACCACTGATGACGAAGAAGAAATAACATCTACTCGTACAGGTGGCATAGGAAGTACAAATTAAAGGAGGAATAAAATATGAAACAAAAATTTTATATAACAACATCTATTTTTTATGCATCATCAAAACCACATATTGGAAACACATATGAAGGAATTTTAACAGATGCCATTGCAAGATATAAAAGATTAATGGGTTATGATGTAGTATTCACAACTGGTACTGATGAGCACGGTGAAAAAGTTCAAAACAAAGCGAAAGAAGCTGGTAAAAGTCCTCAAGAATATGTTGATGAAGTATCACTAGAAGTAAGAAGAATTGATGACATCATGAATATTAGTTATGACAAATTTGTCAGAACAACTAACCCACATCATAAAGAAATAGTGGCTAAAATATTTAAAAAACTATATGACCAAGGCGATATCTATAAAGGAAAATATGAGGGATTATATTGTACGCCTTGTGAATCATTCTTCACTGAAAAAGAATTAATTGATAGTAAATGTCCAGATTGTGGAAGAGAAGTTCATAAAACAAGTGAAGAAGCTTATTTCTTAAAACTAAGTAAATATAATAAATGGTTAGAAGAATACATTGAAACACATCCTGATTTCATTAGACCAGAAAGTAGAAAAAATGAAATAGTAAATAATTTTATAAAACCAGGTGTTCAAGACTTATGTATCTCAAGAACTTCATTTGATTGGGGTATTAAAGTTCCATTTGATGATAAACATGTCATCTATGTTTGGCTAGATGCCTTAGTAAACTATATTACATTTATTGGCTATGACCCAGATAGACCTGCCGAAGAATTTGAAAAATATTGGCCTGCCGATGTTCACATCATTGGTAAAGATATATTAAGATTCCACACAATATACTGGCCAGTAATATTAAAAGCTTTAGATTTACCAATGCCAAAATGTATTTTTGGCCATCCTTGGATTTTATCATCAGATAGTGATAAGATGAGTAAATCTAAAGGTAATGTTTTATATGCTGATGATTTAGCTAATTTATTTGGAACCGATGCTATAAGATATTATTGTCTTCACGAAATTCCATATGGTTATGATGGAAACATTGGATATGAATTAATTATCGATAGAGTTAATTCTGACCTTGCCAATACTTTAGGTAACCTAGTAAATAGAACCATTAGTATGTCACATAAATACTTTGATGGTGTAGTCTATAAACCGACAGCCTTTGAAGAAATTGACAAAGATTTAATAGAAAGTGTTAAAACGTTGGGAGATAGAATTGAAAATAAAATGAATGATTTAAAAGTAGCTGAAGCTATTGAAGAAATAATTGAATTATGCCGTAGAAGTAATAAATATATCGATGAAACAACTCCATGGATTTTAGCTAAAGATGAAACTAAAAAAGAAAGATTACAAACTGTTTTATATAACTTACTTGAAAGTATTAGAATAGCATCCGTTTACTTACAAGCTTTCTTACCAGAAACAGCTGATAAAATATTCAAACAATTAAATACTCAAAACCGTTCAGTAGAATCTACTAAAACATTTGAAGGAATGGATCCAGGTATTATCTTAAAAAAACCAGAAATATTATTTGCTAGAATAGATAAAGATGATTTTGCTAAAAAATTACAAAACTAACGTAAATTGTTGTAAATTGTCGTTAAAAAACTTTTATAAAAACTTGCTTATTAAATAAACCATGTGTTATCCTTAAAGAGGACGAATAAATATTAGAGAGGGATAAACATGACCAAACATATTAGTGGAATTGGTGTGATGTTTGCTTTAATAATAATTTACTTGAGTATAAATATTATAAATAAATTTAACTATCTAGATTTAGCCTATCTATTATTTATGATTACTTGCTTCATTAGATTTATCTATATCAAGAAAATTGAACACAAGGAGAACTAATTAAGTTCTTCTTTTTGTTTGACAATTTTAAATTTAATGTTATAATAAATTCCACTTTAAAAAGGAGAAAAATTTATGGATTTGCAAAATATTAATTATTATGAAATATTAGGTATTTCTGTAGATGCAACCGTAGAAGAAATAAGAAAGGCATATTTAGAATTAGTAAGAAGATATCACCCAGATGTTTATAAAGGTGAAGATGCTGAAGAAAAAATAAAAGCCATTAATATAGCCTATGATACACTTTTTGATTCAAAAAAACGAAGCATGTATGATAAAGTGAATAACGTAACTCAAAATAAATCCACAAATAGTGAAAATGATGGTTTTGATTTTTACAATGATGATTATTATAATGTATTTTTTGAAAAGTTTGAATTAGAAAGCGAAGGACATGACTTATATAACGAACTTAATAAAATTATTGATAGTATTGATGATGGAAATATTAGCGCACCATCTTTATTAGATACGTGGCAAGAAAAAGTAAATCAATTTTCCGATAAATATTTAAAAAGTAACATAAAATCAACCTTTATAGACGATTTATTAAATTATATGAACAAAAAAGCCAAACAATATCAAAAAATAGATTTTCACGTTTTAAATGGTATTGTCACAACAGGTAAATATGTTTTAAATAGAATAAACAGGATAAAAGGCATAATTATTAAATATCCTCAAAATAAAAAAATAATAATGCTTTGTGAACACCTTAAGGAGTTAGCCGATAATTATATTAATGAAGTTGATTTTGCCTCCCAGTCCGATTTTGACTATAATCAGCTATCTTTTGTATTTCACAGCAAACTTGAAATGGAACTTATTAAATCAGAATGTTCAAATTTAATTTTAACCGATTATTTAAATATTTTAGATAAAAAAGAAGAACTTCAAAAACAATATAACACCGAATTAATAAATCCAATTACTGAAATTACTTGTATAACTCTTTCTATATTTGTTGCGACATTTGGTGCATATTATCATTATTCAAAAAATCAAAAAGAGTTTCTTCCAATATATTTATTAATTATGGGACTAATGCATTGGTTTGGTTATAAAGATGTTATAGAAGTATTATTTAATAAAATAAAATATCATAAAGAAGTGAAAGAAAATAAAATAAAAATAAAAAAATTAGATGGATTTATTGATGCATATCATAATCGGATAAAATAAACTAAAAAAGGTTTTTAATAAGCCTTTTTTTATTAAAAATGTTATAATGAAAAAGGTGATGAAATATGATGATTGATACACACTGTCATATAAGTAAAGAAGATTATGAAAACCCAGAAGAAATCATAAAACACATGGAAAATAATATAATGATAGTAAGTACTGCTAGTCCACAAGATATTGAAGAAGTAATTAATCTCTGTGAAACTCATAATAATATCTATGGTACTATCGGTATTCATCCAGAATTTGCCAATACCTATACTGATGAAGATTTAAAAAAAGTTGAAAAATATTTAACTCATTCTAAAATAGTCGGTGTTGGTGAAATAGGATTAGACTATCACTATACTAAAGAAAATAAAGAAAAACAAAAAGAACTATTCATAAAACAAATTAATCTCGCAAACAAATATCATAAAACTATAGTCATACACAGTAGAGATGCAATAGAAGATACATATAATATAGTAAAGCAGTACAAACATAAAGATACAAAATGCAACATGCACTGCTTTAGTGGTAGTCTAGAAATGGCCGAAAGATTTGTTAAGTTAGGTGTAACTCTTGGCATAGGAGGTGTTTTAACTTTTAAAAACGAAAAGAAGTTAAAAGAGATTGTTACTAACCTAGATATTCATAATTTTGTCTTAGAAACCGATAGTCCATATCTAACACCTGAACCTTTTAGAGGTCATAAAAACGAACCAGTAAACGTTAAATATGTCGCTGCCAAAATATCCCAATTAACGGGTATAGAATACGCAAAAACCCTTGAAATTACAACGCAAACAGCTTGTCACCAATTTGACTTAAAGATATAAATATGGTATACTTTAAATGGTTTCAATTTTGAAATATGAGGTGAAATATGAAAAAATATCACCTGCGATATTTAGGAATACCTTTACTAATAAGTATCCTAACTATTACAGGGTTAATGACATCTGGTAACCTAATTTCAGAAACGAAATTTGAAGTAAAAAATTTAAACCAGACTAAAAATTCTGTGGCTTTAACAAAAGTCCTAGAATATGATACAGTCGAAACTTATAACAGTAAAATTCCTACTGGTGTCACTATTACAAAAGAGAAGGGGCATAATGGACTAGCATACATCGATGAAAATAACAATGAAATAATCATCGAAAGTCCAAAAAATGCAAAAATCGAAATTGGAACTGGAGACGAAGCCAATTATGTAGGGAAAATGACAGGTTATGGTGCCGACTGCAAAGGGTGTTCTGGAGCTGGAACTCTAGCTTGTAAAACCAAAGATGGAAGTTATTATAGTCTAACTAGAGATGGTATGACTTATAACGATGATGAATATGGTGAAGTTAGAATCATAGCAGCTGCTTTAGATAAATTTCCTTGTGGAACAATTATTAAAGTAGAAAATCCAAATTTAGGCACCTTTAATGCTATTGTATTAGATACTGGTGGAGCGATGAAAACTGCCTGGGAAAATGGTATAGTTCATATGGATTTAGCTTATGTAACTGAATCAGATCCAGCAATTCATTTATCTACAAGTTCTAACGTAAAATATAGCGTTCAAAGATGGGGATTCTAATCCTCATTTTTTTCTTAATATTTTCTTAAGCATTCTTAATAAATATTTAAAAGAGTTTATAATTTAACTATTCCATATTAATATTGCCTTAGAGGTGATATTTATGAAAAAATTACTAACACTCATAATTGGAATTTTACTAATAGTCTGGGTATATTACTTACAAAAACCATATATTAATTCAAAAGTAGATCCAATTAGCGAAATCAATACTTTAATTTTAGTTAATAGTGAAAATGCTTTTCCAGATAATATAAATTTAAATCTTGTAACCTTTCAAAATAAAAAGGTAGCTGATATAATATACAATGATTTAGTAAATATGTATAATAATGCCTTAAATGATAACATAACTTTAAAAATAAATAATGCATATCGTTCTAAGGATGAACAAACTCAAATATTTGAAAATAAAATGAATGACTACGAAAATGAGGGATACACTAAAGAAAAAGCTTATGAACAAACAAAATTAACTGTACAAGTTCCAGGCTACTCCGAACATGAAACCGGATTAGCTATTGACTTTAGTGATGAAGGTCATTATGATGAAAATGAAAAGATGTGGGAGTGGCTAAAAAATAATGCCTATAAATATGGATTTATATTAAGATACCCAGAAGATAAATATGAAATAACCAAAATAGATTATGAGCCTTGGCACTACCGCTATGTCGGAAAAAAAGCCGCCAAAGAAATAACTAATAAAAACCTAACCTTAGAAGAATATTTAGGAGGAAATGTATGAATGTACTAGTTGTTGATGATGAAATAGAAATTGCTGATTTAATCGAACTATATTTAAAAAATGAAGGTTATAATGTCTACAAAACATACAGTAGTGAAAAAGCCTTAAAAATTATTGAACAAAGAAAAATAGACTTAGCTATTTTAGATATTATGATGCCTGGTATTGATGGTTTTACCTTATGCCAAACCATAAGAAAAAAACATAACTTTCCTATAATTATGGTTACTGCCAAAATTACCGATGCTGATAAAATTAAAGGTTTAAATATAGGCGCTGATGATTATATAACCAAACCTTTTATGCCCCTAGAACTTCTCGCAAGAGTAAAAGCCCAACTAAGAAGATATACTAGTTACAATCAAAATCAAAATAAAATAATTGCTATCAAAGATTTAACTTTAGATAAAGATAAACATGAATGTTTAAAAAATGGTCAAAAAATCCCATTAACCCCAACCGAATTTGCAATCCTTTATCTTTTGGCTGAAAACGAAAATAAAGTAATAACCACTGAAAAACTATTTGAAAAAGTATGGAAAGAACCTTACTATCCATCTTCAAGTGCCACCATCATGGTCCACATCCGCCACTTAAGAGAAAAATTAGGAGAAAATGATAAAATAAAATATATAAATACAATATGGGGAGTAGGTTATCAAATTGAAAAATAAATATGGTAAAAAATTAACTTTTAAATTTTTAAAAAGGCTATTCAAAGTAACCATTTTATATACAATTTGTTTTATCATTTTTTATATGGTTGGCTACTGGTTATGTTCTAATATAACATGGTATCCAGATGATCCATTATATGTTTTACTAACTGGAATATTTTATCAAGGATTTTTCTTACTAATTATATGGTTTATAGGATTTATTATAATTTTCACAATAACATTAATGAAATCATTATCTTATATTGATGCTTTAGTATCTGAAAGTAGAAAGCTAATTACCAAAACCGATGAAAAAATAAAACTTCCAGATGAATTAAAAGAAGCTGAAGAAACCATGAATCAAATAAAAAAAGAAGCTTTATTTAATGAACGTTTAGCTAAAGAAAATGAACAAAAGAAAAACGATTTAATTGTTTATCTCGCTCATGATCTTAAAACTCCCCTAACCTCTATCATCGGATACCTATCCCTTTTAGATGAAGAAAAAAACTTAAGTACTAAACAAAAAAACAAATTCATCAAAATAGCTTTGGATAAATCAAATAAATTAGAAGAACTTATTAACGAATTGTTTGAAATAACTAAATATAACTCTGAAACTTTAACTATAAAAAAAGAAAAACTAAATTTAATTTTACTAATAAATCAAGTAATTGATGAATTTTACCCTATTTTAAAAGAACAAAATAAAGAAATTAATTTTTCCACCCAAAAAGATATTTTTATAGAAGCAGATTCTATTAAAATGGCTAGAGTTTTTAATAATCTAATTAAAAATGCCATAAACTATAGCTATGAAAATAGTCCAATTAATATCGATATCAAAGAAGATAAAGACTTAATCATAACTATATCTAATAAAAGTAAAACCCTAACCCCAAATGAGTTAGATAAACTATTCGATAAATTCTATCGCGTAGATTATTCCAGAAACACCAAACTCGGTGGTTCAGGTTTAGGACTAGCCATTGCCCAGGAAATAATCAAATTACACGGTGGTGAAATAACCGTTAAAAGTGAAAATGAAGAAACTTCTTTTACTATAACCTTACCTAAAAACTAGCTAACCCTAGTTTTTTTTAGTATAATGTTAATACATACTAAATAAAGACACATAATAATTGTATATTAAAATAGAAAAAGGAGTGTTGAAATAAGTGTATAACAAAAATAAAGAAGAAGTCATGGAATTATTAAAAACTAGTAATCAAGGGTTAAGTAAAAATGAAGTTATAGAAAGACAACAAAAATACGGAAAAAACATATTACCCAAAAAAAAGTCCGATAGTATTTTAAAAATCTTCTTTAACGAATTTAAAGATCCAATGATTATATTCTTATTAGTCGCAATCATCGTTTCATTTGTGGCCGGAGAAACGGTGGATGCTATCGCCATCGCCTTCATAGTTTTAATTGATGCCATTATGGGTGCTTATCAAGAAAACAAAGCAAATCACACCGCTGAAGCTTTAGAAAACTTAGTAACCACCAAAGCTAAAGTTATGAGAGACGGCAAAATAGTAACTGTAGATGCCGAAGATTTAACAATAGGCGACTACGTATTACTAGAGTCTGGTGATAAAATAAGTGCCGATATGCGAATAGTAGATTCTCATAACTTAATGGTTGATGAATCTATCTTAACCGGTGAAAGCATTCACGTAACCAAAAACACTGAAACAATAAACAAAGAAAAAGTTTTAATTGCTGAACAGTCAAATATGGCCTTCTCAGGAACTACCGTTGTAACTGGAAGAGCCGCTGCCATCGTTGTTGGAATTGGGCTAAATACTGAAATTGGTAAAATAGCCGACAGTATAAATAATGCCGCAGATGAAAAATCACCTTTAACAATTAGAGTAGAAAAACTTTCAAAACAAATCAGTATGTTAGTTTTAATTGTTGCTATTATAATAGCTATATTACTAATTGTTAAAGATGTTCCTTATAATGAAATCTTCTTATCAGTCATTGCCCTAGCCGTATCAGCAATGCCAGAAGGATTACCACTAGCCCTAACGATGGCTCTAACAATTGCCTCAAATAAAATGGCTAAAAGAAATGTCATTGTTAGAAAATTAAAATCAGCTGAATCATTAGGAAGCTGTACAGTTATTGCTACAGATAAAACAGGAACTCTAACCGTAAATGAACAAACTGCAAAAAAAATTCTCCTTCCTAACAATAAAGAATATAACATCTCTGGAACTGGATTTAGTTTTGAAGGCGAAGTAACTGGAGAAAATATAGAACTAGCTAAAGAAATCTCACTATTAGGTGTAATTAATAATGAAGCCGAAGTAGATGAAAATAAAAGAGTTGGAGATTCCATTGATATAGCTTTTAAAGTATTAGGAAAAAAACTTAATGTAGATACAAATAACATAAAAGAATTAGAAATAATCCCTTATGAATCTGAAAATAAATACTCTGCCGTATTCTATGAAAAAGATGGTGAAACCTACTGTACAGTCAAAGGTTCATTAGAAGTCGTAAAATCATTTTGTACAAATATTAACTTAGTAGAAAATGATATAAACTCTTCTATTTTAGATAATCAAAATGAAAACCTAGCTAAAGATGGCTACCGTGTCATTGCCTTAGCTAATGGAAAAATTAATAAACAAGATAAATATACCGCAAACGACATAAAAGACTTAACATTCATGGGTATGGTTGGATTTATTGATCCCATTAGAAAAGAAGCCATTGACTCAATTAATGACTGCCGTACAGCTGGTATTAAAGTATTAATGGTAACAGGTGATCATCCTCTAACCGCATTCTCAATTGCTAAAGATTTAAAACTAACTCAAGACTTTGATGAAGTAACAACCGGTACTGAAGTAGATGAAGAATTTGCCAAAGGAGAAAAAAGCTTTGATAACTTTATTAGACGTAAATTTGTCTTTGCTAGAGTTACCCCAATTCAAAAATTAAGAATTGTTGAATCATTAAAAAGACAAGGTGAATTTGTTGCTGTAACCGGCGATGGAGTAAATGATGCTCCTGCCTTAAAAGCCGCAAATATCGGCGTTGCTATGGGTAGTGGCACTGATATAGCAAGAGAAACAGCTGACATGATAATTGTTGATGATAACTTCAAATCTATTGTTTCTGGTATTGAAGAAGGCCGAGTTGCCTATGCTAATATTAGAAAAATTATTCTATTTCTAATCTCTTGTGGTTTAGCTGAAGTAACCTTCTTCTGCTTATCAATAATACTAAATTTACCAATGCCTCTAGTTGCCATTCAATTATTATGGATAAATATGGTAACCGATGGCTTACAAGATTTTGCTTTATCATTTGAAAAAGCTGAAAAAGGAATTCTTAAAGAACCACCTCACAGCCCTCAAGAATCTATTTTCAATAAAGAATTACTTCAAGAAATCATTGTTAGTGGATTAGTAATTGGTGGAGTTGTATTTACCGTTTGGTATATGCTACTAAATAAATTAAATATGGATGTTACCATGGCCCGTGGATATATTATGGCTTTAATGGTATTTATTCAAAATATCCATGTCTTTAATTGCCGTAGTGAGCACCGTTCCGCCTTTAGCCTTCCACTTAGAAATAATAAATTAATTGCATTTTCTTTCTTTAGTGCTATAATACTTCAAGTGATTGTTATGGAAGTTCCATTATTCTCACAATTCTTACAAACAGTTTCTATACCATTTATGCATTTAGTTTACTTATTCTTAATTGCTATTTTAATATTAGTTGTTATGGAAATTTATAAAAAAATAAATAACTCTATAAAGAAAACAAATTAAAAAGGAAGGTTTTGTATATGGAATATTCTCCTAAAAAAATAACAGAAGAACTAAATAAAGAAAACTTTAACTTTAAAAAGAAATTTGGTCAGAACTTTATTGTGGACAAAAACATTATCCACAGTATAATTTCTAAAGCAAATATTGATAAAGATACTTTAGTAATTGAAATAGGACCAGGTGCGGGATCACTCACAACAGAATTAGATAAATTATCAGGCCATGTTCTTGCTTATGAAATAGATAAAACTTTAAAACCAATACTTGAAAAACATAGCTTAAATAATACAACTATTATTTATGAAGACTTTTTAAAAAGAAATGTTGAAGAAGATTTAAAAAATTTTAGTTATAAAAAAACATATGTTGTGGCTAACCTTCCCTACTATATTACAACCCCAATAATAATTAAGCTAATCAAATATAAATTAAATATTGATAAAATAGTTGTTATGGTTCAAAAAGAAGTTGGTGATAGGTTTAAAGCAAAACCAAACACTAAAGAATATAATTCACTTTCAATCTTTTTAAACTATTACTATACTGTGGAAAAACTTTTAGATGTTAGTAAAAATGTTTTCATTCCAAAACCTAATGTCGACAGCATAGTTGTATCTTTCACCAAAAAAGAAAATCAAGTAAAAGTTGATAATGAAGAAATTTTTTTCAAATTAGTTAGAGATTCATTTAAACAAAAAAGAAAAACCTTAAGAAATAATCTAAAAGGATATGACTTAGAAAAAATAGAAGAAGTTTTAAAAAGACACAACTTAGATTTAACTGTCAGAGCTGAAGCTTTACCTATTGAAATATTTGCTGAAATAACTAATAATTTAAACTAAAAAATGGAGTGATAATTATGAATATAAACATTAATAAAGTAAAAATAGTTGTAACCGTACCTACTGAAAATCTTAGTGATGTTAGAAATGTAATTTGTGAAGCTGGAGCAGGCATAATAGGAAATTATTCCCACTGCACCACCACCACAAAATCGACAGGTACATTCATACCAAATGATCAAGCAAATCCATATATTGGAAATACTAATAAATTAAAATATGTTGAAGAAGAAAAATTAGAAGCTGTATGTAATATAGATAATGTTAAAAATGTTATAACAAAGTTAAGACAAACACATCCATATGAAGAACCAGCTATTGACATTATTCCACTATTAGATGAAAAGAATTTTAGTTAAATGTTTAAATTCAAAAAATATATGATACAATAAATTAGAAATAATTAGTTTGAAAAATAGGATATGTTTTTGCTATTTTAAATATAGAACTTGAATATTGTAATGACACAGATTTAACCATTCAAAATTTACTTGCTGGATTTAGCGCAAAAGTTCCTTTTGTATTAGATGAAAAGCAAACTCAAAAGTTTAACAAAATAATTGAAAAAATGGAAAACGACCCTGTAACTATTTTGGACATTCATCATACCGACTATACAGATGTAATTATTGATGATAAAGAATATAAGTTATTTAAAAATAATGAACACTTAAAAGAACTTAAAGAAATAATGAACATTAATAAATATGTACCAGCCCTTGAAAAAACTATGGATGAATATTTAATATAATGCATTTCAAACTGCAATTTAATATTGTAGTTTTTAATTTAAAATAATTTTCTATAGTTTCTTTTAAGTTTTAATGTTATAATTTAAAAGAAAGTAAGGGGTCTATATGAAAAATAAAATCAATACATTTTTAAAAGTTTATCCTTGGTATTATAGCCTATCTTGTTGGTTACTATTTTATGATATTCTAAACACCTTGTATCTTACAACAGTTAAAGGCCTGTCTGCCGCTGAATTTTCATTATTATCAGCCATTGCTTTATTTACTAGCATTGTACTTCAAATACCATTACTTAAAGTAATAAAAAAAATAGGCAATACCACTTCACTAAGAATTGGAAATATCATATTTATTTTAGCTGCTCTCTTACTCACTTTTTGTAATTCTTTTACAGGACTTACTCTAGGTCAAATTTTATATGAATTGTCTTTTATATTTAAAACCCTTATATTAGTTGAGTTAAGAAAAAATCTAGTCTATATTAACTGTGAAGATGACTTTATCAAACACTCTGCGAATGCTGCCATGAAATTCTCTGTAGTAGCATTATTTGCCAGCCTACTTGCTGGACCACTATTTAATATAAATAATTATCTTCCAATGTATCTATCTATTATATCAGCTTGTCTTTGTCTATATTTTTCATTTTATCTTTTTGATGTAACTGAATTAGATAAAGAATATAAGGAAGTTCCAAAACCAAAACAACGATTTAAAATAAAAAAACTATGGTCATTTATATTTATAATACTACTTATCACCTTTGCCCTAGAAACCGGTATAATTGATTTTGGCCCAAGTGAAGCTAAATTATTTATTCAAATAAATTTGGAAAGCCAAATAAATATTGAAACAACTGCTATTATTTTAAGTATTGTTGTTGCTTTATCTCATATATCAGCCATTATTTCAAACAAAATATTTCCTAAAATATATAAAAAAATAAAAGACAGATCAGGTTATTTACTCGGTTTTCTATTAGTATTTTCCTTTGCCTTATTATTAATAGGTTATTTTATACCCGCACCTTTTCCAATAAAAATTATTATAATGGTTTTAGGTTTCTTATTAATTGAAATGGTCAAAGGACCATACACTGTTTATTTAGAAGATCTAATCTTAAAAAATGGAAAGCCAGGCCTAGAACAAGAATTAAGTGCATATATTAATTTGGCTAGAAATACTGGTGGTGCAGTTATAAGTGCCATTGCCTCTATTATCTTAATATATCATTCATTAACTTATGTTATATTAATGCTTTTATTAGTAGCCCTCATAGAGTTATTCGCATTTAGTAAAATTATTAAAGCACTTCGAAAAAGTTAAAGGCTAAAATAAAATTAACATCTGAAGGACATCACAAAACTAGATAATCAATTACCTACCAATTATTGGTAGGTTTTTCTTTTAATTTACAAAGAAAAATGTTACAATATACCTCGAAGAGGTGCAGTATAATGATTAATAAAAAATGGGATGAACTTTTAAAAGAAGAATTTAAAAAACCATACTTCAAACAGTTAGGTGTATTTGTTAAAAATGAATATGGAAAAAAAATAGTCTATCCAGAATATAAAAACATTTTTAATGCATTAAGATATACAGACTATGATGAAGTTAAAGTAGTTATTTTAGGTCAAGATCCTTATCACGGTCCTAAAGAAGCTCACGGTTTATCATTCTCTGTAGAAGAAGGGGTTAAAAGACCACCATCATTAGATAACATCTTTAAAGAATTGAAAAACGACTTAGGTGTCACTAGGACAAATAACAATCTGACAGACTGGGCTAAACAAGGTGTTTTCTTACTTAACTCTATTATGACTGTTGTTAAAGATACTCCACTTTCTCATAAAGATAAAGGCTGGGAAACATTTACAGATAATTTAATTAAACTATTAAACAAAAGAGAAAAACCGATTGTATTTATTCTTTGGGGTAGTTATGCTAGAAGTAAAAAAACTTTAATCACTAACCCTAATCATTATATTGTGGAAAGTCCTCACCCATCGCCATTATCTGCTCATCGCGGTTTTTTCGGCAGTAAACCTTTTTCAAAAACTAACAATTTTCTAGTTAGTCATGGTATTACTCCAATTAAATGGGGTGATGAAAATGAATGATATTTTAGAAAAATTAAAAAAAGAAATTCCAAATCATTCTAGTGTTGTCGTAGCAACATCAGGTGGACCAGATTCTATGGTGTTATTAAATTTGTTATCCACAGTAAAAAAAGAAAAGAGCCTAACAATAGTATGCGCCCATGTTAATCACAAACTAAGAAAAGAAAGTGATGACGAAGCTAAAATGGTTAAAGAATACTGCGCGCAAAATAATATTATTTTTGAATATATGACAATTGATGAATACAAGGGAAACACAGAAAACTATGCCAGAAAAAAACGATACGAATTTTTTGAAACATTAATCAAAAAATATTCATCCCCTTACCTATTAACCGCCCATCATGGTGATGATTTAATGGAAACTATTATGATGCGTTTAATTAGAGGTTCATCTTTAAAAGGCTATGCTGGATTTAGTGAAATAACTGAAAAGAATGGTTATAAAATTATAAGACCACTAATTACTAAAACAAAAGAAGAATTACTAAAGTATGCAACTGTTAATCACATTCCTTATGCTTTAGACAAGACAAATGATAGTGATGTTTTCACAAGAAATCGTATAAGAAAATACATTTTACCATACCTAAAAAAAGAAAACAAAAACGTTCATCTAAAGTTTTTGGAATTTAGTAAAACCATAACAGAAACTGAAATATATTTAAATAAACAAACTCAAAAAGCAATTTCAAACATCTATAAAGATAACAAATTAAATTTAGATTTATTTTTAAAAGAAGAGCCATTAATTCAAAAGAAAATTATTCAAAACATTTTAGACAAAACATACAAAGAAAATATTAATTTAATAAAAGATGTTCATGTGAATAACATCCTGCGCACCATAAAAAATCAAAAACCAAATAAAAAAATAAACTTACCTAATAATAAAATTTTAATTAAATCATATAATAATGCTTGGATAGAAGAAAATAAAACCCCCGAAGAATACGATTATATTTTAAATGACAAAATAAAGCTGCCAAACCATCATGTAATCGAAATCATAAATGACACTAACGACCATTCAAATTACGTAACTAAAATAAACTCAAAAGATATTAAATTACCTATTCATGTAAGAACAAAAAAAGATGGTGATAAATTAATATTAAAAGGGTTAAATAAAACCAAAAAATTAAAAGATATTTTTATTGATGAAAAAATTTCTTTAGACCAAAGAAACCTATGGCCAGTAGTAACTGATAGTAATGGTGAAATTATTTGGGTTCCAGGCTTAAAAAAAACTAAATTTGATAGAGAAAAAGACCAAAACTATGATATAATAATTAGGTACCAAAAGAAAGGAAGTTTGTAATGAATAAAAAAGTTGTTAAAAGAGGACTATTTCCTTATTTATTTCTAGCAGTTTTCTTATTCTGTATGTACCTTTTAGTAGGCACAATGAATACTAAAGTAAATGAACTAACATATGGTGAGTTCATGGAAGCTGTTGAAGATAAGGAAGTCAAAGAGATAAATGTTGTTCCTAACAGCCAAAGTAGTGTTTATATCATTAGGGGTAAATTAAAAGATTATACTGAAAATGAAACATTCTCATTTAATATGCCAATGACTAATGAAACAATGGTAAAATTACTTGAAGCAGAAGATCAAGCAGGATTTAAATTAACCACATCTACTGATCCAAGTTCAAGCCCATTTTTACTATTCTTAATCAACATCCTACCTATGCTTATTATTGTAGGAGTTGGATTCTACCTTATTACTAAACAAATGGGTAGTGGCAGTAAATCTATGGACTTTGGACGTTCAAAAGCTAGATTAAGTGGTGGAGAAACCAAAGTAACATTTAAAGATGTTGCTGGATTAGAAGAAGAAAAAGAAGAAATGTCAGAACTAATTGACTTCTTAAAAAATCCTAAAAAATTCCAAAAAATGGGGGCTAGAATTCCAAAAGGTGTCCTATTAGTAGGCCCTCCAGGAACTGGTAAAACATTATTAGCTAAAGCCGTAGCAGGCGAAGCTAATGTACCATTCTATTTTATAAGTGGTTCAGAGTTCGTTGAATTATTTGTAGGTGTAGGAGCAAGCCGTGTTAGAGATATGTTTAAACAAGCAAAACAAAGTGCTCCATGTCTAGTATTCATCGATGAAATTGATGCTGTAGGTCGTCAAAGAGGAGCCGGCCTAGGTGGTGGACATGATGAAAGAGAACAAACTTTAAACCAATTATTAACTGAAATGGATGGATTTGGTGCTAATGAAGGAATAATTATCATTGCTGCAACTAACCGTCCAGATGTCTTAGACCCTGCTCTTTTAAGACCAGGAAGATTTGATAGACAAGTAACAGTTAACTATCCAGATGCTAAAGGCCGTGAAGAAATATTAGCAGTACATGCTAAAGGTAAAACCTTCGCACCAAATGTAACATTAAAAAATATTGCTAAAAGAACAGTTGGTTTCAGTGGAGCTGATCTAGAAAACTTACTTAACGAAGCTGCTTTACTTACAGTAAGAAGAAATAAAAACGCTATCACAATGGCTGAAATAGATGAAGCTCATGATAGAGTATTGATGGGCCCAGCTAAAAAGAGCCATAAATATACTGATAAAGAAAAACGTACTGTTGCCTACCATGAGGCAGGCCATGCCGTTGTTGGTATCAAATTAGATGGTGCAAATGATGTTCAAAAAATTACAATTATTCCAAGAGGACGCGCTGGTGGTTACAACTTAATGTTACCAAAAGAAGAAACTTATTTAAGAACTAAAAAAGAATTATTAGATTCAATCAGTGGTTTCTTAGCTGGCCGTGTTGCCGAAGAAATAATGTTTAATGAAGTAACAACAGGAGCTCAAAATGACTTTGAACAAGCAACAAAAATCGCAAGGGCAATGGTTACAGAATATGGTATGAGTGATTTAGGTCCTATCCAATTCGAAGAACAACAGTCAAGTGTGTTCTTAGGACGAGACTATAATAAAGCTCAAAACTTCTCACATGAAGTTGCAAAACAAATTGATGAAGAAGTTAGAAAAATTATTACTACGCAGTATGAAGTAACTAAGAAAA
Organism: uncultured Bacilli bacterium; assembly: GCA_944358445.1. GTDB lineage: Bacteria > Bacillota_I > Bacilli_A > RF39 > UBA660 > Coprosoma. The sequence continues at coordinate 34,385 of CALVRC010000001.1, forward strand.
TCATCAAAGAAAATATGGACTTATTAAAACTAATTGCTGAAACTTTACTTGAATATGAAACAATTACTAAAGAACAAATTGATTATTTAGTAAAAAATGGTAAAATGCCAGAAGAAGATATAAAAGCCCATGAAGAATTTGAAAAAGCTGCTAAAGAAAATATTGAACAAGAAAAAAAAGAAGACATCAAAGTAGCTGATTTAAAAGACTTAAGCTTAGATGATTTAAAAGACATTGCCAAAGAAGAAAAAATAGAAGATTATGATAAATTAACAAAAAAAGAATTAATTGATAAATTAAACGAGAAACAAGACAAATAAGTCTTGTTTTTTGATATAATATTACTGGTGATATAAATGAAATATGATGTTATTATTGTAGGAGCTGGCCCCGCTGGCTTATTCACAGCTTATGAATTAATTAAAAATAACAAGAAATTAAATATTCTGTTAATTGATGAGGGAAAATTTGCAGATAAAAGAACATGTCCGATGAAAAAAACAGGCAAGTGTGTTAACTGTAATCCTTGCAACATCCTATCAGGTTATGGAGGAGCTGGAACATTCTCTGACGGTAAATTAAACTTTATTCCCAAACTAGGAAAAAGTGATTTATTTAAATACATGGATGAAGAAACAGCCAATAAATTAATTGATGATTGCGAAAATATATTTAATGAATTTGGAATGGATAGTAAAATATATCCATCAAACTTAGATGAAGCAAACAAAATAAAAAGTAAAGTTGCTCTAACAGGAGCTAGATTATTACTTATAAAACAAAAACATTTAGGAAGTGATAAACTTCCAGGATATATAGAAAACTTTTCTAATTACTTAAAAGAAGAAGGTGTTCACCTATTAGACCAAACAAGAGTATTAGATATCAAGAGTATTTCTAAAAATAATCATGAAGTAACATGCCAAACAAAGAACAAAAATACAATATATAAAGCAAACAAAGTAGTTGTCGCACCTGGACGAACAGGAGCTAAATGGGTTCAAGAACTAGCTGATAAATATAATATTTCTTACCTATCACAAAGCATCGAAATAGGAGTTAGAGTTGAAGTTAGAAAAGAAATATTAGAAAATTTATGTAATGTAATTTACGATCCAACAATTTTCATTAAAACAGATACATATCATGATGAAATTAGAACTTTTTGTACAAATCCAGGTGGATTTGTAGCTAAAGAAAATTATTATGGATATATATGTGTAAATGGACACGCATTAAAAAACATTAAATCAAATAATAGTAATTTTGCCTTTATATCAAAAGTTAATTTAACAGAGCCTGTTACAAATACTAGAGAATATGGTGAAAGTATAGCCCATATAGCTAATGTTTTAGGAGATGGAAAACCAATAATACAAACATTAAAAGATTTAAAACAAGGAAGAAGAAGTACATGGCATAGAATTAACAAAGGCTTTATTACCCCTACTCTAAAAGATTGCGTAGCGGGTGACCTAGCTTTAGTTCTTCCATATAGAATAATAACTAACATAATTGAAGGATTAGATAAATTGAATGAAATTGTACCTGGTGTAAACAATGGTGAAACTTTGTTATATGGTCCAGAAATTAAATTTTTTAGTAATGAAATAGAAACAAATAACCACTTTAAATTAAAAGATTATGATGTGTACTTTATTGGAGATGGAGCTGGTAAAGCAGGAAATATAGTAACCGCTGCTGCCACTGGATTAGTTGCTGCTAGAGATATATTAAATACCAAAGAATAAATTTCTTTGGTATTTTAAAATAACCTAACAAATATAAATTTCTAAATAAAAACAAGGTATTGCTTTGTTATTTAATATAATCTACATCAATAGAATGCTCTTTAATGTGACTACCGTCCGCATAACCCAAACCTATACCTACAATAGGCACAAACCCTGCTGGTAAATTAAGTTTATCTAAAATTTCCGTATGTTCTTTAATAAGTCCTATAACTAAATTCAAATAAATAGACCCAAGACCTAAAGCTGTCGCTCCAAGCAACATATTCATTGCCACACAAGCACTATTTTCTTTATCTAAACCATGTCCATCATCACGCGCAGATATAATAACTAAAGTTGGTGCATTATAAAATACGCTTCTTTCCTCTAAATCACTTATTTCATCCAACAAATCTTTATTTTGAATCACTGTAATATGCATATCTTCATATTTACCTCTACCAACCGGTGCCTGCATACCAGCTTTCAAAATCTTATTTAAATTATCATCACTAATTTGTTTCTCTAAAAATTTTCTGTTCGAAAAACGACTATTAACTGTGTCAAATAATTCCATAATTTATCACTCTCCTACTTTAATTATATCTCAATTTAAACAATTATGATATAATTAATTTGTGAAAAAAAATGATAAAAATGAATAGAATAGTTAAAACGAAAATAGATGTAGAAATCTATAAAAAAGAATTAAAAGAAAAAATAAAAAATAGTGATATAACTGAACAAGACATTGAAAACCATTTAATGACAATAAAGTATTTAAAACATCTGCGTAACAATATGTTGGTTAATGCAGTCGAATCTCTTTTTGTATTTTTAATACTATATATGATTTTAAAAGGCTTGCCATTATTGATAGCTTTTTGTGCTACTATAATAGTATTTTCCATTATAAGTGAATTTCGTTTCTATTATAAAAATATACAGTATTTTTATCAACTTAATGACCAGATGAATAATATTGTAAATAATAATATAAAAGAATAAATTACTTATTATAAAAATATATTCAATTCATAATTTTTATTTATAATATAATTGAAAATAAGGAGGTTCATTATATGCGTGAATATCTAGGAGAATATGTAAAAGAAATTGATAAAAAAATAAAAGAAAAAAACATAACAGAAAAAGATATTGAAAATCACTTAACAAAAATAGAATTCTTCCAGCACGAGCGTCTCATACATTTATTAGTAACTCTGACATATGGAATATTTTTATTTTTATCAGTAATAATATTTACCAAAATATGGTTATTTGTTATAGTGATATATATTGCTTTAATTTTTTTACTTTTCTATGTAAGACATTATTTCTTCTTAGAAAACAATGTTCAGTATTTATACAAACAATATGATAAGATGAAAAATATTATTGAAAAAAACACCAAATAAATAAGGTGTTTTTTCAATATATAAACATTTACCATAGATTTATTTCACCCAATGTGTTAAAATGTATATAGCTATAATTATGGAAACTGGTGGTATAAATGGGAAAAATAATTGCACTTGTTAATCAAAAAGGAGGAGTTGGAAAAACAACTTCTAGTATTAATTTGGCCGCATCATTAGGCTATCTAGGAAAAAAATCTTTACTTATAGATTTAGATCCACAAGGAAATAGTACAACAGGCTTAGGAATTGATAAAGGAGATATTAAAAAAAGTATATATGATTTATTAGTTGGAGAAGCAGAATTAAAAGAAGTAATAAAAAAAACAAAATTCAAAAATCTATATATTATTCCAGCAACAATTAGCTTAGCTGGAGCAGACTTAGAATTAGCAGAACAAAGTAGATTAGATCCAGAATTTTCAAAAAATAAACAATTAAAAAACAAACTAGAAACAGCTAAAGACATTTTTGATTATATTATAATTGACTGTCCTCCTTCACTTGGACTTTTAACAACAAATGCCTTAACAGCTGCCAACTCAGTTATTATTCCAGTGCAGTGCGAATTTTTTGCTTTAGAAGGAATAATGCAACTATTAAATTCAATTATGCTTGCTCAAAAGACTTTAAATCCTACCCTAGATATCGAGGGAGTATTACTAACAATGCTAGATAATAGAACTAATTTAGGGTTAGAAGTTGTACAAGATATAAAAAGTTATTTTAAAGAAAGAGTATATGATACTATTATTCCAAGATTAGTAAGATTATCTGAAGCTCCAAGCCATGGCAAACCAATAATTAACTATGATCCAAAAAGCCGAGGAGCCGAAGCTTATATAAATTTAGCTAAAGAGGTGATTATGAGAAATGGAAAATAGAAGAGCACTAGGTAAAGGCCTAGAACAATTATTTGATTTAGATAACTTAAATGTTAATAATGTTAGTGATTTTGAAAAAAATATATATGAGGATACTAAACATGAAGAAATTGTCGAATTAGACGTTAATGATATAAGACCAAATCCATATCAACCAAGGACAATATTTGATGAAGATGCTTTAAATGAACTAGCTTCTTCAATTAAAGAAAATGGTGTTTTCCAGCCAATCATTGTAAAAAAAAGTATTAAAGGATATGATGTAATTGCTGGAGAAAGAAGATTAAGAGCCAGTAAAATAGCTGGAAAAAAAACTATACCAGCAATAATTAGGCAAATAAGTGATGATAAAATGGCTGAAATTGCTTTACTTGAAAATCTACAAAGAGAAAATTTAAATGCTTTAGAAGAAGCAAAAGCCTATAAAAGCCTAATTGAAAAACTAAATCTAACTCAAGAAGAATTAGCTAAAAAAGTAAGTAAAAGTCGAAGCCATATAACTAATATGTTAGGATTACTTAGACTTCCAGGTGAAGTACAAGATATGATTACTACCGGTAAATTAACCATGGGACATGCTAGAGCACTAAGTAAAATAGAAAATAAAGAAGAAATAGTTAAAATGGCAGAAGATATTACAGAAAAAGGTTTAACAGTTAGAGATGTAGAGCAGCAAAGTGAAAATGTACAAAAGAAACATCAAACTGCAAGAAAACCAAAAAATAATGAGTATACTTACGTTCAAGAATTATTAAGAGAAAAATTAGATACAAAAGTAAAAATAAAAGATAAAAAAATCGAAATATCCTTTACAAACACCGCTGATTTAAATAGAATACTAGAAATCTTAAACATAAAGGAGTAAAGATATGGAAAAAATATTAACCAAAGAAGTAATAACCACAATCTGTATTATTTTATTTGCTTTCCTTTTTTATATGGCAATAAAACAACTTATAAGTCGTGTTTTCTTAAAAAAAGCAAGACATCACTCTAATAAAAAAGTAATAACACTATTGACAATTTTAACAAATGTAGCAAAATACATTATTTTAGCCATTGCTTTACTAATGATTTTGGCTACATGGGGTGTAGATACTAAAGCACTAATTGCCTCATTAGGAGTTGCTGGAGCAGTCGCTGGTCTAGCTATGCAAGATATGATTAAAGATTTTATTGGTGGAGCAGATATTTTAGCTGAAGACCAGTTTAAAGTTGGGGACAATATTGAAGTTGATGGTTTTAGAGGTAATGTTATTTATTTAGGAATGAAAATAACAAAAATAAGAGCATACACAGGAGAAGTAAAAATCCTCGCAAACAGAAATATAAATGCAGTAATAAACTATAGTATTATGCCAGCAGTATGTGTTATTGATGTTGGATTATCTTATGATAATTCAATTGAACAAGCCGAAAGAGTACTTAAAACAGCAGTTGAAAACGCTAGTAAACAAGTTTCATATTTAAAAAGACCAATTGTCATTTTAGGAATTGAAAAGTTAAATAATGATTCAGTTGTATACCGTATTGAGGCAGAAGTTGATCCTATGAAAAACTTTGAATTCAATCGTATATTTTTAAAAGAAGTATTAAAAGAAGCCGAAGCTAATAACCTAACATTATCATATAATAAGGTTGATGTTCATAATGCCTGAATATAAATTAGGCAGTATAGTAATAATGAAAAAAGCCCATCCGTGTGGAAAAAACGAATGGGAAATTACAAGGTTAGGTGCTGATATAAAAATAAAATGCTTAGGCTGTGGAAGAAGTATAATGCTCCCGCGAATTGATTTTAATAAAAAATTAAAAAAAATAATTAAGCTTTAAGGAGGGCAACTATGAAAAAAAAGAAGAAAAAACTTTTATTAGGACCAGTTATCACAATTATAATCTTAACAATATCAGTAATGATTATAAGTGCAATTTGTTCAGCTTTAGGAGTTGAAGGAGAAATTACTAGAATTAATAATCAAAGCTTAGAAACCTCAATGATTACAGTACGGAGTGTTTTTTCAGAAGAAGGATTAAAATATTTCTTTTCTTCTCCTGTAGATACATTTAAAACATTTGAACCATTAGTTCTATTAATTATTTCATTAATGGCTGTATCAATAGGAAAAGCTAGTGGTTTATTTAAAGCTGTATTCACCCCTTTTAAAAAATTAAAACCAGGTGTTGTAACATTCTTAACATTATTTGCTGGTATTATATCTTCATTCTTAGGAGAATATGGATTTATCTTAGTTTTACCTCTAACAGCTGTAATTTATCAATATTTAGGAAGAAACTCCATGCTTGGAATACTAACAGCATTTATTGGCGTTAGTATGGGATATGGAGCTGGTCTTGTATTTAATTATGATGACTATCAATTAGGATTATTAACTAGAGCTGCTGCAGTAGTTGATGTCGATAAAGATTATATTTTTAATGCATGGTCAAACTCATATGCCATGGTTGCCGCAACATTTATTCTAGCAATCATAGGAACAATCATTGTTGAAAATATTTTAAGACCAAAAGTTAAAGAATCAATTAAAGAAGAAGACGAACTAGTTATATCAAAAAAAGGATTACTATTTAGTGGAATTGCTTTTATGATTTTAATGTTAGTATTTATTTATACAATTATTCCAGGTTTACCTGGTTCAGGAATTCTATTAGATAATAGTCAAACAGATTATGTTGCTCAACTACTTGGTCCAGATGCACCATTTACTGATGCTTTTGCCTTTGTTTTCTTAATAATTATGATGATTTGTTCAGGTATTTATGGATTTATCTCTAAAAACATTAAAAACACAAACGACTTTAGTGTAGGATTATCAAAAGAGTTTGATAATTTAGGATATATGTTCATCTTAATGTTCTTCGCATCATTACTTGTTAGTATTTTAAATTGGACAAATTTAGGAACAGTTGTAGCCTCATGGTTGATTTCATTTATGAGTAACCTAGAATTTACAGGAATTCCTTTAATAGCAACAATGTTTTTAGCAATAGTTTTAATGTCCTTCTTAATTCCAGATGCTATAACAAAATGGACATTAGCCTCACCAATTTTAGTTCCACTATTTATGAAAGCCAATATTACTCCTGATTTTACTCAATTTATATTTAAAGCCGCTGATAGTGTTGGTAAAGGAATGACTCCATTCTTTGTATATTTCATCGTAATGCTTGCCTTCTTAGAAAAATACAATAATAAAGAAAGTAATAAAATAACTGTCTTTGGAACTTTAAAATTATTAAGACCAACCGCATTAATATTTGCTGTTGTCTGGTTTATAATTGTCATTGGTTTCTTTGTAATTGGACTTCCTTTAGGACCAACAGCTGCCGCTCCAACTTTATAGTTGGAGTTTTTATTATTATCTGATAAAATAGTGGTAAGGATGTGATTATATGTCTAAAAAAAATAATAAGAAAAAAATTATAATAGTAATTTTTATATTATTTATTATTGCTATTATCACAGCTTTTATAATTTATTTAAATAATAGAATTGTTGACGATAATAGTGGCTTTACTTTAAAAGATGATCTAACTTCAGAAATTTATGTAGAAACTAACATTGAAGATTATATAAATACTATTGAAGGAAAAATATTAGAAAAGCCGAAAATAAATAACAAACAATTAGGCAAACAAAAAATAGAATTTATCTATTTAAATAAAGATAATAGAAAAAGAAGAGGTACATTTGAAATAGAAATAGTTGATACAGAAAAGCCTTTAGTTTGGTTAAGTAATAACTATAATACACAAAAAGGAAAAAGTATAGATTTAGAAAAAAACATAATGTGCGTAGATAATTATGATAATAAACCAACATGTAAAATAGAAGGAACTTATGATATTAATACACCAGGAACTTATAACCTTACATATAAAGCTATAGATAGTAGTAATAATACATTTGAAAAAGCATTTACTTTAACAGTTTATGAACCAGTTACTAATCAAAACACTAATAAAACAAACACATCATCAGAATCCCAAGAACCAAAGTATACGGATTTCAAAGAAGTTTTAAATAATTATAAAACAGAAAATAACGAAATTGGTATAGATGTTTCTAAATGGCAAGGAGATATAGACTTTAAAAAAGTAAAAGATGCTGGGGCATCATTTGTTATGATTAGAGTTGGTTCTCAAAAAGGTACAAAAGGAGAATATGTAATAGATCCATATTTTAAACAAAACATTGAAAATGCTATAGAAAACGATTTGAAAGTTGGTGTATATTTCTATTCGTATGCTGATAGTGAAAAAGAAGCAAAAAAACAAGCTAATTGGATAATCAAGGAGATAAAAGATTATGAAATATCTTTACCTATAGTTTTTGATTTTGAAAGTTTTGATGCTTTTAATGAAATGGAGTTAAGTATCTTTGGTTTAAATGAAATAGCAAATACATTTATTGAAACAGTTGATAAAGCGGGTTATAAAGGTGTTTTATATGGAAGTAAAAATTATTTAAATGCTATATGGAAATACCACACAGCCCCTGTTTGGCTTGCTCACTATACTGATAAGACAAATTATGAAGGAGAATATTTCATGTGGCAAATGTGTGATGATGGAAAGATTGACGGAATAAATGGATATGTTGATATAGATATATTATATAAAAATTCTAGTGAAAACTAGACTTTTTTCTTATAATAAATTATAATACTAACTGGTGATGAATAATGAGTTTAACCGCAGGAATTGTTGGCTTACCTAATGTTGGTAAATCAACCTTATTTAATGCTATAACAAAACAAAATATTTTGGCTGCTAACTATCCTTTCGCAACCATCGAACCTAATGTTGGAATGGTTACCGTTCCAGATGAAAGAGTAACTTTTTTAGAAAATCTATATAAACCAAAAAAAACAATCCCCGCAACTTTTGAATTTACAGATATTGCCGGCTTAGTTGAAGGCGCATCTAAAGGAGAAGGTTTAGGAAATAAATTCCTATCTCATATTAGAGAAGTAGATGCTATATGTGAAGTAGTTAGATGCTTTGAAGATTCTAATATTACTCATGTATCTGGTAATGTTGACCCGGTAAGAGATGTCGAAGTAATTAATGTTGAACTAGAATTAGCAGACTTAGAAGTAATTGAAAATAGATTAGGTAGAATGGGGAAAAAAGCAAGACTAGCAAACGATAAAGAAGCTATGAAAGAAGCCGAATTATTAGAAAAATTAAAAGAAAATTTAGAAAAAAATATTAACCCTAGAAATTTAGATTTAACTGAAGAAGAATTAAAAATATTAAAGCCATTTAATTTACTCACTTTAAAACCAATCATCTATGTTGCTAACGTAAATGAAGATGAAATAACAGAAGAAAATGAATATGTAAAAACATTAAGAGAATATGCATCAAAAGAAAACGCTGAAGTAGTTGTAATATGTGCAAAAATAGAAGCAGAATTATCCGAACTAGATGATGAAGATAAAAAAGAATTTTTAAATGACTTAGGTATTGAAGAAAGTGGTTTAGATAAATTAATTAAATCATCTTATAAATTACTTGGTTTATCAACCTATCTAACAGCCGGGCCAGATGAAGTTAGAGCATGGACTTATAAACAAGGTATGAAAGCCCCACAGTGTGCTGGTATAATTCATACGGACTTTGAAAGAGGATTTATTAAAGCTGAAATCATGAGTTTTGATGATTTAAAAAAATATGGTACAGAATTAAAAGTTAAAGAAGCAGGAAAATTGAGATTAGAAGGAAAAGACTATGTCATGCAAGATGGTGATATATGTCATTTCAGATTTAATGTTTAAAAACAGTAAAAAAAGACATATTAATAATGGTGATTAATATGTACTTACTTAACTGTTTTTTTATTTATTCAATACTTGGGTTTATTATAGAAGGATTATTTACTTTAATAGTATCCGGAAAATTTTCTAGTGGAATTTTATATGGACCATGGACACCAGTTTATGGTCTTGGTGCTTTACTAACAATTGTAATATCAAGAAAAATATTCAAAAATATGCATAAAAGTAGATTCGTAGAAACTATAGTTACATTTATAATTTTAACAGTCGTATTAACATTTATAGAATGGTTAGGTGGAATATTAATTGAAAATCTATTTCACGAAACACTATGGAATTATAAACACTATAAATATAATTTAGGTAAATATATAGCCTTAGAAATGTCATTAATATGGGGAATATCTAGTATATTTATAATTTACTTTGTAAAACCAATTATTGATAAATTAGAAAAAAAGATACCAAAATTTATAACAATAATATTTGCTACATTGTTTGTTATCGATCTAATTACTACAACTGTTATTAAATTAAAATAAAGAAGATATATTCAAATTAAGAATTTACCTTCTTTTTTTCTTCTACCTCCATATTATCTAAAGCATATTCACAAGCTTGTATAACAAATGCTGAAAAAGTCGCATTCTTCCCTACTAACGCTTTTTCAATTTTCTCAATCAATTCAATAGGAAATCTAACTGTTTTATTTTCTGTTTCTTTTCTATCTGGTTTTATTTGAAACATACTCTCCTCCTCAATTAATATGCATATTGCAACAACTAATACAATTTTAATATAAATCTGTAATTAATAATACAATACATAAGTCTTGCAAATTTTGAGTTCCGGTAAAATTTTAAAGAAGGAATAAAAAAGATGAATCCTGTGGAAAAGAATTCATCTTTTTGCTTTAAAAATAAGGAAAAACCATTCCAAATTTAGTATAATTAAATTGGTAAAACTATTTTATTACTAAACAAAAAATAAGGAGGTCTTTCCATGAATAATTTTACTACAAATACATATGAAATGAAAAGAGAAATTTTAAATTTTTCAAAAAAAGTTTCAGTTGATACAAATAAAGTGACAAGAAAATTCATAATGGATATGCAATACGGACTTTTTAAAAGTCAAAGTTGTTTGATATCTAATATATCACGTGCTTTAGATGAAAGAGTTAAGTTGAAAAATACGATTGAACGATTATGTGATAATTTAATTAGATTAAGTGATGAAGATAAAAATAAAATTAAGGAAAATTACTTTAATGAAATAAAGAAATATTTTGGAGATAATCCAGTAGCTATATTTGATGATAGTGATATATCAAAAAGATATGGAAAGAAGTTTGAAGATTTAGACAGAGTAATAGATGCATCAGATACAGATAAAAAAGTAGTTAATGGCAAAAAATGTGATATGGTATTTGATAGAGGTTATGATGATAATAAAATAATAGAATACATAGATAAAAGTGGTAATAATTTTGTCATAAGAATGAATGATAGAAGAAACTTTATCTTTAAAAATAAGAAGAAAAATGCTTATAAAGAAGCATTAAAAAGGAAAGGTAAAGTAAAGATGGAACTTTGGTTTGAAAGTGAAAAATATGAAGTAAGTGTATCGCATACAAAGGTAACATTACCAAGTAATGAAAAAGATTATGAATTAGTATTTGTTTATGGACTGTCAGAAGAAAGGCCACTTATATTATTAACCAATAGAAGTATACATTCAAAAGAAGATGTAATAAAAGTAGTAAGGTTATATTTTTATAGGTGGCGTGTAGAAGAATACTTTAGAAGTAAAAAGCAAGAATATGAGTTTGAAAATATGCGAGTAAGGACATTAAAAGCAATGAATAATTTAAATTTAATGCTTATGATACATATGGGACATTTAAGTATGCTTATAGAGGATATGGATAAAAAATTACTTACTATAAAAATAATAGAAAGTAGTAAATCAATAAGGAATAAAATATTAGTATGGATTAGTCAAATAGCTAGAGGGATAAGTAATATATTAAAATATGCCCACGAAGGAATCAAAAAATGGCAAGTAGTAGAAGTGAGAAGCAAATTTAAACAGTTAGAATTAAAGCTTTAAAATAATTAAATAATGAAATATTAAAAAAAGGACATGAATAATGTTCAATTTAATCATGCAATAATTTTCATATATTAGCTAAATTTAGGACATTTTCGTAAATTAATGAATAGAAATTAAAAATTTAAAATTATTTTTCGTAAAAAACCGAAACTCAAATAAACGTAAATTTGACATTATTTGATTGTATGTTATAATAAGCACCATATTGTGAAGAGGAAGAATTATATATGAAACCAAATATTGACTGGAATAATAAAGTATTAGAACTTGTTAGATGTTAGAATAAAAAAGGAAAGCTATATAAAAATACATCGTTAGATACTTCTATTAATACTACTGTAAAAACATATAATAATTCGGCTATGGTATTTATTCCTATGGAAGAGGCAGACAAAATTGTTTACAATCAATCGAATAGTTAAAAACAAAAGGATAGGTAATATATTAAAAAATCAACAATAAATTTAATTTTAGAAGGTGAAAGTATGAGGAAATTAAAACATTTAAAAGAAATAGATATTTTTTTGGAAATACTAAAACAAGATGAAAAAATTAATTTAAGTATTTTTTTAAATAATTTAAAGACTTTAAAAGTATATTATATAAATAATGAAAATGAAAATGATATGTCAATTAGCAAGTGGATGGATGCAGGTTACAATGTTAGAAAAAATGAACTATATTTTACATCTATATCTATAAAAATTGGAAGTATATATCATGAACTTTTACATTGTGCTAGTTCAGAAAGAAAAAATAACACTGAGTATTGTGGATTTATGATTAACTATTTAGATATTAATGGTGAAATTGGACGGGGTTTAAACGAAGGATATACTGAACTATTAAGTGAACGATATTTTAATGTGAGTACAAATTATTGGTTTGAAAGAGTTTTAACTGCCCAGCTAGAAAAAATAGTGGGGGCAGACTTTCTTAAAGAAAATTATTTTAATCATAATTTACAGGCAATTAGAGATAAACTTGCTGAATATTCATCAAAAGAAGCTGCAAATGATTTTATTTATAATTGGGATACTTATACAATCGGTAAGACTTTTAATGATTCTATAACTACTGAGGAATATCAATCTTGTTTAGATAAATGTTGTTTCTTTTTGAATTCATGTTATGAAAATAAATTAAAAACGGAAAATAATGAAGATATAAATAGATCAATTAATTTTTTAAATGAATTTGTAAATGCTGGTACTATTGAATTGGATGGGCATAAAACGTTATCTTTAATACATGGTTTTGTTCAACAAGGTATTATTGTTATGCAAAATAACGGAAAACATATATAATATTGTAAAATTACTAGATTTAATCTAGTTTTTTCATAATAAAAGAAATTTTTACTTTTATGTTTTGTGTTTAAAAAAACTATGATATTTTGAAATATTAATATTGTTTGGCTTGGTTTCAATGATATAATATATAATAAGTTGAAATTTATTTGTTAAGGAGAAAAAAATGAAAAATTATAGAGAAATGTTAGAAAAATTGTTGGATGAACTTGGAGCAAAACATATAGATTTTTATTTTGAAAAATCTAAAGAGGATGTTGAAATTTTATTAGAAAAAACTTTAAAAAAATTTAAATTAGAGAATGACTATGACTTCTTTTATGTTTCTACATATTTAATAAAGCATATTATTGGTAATTTTGATGAGCATACAGGTGTGTATATTGATAATCAAGATAGGTTACCATTAACTTTGAAAATATTTAATAATAAAATTTATATGGTTGATTGTCATAGTGATTTAAGGGATTATAAATTTAAAGAGATAACGGCAATTAATGAAATTGATATTAAACAATTATTCAAAGAAACAGCAGATAGTGTATGTTATGTAATGCTGGGTTGGTTAGATTCAAGGGTTTCAAAACATCTTAGTACCATAGCTGGAATTAAATCATTACCATCTATTAATGAAAATGATGATATTATTTTTACTTTTGAAAACAGGTATCAAGTTAATATTACAGATGTTTTTAATAAAGCTAGTATAAAATTACCCGAAAGAATTTTTATGTCTTATGAAATGATTGATGATATTATAAAAATTAATTATAAGCAGTGTGCAGAACAATATGATGGTCAAATGCAGGATTTGATTTCGAATGTTAAGGCATTATCAGAAAAAAATAATATTTCAAAATATATAGTGGATTTACGTGGAAATACGGGTGGCAATTCTAAAATTATTAAACCTTTAATAGAATTTTTAAACTTAAATGAAATTATTACCTTAGTTGATAATGAAATATTTTCTAGTGGATTATTTGCTTGTACGGATTTGAAAAATATAGGTAGTAAGTTTGTTGGAACTGATATTGGAACAACATATAATAGATTTGGTGAAAACAAATTTTTTACAATGGAAAATTTTGAAATTGCTTATTCATCTAAATATTTTTATTATGATAGTGATAAAAATAAAATATGTTCGGTGATTGGTAAAGATGATTTTCTAAAATTTAAAAACGATAAAAATAATATTAAATATTTTGATAAATTAAAATTTAAAATAGATAAGTATGCTGAGGAAACACTAGAGGATTATATAAATGGTTATGATGCATCATTAGAGGAGGCTAAAAAATTATTGAATAAAATAGATAAAAAGGTTATAAAGTAGAATTTATATTATGTTAAATATTAATATATAAATTCTTTTATAAATATTATGACACACAAAAATAACAAACCGTAAGGGGTGTGGGGGCAGCGGTTTGTTATTTTTAACGCATTATTTTAATATATATTCTTAAATGACATTATAAATAGTTTAACATGACTATGTCTTTTTATTATAATTCTCTCATTTAAAGTATTTAAAACATAAACAGTTTACTTTTTTCATAAATTTTGGTATAATCTAAGCCGAGTAATTAAATTACTCCTTGCTTTCAAAAAAAAGCCGAACAGACCATAAGGAGGTGGAAATATGAAAAACTATGAAATCATGTTTATCGTAAGACCAACATTAGGTGAAGATGACGTAAAAAAAGTTGTTAAAGACTTTTCAGAAATCATCACTAAAAATGGTGGTAAGGTAACAAAAGAAGAAAACATGGGACAAAGAGAATTCGCTTATGAAATTAAAGATTTCAAAAGTGGTTATTACTATGTTTTTGAAGTTGAAGCTAAAGACGACAAAGCTATTAAAGAATTTGACCGTTTAGCTCTTATCAATAATGACATCGTTCGTCATTTAATTACAAAAGTAGAAGAATAAGAAAAGAGGTAGTTTTATGAACAGAGTATGTTTAGTTGGTAGAATAACGGCAAAACCAGAATTAAGGTATACAGGAGGAAACATTCCTTATACTAGATTCTCTTTAGCAGTCAACCGAACTTTTAATAATGCCCAAGGTGAAAGAGAAGCAGACTTTATTAACATTGTAGTATGGCGCCGTCAAGCAGAAAATGTAGCTAATTACTTAGATAAAGGTAGTCAAATTTCTGTTGAAGGAAGAATCCAAACAGGAAGTTATACTGCTCAAGACGGAAGTAAAAGATATACAACAGATGTAGTTGCTGACAATGTTCAATTTTTAGATTCAAGACGTTCATCAGAATCTAGAGCTAATACTTCAACTCCATATGATTATCAAGACACTCCTGCTCCTATGCCATCAAATGATGTTGATATAGCTGACGATCCTTTTGCTGATTTTGGGGATAATGTTTCAATTGATGATAATTTCTTAGAATAGGAGGATAGACATGGCAGAATTTCGTAGAAGAAAAAGAAAAGTATGTCAAATGTGTGCTGGCAAGCATGTAAGCTATAAAGATGATACTGTAAAAAAATATGTCAGTTTAGATAAAGGTAAAATTTTACCAAGAAGAATTACTGGTGCTTGTGCAAAACACCAAAGATATATTGCGAATGAAGTTAAAAAAGCAAGATTTATGGCATTACTTCCATTCGTTAAATAAACATTTGTAAAAAAAAGCAAATGTTTTTTTTCTTAAAGATTTCACAAATTAATGTTATAATTATTCTAAAGGAGGGTTAAAAGTGGAAAAAAACGAAACATCATTAAAAGATATAGTTCAAAATGATTATCAAGAAAAAACCATTTTAGACTTAAATATTAAAGATAATAAAATAGGTTTAGCAAGTGATCATAGAGGTTATAACTTAAAACAAAAACTAACAAAATATTTAACTAAAAAAGGATATACTGTCATTGACTATGGTTGTGATGATAAAACCAGTCATGACTATCCAGAATATGGTTTTAAATTAGGAAAAGCTGTTCGTGATGGCAAAATAGAAAAAGGCATTGCTATATGTGGTAGTGGTATCGGAATAAGTATTGCTTGTAATAAAATAAATAAAGTAAGATGTGCTAAAGTAAATAATATAAAAGAAGCAAAATATACAAGACAAGATAACGATGCTAATATAATTGCCATTAATGGAAATATGCCATTATATAGGGCCAAAGACATTACCGACGTATTTTTAAAAACTCCTTTTAGTAATCAAGAACGTCATAAAAGACGAATTGAAATGTTAGATAATTATAAAGATTAAATGTCATTAAAAGGATTAATTTATATTATAACGGTAATAATAACCATATGGGCTTTAGAAAGTGTAAATATATCCGGCATATTTAAAAAGAATAGATATTATTCATCAAGGGTATTATATCTAATAGTCGCTATGGCTTTATCATACTTAGTCACAAATTTTTTCTATGATTTTTTCGAAAGTACGAAATTCATATAGAAAGGAACTAAGATATGAAAAAGCTTATTCTAGTGACTCTATTAGTTATTATAATACCTTTTTTGTTTGTAAATATTTTTGTAAAAACCGATGAAATAAAATTTAAATATATAACAAATAATATAATTAGAGTTAAAGATGAAAAAACCGGCGTAATCAATGAAGTACCTTTTGAAGAATATATTAAAGGAGTAGTTGCCGGAGAAATGCCCGCAACCTTTGAATTAGAAGCTTTAAAAGCCCAAGCTGTAGCATCAAGAAGCTATGCCATGTATCAAATGACCGCAACAAAAGATAAAGAATACGATGTTTTAAATACTACAGCTAACCAAGTTTATCTAACTGACCAAGAGTTAAAAGAAAATTGGAAAGATGAATATGATGAAAAAATAAACAAAATAAAAACAGCCATAGCTGAAACAAGTGGTGAATATTTAACATATAATGGTGAAGTTGCAAATGCCATGTTTTTTTCAACAAGTGTGGGAGCAACTGAAAATAGTGAAGAAGTATTTGTATCCGCATTGCCATATTTAAGAAGCGTAGATAGTAAATGGGATGAAGCCTCACCCGTATTCACTGACACCTATACATTTACACTAGAAGATTTTTATAAAAAATTAAATCTCCCATTTAATCAAACATTAAAAGTAGAAATAATCTCTAAAACAAGCACAGGAAGAACTAAAAATTTAAAAATAAATAATGAAGAAATGCAAGGAAGAGATTTTGCCAGTAAACTATCTTTAAGATCAAACTATTTTGATATTGTTCAAAATGAAAACAACATTACCATCACCACCAAAGGCTTTGGACACGGAGTTGGCATGAGTCAATATGGTGCAAACGGTATGGCTAAAGAAGGATATAAATATAATGAAATATTAAAACATTATTATCAAAATACAGAAATTAAAAAAAAATAGTATAAAAAAACCAAAACTATCCAAAATGATAGTAGAGGTGAAAAAAATGAAAAACATAAAACTAAAAAAACCAGTAATTTATGCCGCATGTGTTGGTGTTAGTACCTTATTGTTAGGTGGACTTTGGTATGCAGACTTATCACAAAAATCATTAAAAAATTCAAATGAAGAAGACTATACATATGTATCAAAATTGTTTGATGATGGAGTAAAATTAGTAGTAAGTACTCAAAATACTATTATCAAGCCATATACAGATACAAATGTTAAAGCATTAAATAATTTTTATGATTATAAAAGTGATGAAAAATCTCAGCAAAACGCTATCATCAACTATGATACAACATATATTCAAAATAGTGGTATTGCTTACGGCGGAATAGATGATACATTTGATGTAGTAAGTGTTTTACCAGGTAAAATAACTTCAGTTAAAGAAGATAAATTAATGGGTAAAATTGTTACTATTGAGCACGACAATAACATTAGTACTACCTATCAAAGTTTAAGTGAAGTTACAGTTAAAGAAGGAGATACAGTAGCTAGTGGCACTGTAATAGGTAAAGCTGGAGAATCAAACTTAGAAAAAGACTTAGGTAAACATGTTCTATTTGAAATATCAGTAGATGGAAAATACATCAATCCAAATAACTGTTATGACAAAACGGTTAGTGAATTAAAGAGTAATTAAAACTCTTTTTTTATTTTATTAAACATGAAATCAATTATAATTTTATATACTTAAATTGAAGGAGGTCTCATGAAAGATTTAATAAAAGAAAGAGTCTATCAAGAAGCATATTATATAATTAAAACAAAAAAAACATTAAGAGAACTTTCAAAAGTATTTAATATTTCCAAAAGTACTATCCATAAAGATTTAAAAGACAGATTAAAAAATATAGATATATCCTTGTATAAAGAAGTCCAATTAATTTTTCAAAACCATATAGAAACAAGACATATAAAAGGTGGAGAAATGACAAAAAAAAAGTACCAAAAAAAACATTATTCGTATTCAAATAAGGATAGGTATGATATAATATTCTAAGAAAAAGGGTGATAATATGTTTTCAAAAGATATAGGAATAGATTTAGGAACAGCTAATGTTCTTATTTATATTAAAGGACAAGGAATAGTTTTAAATGAACCAAGCGTTGTTGCAATCGATGAAGAAACAAAAAGGCCTGTTGCTGTTGGAACAGCCGCAAAAGAAATGCTAGGTAGGACACCAGGACAAGTAAAAGCAATTAGACCAATGAAAGATGGTGTTATTGCAGACTTTGAAATAACTGAAATCATGTTAAATAATTTCATTAGAAAAGTTAATGGAAAAAGCTTCTTTGGTCGTCCAAGAATTTTAATTTGCTGTCCGTCAAATATTACACAGGTTGAAAAAAATGCCATTAGAGAAGCCGCTGAAAAAACAGGAGCTAGAAAAGTGTACCTAGAAGAAGAGCCAAAAGTAGCTGCCGTTGGTGCTGGCATGGATATATCAAAACCAAGTGGTAATATGGTCATTGATATTGGTGGAGGAACAACAGACGTTGCTGTTTTATCATTAGGAGGAATAGTAACATCTTCTTCAATTAAAATTGCCGGTAATACTTTTGATAATGATATTATTAAATACATTAGAGAAAAATATAAATTATTAATCGGTGATAGAACAGCAGAAGAAATAAAATTCCAAATAGGAACAGTTTTCCCTGGTTCAAAAAATGAAAAAATGGAAGTTAGAGGACGTGATTTAGTAACTGGTCTTCCACATTCTATAACATTATCTTCAGAAGAAGTGGAAGAAGCATTAAGAGAAAGTGCATATGTTATTGTAAATACAGCTAAATCAGTTTTAGAACAAACACCTCCAGAATTATCTGCTGATATTATTGATAAAGGTATTGTTATAACTGGTGGTGGAGCTTTGTTAGATGGTGTTGACGAGCTATTAAGTCATGAATTAAAAGTTCCAGTATTTGTCGCAGAAAGTCCATTAACATGTGTTGTTGAAGGAACAGGTGTTTTATTAGAAAACATTCCATTGTTAGAAAATGGTTTAAATAAAAATTATTAGTCCATAATATAAATAGAAAGGTGGCTTATATGGAAAAAGCAAAAGAATTAAAAGAAAGTTTATTTAGGCCAAATAATAATGGCTGGGAAACACTAAAAGAAGAAGAAAGAAAAAAAGTATTTGATTTTTCAAATAAATATATCAATTTTATAAATACAGCTAAAACTGAAAGAGAATGCGTTAAGGTTTTAACAGAAATTTTAGAAAAACATAACTTTAAAAATATTGAAAGTCAAACCAACCTAAAGGCAGGAGATAAAGTATATTATATAAATAGAAATAAAAATATTTATGCAGCTGTCATTGGCTCTGATGACTTAAAAAACGGTTTTAATATAGTTGGTGCCCATATTGATAGCCCAAGATTAGATTTAAAACCAAATCCATTATATGAATGTGAAGAATTAGCTTTATTAAAAACCCATTATTATGGTGGAATAAAAAAATATCAATGGGTAAATATTCCTTTAAGTATGCATGGCGTTATTATGACAAAAGATAATAAAAAAATAGAAATAAACATTGGTGAAAATAAAAATGACCCAATCTTTACAATAGCTGACCTACTTCCACATTTATCTTCTCAGCAAGAAAAGAAAAAACTTCAAGACGCTATAGCCGGTGAAGATTTAAATATTTTAGTTGGAAGCATTCCATATGAAACAGAAGAAGAAATAACAGAAAAAGTAAAATTAAATATTTTAAACTTATTAAACAAAAAATATGGAATAGTTGAAAGAGATTTTGTTAGTAGTGAAATAGAATTTGTTCCATCAATGAAAGCCAAAAGCTTAGGTTTTGATGAAAGCCTAGTTGCTGGTTATGGACAAGATGATAGAGTTTGTGCTTATACAAGTTTAAAAGCATTATTAAATATAGATAATCCAAAAAGAACATCAATTTGTTTATTGGCTGATAAAGAAGAAATTGGCAGTATGGGAAATACCGGTATGTCATCTAGAGTTTTTGAATATTTCTTAAATGAATTATTAGAAAAAACCATTGGTAATAAACCAGGATTATTAGATTCATGTTTAAAATCATCAAGAGTATTATCTGCTGATGTTACAGCCGGATATAATCCAAACTTTCCAAACATTTATGAAAAAAACAACGAATCATATATTGGTCATGGTATATCAGTAATTAAATATACTGGAAGTGCTTCTAAAGGTGGAGCATCAGACGCCAATGCTGAATTTGTTGGATATATTAGAAATTTATTTGAAAAAAATAATATAGCATATCAAAATAGTGAAATGGGTAAAATTGGTATAGGTGGCGGAGGTACTATAGCCTACATCCTAGCAGATAGAGGAGCCGATGTCATTGACTGTGGTGTTCCTGTAATCTCAATGCATTCACCATATGAAATCACTAGTAAATTTGATATATATAACGCTTATAAAGCTTATAAAACTTTCTATCAAGACGAATAATTCGTCTTTTTTCATGTTATAATAAAAACAAGGAGGATTTAATATGGATATTATAAATATAATAACACTTGTTATTGCTTTAGTAACCTGCTTTTTTGGTTATAGATTAAATAAAACTTTAATCGCAATATTTGGTTTAATTATTGGATTCGAACTAGGTATAACATATCTGCCAAACTTCTTATCAGACCAAACAATAATTTATATTATATCAACTGTTTTAGCTATTGTTGTTGGTATTATATCTTATAATTTATACTTAGTAGGTGTCTTCTTATTATGTGCCTTTGCAGTCTGTATCTTATGTGGAAATTTAGGCTTAGACGAAAATATAAAAACAATTATAGGTGTAATAGCTGGTATAATTGCTGGAATTTTAGGCGTGAAGTTTACAAGGCCGCTTATAATTATCTCCACCAGTTTAGCCGGAGCAACCACCATTATAGAAAATGTTTTTTCCCTCCTAAATATACAAAACAATATTTTTGAACTCCTACTTTTCTTAATAATAGCTATATTAGGTATAACATATCAATTTAAACAAAAGGAAATAAATTAGATTTATTATATAAAATATGGTAAAATATAGTCATTAGAGGTGAGTTTCCATGGGACAAGATGAATTAACAAAAGTATTTCTCATGATTATTACAACATTTTTATTTGTTGTTTGTATTATTCCGTTTATTAAAAAAATTGCCATTCATGTTGGCGCATTAGATATTCCAAACAAAAGAAAAGTTCATAGTAAACCAATGCCTAGATTAGGAGGTCTAGGAATATTTCTGGGTTTTCTATTTGGTTATATGTTATTTGGTGAACCTAGTAGTACTATGAATTCCATATTAATAGGTAGTTTTATAATAGTTCTAACAGGAGCGATTGATGATATAAAACCATTAAAAGCATCAGTTAAATTTGCAGCTCAACTAATGGCCGCAATAGTTGTTACATGCTATGGTAAATTATTAATTCAAGACATTACCGCATTTGGCTTTTACTTAGATTTAGGGATATTTGCTTATCCTCTTACAATATTCTTTATATTAGGATGTTTAAACTGTATAAATCTAATTGATGGATTAGATGGCCTAGCTGCTGGTATTAGTTCAATTTATTTTGCTACTATCGGTATAATAGCAATTATTATGGGTAAAACCGGCTTAGACTTTGTTTTAACCTTTATAATGCTTGGCTCAGTTTTAGGATTCTTAGTACATAACTTCCATCCGGCTAGTATATTTGCCGGTGACTCAGGTTCCCTATTCATGGGATTTATGATAGCAGTTATTGCCCTATTAGGATTTAAGAGTGTTACACTAACCTCTTTAATTATTCCATTATTAATATTAGCAATTCCAATATTAGATACCATATTTGCTATCATTAGAAGGTTATTAAAAGGTGAAAAAATATCAAAGCCTGATAAATCTCACCTTCATCATCAACTATTAAATAAAAATTTTTCACATAGAGCAACAGTTTTAATAATATATGCCATTGATATATTATTTGCCATCGCATCAATCATTTATGTTCTTCACGATCAAAAATTAGGCTATATCATATATGCAATTTTAACTATTATGGTAATAATATTTGTATTGAAGACAGACATCATTGTTGATCAAGCTTCATTCCATAAAAAACATCATAAAGAAAAATAATTATCCTGTGCATAATTATTTTTTTTACGTTCATAATATAAATGGTGATTTTATGGCAAAGGAATTAATAGAAATACTAGATGTTATTTTAAGATGTTTAGTTTCACTTGTTACACTTTTTTTTGTTACCAAAATGATTGGTAAAAAACAAGTTTCGCAGTTTAGTTTATTCGATTATGTAATCGGTATTTCTATCGGAAACTTTGCCGCAGAAATGGCCCTAAATTTAGATTCCGAGTATATGCACGGAATTGTAGCTGTTATTGTTTTTGGAATAGTAGCTTACTTAGTTTCAATAATTACCTTAAAAAGTCTAAAAGCAAGGAAATTTTTTATAGGTGATCCAACTATAATTATAGAAGATGGTAAAATATTATATAAAAATTTAAAAAAAACTAAATTTGATATCAACGATTTATTAGAAGAATGCCGTATTAACGGTTATTTTGATATATCTGAAATTGATTATGCTTTAATGGAAGCCAATGGAAAAATAAGTTTTTTAGCTAAAACAGATTATCAAAAACCTACAAATAAAGATTTGAATATTAAAAAACAAAAAAATGGATTATGCGCCAATTTAATAATAGATGGAAAAATAATTCATGAGTCATTAAAAATTATGCATAAAAATGAAGAGTGGTTAAAACATGAAATAAAAGTCAAAGGATATAAATTAGAAGAAATCATTTTAGCTACATTGGACCTAGAAGAAACCTTTAAAGTTTACGGAAAAAATGTCAATTCAAAAGCTTATGACATATTAAACTAGTAATTGGTGATAATAACTGCTATAATTATTTAGGTGATAAACATGAGACATTTTTGTGCATCTGCATATATAATTAATCCAGAAAATAAAAAATTATTGCTTGTAAAACATAAAAAATACAATAAATGGCTTCAACCAGGTGGACATATAGAAGAAAATGAAACACCAGAAGAAGCTGCAGTTAGAGAAGTTTATGAAGAAACAGGTGTCAAATCTACTTTAATAGGAGAACACTTTCCAAGAGAAGATGATTTAATAAGACCATTAGGTGTTCAATATAACCGTAAAGAAAATGGAGATAGAATGATAGATATGGTTTATGTAGGAAAACCTAATAACCCAGAAGAACCTTTAAAAATAAGTGATGAAAGCAATGATATTGGTTGGTTTTCAAGACATGATTTAGAAGAAATGCCTGTTTTCCCAGATGTTAAAATATCTTTTGATTATATTTTGAGAAACTACTTTGGCGGAATAGATGAATAAATTAATTAAAATTAATAATCAAACAGCTTTAGATAAATTTTATCGAAAGCTCTTTTTTTATAAATCATTTATTTTCAAAAAAACGCATTTTACTGTGGAAACAAATTTTGAAGAAGTAAAACCAATAATTAATGCCTTAAATATAAAAAAAAGAAAAGAAAGAATAATATACATCTATGATGAAGCATGTAATCAAATAGATAAACATTATCAAAATAAAAATATTTGTGGATTTAAAAATAATAAGTGCTATGTCCAGCAAAAACTCCAAAACGGAACAATTAATGGCTGCTGTAGAATGTGCCTGTATCAAAGTACTAAAGGATGTACAACTAAAAACCTAACTTGTAAATTATTCACGTGTTCTGAAGTAGAAAAAAGATGTAAGGTTATTAAATTTGATGATTTAAAAATATTAAACTTATTATCGTTTAGAAATAGAATGATTTTAAAATCTGATTACTTTTCTAAAAGAGAAGATGTCATTAAGGATTTATATTATGGTAGTTTACTTATATGGAGTGTTAGAATAGTTATAAGATTGATTATTAATTTTTACACACTAAAACATAAGTAATCAACTAAATATTTTTATTTACAATTATTTTCATTAGTGTTATAATTGTTCCTAGTGCAAAGAGAGGTAGTAAATATGAAAGAGAGAAATATTGCGATAATTGCCCATGTCGACCATGGTAAAACTACATTAGTAGACCAGTTGTTAAAACAGTCAGGAACATTTAGAGAAAACGAAGAAGTACAAAAAAGAGTTATGGATTCGAATGACCTAGAAAGAGAAAGAGGAATCACTATTTTAGCTAAAACAACAGCTATTCATTATAAAGACTATAGAATTAATATATTAGATACTCCAGGTCATGCTGACTTTGGTGGTGAAGTAGAACGTATCATGAACATGGTAGATGGTGTACTATTAGTAGTTGATGCCTATGAAGGAACAATGCCACAAACAAGATTTGTATTAAAAAAAGCCCTAGCCGCTGGTGTAACTCCGATAGTTGTAGTAAATAAAATAGACAAACCATCTGCTAGACCTCAACAAGTAGTTGATGAAGTTATGGATCTATTTATTGAATTAGGTGCATCTTTAGAACAACTAGAATTCCCAGTTTTATATGCATCAGCTTTAAATGGAACCTCAAGTACATCACCAGATTTAAATACCCAAAAAGAAACCATGGATCCAATATTAGATGCCGTAATTGAAAACATTCCTGCTCCTAAAGTAGATGAAAATGGTCCATTCCAATTTCAACCAGCCCTACTTGACTATAATGACTTTGTTGGAAGAATTGGTATTGGCTTAGTTAAAAGAGGTCATATAAAAGTAAACTCTACAGTAACTTGTATGCGTTTAGATGGAACTAAAAAACAATTTAGAATTCAAAAGATTTTTGGCTTTTTAGGATTAAATAAAATCGAAATAGAAGAAGCTCATGCTGGAGATATTGTAGCTATTGCTGGACTTCCAGATATATCAGTTGGTGAAACAGTATGCGAAGTAGGACACGAAGATGCTCTCCCACCTTTAAGAATTGATGAGCCAACCTTACAAATGACATTTGGAGTAAATACAAGCCCATTTAATGGTAGAGATGGTAAATTCTTAACCGCAAGACAAATAGAAGATAGATTAATGAAAGAAACTGAAAAAGATGTTTCTTTGAAAGTAAAACAAATCGATTCAGAATCTTGGATGGTATCTGGTAGAGGTGAATTACACCTATCAATTTTAATTGAAACCATGCGTAGAGAAGGTTATGAAATAGAAGTTTCAAAACCACAAATTATCATTAAAGAAATAGATGGCGTTAAATGTGAGCCATATGAAGATGTTGAAATAGAAGTTCCAGAAGAATATGTCGGACCAGTTATTGAAGCATTAGGTAACCGCGGTGGAACCATGGAAAATATGCAACCTTTTGATAACCAAACTAAATTATTATATACCGTTCCATCAAGAGGATTAATAGGTTTTACTACTGAATTTATGACTTTAACAAAAGGATATGGAATATTATCTCATGCCTTTAAATCATATGAACCATTATCTACTGGTAACATTGGTGAAAGAAAAGCCGGTGTATTAGTTTCTATTGATAATGGGAAATCTACTGCTTATGCTTTAGGTTCATTAGAAGATCGTGGTGTTATGTTCATTGCTCCTGGTACTGATGTCTACGAAGGTATGATTGTCGGTGAAAACAACCACGAAAATGATTTAGCTGTTAATGTTACTAAAGGTAAACAATTAACAAACACAAGAAGTGCGAATAAAGACCATACCGTTGTCTTAAAAAGGCCAAGAGAAATGAGCCTAGAAGTTTGCCTAGATTATATTAATGAAGATGAACTAGTCGAAGTAACCCCACTAACATATAGATTAAGAAAGAAAATACTAAACACAAATGAAAGAAAAAAATACGAAAATAAGAAAAATCCAAAATAAAAGCTCCAAAAGGAGTTTTTATTTTGCCTCAAAAGTAGTTTTAAATTCAATTATATCTTTATCACTATTATAAGTTGGAATTATTGAAACAACATAATTATACTTGTTTTCAAAAGAAATTCTAATGTCAGGATTTTCATAATTAATACTTTTTCTTATAATAACCTTACTTTCATTTACATTATCTTCACTATAAAGTAAATCAACATCAGTAAACTTGTCATTTTCTACCTCTATTTCGTTAATTTTTAAATTGCTTACCTTTTCACCAAAATTTATAACAATATAATTAGATGTCTTATCTAATAAAATAGTATGTTCATCACTATTTGCTTCATAGTTTTTCATGTAATCTATTGTATAAAAGTTCTTATCTGTATATTTTGCTGTTAACTTCTGTAAAAAAGTGTTTAATTTTGTATTCTCCCCTACTTTCCCATCATACTTTAACTCATCATCACTTAAAGAAAAGTAATAAATATCATCAGTTGTCTTAATTGTAAGCTTGTTAGAAAAATCCTTATCCTCATTCTTATTATAAGTAGTATTAATTAATTTTTTAACCTCATCATAATCCTCTTCATTAATTAAAACATCATTATACTTTATCTCCGTGATTTTACCTTGAATTTCTAATATTTTAGAACATCCACATAATAAAATAACACATAATAACCAAATAACCTTTCGCATACTATCACCTATTTTTATTATGTATGTTTTTATAAAAAAAATACTTGTAAAACAACTCTTGCATTGTTAATGATACTATAAGAATGTACAATTCCGTTCCCATTTTTGTACATTTTAGTATTGACATTCACATATATATTGATTCAAACGTAAAAATACGTTAGGAATTCGAAAACCAAAAATTTCAGTAAATAGAAAAAAGTTTAAATGGTAAAAATATAAAATAATTACATTAGAGCACGCATAATTTATAAATTTTACCATATAATAAATTTGACAGAATAATACTTTTTGTGATATTATTTTGTTACCGGGAGATACTTCTCTGTCAGGTCTATAACTGATGATTGATTTCAAATTTAGTGCTTAGCACCGTCTCAGTTAGGATTAAAGGAACGAAAGTTCCTTTTTTCTATGGAAGAAATAATTTAACTTCTATAAAGCTTATAGTAGAACTCATATCAACTTGTTTTGTCAAAAACAAATCATATTGATGATGTAAATAATGTGAGATAATATCTGCACCTTGAATACCAAAATGTTTTTTAGAATCATAAATTCTAAGTGAAACGTTTAAAGAATTATTTAAAATTGGTTCATGAAATTTAGAATAATCATAATTTATGATACCATTTACTAATTCTTCATAAATACTATCTTTTAAATTATAATATCCATTGCTTTTCGTTTTACATTCATCACTCTTAATATATAAATTTAAAGGTTGACTAGGATTTATACGATTATTTCTAATAGAGTGTAATACAATTTCTTTAATAATTCTTTTTTGAGCATAATCACAAAATCTGCCTCTGGATGCTTTATCGTTTACAATTGATTCTCGCACCATTTTATTGTTGATAAAAACACCAAAATTATTTTGTTTTTTTAATAAGTTAAATAATCTTCTGTTATCACTCGATTTTATTTTAGTTGTACCCTTTATTTCAATACAATTCTTATCACAATTATTTTTATCCTTTTTACAGTATTTACATCTAATACTTTTTATTATACTTTTATATTTATTTATAAAATTCATATAGTCCTTTGAACTATAAAAGAATAAACCACCATATATTAAACAATTTTCATTTTTATTTAATTTTCCTGAATCATCCATTAAAATAAAAATTCCATTACTCATAGCATACCTCCATTCAATTCATGTTTTATCTATAATTATTAATCGTGTATTTTATGATATCTTCATTGTAATCTTATATATATCAAACTAACACATTTCTATTTACGACAATTATAATGTGAAACAGTAAAAAAATCAATCATTTTGAACGCATTAAAGAAAAAACACTTGTAAACACAAGTATTTATTTTTTCATTTTTAAATAATAATCACGTAACTCTTTAAAACGTTGATAGTGAATAATTTCCCTTTGTCTTAAAAATGCAAGCGGTCCTAAAATATCAGGATCATCAGTTAAGTCCATTAAGTGTTCGTAAGTTGCTCTCGCTCTTTGCTCTGCTCCCATATCACTTTCAATATCCGCAATATAGTCGCCAGAAACTTTAATATATGTCATGTTAAATGGATTACCAAAAGAATCTGATGGAAATAAATCACGGCCAAATTGAGAATACATACCATCTAAACCAGCAGCTTTTAACTCTTCTTTAGTTGCTCCTTTCATAAGTTGATAAAGCATTGCAGATATAATTTCCACATGAGCAAGCTCTTTTCTACAACGAACTTATCAGTCAAAAGGCAATAAAATAATCTTAAGCTGAAAGTTATCCTTTAAATCACGTCCGCCCTTCTCTTTTGTATATATCACTTCTTTAATAATAGTAGATAATAATTTATTTTTTTCTTCAGCAGTCATATCTTTTGAATATCCTTTTAATACATTTTCAATGATTGGAATAGCTTTTTTCTTTTGATTAAGTTCTTTATCATAATCATTATGTAATAATGCCTCTTTTTGCTTCATTAAGTGTTCCAGTTGAACATTTAATGTGTTAGTACGTTTAATAAATAAATCTTGCGTATAAGCCCCTGTTTCCACCAATTCACACGCTTTCTCAATTTGTTGATTAGTTTTATCTATTTCGTGATTTATTATATCAAGGGTTTGTTTATTAGTGTCTATTTCTTTTTTTATTTCTTTATCATAATTATTAACAAATATTTTATACTCATCTTTAATTATATAGAGAGATTTCAAAATACGATCCTCTACTAACTCTAAATTACTAGAAACACACTTACACCGTGGTCTACTACACATTAAAGTATCTTCGTGCGCAGGAGTTATACTTTCTTCAAAAGTGGTTATCGCCTTATCAAACTCGTCAGTTTCAATTTTAAGTAATTCTTTTAGTTCATACCATTTATCTGCGTATGGAATAACAAATCTTTTATCATTAGTTACAAACCATTTATCCACTGCATATTTAGGTAAATGTAAATATCTTGCAATATCATTAAGACTGTAATCTTCTTTATGATCTCTTAATAAAATTCTTAATTTTTCTCTATCCACCGCATATTTTCTTTTTCTAGTAGGTTTAGCACCTTTTTTTACATAATAAGGTCGCCTAGTCATATTATTTCCGCAATAACCACATTTTACTAGTCCCACAAGTGGGTTTTTCTGTTCTAAATTTTCTGGAAGAGTTTTAACGCTGTTTTCTTTAAATTTTGCCATTATTTTTCTTCTATACTCTTCATTTAAAATAGGCTTTTGTTTACCTTTAACTATTAAACAATTATCATTTTTAGGGTTGGTTTTAACAATTTTTCCATCTACCAAGGTAGTAACAGTTTTTCTTCTATTCCAAGTTAAATAACCATATACACTATAACTTTTTAAAATGTTTCTAATCATATTAGCCGTCCATTCTTTTGCTTTTCTCGGCTTTATTTGAAGATAATTAAAGTAATGTGCAATATTTGTTGGACGCATATCATTTATAATGATTTTTAATTTTTCCCCAGGTTTAAAAAAGTTGTTAGGAATATGGATCTTTGCAACATCTATATCGTAGTCAAATGCAATACTTTCCAAAGTATCTTTATCTTTAATCTTATAATCTCTGCTTTCACTATTAAGTGTTATTTTTATCGTAAGACCTGTCTTAATATCAAGATTATTAGAAATAATATTAGGTTTATGAGTACCAAATAATTTAGCAATAGAAGAAACTGTATCATTTTCTTTAACCAAGTAGGTTGTATTTAAACCAAAAAGAAATAAATCAGCCATTAATCTAATAACATCTGCTTCTTCTTTGTTTTCTACTAACATATACCCTTTTTCTCCTATTATTTTTTCTTTACCCCAACCGTAGGGTAAAACAGATCCAACATAATTACCCTCTTTAACACTCCTTTCACGTCCACGATTTAATATTCTCTTAACATACGTTAAATATTTTCTTGATTGATATAGGCCATCTTCAAAGTAAGATAGATCGTCCTCATTATCTAAATTATATATTTTCATGGGTGTTATTATTTTTGTATTGGTATATTTAAAAGTTTGGGCTATTATTCCTTGATCTATTGTATTTCCACGTGCCAAACGTTCTATTTCAATACAAATAACACCTTTAATATTTTCGTCTTCTACTCTTCTTAAAACTTCTTGCATAACTGGACGATCTTCTACTGTATCTCCAGATGCCACTTCTCTATAAATATTTTTTTCAGGTATGGGTTTACCAAAAATTCGCTTAACATACTCTTGTAAATCTTTTTCGTGTCTTTCCAAAGTTTTTTCTATTGGCTCATCTTTAAAATAGTCCATATCTTTTCGTGATTTTCTCAAATATATAATTAACATATCTAATATATCTTCAATAGAATATGTTTTAGGTATTTTTAAAACTCTTAAAAAGGTTTCTAAATTCATGATTATAGCACTTCCTTTATTATAAAATTTATGCTATAATTGTATAGAAAAACCATACAATTATAGTTGATTTGTTTCTTCTATTTTTTGTTTAAAAGTGTGATAGCTTGGGTTTTTCATTTATACTCTGTCAAATCGAAGTTTTACCATTATTGGTAAAATATTATTAGAAATGATGGAGTTTGCTCTCTAGTTCCAGCTAGAGAGTTTTTTATTTACTCCCAAATATGTCCACAGTTTTGACAGACATATTTTCTTTTTGTAACATTTTTAATTTTCTTACGCTTTCCTATAAATATTGCGGCAAATAATGCTGGAATAGTTAATACTAACCATTTAATAAATATCCACCACCAGCCTATAAATATCCACCATATAATACCGTGATGTTTAGTAACTAATTTTTGTTCGTTTACAGCTTGTATTGACACATTATTACTTCCACATTTAGGACAAGTATTCATGTTACACCTCCAATCTTACTACTATATTTAAAACTCCTATACTAGCAAGTTTTAGACATTATTAATGTTATTATAGATCCATTTTTCCAATATTTTCCATTTTTATATATAATACAACCCCTAAGGGGGGGATATTGTGTATATAAATGATTTAGTTTCAGAACTAAAAGAATTAAATATTAACATCAAACTATATATCATTTTAATAGAATACTATTTATAGTATTTTATTTTTTATCATTCATAATAAACTGTTTATTGGCTTTAGCAAATTCTATTAATTTATTAAAATCTTCTTCGGTTATTTTTTCGTCTTTATCCAAAAAGCCTTTTCGAGTTAAAATGTCAGTTAATAATTTGATTTCTTCCTCTTTATAATTCGATATATCTTCTTGCCTTTCCATAGGAACATCATATCCTAATAACCAGGCCTCATTAACATCAAGTGCTTCGGCCAAAATAAAAAGGTTATCATTGCCTGCATTAGCAGCACCATTAATATATTTACTTAGCAAGGTCTTATCAATTCCGTTACCTCGATAATTTTCAATATGCTGACGCATAACATCTTTTGTTTTATTTACAAGATCAACTTGTCTCATATTTCTAATTCTCATTGCTTGATTAAGTCTATTTGTAAAATTATCTATAACCATTTTAACACCTCACTATATACATAGTATACACACAAAATTGAAAAAAATCAACTTTTGTTGAAAAATTTCAACTTTAGTATTGACTTTGAAAAAAAGTAATGTTACTATTTTAATGTAGTTGAAAATATTCAACTTCGGAAGGAGGGTAAATATGAAGTTTGATTATAGTAAATTAAAAGGTAAAATCATTGAAGTGTTTGGTAGTCAAGAAGCATACGCAGAAAAAATGGGCTTATCTAATACAGCAATTAGTAATAAGCTAAATAATAAAGTACCATTTTCACAACCTGATATTTATAAAACGCTAAATTTATTAAATGTTAAGACAAGTGATTTAAACTTTGCTCAATGTTTAAAAGACTATTTTTTTACGCCAAAAGTTGAAAATGTTCAACAAAGTAATGATGAACTAGTTAAAGAGCTAGACGACTTTTCTAAAGAACTG
The DNA here is from genome assembly GCA_944358445.1 of uncultured Bacilli bacterium. Classification (GTDB taxonomy): domain Bacteria; phylum Bacillota_I; class Bacilli_A; order RF39; family UBA660; genus Coprosoma. The sequence continues at coordinate 67,062 of CALVRC010000001.1, forward strand.
GAAAACGAAAAGTAATAAAAAAAACACCAAAAATCATAAAATTAGTGAGGTGGAATATGAAAGAAAAAAGCTATCACACAATAAGGCAGTTGGAAATAGGCAATACAAAAATAGAATTATGTATTGAAAACAGGCCAACTGAAGAACAAATTAAAAAACGGTTAACTCAAATTTATGATGTTATAAACGATATTGCTAGTAAAGCCGAAAAAAGAGGTATAAACACTGCAAAATGGTTTTATACGGAAAAACAGTTAAATAAATTAAGGTTAAGCGCAGAAAATCATTTCATTTAGGAGGAACATATTATGAAAAAATATAAAAGAAAAATAAACTGGACAAATATTATATTAGCAATAATTTTTCTAGCTTGTGCTGGTTTAGTTATTTATGATCTATTTATTATCTTAATACAACCAATAATTACAAGCTATGTAACAGGCTGGACATGGTGGGGACTAATTACATTTATTATTGCACTAGTCATTGCGATATTTATATTTGACTATTTTGTCGATTACTATAATAACAACAAAAAAGATTTATGAATATGCCGTTTCATAAATCAGTTGTAAACAAAATAACTTTTACTCTCTAATTGTACCATAATTAAGGGGTAAAGTCAAAAGCTGGAGCGATTGGAGGTAAAAAATGAAAGGTGCCATTAAAGATAAAAATAATTATATTATGCATAGTACATATAATGAACATTTTAATCTTTTAACAGATGCTGAATTGGGCAGACTTATTAGAGATGTCAATAACTATGTTGAAACTGGAGCATTACCAAAATATAACGAAAAAGAAGAAAGAGTTATAAATATGGCTTTTAGTTTTATGAAGGCAACAATAGATTTAGAAAAAGAAAACTATATCAAAAAATGCGAGCAAAACAAAAGAAATGGAGCTCGCGGTGGTAGACCAAAAAAACCGAACGGTTTAGAAGAAAACCCAAAAAAAGCAAATGCAGAAAACGAAAACCCTATTGATATAGATATGGATATTGATATGGATATGGATATTGATATAGATATTGATAAAAATAATAGTGTGTGTAATAACGTGCACGCGTGCGAAGATTTTTGTCATTTAGGGAGTGAATATAAATCAGAGTCATGTTTTTATTGCATGAAGAAAGAAAAATGCCCCAATCAAGAGTCAGTAGACTTTCGACTAACACACCCAGGAGAAAGCTTTAAAGAGTGGGACAAGAAGAAAACTCAAAAAATGAATAACATAGTTAAAGACTTAAAAGCACGTGGACAACCAGTCAATATGGAAATATTTAATTATGATTGGTTAAATGAAAAAGATTAATTTTAAAAATTGGAGGAAGATTATGAAATTAGAAAATATTGATAAATTAAAAGAAATAAAAAAGCAATTAGAAGAAATAAACTCTTATGGAAATATCTCATACAATGATAGAAAAGTTTTAATTGAGGTCATAGACAAAATAGAGAATATTGTAGAAAGCGAGGAAAACTAATGAAGATAACAAGCGTTAAAGTAAAAAAAATTACTAATGAAAACGATAAATTTTTAGGAATAGCTAGTGTGGTTATTGATCAAGTATTTATTGTTAAAGACATTAAAATTATAAATGGCTCAAAAGGAATATTTATAGCAATGCCAAGTCAAAAAATGCCAGATGGATCATATCAAGATGTAGCACACCCTCTTAATTCAGACTGTCGAAAATTATTTCAAGACGCAATTTTAAAAGAATATGAAAATTGCGAATGAGTTATGGAAACCTATTAGTTATGATACTAGGTATCAAGTTTCAAATTATGGTAGATTTCGTAAGCAATTAAAAAATGGGTATAGATATTTAACACCATTTAAAAAACGTAATTTATATTTAGTCAAAATCAAAAATAAAGATATGAATTGTGCAAGATTAGTTGCTAATGCTTTTATTAAAAATCTTACTCAAAACGATAGAGTATATCATAAAAATAAACTTGCTTTCGACAATCGCCATTGGAATTTAAAAGTATTATCTTTAAATGAATTAGGGAAAATGACAGGCTATCGCTCAAAATCTCAACGTGTTGTAGAAGTAAAATCTGGAGAGATAATCAGATCATGGCCATCAGCTCGTAAAGCCGCTAAAGATTTATTTGTATCATATCAAACAGTTATGGACTATTGCAATGAGAAAGTCCAAAAGCCTATGTTTAACTTAATGTGGGAAAAAAATTTTTTTAGGAGGTATGTATGAAAAAAGGAATAAAAAGAATTATTGATTATACACTCACTAATGAATTTAAAGCTATTGTTATGGTTGTTATGTTCTGTTTAATTATATTACTTTTTGTAGGAAATATGACACTTGTTTCTATAACGAAAGATCTAACTAAAAAAGTACATATTCAAGCACAAGACTATGAAGAATTAAGCATACAACATAACGATTTACAAAGGGAATATAATTATCTACGTTCATTTAATGAGGAACTAGTTGATAATTTAAAATATTATGAAGGAGGAAATACACAATGACAGATGTATTAACAGTGTTATTTTTAGGAATTGTTATAGGTATAATCATAGGTTGGCTAATTAGTTATATATCTAGTTATAAAACAATACACTCACAAAAAGATTTATTAAAAGACTATCAAGAAAGTATAAATAGGCACATAAAAAGTGAAACCAGGTTAGTATACATTAATCAGTCAATAAAGAATTATATCAAAGAAAAAAAAGACCACTTGAGAAAATCAGCATTCAGGTTAATTTTACAAGAAGAAGATACCACTGTTCCAGGTCAATATATGGCATTTAAAGATATAGATAAAAACATAAATAAATTTGAACAAAGTGCCGACGAAGTCAATAGTAAATTGATTAATTAAAGGTGGTGCTTATGCCTAGAATTTTTAGAAATAAATTTGGTAGAAAAACGGTAAGACCTTTTAAAAAGCAAGATCTAAATAGTATGATCGTCATTTGTAAAAAAAAGGTTAAAGCAGCAGAAGAGGCTGGAGATAAAGAGCAAATGTACTTGTGGGACCGTAACTATATGATCTTACATTTAGGCCGTAATCTAGCCTTTAGAATTGAAGATCTACTACAATTAAAGGTTAACAACTTTAAAAATGGCGGAGTATATACTAGGGAGTTTAAGACCGGAAAAGAACAATCATTTGAATTACACCCATCATTACGTAAAGATTTAGAAGACTATATAAATCGTAATGGCCTAGTTGACGGAGAATATTTATTTAAAAGTCGAAAAGGAACTAATAAACCAATTACTCGTCAAAGGGCATGGCAGATTATTAAGCAACTGGCTAATCAAGTTAAAATTTCCTATGTCGTTGGTTGTCATTCATTGAGAAAATATTTTGCTAGAGAATATTACGAGCAAACCGGAGATTTAATTGGTTTAAAAGAAATGTTAAATCATTCAAGTGAAACGGTTACGTTAAGATACATTTGCTGGGAAGAAGAAGATAAAAACATAAAAAGGAAAAACTTCTATTTAGGAGGTTAGATATGAAAGAAGATATATTAAATATAAGTTATTCAAAATCAAATAATAATAGCACTTTGCTTGTTAGTAGAGTTATTAATGAAAATAAAATTTTAATGTTAAACGAATTTCATAATAATATGGCTGACTTTATAATAAAAATATTACTCCGTAGAGAAACACCCACATTTTTAAGTTTAGACGAAGTGGTTGATAGAATAACAACTTGTTATAACATAAGAGAAGTAGCTATTGTCAGTGGAAAATTAAGAAATTATGTTCTATCAAAAGCAGCCTCTAAATTAACTTTAGCATATTTAGAAAATGGTAGTCTATTAAGGAGTGCTAAAAAATATGACTAAAGAAATAACTTTAGAAGATTATGTATTAACAAATATTGATCATAAAACAGGCTACTTTACCATTAGACTTAAAGATAATGAAGAATATATAGTTTATTATAAAAGATTAAAGAATAAGAAACAGATTAATTTTATCGTTAAAGATGGGGAAAAAATACCTTTAAGTTATGAAGTACTAAAAGCCCCTTTATCAGCAATAAGAGAATATAAAATAAGCGGAATATAGAAGGAGAAAAAGTTATGGCAAATGCATATAAAGAAATCAACCAAGAATTACAAGTTTTAAAACAGCAAGTAGAAACTTTTGAGAAAAAGTATCTATGGGCTGGAGATGTTGCTCTAATGAATACTATCTTAAATTTATTAAAAGTCAATAAGATAACTATTACAACTCGCGATATTGAACAATACGGAAATAAACCTTATGTAGCAGAATACGATCTAGAACATGGTGTCATGTATATTGAACGATACAATAAATTTTAAAAAAACAGTAACAATTTTACATAATGAAAAGCTGTAAATTCGATAAGAAAAAAATATATTTATTATTGTGGAAAACTATTTGTAAAATCATAATAAAATGGCTAATTTATATAGCACTTTCTGAATTTAACAGAATTATGTCATTTTGTAAAATTCAAAATTATGTTAGGAGGTAGAGAAAATGGCAATATTCGGTAGAACGGGAGAAGTTCAAATGGTGCCTCTTCAACCGTCAGACGATTTAGAAAAGTTAAATTTAAGAGCGGACATAGAAACATTATTAAATTGTGTGTTGCTCAAAAAAAAGTTATCAAAAAAGCAAATTGCATATTTTGAAAATAAATATCCAGAAATAATTAATAAAATAATTGCTATAAAGGTTTTAAGTAATTCAGATAAAAAATGAGGTACTGATAGAAATGTTAATTTTGCCTATTAAAAAGAAGTGGTTTGATATGATAGTTTCTGGAGAAAAGAAAGAAGAATATAGAGAAATAAAACCATATTGGACAAGTAGATTAAAACATCATTTAAAAAGTACAATTATAGATGGCTTTAAACTTTATAGAACTGGCTATGTCATATTCAGAAATGGATATTCAAATAGTAGTCCAGCAATAAAATGTCATATACTTTGCCATATTGGTTTTGGTAAGGAAAAATGGGGCGCAAAGAAAAATCAATTATATTATGTTTTAGAAATATCAAGTGTGGAGGAACTATAATGAGTAAAGAAGAATTTATAGAATTTGTAATAAATAATAATTATAGGTATTTTGAAACACCAAACGAAATAAATATTGATCGTATTACTGATAAATTAGAAAACACTCAATCTTGTATAACTTATGAGAAGTGGGAACACAATGTAATATTATGGTTAGAAGAAAATGGTAGTGGACTAGCCCATGAATTAAATTCATTTGAGTTAAAATGTATAAATTATTTTTATGAGATGGAGGTAAAAAAATGATAGAAAAAGATACAGTATTATTGGACATAAATCAATATGATTACTTTAAAGAAATGGAACAAGAATATAATGTCCTAAAGTCAAAATTAGATAGTTGCATTATAAAATTAGACGAAAACGGAGAAAATGTAGTAAAAGGTCTATTTACACCAATAGCAGAAACAAAAAAAGTACAAATAATAATTTCCGATTTAGTTGAGGCTTTAGATTTGAATAGATATGAGATAGAAGTAAAAACTACAAGAGAATAATTGTGGACAAAGAAGAAATATATGCTTATCTAAAACGAGTAGACGAATTGGAAGAAAAACTACAAGGCCAAGATAAAGAAACATTACAATGGTTAATATATGGTTACAATGAATGTGCTAAATTACTTAATCAAAATGAAAGAAAAATAGATCGAGTTATTAAATATATTCAGAATAAAATAAAAAAAAGTTTTGAATTTGACTCTGGTATTTCTCCCAAAAATTATAAAGACAGACTTTTTACTGAAACAATTATTGAATTACAATGCATTGAAGAAATACTAAAAAAACGAAATTAATGTTTAGAAAGGAGTAAGATAAATGGCTAAAATATATAATAATAAGTGGAAAGTAAAAAAACTCTCAATTAATTTTAATCATAAACAATGGCGACAAGATTTTGGAGCTTTTGTAAAAACTAAATTTTTTTGGGACGGAACAACAATGGTAACTAGATCTAAATCTACTAATAATGGAATAAATATTAGTTCCAAAGGAGAAAAACAATTTACTGTGTATAATGCCCATGGTGGCGAAGTTAGAGTAGTTTATAAAAACGAAAATGAAATTTTATACACTAATCAAGAAGAATTAGTCAAAGAATATTTTGCTGAAAGAGGAATGCAGTATGAAAGATAAAAGAGAGTTACATTGTTCAGAATGTGGTGCTCTAATTGAAGATACATATTTTAAATGTTTAGACGACTGCTTAATAGCAAATTTCTTTGATACTGACGAAGAAAATTGTTTTTGTTCTGAAGAGTGTTTTTGCAAATATATGTCTTTAGAAGAATTAGAAGTCGAGGACAATAGCATAAATGTTACTGGACAAGAAGAACTATAAAGACCAATGTGATCAATGTGGAAATTTTGCAGTTTTAAAAAGTTTCAATGGTAAATGTCTATGTGAAGATTGTATTAAAAATACACCCAAAGAGAACAAATTAAAAAATAGTCAGTATTCTAATACAAAGCCAGTTCAAGAAAGACAAATTAGTATTTATGATATGTGGAGGAAACAATAAATGGAAAAAAAAGTTAAATTTACTGAAGAAGAAATTAAAGACTTTCAAATAGCTTGTGATAAACTATGTAAGTTAGCAAAGACAATAGCAAATAATATTTGGGAAACAATAAAACCAATTATTGATAATATGTCGACATGGTTAGAAGAAACAACTTTTACAAAAAAACAGTTTGTTCAAATAATACACGAGTTAGGATATTCATTTAAAGATGCCAAAAAAATTGCCTGGAAATATCAAATACAAGAAGGAAGATATACACTAGAACACTATTTAATTGAAAAGCAAAAGAAGGAGGAAATGGACAATGTGGTTAAACATTAGTATAATTTTAGGATCACTATTTATTTGTGCCGGCTTATATAAAATCGCCGAAGCAATAGAAAAGAAAAAATAAAATGAAATGGAGGATAAAATAATGGCTGGAATAAACGATACAGCCAACGTAGAAAGATCTAAAGACTACAAAGAAATAACTAACTACATTTTTGAAGAATTATCAAAAAGAAATTTACTTCGTAAAAGTTCGACTACTTATCAAAATACAGAGTCTCTTTTATACAAGTATAACGATTTAAAAAAATCTATTGAAGATAGAGAGGAAGAAATCGAAGAAATAAAAGCTACTGGACTACGTTCTAAATCAAAAAGTATTTTACAAATGCCACAAGGTGGACCACATAATGACGAATTAGAAACAGACATAATTAATGGTTTAATTGTGGACATTAAAAAGACACAATTAATTATTAATCGTATAGATCGTATAATTAACAAGTTTAAAAATGATAAGTATATCGAAATAGTAAAGCAAAAATATTTTGAAGGTAAAACTCAACAAGATATAGCCGACTATTTTGATAAAGATACTACTACTATTTGGAGAAATAATAAGAGGCTTATTAATGAAATCAAAGTATATCTATTTCCAAATGATGTGGTTAAAGAACTTAACTATTGACAAAATGCAATAACCCACGCAATAACCACGTTATTGACGTAGCAATTTTTACATATTATAATGTGTATAATGAAATATTTTGGAAGTGAGAAATGCGTCTTTTATAGGCGCTTTTTTTGTATGCATAAGAGGTGGTACTATGGCTAAAGACTTTGCTAAAGACTTTTATAGATCCACAGCCTGGCGAAAGACGAGAGCCTACATATTCAATAAACAACATGGAGTATGTGAGCGCTGTCATGGTAGGTATGGACCAGGAGAGATAGTACACCATAAGACATATCTCACACCACATAATATTCATAACCCAGCTATTACGCTGGGAGAGGATAACCTAGAGCTATTGTGTAGGACCTGTCATGCACTAGAACATGAAGGACAACTACCAACAGACAAGAGCCTTATGTTTGACGAAGAAGGTAATCTAGTAGAGAGGAGCATTGATGTATGACTATAACAATCTACACCAACTATCTTATCATGACATATAACATAGTCTTTACTGGTACTAAAGAAGAACTTGCTCATGCTTTGGACGAAGGACCAGTGCTTGTGTCAACCACAGATGGAACTCAAGTCCTTATTAATGCATTGCTTACTCCAATAATTGAAATCAAAGACACCCCCCTATCTTAAAAAAATATGCCCCTTCAAGTGAACCGCGCATGAGTCTCATTTAGAACTGCTTCGGTCGTGTGAGGGGGGTGTAGTAAAGGTGGTGGAATAAATGGAAGAAGATCAAGTTAATTCTAAAGAATTAAAAGAAATTCCAGAGTTTTCAAACGAGTTAAAAAAACTTAAAAGAATTTTCAAAAACATACCAAAAAATAAAAAGAATTTAGTGCAAAAACTTATAGATAGTGCAGCTTTTATGACGGTAGAATTAACAAAACTTGAAAATCATATTACCGTTTATGGTGTCTCTGAAACATATCAAAATGGAAAAGATCAATATGGTACAAAAATGTCTACCGAGACTAGTGCTTACAATACTATGATTAAAAATTATACGTCAATCATAAAGCAACTATGCGAATTATTGCCAGATGGTTTGCCTGGAACAAAAGAAGGCAATGCACTAATGAATTTTGTTACTAAACCTAAAGGCAAATAATGAATTACATCAGAGAGTATAACGATAAAATACAATCTGGCGAAATAATCACAAGTCGTAGAGTTAAAGAGGTTTATGCTCGTTTAGTTAAAGATATGGACGATCCAGATTGTCCATATTATTTTGATGAAAAAACCGCTAATAGACCAATAGAATTTACAGAAACCTTTTGTAAGCAGTCTCAAGGAGAACTGGGAGCCGATTTAAAATTGGAATTATTTCAAAAGGCTTATGTTCAAGCTCTATTTGGTTTTTTAGATAAAAAGACAGGGTATCGTAGATTTAACGAAACTCTTTTTTTAGTTGGTAGAAAAAATGGTAAGACAACATTATTATCTCCAATAGCACTTTATATGCTTATGGCAGACTATGAAGGAGCCGCAGAGGTCTATTCAGTAGCAACTAAAAAGGAACAAGCCAAAAAAGTATTAACAGAGGCTTGTAATATGGTAAAACAAAGTCCAGAATTGCGTTCTGTTTTAAAGAAACGACGTAATGATCTTTATTTCAATGCTACATCTTCTATCTTTGAGGCCTTAGCGTCTGACTCAAATACACTAGATGGACTTAATAGCCATGCAGTTATCATTGACGAGCTTCACGCCATTAAGGATAGAAACCTTTATGAAGTTATGAAACAGTCAATGACAGCTAGAAGGCAACCATTGCTAGTTATGATAACAACCGCTGGAACGGTAAGAGAGTGTATCTTTGACGACACTTATGATTATGCTTGTAAAGTAGCTGATGGAGAAATTAAAGATGACCATTATTTACCAATAATTTATGAGTTAGATAATCGCGAGGAATGGTTAGATCCATCATGCTGGATAAAGGCTAACCCTGGTCTAGGCACGATTAAAAACTACAATAGTCTTGCTATTGAAGTTGAACGTGCTAAAAATGATCCAAAGAAATTGCCAGGACTACTCTGTAAAGATTTTAATGTTCGTGAAAACGATAGCAATGTATGGTTAAGTTTTGAAGAAATCAATAATACAGCCACCGTTGAGTTAAAAGATGTGTCAAACACTTATGCGATAGGCGGTTGTGATTTATCGGCAACTACTGATTTAACCTGTTCTACATTACTTATACGTAAGCCTAATGACGAAACCGTATATGTATTACAACACTATTTCTTACCTCAAGCAAAATTAGATAAATTAGACGAACATAACTCACAAGAAGCTCCATACAAAATATGGCGTGATAGAGGTCTACTTACAGTTTGTTCAGGTAATCGTGTAAATTATTCACAAGTTACAGAGTGGTTTGTTCAAATGCAAGAAGAATATAAAATTGATCCCATCTATGTTGGTTACGATAGAGCACTCGCTGGGTACTGGGTTGACGAAATGAAAGCGAACGGTTTCCAGATGGAGGCGGTAGCACAAGGACCATTTACCTGGTCGCAACCAATGCGTGAAATGGGAGCTGCTTTTGCAGATAAGAAAGTAAATTACAATAACAACCCTATTTTAAAGTGGTGTCTTTCAAATACTGCTGTAAAAAAAAGTGGTTTAAATAATATTCAGCCAGTAAAAATTACTGAACGTAGAAGAATTGATGGTGCAGTATCTTTACTCAATGCTTGGGTATTATACGTTAAATATTATGAAGATTTTATGTACAATGTGGGGTGATCAAACAAATGAAAGTTAGAGGCTTGTTCAAAACAATATTTGGAGAGAAAGAACCTCCAAAAAAACAAATGCAAGACGCTACTAGTTTTAATATGTATAGTTTATTAAATACTTTTAATTCAATTTATACAGTAAATACTGGTAATGCTTGGGATATGGATATTGTCCGAAGTGCTGTTGATGCTTATTGTAGAAATTTTGCCAAATTAAAAGCAAAACATACTAAAGTAGGAAATACAAAGTCAAAAATAGAAAAACTATTAAATTATAAACCAAACCCATTAATGGAAGCATATAGTTTTTATTATAAAACTGCCGCTAATTTAAAACTAACTAATAATGCTTTTATATATCCAGAATATTCAGATAGTGGAGAGCTAGTAGCATTATGGCCACTTATGTCTAATCAAATTGAACTTTTAGAATATCAAAATCAACTGTATCTAAAATTCATGTTTAGAACTGGAAGACTGAAAGTATTACCTTATGAAGAAATAATTCATATTAGAGGTCAGTTCTTTGATCATGATATTTTTGGTAGTAAAAATTATGCGTTAAGGCCAGCATTAGATACTGTGGTAGCTATTAATCAAGGTGTATCGAATTCAGCAAAAATGATTAATAGTATCCGCGGTATTTTGTCAGCCAAAATATCTTCCAAAGATGATGATTTGAAAAAAGCAAGAGACAAATTTGTTGAAAACAACTTTAAAATATCTTCTAATGGAAGTGGCATTATTGTAACGGACGCCAAGATGGACTATACACCTATAAATGAAAAAACAACACCATTGCAAGCTGACCAATTAAGTTATGCTAAAAATGCTATTTATGATTACTTTGGAGTTAATGAACAGATAGTTCAAAATAAATTTTCAGAGGAAGAATGGAATGCATTTTATGAGGGAGCTATTGAGCCTGTTGCAATTCAAATGTCGCAATGTTTTACTAACATCTTATTTACTGAAAATGAACGTAATTTTGGCAATGAAGTAACATTTGAAGCCAATAGATTACAATATGCATCTAATGCTACAAAGGTAAGTGTAGTAAAAGAGTTAGCACCTTTAGCAGTCTTAATGATAGATGATGTAAGAGAAATGTTTAATCTTGCCCCTTTACCAAATGGCGAAGGACAAAAGACATTACAGTCATTAAATTATATTAATTCAAATATTGCGGATCAATATCAGTCTAATAATAATCAAGCCCAACCAATAAATGAAGAAGATAATCAAAGTACCATAACAATAGACGAAGGAGGAGGTGGAGAAGATGGCAACCAATAATAAAACTGTGGAAAAAGAAGAAAAGAATATCAAGGTGGTAAAACTTAATAATTTTATTAGCTATGAGCTTTTAAAAAAAATGAAAGAAAAAGAACCTAATACTAGATTTATTTTACCTAATGGGAGGGAGGCTGTTTTAAATGTCAAAGAAAAACAATCAAAGCCTAGTGAATAAGACTGGGCGAGAAATTAGGACGTTTTCTTCGTTTGAATTAAAGGAATATAGAGACGAAGAAAACAGCGAAAGACAAGACTATGTGCATGGTGTCCCAGTAGTTTTTAACACCCCCACTTGTCTTTATGAATATGAGGGAATAAAGTTCTATGAACAAATAGACCGCCATGCATTTGATAACTGTGATATGTCTGATGTTATATTCAATTATAACCATGGTGGACGTGTTGCTGCTAGAATTAGAAACAACACACTCAAGTTATCCATTAATGACGTCTGTATGGAGATGGACGCATTTCTTGGGGGTACTGAATATGGTAGAAACCTTTTAGAAGATATAAGAGGTGGCTACATAGATAAAATGAGTTTCGCTTTTGTAGTAGACGAAGATGGAGACGATTACGATCCAGCAACGCATACAAGAACGATAACCAAAATCAAAAAGCTATACGATGTATCAGCTGTGGATATTCCAGCTTATGATACTACAAGTATTTCTGCTAGATCTTTCTTTGAGGTGGAGTACGAAAAAGAAAAAAGAGCTTTGGAGCAAGCCAGATTAAGAGAAATGTGTATAGCAAAAACAAAAATTTAATCAATAAGGGAGGAATTAAAATGAATAATAAAAGATTAAATGAAATTAAAACTAGAAAACAAGAAATCAGACAAATGCTAGAAGACACTTCTAAAGATGTAAATTTAGAAGAAATCAGCAAAGAATTAGATAACTTAAATAATGAAGAAAATCAAATTCAAGAAAGATTAAAAATCGCTATGAGTTTAGAAGTTGACGGTATGGACCCAGATAAAAAAGAAAGTGCTCCAACTGTTGACGATGAAGAAAAAGGCGATAATGAAGGAGAAGGAGGAAATAATAATATGCCAAAAGAAGAAAAGAAAAGAAAACCAATGTCAAGAGAAGTTAGATCATTCTTAAGATATATGATGACTGCTGGTAAAGAAACCAGAGGAGTTACGCTTGCAAATGGACAAGCAGTAGTACCAGAAGAATTAGCCGACGAAATTATTACTGAAATGCGTGAAGTTTCAGATGTAATGGATTTCATTAATTTAAAAAATGTTCGTGGCATTTTAAGAGTAGGTAAAATGACAGCTATCGAAGCTAATCAAGACGAAGACGGAGATTCAATCACTGCTAAAGGTGGTGTAACATCTGACGTTACATTTGGTTCTTATAGAACAAGTGCAAAAATTGAATTAGGCGTTGGTTTAGATGCTGAAAGTATTGAAGCATTTAGAGAAATTGTAGTATCAGAATTAGCACTTGCATTAGCCATTAAATTAGAGGCTCAAGTTATGCAGGGAACAGGTACTAATGAAGCCAAAGGTATGTTTGTTGAAGATTATCCATCTACTCAAAAAATCAGTGTTACTGAAGAAAACTTTGGTCATAAAGTATTAGCAAGCCTTAAAGGTAAAATTCGTAGAGCCTATGGTAAAAGAGCTAGTTTTGTTATAAATACAGAAACTTTTGCCGAAAAAATTGAAGGTATGGTTGGAAGTGATGGACACCCTATTTATAATGATACGACGGAATTATTACTAAAGAAACCAGTAATTATTTCTGACGAGGCACCAAAAGATAAGATCTTATTTGGTTATGGTAAAAGATATTGGTATAACTATAACATGGCTCCACAAGTTGCAAGTTCAGAACATGAAAAGTTTAGTGAAGGCATGATTGTACATAGAGCACTTGCGTTTGGTGATGGTCATGTGATAGACAATAAGGCATTTGCACTTCTAGAGATTACTTCTGCATCTGCTGGTGCATCAGACAACGAAGAAGAAACTGGTTTAGAAGGTTAATAAGATGAGAACATATAAATTAGAAGTTGTTAAGGCTTTTACTGATGTTCACACAAAGGAAAAATATAAAGTTGGTAAAAAACTAAAGGTAAATGAAGAAAGGGCATTCGAGCTTTTTTCTTCTCCTTACCATTTAGTAAGACTTATTTCTTGTGATGGAGATAATGATTTAGAAAGTATTCAAGCTGAAAACGATGCACTAAAAGCTGAAAATGCAGAACTAAAAGCCGAAAATGAAAGATTGAATGAAGAAGCTAGTAATGTAGAAGATGCAGAGCCACAAGAAGAAACATCAGAAAAACAAACTAAAAAAAATAAATAAAATATTAAAGGAGTGATATTGTGGAAAAACAAAATCAAATTAGTGAAGAACTTATGGCACAAGCCAGAGGTTTTTTAAGAATTACAGAAGCAAATGATACTGTTATAAATTCGGAAATCACATCTCATATCAATGCTTGCCGTAAGGATCTAATGAGGAATGGTATCACTTCTAGTAAAGCTAATAGTGAGGAAGATAGCCTAATTATTTCGGCTATCTTTCTTTATCTAAAAGCTGAATTCGGTTTAGATAATAAGAACTATGAAAGGTATCGTAGTTCTTATGAAACTTTAAGGACTGAATTGGCACTTACAGACGAGTATGTAAGTGAGGTGGAAGAAAATGTGGGATAAAGTATTATATCTTCTTGAAGAAACAGAAACTTTTGACGCATTAAAAAGGCCACATAAAAAATATAACGAAAAAAAAGTATATGCTAATAAAATTTCAGTGAAAAGATCTGAATTTTATCAAGCACAAGCAGCTGGTTTTAAACCAGAAAAATGTTTTGAAATAAGGACCATAGAATTTGACGAAGATAAACACACCCACGCAAGATACAATGACGTAATATATAAAATACTACGCTCTTATGAAGTTGATAGCGAAAAGACAGAAATAACATTAACAGGGTTGGCCAATAATCATGAGCAATGATGTTAAGTTTATTAATACTTCATCGGAAGTAAAAAAAACTATGGTAAAACTTTCAAAATCTGCACTTCGAGCCGCCGCAAAAGTTGCTGGTAAAGCTATTAGAGAAAACACAGAAAAATATACTGGAAGACTTGCTAAACAAGTAGGTTACTGGGCAAGAATTGATCGCAGAACAGGTCAACCTGAATTACAGATAGGTTATTATTCTAAAAGCCAAGCTAGAAAAAAAGGTAAATCGCCATCTCATGCTAACCCAGCATGGCAAGAATTTGGTATAAAAGCCCATGTGATTAGTATAAAAAAAGCTAATACAATGAGTGATGGCAAAATTAATTATGGCAAAACTGTAACACACCCAGGAACAAGAGGTCGAAGTATATTAAGAGACAGTGTCTTCAATAATATTGATGCCATACAAGAGGCTCAAAAAGAATATTTATCAGCGCTCAATAAAGAAATAAAAGCGGCAGGAGGAAAGATAGTAGAAAGTGAGGAGATAGAAGATGCATGAGAACGATATGTATAAAATTTTCATTGCACTACAAGAGTATATTAATTCTTCTAAAGACGATATTAAAGTTTATTATGAAGAAGCCTCTAAACAGGCAATAATGCCTTACGGTGTAATTAGTGATCCAGTAGAAACAAGATTAAATTATGGAAAATTGATTTATTTTGATATTAATATCTGGTCTAAAGAGCCAGATACTGGAGTTGCTTTAGAGGAAAAAGTACAAAGCCTCATCAATCTTATAGATAAGCATATTTTTTCTGACGAAAAAGCAGTTATTTATTTTGAAAGCCAAAGACCAGTAGCAGATCCAGAATTTGAACTAATAAAAAAACAAATAACATTTAGTATTAGATTATTTTAAAAGGAGGGAAAACTAATGTTAAGAGTATTTACTGAAAATGACACAAAAAAAATTCAAATTGACGAAGGTATTGTTGTTTTGAATTTAGGTCAAGAAAACGAAAGAATTCTTGGACCTACGCGAGGTGGCGTTGAAATGACTATTACTCCAGAAATTAGAGATATTGATTTTGACGGTCGCCGTGGAAAAACAATGGGTATGCAAACAATAGATGCAGAAGATGCAACAGTAAAAGTTGTTTCTTTATGTTGTAGTCAAGAAGATTTGTTAAGAGCCCTACCAAATGCAGTTATGGACGAAGACACCAAAGTAATTAAACAAGACAATTTTGGTGTGATTTCTAATGACAAATACATTAAAACAATAGATGTTATTACTCAAATGTTAGATAAAACTTATAAAATTTTAACTTTTAATTATGGGTTACACGAAGGAGCCTTCACTTATAAAGCCGCTCCTAAAGCTGAAAATGAGCATAATCTAGAGTTTATTCCACATTATACTATCGACGATGCATCTAGATTATATTCTATTAAAGATAGTGAAACTTGCCCGATTACAGTAGGAACAGAGTAGGATACAACGTCCTACTCTTATTTTTTTTAGAAAGGAAAATAAAAAATGAAGACAAAATACTTATTATTGTTAAGTGAAATTATAGACAAAATGGATATTAAAGAAGATTTACAAAACTTAGATTTCAATACTGGCGACGAAAAAGCCGATCGAGAAAAGTTAGGGACAGCACTTATTACATTATTAATGACAAAAATATATAAGTGTCCCAAAGAAGTTTATACTTTTATTGCTTCTTTTAAAAATTATTATCCAGAAAAGCCTGTATTTACCGACGAAGATACAGAGGAAACTAGAAAAAATAAAATGGTTGACTACCAGAAAGCAGTACAAGAAGCCTTAAATAAAGCTGAAAACGAAGACATTATAGCTGTATTTAAAGAAATAAGTAAAACACCTGGTATCGCAAGTTTTTTATCTATATCGTAAGCATCGGAACCGCAGAGGTCTTACGTATATTATATAAGCATTATGGCGGTATAGACTGGTTTGAAGATAAACCAGCTTTTTTATTGGATAAATGTTTAGATAATGCAGTTAAAAAGGAAATGGAATTGCCAAAACTGATAAATGAAATAGTAAAAACAATATCAAATAAAAAAACATTTGTTCCACAGTTTGAGCAAACCAAAAAAAGAAAAATGAGATCTGCCGAAGAAATTATGAAAGATTATGGTCTAGGAGGTGTAAAAAATGGCTAGTATATTTAGTTTATATGGATCAATATTTATCGATAATGAAAAAGCTAACCAAGCTATTGATAAAACTTCTAAAAAAGGCGAGAGCTTTGCCTCTAAATTAGGTGGCGCATTTTCAACAGTAGGTAAAGGAGCTATTGCTTTAGGAGGTATGTTAGGTACCGCAGCTACTGCCATCGGAGGTATGGCTATTAATACCTCTAAAAATTTAGATCAAGCAATGAATTCATTTATTGCCCAGTCTAATATTTCCAAAAACGAAGCAGGCGAGTGGCAAAAAGCAATGGAAGAAATCTATAAAGGAAATTATGGAGAAAGTTTTGACGATATTGCTGATGCTATGGCAGTTGCTTCTCAACAACTTTATGAATTTGATGCCTCTCAAATTAAAGATGTAACAGAAAACGCACTGGCATTAAGAGATGCATTTGGTATAGAAGTTAGCGACTCAATTCGAGCAACAAAATCATTAATCTGGCAATTCGGTGTATCTGCAGACGAAGCATATAATTTAATGGCTCAAGGCATACAAAATGGATTGGATTTTTCTGGGGAGTTCATTGATAATATTGACGAGTATTCAGTTCAGTTTAATAAATTGGGTTTATCAGCCGAAGATATGTTTAATATTTTTCAATCTGGTAGTGATGCTGGAGCATTTAACCTAGATAAAATAGGAGATGCAGTTAAAGAGTTTTCAATAAGAGCCATTGATGGTTCAGAAACGACAAAAGAAGGTTTTAAAGCCTTAGGTTTAGATGCTGATGAAATGGCCAAAAAGTTTGCAGCAGGCGGAGATACAGCAAAAGAGGCTTTTTATCAAGTTGTCGATGCTCTTGGCGATATGGAAGATCCATTAGCCCAAAATACAGCTGGTGTTAATTTATTTGGTACTATGTGGGAAGATTTAGGACCAGAAGTAGTAACTCAATTAGGATCAATTCGTGATTTATATGATGGAACAGAAGAGTCAATGAATAAAATTAAAGCTGTTAAATATGACGATATTGGAAGTATGTTTGAAGGTTTAAAACGAAATGTTGAAATGCTTCTACTTCCTTTAGGAAATGCATTAATGCCTCTTATTGTAAGCCTAATGAATTTAATTATGGATAATATGCCATTAATAGAGAGCTTAATAAATCAAATAACCCCAGTTATTACTCAATTATTCACTTCATTAATGCCATCAATACAAACAATTATTGATACAGTTTTACCTTTAATTACAAATCTTATATCGGAAGTATTACCTATTTTAATAGAATTATTACAAATGATTTTACCACCAGTTATGCAAATTGTAGAAGCTGTACTTCCAATATTTGTTGAATTAATTCAGATGTTATTACCTCCAATTATGCAAATAGTTGAAATGGTTTTACCGTTACTTGTAAGTTTAATTCAAATTATTACACCACTTTTACAACCATTATTAGCTTTATTACAGCCATTTATAGATTTATTTATGAGTTTAGTTACACCACTACTTCAAATCGTAAATATGATCTTACCGCCAATCATAAGTCTTTTAACCAATATTATCGGTTTTATTTTACCGGCTTTACAAGCGGGTTTAACAATGGCATCTAGTATTATTAGTGGTGTTTTCGGAGGTGCATTAAATAATATATCCGCAGTCCTTAACAATGTCAAAGGTGTTTTTAATGGAATTATAACCTTTGTTACCGGCATTTTTACTGGTAATTGGAAAAAAGCCTGGCAAGGTGTAAAAGATATATTCAGTAATATTATTTCTGGTATTGGAAATATCTTTAAAGCACCTATTAACTTTATCATAGACGCCATTAATGGTTTCATTAAAGGACTTAATAAAATTAAAATTCCAGACTGGGTGCCAGCAGTCGGAGGTAAAGGCTTAAATATACCATTAATAAAAAAATTAAGAGTTGGTATGGAATATGTTCCTTATGACGATATGCCAGCACTATTACACAAAGGAGAACGTGTATTGACAGCTGATGAGGCTAAAGAATATAAAGTTCAACAATCGGCAGTTACAAATAACGAAACAACTAATAACTGGAACTTAACTATTAATTCAACCGAGCCATTATCTCCAGCTGAAACCGCACGTAGAACAAGAAAAGCTATTCAAGAGCTTAACCTAAAATATGGAAAGGTGTGATTATATGGAAAGAACATTAATTTATAAAGATTATAAAGATAGAATTGTTACTTTCACATATAAACCACCTTTTCTTTTAGGTATATGTGATGGCTTTCATGAAACAGCTGGAACTGTTAATACTGTAAGCTCTGCTTATGGTGTTGGAACGACTTGGAATGGAACTTCTATTGACGAAAGAGATTTAACAATTAAAGGAACAATAACTGAAAACGTCCAAGAAAATCGTTTATTGTTATTTGATATTTTTTCATTAAACACTCAAGGAACCTTATACTATTATGAGGGAAATATTGAGAGAAAGATAAATTGTGTTGTGGAAAGTGTATCAATTCCAGAAAAAGCTGGTGTAACTAGAAATTTTACAATCTCTTTAAAATGTCCAAACCCACGTTTTTCAGCTTTAGCATCAACCATATTATCAATGGCAACTTGGGCTCCAGCATTTAAGTTTCCACTTAAAATTTCAGCAGATAAAGGAATTAAGTTTGGTACAAAAAATACTACATCTATGGAAGTAGCTGAAAATACCACTGAAATTGACTACGGTATGACAATTACTTTTAAAGCAAACGATAACGTAACTAACCCATACCTATTAAATGTAGATACAAGAGATATTATCCAAATTGAAAAAATAATGTCAGCTGGAGATAAAATTATCATAACTACTCACATTGACAATAAAAATGTTGTTTTTATAGATGGAAAAACCGGACAAGAAGAAAATATAAATTATCTAATAATGTATGGTAGTAAATACCTACAAATACCTAGTGGAACTAGCACTTTTAGAAGTGGTGCTGATAGTGGAGAAGATAACCTCGAAACAACTGTGGAATTCTTACCAGAATATGAGGCAGTATAATGAAACCCATATCATTAAATATATATGATCGTGATTTGAAGTTCCTAGGTGTAATAGATAGTTATAGTTCTTTGAGGTGGAGAAGAAAATACTTTGAAACTGGAGAGTTTGAATTAAGTATAAACCCAACAGCTAATAATTATCGATTATTAAACTATGATAATATTGTCGTACGTAGTGATTTAACAGAGAATGACGAGTTTGGTATTATTGAGTCTTGGAAAATTAAAGATGATGGAAAAAAGGTAACTATTTCAGTATATGGTAGCTTTGGACTATCATTATTAAATAGACGTATTATAAAAACTCGTATAAATTATAGTGGAAATTATATAGGAGCTTTTAGAGCTCTTTTAAATAATATGACGCCTTTTTCACTATTAGAAATTACAGACAGTGATATACAAAATAATGGTGTAGTAGATTTCCAATGTACATATAAAAATGTATATGATTATCATGAAAAATTATCACGTGCATCTAATATAGGCGGGAAAATATTAGCTGATTTAGAGCATAAGAAATACAAGTATGTAAATTACGTAGGTAAAGATCGTACTGACGAGCAAAAAATAAATACAAGATATGAATTTAGCGAAGATAGATCTAATTTAGCAGAGTCAGAATATACATACGATCAAAAAAGTGTAATTACCGATGTTTTAGTTGGTGGAACTGGAGAAGACGACGATAGAATATTACGCGAAGTTACTAATACTACTAGCTCTACACATGACTTCGATATTAGAGAGGCATTTGTAGATGCAAAGAGTGAAAGTAATAAAGACTTAAGTACAGACGAATATAATGCTATATTAGATAATTTAGGTCAAGAAAAATTAAGTGGTCCAACAGAGTCGTTCGAGGCTGATATAACACCGACAGATTATAGAAAATATTGGGACCTAGGCGACATTGTAAATATAAAAAAAGAAAGCTGGGATATGAGCCAAAAACAAAGAATTACTGAAGTTGAAGAAGTTATCGAGAAAGGAAAATATACTGTAACACCAGTATATGGTAACCCAGTTGCCGAAACATTTACTAATGAATAATTAAAAGGAGGGTAAGAAATGGAAAAATACGGTTTTTTTAATGACGTAAATGATGATAGGGTTTACTTTTCCGAAGATTTTGCACGTTATTTTAAAAAATATTTTACTAATGGTGTCTTCAATAATGAATTAAAAGTAACGGCTAATAATGATATGACAATTACAATAGCACCAGGAGATGCTAATATTGAAGGTTATAGATATACAAATACCGAAGATCTTATTAAGACTATTGACAATGCTGATGGCACATTATCAAGAATAGATAATGTTGTATTAAGATTAGATCTAACTAATCGGTTAATATCTATACTAGTGGTTAAAGGATCGTTTGCTTCTAGTCCAGAAGCTCCAGCATTAGTTAGAAATGCAACCACTTATGATTTAAGACTTGCAAAAATAACAATAAGTCCAGGAGCCACTAGTATTGCACAAGACGATATAGAAGACACTAGACTTAATAGTGCTGATTGTGGAAATGTAGTGTCTACTGTTCAACAATTAGACACAGAGGATATTTTTGTACAATATCAAACAGCATTTGACCAATGGTTTGAACAAATAAAAGGACAATTATCAACAGACCAAGCTGGAAATTTACAAAATCAAATTGACGATATAAATGATTTACTAATATTTGACACAACAGTTATTGAAGTAGAGGAGGTAGAATAATGTTAAAGTTATTTATCAAAAAACTTACTAATATATATATATATATATATATGGCTTACGCCAATACAATTATTACAAGAAGGGAGGTTGTTTACTAACAATAAAACAATCTCTCTTTTATTTGGGAAGGAGGGAGTGCTATTAAATAAGCATTCTCTCCGTGATGTTGCATGAGATTTTTAGGTGGTATATGGAAAAGAAAAATTAATGGAGAAACATTAGATTATTATCCATGTCCATATATGGTTGGAGATATTCTTATCACCACTAATGGCATAAGCCCAAAAATAAGATACCCAGGTACAGAGTGGGAAGAACTACCAGAAGAAGCGTATCTAATGATTGCAAGTTCAAAATATACAGTTAAAAGTACTGGGGGAGAAAATGAAGTAACGCTTACTATTAATCATATTCCACCACATACACATACTTTGCCAGGAGCAGGAAGTGGTAGTGGTCAAACTACACTTGTGAGGGCAAATACGCAAGTTGCTAGTGTGCAAAGTTATTCAACAGGTGGTGGCGAGCCTCATAATAATATG
The DNA here is from genome assembly GCA_944358445.1 of uncultured Bacilli bacterium. Lineage (GTDB taxonomy): Bacteria > Bacillota_I > Bacilli_A > RF39 > UBA660 > Coprosoma. The sequence goes on from CALVRC010000001.1 coordinate 89,075, forward strand.
CCAAGATTTTATGCAATATATGGTTATAGAAGAATAGCTTGAGTTATAGTGCATATTTATGAAAGTATTTCAAAAATTTTTTAAAGATAATCAAAAATTAAATGCTAATGAAATAGCAATTGAGACAGATAATAATAAATTTCAAACATTGAATAAATTTTTGCAAAAACAAAAAACATTTCAGTCAGCAGAAGAAGTAATTGGTACATGGATAGATGGAAAAGAAATATATAGACGTGTATTTCAGATTTCAAGTCTATCGGACATAGATTTAACAGATAATTTAGATACTCTTATATCAATATCATGTACATTTCAAAATAAAAACAACTCACAATGGCGACTTGTTCCGTGGGTAGGTGTTTCTAATAACAACTATTCTTTTGCCTCTTATGCAGGAAGTTTTTATATAAATTATGTTAACAATGTTTGGAGATTAGTTTGGCAAGCAGGAAGTGATTTAACAAACATAAAAAAAGGCGTTGTTATTTTAACATACACAAAACAAACAACATAATGTTTTTATGAGAGATAAATTGTTAGTAAAAATATTTATGAAAATATTTCAAAAATTTTTTAAAGATAATCAAAAACTAAATGCTGATGAAATAGCAATTAAGATAGAAAATAATAAATTTCAACAATTAAATAAATATTTAGGTGATTTATTAGATTTAAACACAACTGATAAATCAAGTTTAGTTAGTGCGATTAATGAATTGTTGCCAGTTGTTTTATACGAAACAGAAAAAGTTTATAGTTCTGTTGCAAATGATACAGTAATCACACTGAATGATGATATCACAAATTATAGAAGAATTAAAGTATATGGAATTTCAAATAACGGTAATCTCACATATATGGAATTATCTAATCCATCTGTAAATAATGTTTTTTCACTAAACTATTTTAGTAATGGTAATAGGTCAGGTGAATATGCTTTTTCTACTATATTTAGAAATTTTATAATTCAAAGCAACACACAAATTCGATACGATACAGGGACACAATTAGCTTCACGTATAACTTCAAATAATAATCTTCATGGTTATGTTGTTGATGTTCAAACAATTAAGATTTATAAAATTTTAGGATATAAAAATTAGAAGGGAGTAGTATGTGGAAATAATAAACTTTATAATTCACAATTTTAGTAATTTATTTGTTATTCTTGGAGTGTTTGGTATAGCAGTTGAAACGTCTCCAAAAATAAAATGGAACCCTTATTCGGATATATTAAAATTTATAGGAAAAAAAGTAAACGAAGAAACTAACAAAAAAGTCGAAAATTTAACCAGCGAAGTAAATAACATTAAAAACAAACTACATGAAGACAAAAAGAAAGAATATTCTATCATGATTTCTAATTTTGCAAGCGACTTAAAACATGGTGAAATTAAGAGTGAGAGCCAATTTATTGCAATTATAGAGTTATGTGATGAATATGTCGCTAACGGTTGGAATGGGAAAATAAAGCTAGATACTGCATTCATAAAAGAAGAATATATTAGATTCGCCAACAAGGTTAAAAACGGAGATTTCGTAATTAAAGGAGGTAAATAAAATGGATTTAAGTTTTTTAAGTGAATTTATTAATTTGGGAATATTAGGTATATGCCTTTGTGTCGGTTATGTTATTAAAACAAGCCTAGACTTTATACCTAATAAATATATTCCAGTTATTATGCTTGTATTAGGTACTGTTTTAGGAATAGTTACTAATTTAAATGATTTAAGTGTTGATGTAGTACTTACTGGTATGGTTAGTGGACTAGCTTCAACTGGTATGTATGAGATGTTTAAAAATTTAATTAATAAGGAGAGTGATTAGTATGAAAATATTATTAAGTGCTGGGCACGGTGGAACTGATGGAGGATCTACCGGTGCTGACAGAGGCAAAGAAAAAGATAGAACTATTAATTTAGCTAATAAAGTAGCAAATTATTTGAAAAATGCTGGTCATACAGTAACTGTTAATACCGAAAAAACATCAAATGGATCATGGCGTTTTAAAAACAGAAGTGGTTACGACTTCGCTTTATCAATTCACTTTAATGCATTCGATGGTACAGCTACTGGAACAGAGTGTTGGTATAAAGGAACACAAAAGAAAGCCAGTACGTTATCCAGTGCCGTTGCCAATGTATTAGAAATTAAAAATAGAGGAGCCAAAGCAACAACTACGCTTTATATGATGAATATTGGTTTTGATAATTTACTCGAAGTATGTTTTCACGATAATTCAAACGATTTAAACAAGTATAATGCTAATATAGATAAAGTAGCAAAGGCAATTGCTGATACAATTAATGGTGGATCAACAGGTGGTTCTACATCTAGTAGTTCAAATAACAACTCAACAAGTGCAAGTTCTTATAATGGTAACTCTATTGTTGACTACTTAAAGAGCATTGGTCAAGATAGTTCTTATAATAACAGAAAAAAACTAGCTCAAGCTCATGGCATCAGCAATTACACAGGTACTGCTGCGCAAAATACTAAATTATTAAACATTTTAAGAGGTAGTGGATCAAGTAGTAGCTCTAACAATAGTAGTTATTATCCTAAATACAATGGATCTACTTCTTCCATTGTAGATGCTCTTAAATCTATTGGTGTTGATAGTTCATACAATAACAGAGAAAATATAGCCAAGAAAAACGGAATTAGTAATTATAGTGGAAGTGCCTCACAAAACACTCACTTATTAAATCTTTTAAAACAAGAAAAATTAAAAAAATAATAAAAATGCCCGGGTTTATTGCCTGGGCTATTTTTTTGTGCTATAATCTAATTGAAGCAATGCTAGTATAGGTTGCTTCATTTTTATTTTAATAGAACACTATCCTTATTATATGTGTAGCTTATTTTATTGATAACATAATTGTGTCAATTCTTTTCTACAACGAACTTATCAGTCAAAAGGCAATAAAATAATCTTAAGCTGAAAGTTATCCTTTAAATCACGTCCGCCCTTCTCTTTTGTATATATCACTTCTTTAATAATAGTAGATAATAATTTATTTTTTTCTTCAGCAGTCATATCTTTTGAATATCCTTTTAATACATTTTCAATGATTGGAATAGCTTTTTTCTTTTGATTAAGTTCTTTATCATAATCATTATGTAATAATGCCTCTTTTTGCTTCATTAAGTGTTCCAGTTGAACATTTAATGTGTTAGTACGTTTAATAAATAAATCTTGCGTATAAGCCCCTGTTTCCACCAATTCACACGCTTTCTCAATTTGTTGATTAGTTTTATCTATTTCGTGATTTATTATATCAAGGGTTTGTTTATTAGTGTCTATTTCTTTTTTTATTTCTTTATCATAATTATTAACAAATATTTTATACTCATCTTTAATTATATAGAGAGATTTCAAAATACGATCCTCTACTAACTCTAAATTACTAGAAACACACTTACACCGTGGTCTACTACACATTAAAGTATCTTCGTGCGCAGGAGTTATACTTTCTTCAAAAGTGGTTATCGCCTTATCAAACTCGTCAGTTTCAATTTTAAGTAATTCTTTTAGTTCATACCATTTATCTGCGTATGGAATAACAAATCTTTTATCATTAGTTACAAACCATTTATCCACTGCATATTTAGGTAAATGTAAATATCTTGCAATATCATTAAGACTGTAATCTTCTTTATGATCTCTTAATAAAATTCTTAATTTTTCTCTATCCACCGCATATTTTCTTTTTCTAGTAGGTTTAGCACCTTTTTTTACATAATAAGGTCGCCTAGTCATATTATTTCCGCAATAACCACATTTTACTAGTCCCACAAGTGGGTTTTTCTGTTCTAAATTTTCTGGAAGAGTTTTAACGCTGTTTTCTTTAAATTTTGCCATTATTTTTCTTCTATACTCTTCATTTAAAATAGGCTTTTGTTTACCTTTAACTATTAAACAATTATCATTTTTAGGGTTGGTTTTAACAATTTTTCCATCTACCAAGGTAGTAACAGTTTTTCTTCTATTCCAAGTTAAATAACCATATACACTATAACTTTTTAAAATGTTTCTAATCATATTAGCCGTCCATTCTTTTGCTTTTCTCGGCTTTATTTGAAGATAATTAAAGTAATGTGCAATATTTGTTGGACGCATATCATTTATAATGATTTTTAATTTTTCCCCAGGTTTAAAAAAGTTGTTAGGAATATGGATCTTTGCAACATCTATATCGTAGTCAAATGCAATACTTTCCAAAGTATCTTTATCTTTAATCTTATAATCTCTGCTTTCACTATTAAGTGTTATTTTTATCGTAAGACCTGTCTTAATATCAAGATTATTAGAAATAATATTAGGTTTATGAGTACCAAATAATTTAGCAATAGAAGAAACTGTATCATTTTCTTTAACCAAGTAGGTTGTATTTAAACCAAAAAGAAATAAATCAGCCATTAATCTAATAACATCTGCTTCTTCTTTGTTTTCTACTAACATATACCCTTTTTCTCCTATTATTTTTTCTTTACCCCAACCGTAGGGTAAAACAGATCCAACATAATTACCCTCTTTAACACTCCTTTCACGTCCACGATTTAATATTCTCTTAACATACGTTAAATATTTTCTTGATTGATATAGGCCATCTTCAAAGTAAGATAGATCGTCCTCATTATCTAAATTATATATTTTCATGGGTGTTATTATTTTTGTATTGGTATATTTAAAAGTTTGGGCTATTATTCCTTGATCTATTGTATTTCCACGTGCCAAACGTTCTATTTCAATACAAATAACACCTTTAATATTTTCGTCTTCTACTCTTCTTAAAACTTCTTGCATAACTGGACGATCTTCTACTGTATCTCCAGATGCCACTTCTCTATAAATATTTTTTTCAGGTATGGGTTTACCAAAAATTCGCTTAACATACTCTTGTAAATCTTTTTCGTGTCTTTCCAAAGTTTTTTCTATTGGCTCATCTTTAAAATAGTCCATATCTTTTCGTGATTTTCTCAAATATATAATTAACATATCTAATATATCTTCAATAGAATATGTTTTAGGTATTTTTAAAACTCTTAAAAAGGTTTCTAAATTCATGATTATAGCACTTCCTTTATTATAAAATTTATGCTATAATTGTATAGAAAAACCATACAATTATAGTTGATTTGTTTCTTCTATTTTTTGTTTAAAAGTGTGATAGCTTGGGTTTTTCATTTATACTCTGTCAAATCGAAGTTTTACCATTATTGGTAAAATATTATTAGAAATGATGGAGTTTGCTCTCTAGTTCCAGCTAGAGAGTTTTTTATTTACTCCCAAATATGTCCACAGTTTTGACAGACATATTTTCTTTTTGTAACATTTTTAATTTTCTTACGCTTTCCTATAAATATTGCGGCAAATAATGCTGGAATAGTTAATACTAACCATTTAATAAATATCCACCACCAGCCTATAAATATCCACCATATAATACCGTGATGTTTAGTAACTAATTTTTGTTCGTTTACAGCTTGTATTGACACATTATTACTTCCACATTTAGGACAAGTATTCATGTTACACCTCCAATCTTACTACTATATTTAAAACTCCTATACTAGCAAGTTTTAGACATTATTAATGTTATTATAGATCCATTTTTCCAATATTTTCCATTTTTATATATAATACAACCCCTAAGGGGGGGATATTGTGTATATAAATGATTTAGTTTCAGAACTAAAAGAATTAAATATTAACATCAAACTATATATCATTTTAATAGAATACTATTTATAGTATTTTATTTTTTATCATTCATAATAAACTGTTTATTGGCTTTAGCAAATTCTATTAATTTATTAAAATCTTCTTCGGTTATTTTTTCGTCTTTATCCAAAAAGCCTTTTCGAGTTAAAATGTCAGTTAATAATTTGATTTCTTCCTCTTTATAATTCGATATATCTTCTTGCCTTTCCATAGGAACATCATATCCTAATAACCAGGCCTCATTAACATCAAGTGCTTCGGCCAAAATAAAAAGGTTATCATTGCCTGCATTAGCAGCACCATTAATATATTTACTTAGCAAGGTCTTATCAATTCCGTTACCTCGATAATTTTCAATATGCTGACGCATAACATCTTTTGTTTTATTTACAAGATCAACTTGTCTCATATTTCTAATTCTCATTGCTTGATTAAGTCTATTTGTAAAATTATCTATAACCATTTTAACACCTCACTATATACATAGTATACACACAAAATTGAAAAAAATCAACTTTTGTTGAAAAATTTCAACTTTAGTATTGACTTTGAAAAAAAGTAATGTTACTATTTTAATGTAGTTGAAAATATTCAACTTCGGAAGGAGGGTAAATATGAAGTTTGATTATAGTAAATTAAAAGGTAAAATCATTGAAGTGTTTGGTAGTCAAGAAGCATACGCAGAAAAAATGGGCTTATCTAATACAGCAATTAGTAATAAGCTAAATAATAAAGTACCATTTTCACAACCTGATATTTATAAAACGCTAAATTTATTAAATGTTAAGACAAGTGATTTAAACTTTGCTCAATGTTTAAAAGACTATTTTTTTACGCCAAAAGTTGAAAATGTTCAACAAAGTAATGATGAACTAGTTAAAGAGCTAGACGACTTTTCTAAAGAACTGGAAAACGAAAAGTAATAAAAAAAACACCAAAAATCATAAAATTAGTGAGGTGGAATATGAAAGAAAAAAGCTATCACACAATAAGGCAGTTGGAAATAGGCAATACAAAAATAGAATTATGTATTGAAAACAGGCCAACTGAAGAACAAATTAAAAAACGGTTAACTCAAATTTATGATGTTATAAACGATATTGCTAGTAAAGCCGAAAAAAGAGGTATAAACACTGCAAAATGGTTTTATACGGAAAAACAGTTAAATAAATTAAGGTTAAGCGCAGAAAATCATTTCATTTAGGAGGAACATATTATGAAAAAATATAAAAGAAAAATAAACTGGACAAATATTATATTAGCAATAATTTTTCTAGCTTGTGCTGGTTTAGTTATTTATGATCTATTTATTATCTTAATACAACCAATAATTACAAGCTATGTAACAGGCTGGACATGGTGGGGACTAATTACATTTATTATTGCACTAGTCATTGCGATATTTATATTTGACTATTTTGTCGATTACTATAATAACAACAAAAAAGATTTATGAATATGCCGTTTCATAAATCAGTTGTAAACAAAATAACTTTTACTCTCTAATTGTACCATAATTAAGGGGTAAAGTCAAAAGCTGGAGCGATTGGAGGTAAAAAATGAAAGGTGCCATTAAAGATAAAAATAATTATATTATGCATAGTACATATAATGAACATTTTAATCTTTTAACAGATGCTGAATTGGGCAGACTTATTAGAGATGTCAATAACTATGTTGAAACTGGAGCATTACCAAAATATAACGAAAAAGAAGAAAGAGTTATAAATATGGCTTTTAGTTTTATGAAGGCAACAATAGATTTAGAAAAAGAAAACTATATCAAAAAATGCGAGCAAAACAAAAGAAATGGAGCTCGCGGTGGTAGACCAAAAAAACCGAACGGTTTAGAAGAAAACCCAAAAAAAGCAAATGCAGAAAACGAAAACCCTATTGATATAGATATGGATATTGATATGGATATGGATATTGATATAGATATTGATAAAAATAATAGTGTGTGTAATAACGTGCACGCGTGCGAAGATTTTTGTCATTTAGGGAGTGAATATAAATCAGAGTCATGTTTTTATTGCATGAAGAAAGAAAAATGCCCCAATCAAGAGTCAGTAGACTTTCGACTAACACACCCAGGAGAAAGCTTTAAAGAGTGGGACAAGAAGAAAACTCAAAAAATGAATAACATAGTTAAAGACTTAAAAGCACGTGGACAACCAGTCAATATGGAAATATTTAATTATGATTGGTTAAATGAAAAAGATTAATTTTAAAAATTGGAGGAAGATTATGAAATTAGAAAATATTGATAAATTAAAAGAAATAAAAAAGCAATTAGAAGAAATAAACTCTTATGGAAATATCTCATACAATGATAGAAAAGTTTTAATTGAGGTCATAGACAAAATAGAGAATATTGTAGAAAGCGAGGAAAACTAATGAAGATAACAAGCGTTAAAGTAAAAAAAATTACTAATGAAAACGATAAATTTTTAGGAATAGCTAGTGTGGTTATTGATCAAGTATTTATTGTTAAAGACATTAAAATTATAAATGGCTCAAAAGGAATATTTATAGCAATGCCAAGTCAAAAAATGCCAGATGGATCATATCAAGATGTAGCACACCCTCTTAATTCAGACTGTCGAAAATTATTTCAAGACGCAATTTTAAAAGAATATGAAAATTGCGAATGAGTTATGGAAACCTATTAGTTATGATACTAGGTATCAAGTTTCAAATTATGGTAGATTTCGTAAGCAATTAAAAAATGGGTATAGATATTTAACACCATTTAAAAAACGTAATTTATATTTAGTCAAAATCAAAAATAAAGATATGAATTGTGCAAGATTAGTTGCTAATGCTTTTATTAAAAATCTTACTCAAAACGATAGAGTATATCATAAAAATAAACTTGCTTTCGACAATCGCCATTGGAATTTAAAAGTATTATCTTTAAATGAATTAGGGAAAATGACAGGCTATCGCTCAAAATCTCAACGTGTTGTAGAAGTAAAATCTGGAGAGATAATCAGATCATGGCCATCAGCTCGTAAAGCCGCTAAAGATTTATTTGTATCATATCAAACAGTTATGGACTATTGCAATGAGAAAGTCCAAAAGCCTATGTTTAACTTAATGTGGGAAAAAAATTTTTTTAGGAGGTATGTATGAAAAAAGGAATAAAAAGAATTATTGATTATACACTCACTAATGAATTTAAAGCTATTGTTATGGTTGTTATGTTCTGTTTAATTATATTACTTTTTGTAGGAAATATGACACTTGTTTCTATAACGAAAGATCTAACTAAAAAAGTACATATTCAAGCACAAGACTATGAAGAATTAAGCATACAACATAACGATTTACAAAGGGAATATAATTATCTACGTTCATTTAATGAGGAACTAGTTGATAATTTAAAATATTATGAAGGAGGAAATACACAATGACAGATGTATTAACAGTGTTATTTTTAGGAATTGTTATAGGTATAATCATAGGTTGGCTAATTAGTTATATATCTAGTTATAAAACAATACACTCACAAAAAGATTTATTAAAAGACTATCAAGAAAGTATAAATAGGCACATAAAAAGTGAAACCAGGTTAGTATACATTAATCAGTCAATAAAGAATTATATCAAAGAAAAAAAAGACCACTTGAGAAAATCAGCATTCAGGTTAATTTTACAAGAAGAAGATACCACTGTTCCAGGTCAATATATGGCATTTAAAGATATAGATAAAAACATAAATAAATTTGAACAAAGTGCCGACGAAGTCAATAGTAAATTGATTAATTAAAGGTGGTGCTTATGCCTAGAATTTTTAGAAATAAATTTGGTAGAAAAACGGTAAGACCTTTTAAAAAGCAAGATCTAAATAGTATGATCGTCATTTGTAAAAAAAAGGTTAAAGCAGCAGAAGAGGCTGGAGATAAAGAGCAAATGTACTTGTGGGACCGTAACTATATGATCTTACATTTAGGCCGTAATCTAGCCTTTAGAATTGAAGATCTACTACAATTAAAGGTTAACAACTTTAAAAATGGCGGAGTATATACTAGGGAGTTTAAGACCGGAAAAGAACAATCATTTGAATTACACCCATCATTACGTAAAGATTTAGAAGACTATATAAATCGTAATGGCCTAGTTGACGGAGAATATTTATTTAAAAGTCGAAAAGGAACTAATAAACCAATTACTCGTCAAAGGGCATGGCAGATTATTAAGCAACTGGCTAATCAAGTTAAAATTTCCTATGTCGTTGGTTGTCATTCATTGAGAAAATATTTTGCTAGAGAATATTACGAGCAAACCGGAGATTTAATTGGTTTAAAAGAAATGTTAAATCATTCAAGTGAAACGGTTACGTTAAGATACATTTGCTGGGAAGAAGAAGATAAAAACATAAAAAGGAAAAACTTCTATTTAGGAGGTTAGATATGAAAGAAGATATATTAAATATAAGTTATTCAAAATCAAATAATAATAGCACTTTGCTTGTTAGTAGAGTTATTAATGAAAATAAAATTTTAATGTTAAACGAATTTCATAATAATATGGCTGACTTTATAATAAAAATATTACTCCGTAGAGAAACACCCACATTTTTAAGTTTAGACGAAGTGGTTGATAGAATAACAACTTGTTATAACATAAGAGAAGTAGCTATTGTCAGTGGAAAATTAAGAAATTATGTTCTATCAAAAGCAGCCTCTAAATTAACTTTAGCATATTTAGAAAATGGTAGTCTATTAAGGAGTGCTAAAAAATATGACTAAAGAAATAACTTTAGAAGATTATGTATTAACAAATATTGATCATAAAACAGGCTACTTTACCATTAGACTTAAAGATAATGAAGAATATATAGTTTATTATAAAAGATTAAAGAATAAGAAACAGATTAATTTTATCGTTAAAGATGGGGAAAAAATACCTTTAAGTTATGAAGTACTAAAAGCCCCTTTATCAGCAATAAGAGAATATAAAATAAGCGGAATATAGAAGGAGAAAAAGTTATGGCAAATGCATATAAAGAAATCAACCAAGAATTACAAGTTTTAAAACAGCAAGTAGAAACTTTTGAGAAAAAGTATCTATGGGCTGGAGATGTTGCTCTAATGAATACTATCTTAAATTTATTAAAAGTCAATAAGATAACTATTACAACTCGCGATATTGAACAATACGGAAATAAACCTTATGTAGCAGAATACGATCTAGAACATGGTGTCATGTATATTGAACGATACAATAAATTTTAAAAAAACAGTAACAATTTTACATAATGAAAAGCTGTAAATTCGATAAGAAAAAAATATATTTATTATTGTGGAAAACTATTTGTAAAATCATAATAAAATGGCTAATTTATATAGCACTTTCTGAATTTAACAGAATTATGTCATTTTGTAAAATTCAAAATTATGTTAGGAGGTAGAGAAAATGGCAATATTCGGTAGAACGGGAGAAGTTCAAATGGTGCCTCTTCAACCGTCAGACGATTTAGAAAAGTTAAATTTAAGAGCGGACATAGAAACATTATTAAATTGTGTGTTGCTCAAAAAAAAGTTATCAAAAAAGCAAATTGCATATTTTGAAAATAAATATCCAGAAATAATTAATAAAATAATTGCTATAAAGGTTTTAAGTAATTCAGATAAAAAATGAGGTACTGATAGAAATGTTAATTTTGCCTATTAAAAAGAAGTGGTTTGATATGATAGTTTCTGGAGAAAAGAAAGAAGAATATAGAGAAATAAAACCATATTGGACAAGTAGATTAAAACATCATTTAAAAAGTACAATTATAGATGGCTTTAAACTTTATAGAACTGGCTATGTCATATTCAGAAATGGATATTCAAATAGTAGTCCAGCAATAAAATGTCATATACTTTGCCATATTGGTTTTGGTAAGGAAAAATGGGGCGCAAAGAAAAATCAATTATATTATGTTTTAGAAATATCAAGTGTGGAGGAACTATAATGAGTAAAGAAGAATTTATAGAATTTGTAATAAATAATAATTATAGGTATTTTGAAACACCAAACGAAATAAATATTGATCGTATTACTGATAAATTAGAAAACACTCAATCTTGTATAACTTATGAGAAGTGGGAACACAATGTAATATTATGGTTAGAAGAAAATGGTAGTGGACTAGCCCATGAATTAAATTCATTTGAGTTAAAATGTATAAATTATTTTTATGAGATGGAGGTAAAAAAATGATAGAAAAAGATACAGTATTATTGGACATAAATCAATATGATTACTTTAAAGAAATGGAACAAGAATATAATGTCCTAAAGTCAAAATTAGATAGTTGCATTATAAAATTAGACGAAAACGGAGAAAATGTAGTAAAAGGTCTATTTACACCAATAGCAGAAACAAAAAAAGTACAAATAATAATTTCCGATTTAGTTGAGGCTTTAGATTTGAATAGATATGAGATAGAAGTAAAAACTACAAGAGAATAATTGTGGACAAAGAAGAAATATATGCTTATCTAAAACGAGTAGACGAATTGGAAGAAAAACTACAAGGCCAAGATAAAGAAACATTACAATGGTTAATATATGGTTACAATGAATGTGCTAAATTACTTAATCAAAATGAAAGAAAAATAGATCGAGTTATTAAATATATTCAGAATAAAATAAAAAAAAGTTTTGAATTTGACTCTGGTATTTCTCCCAAAAATTATAAAGACAGACTTTTTACTGAAACAATTATTGAATTACAATGCATTGAAGAAATACTAAAAAAACGAAATTAATGTTTAGAAAGGAGTAAGATAAATGGCTAAAATATATAATAATAAGTGGAAAGTAAAAAAACTCTCAATTAATTTTAATCATAAACAATGGCGACAAGATTTTGGAGCTTTTGTAAAAACTAAATTTTTTTGGGACGGAACAACAATGGTAACTAGATCTAAATCTACTAATAATGGAATAAATATTAGTTCCAAAGGAGAAAAACAATTTACTGTGTATAATGCCCATGGTGGCGAAGTTAGAGTAGTTTATAAAAACGAAAATGAAATTTTATACACTAATCAAGAAGAATTAGTCAAAGAATATTTTGCTGAAAGAGGAATGCAGTATGAAAGATAAAAGAGAGTTACATTGTTCAGAATGTGGTGCTCTAATTGAAGATACATATTTTAAATGTTTAGACGACTGCTTAATAGCAAATTTCTTTGATACTGACGAAGAAAATTGTTTTTGTTCTGAAGAGTGTTTTTGCAAATATATGTCTTTAGAAGAATTAGAAGTCGAGGACAATAGCATAAATGTTACTGGACAAGAAGAACTATAAAGACCAATGTGATCAATGTGGAAATTTTGCAGTTTTAAAAAGTTTCAATGGTAAATGTCTATGTGAAGATTGTATTAAAAATACACCCAAAGAGAACAAATTAAAAAATAGTCAGTATTCTAATACAAAGCCAGTTCAAGAAAGACAAATTAGTATTTATGATATGTGGAGGAAACAATAAATGGAAAAAAAAGTTAAATTTACTGAAGAAGAAATTAAAGACTTTCAAATAGCTTGTGATAAACTATGTAAGTTAGCAAAGACAATAGCAAATAATATTTGGGAAACAATAAAACCAATTATTGATAATATGTCGACATGGTTAGAAGAAACAACTTTTACAAAAAAACAGTTTGTTCAAATAATACACGAGTTAGGATATTCATTTAAAGATGCCAAAAAAATTGCCTGGAAATATCAAATACAAGAAGGAAGATATACACTAGAACACTATTTAATTGAAAAGCAAAAGAAGGAGGAAATGGACAATGTGGTTAAACATTAGTATAATTTTAGGATCACTATTTATTTGTGCCGGCTTATATAAAATCGCCGAAGCAATAGAAAAGAAAAAATAAAATGAAATGGAGGATAAAATAATGGCTGGAATAAACGATACAGCCAACGTAGAAAGATCTAAAGACTACAAAGAAATAACTAACTACATTTTTGAAGAATTATCAAAAAGAAATTTACTTCGTAAAAGTTCGACTACTTATCAAAATACAGAGTCTCTTTTATACAAGTATAACGATTTAAAAAAATCTATTGAAGATAGAGAGGAAGAAATCGAAGAAATAAAAGCTACTGGACTACGTTCTAAATCAAAAAGTATTTTACAAATGCCACAAGGTGGACCACATAATGACGAATTAGAAACAGACATAATTAATGGTTTAATTGTGGACATTAAAAAGACACAATTAATTATTAATCGTATAGATCGTATAATTAACAAGTTTAAAAATGATAAGTATATCGAAATAGTAAAGCAAAAATATTTTGAAGGTAAAACTCAACAAGATATAGCCGACTATTTTGATAAAGATACTACTACTATTTGGAGAAATAATAAGAGGCTTATTAATGAAATCAAAGTATATCTATTTCCAAATGATGTGGTTAAAGAACTTAACTATTGACAAAATGCAATAACCCACGCAATAACCACGTTATTGACGTAGCAATTTTTACATATTATAATGTGTATAATGAAATATTTTGGAAGTGAGAAATGCGTCTTTTATAGGCGCTTTTTTTGTATGCATAAGAGGTGGTACTATGGCTAAAGACTTTGCTAAAGACTTTTATAGATCCACAGCCTGGCGAAAGACGAGAGCCTACATATTCAATAAACAACATGGAGTATGTGAGCGCTGTCATGGTAGGTATGGACCAGGAGAGATAGTACACCATAAGACATATCTCACACCACATAATATTCATAACCCAGCTATTACGCTGGGAGAGGATAACCTAGAGCTATTGTGTAGGACCTGTCATGCACTAGAACATGAAGGACAACTACCAACAGACAAGAGCCTTATGTTTGACGAAGAAGGTAATCTAGTAGAGAGGAGCATTGATGTATGACTATAACAATCTACACCAACTATCTTATCATGACATATAACATAGTCTTTACTGGTACTAAAGAAGAACTTGCTCATGCTTTGGACGAAGGACCAGTGCTTGTGTCAACCACAGATGGAACTCAAGTCCTTATTAATGCATTGCTTACTCCAATAATTGAAATCAAAGACACCCCCCTATCTTAAAAAAATATGCCCCTTCAAGTGAACCGCGCATGAGTCTCATTTAGAACTGCTTCGGTCGTGTGAGGGGGGTGTAGTAAAGGTGGTGGAATAAATGGAAGAAGATCAAGTTAATTCTAAAGAATTAAAAGAAATTCCAGAGTTTTCAAACGAGTTAAAAAAACTTAAAAGAATTTTCAAAAACATACCAAAAAATAAAAAGAATTTAGTGCAAAAACTTATAGATAGTGCAGCTTTTATGACGGTAGAATTAACAAAACTTGAAAATCATATTACCGTTTATGGTGTCTCTGAAACATATCAAAATGGAAAAGATCAATATGGTACAAAAATGTCTACCGAGACTAGTGCTTACAATACTATGATTAAAAATTATACGTCAATCATAAAGCAACTATGCGAATTATTGCCAGATGGTTTGCCTGGAACAAAAGAAGGCAATGCACTAATGAATTTTGTTACTAAACCTAAAGGCAAATAATGAATTACATCAGAGAGTATAACGATAAAATACAATCTGGCGAAATAATCACAAGTCGTAGAGTTAAAGAGGTTTATGCTCGTTTAGTTAAAGATATGGACGATCCAGATTGTCCATATTATTTTGATGAAAAAACCGCTAATAGACCAATAGAATTTACAGAAACCTTTTGTAAGCAGTCTCAAGGAGAACTGGGAGCCGATTTAAAATTGGAATTATTTCAAAAGGCTTATGTTCAAGCTCTATTTGGTTTTTTAGATAAAAAGACAGGGTATCGTAGATTTAACGAAACTCTTTTTTTAGTTGGTAGAAAAAATGGTAAGACAACATTATTATCTCCAATAGCACTTTATATGCTTATGGCAGACTATGAAGGAGCCGCAGAGGTCTATTCAGTAGCAACTAAAAAGGAACAAGCCAAAAAAGTATTAACAGAGGCTTGTAATATGGTAAAACAAAGTCCAGAATTGCGTTCTGTTTTAAAGAAACGACGTAATGATCTTTATTTCAATGCTACATCTTCTATCTTTGAGGCCTTAGCGTCTGACTCAAATACACTAGATGGACTTAATAGCCATGCAGTTATCATTGACGAGCTTCACGCCATTAAGGATAGAAACCTTTATGAAGTTATGAAACAGTCAATGACAGCTAGAAGGCAACCATTGCTAGTTATGATAACAACCGCTGGAACGGTAAGAGAGTGTATCTTTGACGACACTTATGATTATGCTTGTAAAGTAGCTGATGGAGAAATTAAAGATGACCATTATTTACCAATAATTTATGAGTTAGATAATCGCGAGGAATGGTTAGATCCATCATGCTGGATAAAGGCTAACCCTGGTCTAGGCACGATTAAAAACTACAATAGTCTTGCTATTGAAGTTGAACGTGCTAAAAATGATCCAAAGAAATTGCCAGGACTACTCTGTAAAGATTTTAATGTTCGTGAAAACGATAGCAATGTATGGTTAAGTTTTGAAGAAATCAATAATACAGCCACCGTTGAGTTAAAAGATGTGTCAAACACTTATGCGATAGGCGGTTGTGATTTATCGGCAACTACTGATTTAACCTGTTCTACATTACTTATACGTAAGCCTAATGACGAAACCGTATATGTATTACAACACTATTTCTTACCTCAAGCAAAATTAGATAAATTAGACGAACATAACTCACAAGAAGCTCCATACAAAATATGGCGTGATAGAGGTCTACTTACAGTTTGTTCAGGTAATCGTGTAAATTATTCACAAGTTACAGAGTGGTTTGTTCAAATGCAAGAAGAATATAAAATTGATCCCATCTATGTTGGTTACGATAGAGCACTCGCTGGGTACTGGGTTGACGAAATGAAAGCGAACGGTTTCCAGATGGAGGCGGTAGCACAAGGACCATTTACCTGGTCGCAACCAATGCGTGAAATGGGAGCTGCTTTTGCAGATAAGAAAGTAAATTACAATAACAACCCTATTTTAAAGTGGTGTCTTTCAAATACTGCTGTAAAAAAAAGTGGTTTAAATAATATTCAGCCAGTAAAAATTACTGAACGTAGAAGAATTGATGGTGCAGTATCTTTACTCAATGCTTGGGTATTATACGTTAAATATTATGAAGATTTTATGTACAATGTGGGGTGATCAAACAAATGAAAGTTAGAGGCTTGTTCAAAACAATATTTGGAGAGAAAGAACCTCCAAAAAAACAAATGCAAGACGCTACTAGTTTTAATATGTATAGTTTATTAAATACTTTTAATTCAATTTATACAGTAAATACTGGTAATGCTTGGGATATGGATATTGTCCGAAGTGCTGTTGATGCTTATTGTAGAAATTTTGCCAAATTAAAAGCAAAACATACTAAAGTAGGAAATACAAAGTCAAAAATAGAAAAACTATTAAATTATAAACCAAACCCATTAATGGAAGCATATAGTTTTTATTATAAAACTGCCGCTAATTTAAAACTAACTAATAATGCTTTTATATATCCAGAATATTCAGATAGTGGAGAGCTAGTAGCATTATGGCCACTTATGTCTAATCAAATTGAACTTTTAGAATATCAAAATCAACTGTATCTAAAATTCATGTTTAGAACTGGAAGACTGAAAGTATTACCTTATGAAGAAATAATTCATATTAGAGGTCAGTTCTTTGATCATGATATTTTTGGTAGTAAAAATTATGCGTTAAGGCCAGCATTAGATACTGTGGTAGCTATTAATCAAGGTGTATCGAATTCAGCAAAAATGATTAATAGTATCCGCGGTATTTTGTCAGCCAAAATATCTTCCAAAGATGATGATTTGAAAAAAGCAAGAGACAAATTTGTTGAAAACAACTTTAAAATATCTTCTAATGGAAGTGGCATTATTGTAACGGACGCCAAGATGGACTATACACCTATAAATGAAAAAACAACACCATTGCAAGCTGACCAATTAAGTTATGCTAAAAATGCTATTTATGATTACTTTGGAGTTAATGAACAGATAGTTCAAAATAAATTTTCAGAGGAAGAATGGAATGCATTTTATGAGGGAGCTATTGAGCCTGTTGCAATTCAAATGTCGCAATGTTTTACTAACATCTTATTTACTGAAAATGAACGTAATTTTGGCAATGAAGTAACATTTGAAGCCAATAGATTACAATATGCATCTAATGCTACAAAGGTAAGTGTAGTAAAAGAGTTAGCACCTTTAGCAGTCTTAATGATAGATGATGTAAGAGAAATGTTTAATCTTGCCCCTTTACCAAATGGCGAAGGACAAAAGACATTACAGTCATTAAATTATATTAATTCAAATATTGCGGATCAATATCAGTCTAATAATAATCAAGCCCAACCAATAAATGAAGAAGATAATCAAAGTACCATAACAATAGACGAAGGAGGAGGTGGAGAAGATGGCAACCAATAATAAAACTGTGGAAAAAGAAGAAAAGAATATCAAGGTGGTAAAACTTAATAATTTTATTAGCTATGAGCTTTTAAAAAAAATGAAAGAAAAAGAACCTAATACTAGATTTATTTTACCTAATGGGAGGGAGGCTGTTTTAAATGTCAAAGAAAAACAATCAAAGCCTAGTGAATAAGACTGGGCGAGAAATTAGGACGTTTTCTTCGTTTGAATTAAAGGAATATAGAGACGAAGAAAACAGCGAAAGACAAGACTATGTGCATGGTGTCCCAGTAGTTTTTAACACCCCCACTTGTCTTTATGAATATGAGGGAATAAAGTTCTATGAACAAATAGACCGCCATGCATTTGATAACTGTGATATGTCTGATGTTATATTCAATTATAACCATGGTGGACGTGTTGCTGCTAGAATTAGAAACAACACACTCAAGTTATCCATTAATGACGTCTGTATGGAGATGGACGCATTTCTTGGGGGTACTGAATATGGTAGAAACCTTTTAGAAGATATAAGAGGTGGCTACATAGATAAAATGAGTTTCGCTTTTGTAGTAGACGAAGATGGAGACGATTACGATCCAGCAACGCATACAAGAACGATAACCAAAATCAAAAAGCTATACGATGTATCAGCTGTGGATATTCCAGCTTATGATACTACAAGTATTTCTGCTAGATCTTTCTTTGAGGTGGAGTACGAAAAAGAAAAAAGAGCTTTGGAGCAAGCCAGATTAAGAGAAATGTGTATAGCAAAAACAAAAATTTAATCAATAAGGGAGGAATTAAAATGAATAATAAAAGATTAAATGAAATTAAAACTAGAAAACAAGAAATCAGACAAATGCTAGAAGACACTTCTAAAGATGTAAATTTAGAAGAAATCAGCAAAGAATTAGATAACTTAAATAATGAAGAAAATCAAATTCAAGAAAGATTAAAAATCGCTATGAGTTTAGAAGTTGACGGTATGGACCCAGATAAAAAAGAAAGTGCTCCAACTGTTGACGATGAAGAAAAAGGCGATAATGAAGGAGAAGGAGGAAATAATAATATGCCAAAAGAAGAAAAGAAAAGAAAACCAATGTCAAGAGAAGTTAGATCATTCTTAAGATATATGATGACTGCTGGTAAAGAAACCAGAGGAGTTACGCTTGCAAATGGACAAGCAGTAGTACCAGAAGAATTAGCCGACGAAATTATTACTGAAATGCGTGAAGTTTCAGATGTAATGGATTTCATTAATTTAAAAAATGTTCGTGGCATTTTAAGAGTAGGTAAAATGACAGCTATCGAAGCTAATCAAGACGAAGACGGAGATTCAATCACTGCTAAAGGTGGTGTAACATCTGACGTTACATTTGGTTCTTATAGAACAAGTGCAAAAATTGAATTAGGCGTTGGTTTAGATGCTGAAAGTATTGAAGCATTTAGAGAAATTGTAGTATCAGAATTAGCACTTGCATTAGCCATTAAATTAGAGGCTCAAGTTATGCAGGGAACAGGTACTAATGAAGCCAAAGGTATGTTTGTTGAAGATTATCCATCTACTCAAAAAATCAGTGTTACTGAAGAAAACTTTGGTCATAAAGTATTAGCAAGCCTTAAAGGTAAAATTCGTAGAGCCTATGGTAAAAGAGCTAGTTTTGTTATAAATACAGAAACTTTTGCCGAAAAAATTGAAGGTATGGTTGGAAGTGATGGACACCCTATTTATAATGATACGACGGAATTATTACTAAAGAAACCAGTAATTATTTCTGACGAGGCACCAAAAGATAAGATCTTATTTGGTTATGGTAAAAGATATTGGTATAACTATAACATGGCTCCACAAGTTGCAAGTTCAGAACATGAAAAGTTTAGTGAAGGCATGATTGTACATAGAGCACTTGCGTTTGGTGATGGTCATGTGATAGACAATAAGGCATTTGCACTTCTAGAGATTACTTCTGCATCTGCTGGTGCATCAGACAACGAAGAAGAAACTGGTTTAGAAGGTTAATAAGATGAGAACATATAAATTAGAAGTTGTTAAGGCTTTTACTGATGTTCACACAAAGGAAAAATATAAAGTTGGTAAAAAACTAAAGGTAAATGAAGAAAGGGCATTCGAGCTTTTTTCTTCTCCTTACCATTTAGTAAGACTTATTTCTTGTGATGGAGATAATGATTTAGAAAGTATTCAAGCTGAAAACGATGCACTAAAAGCTGAAAATGCAGAACTAAAAGCCGAAAATGAAAGATTGAATGAAGAAGCTAGTAATGTAGAAGATGCAGAGCCACAAGAAGAAACATCAGAAAAACAAACTAAAAAAAATAAATAAAATATTAAAGGAGTGATATTGTGGAAAAACAAAATCAAATTAGTGAAGAACTTATGGCACAAGCCAGAGGTTTTTTAAGAATTACAGAAGCAAATGATACTGTTATAAATTCGGAAATCACATCTCATATCAATGCTTGCCGTAAGGATCTAATGAGGAATGGTATCACTTCTAGTAAAGCTAATAGTGAGGAAGATAGCCTAATTATTTCGGCTATCTTTCTTTATCTAAAAGCTGAATTCGGTTTAGATAATAAGAACTATGAAAGGTATCGTAGTTCTTATGAAACTTTAAGGACTGAATTGGCACTTACAGACGAGTATGTAAGTGAGGTGGAAGAAAATGTGGGATAAAGTATTATATCTTCTTGAAGAAACAGAAACTTTTGACGCATTAAAAAGGCCACATAAAAAATATAACGAAAAAAAAGTATATGCTAATAAAATTTCAGTGAAAAGATCTGAATTTTATCAAGCACAAGCAGCTGGTTTTAAACCAGAAAAATGTTTTGAAATAAGGACCATAGAATTTGACGAAGATAAACACACCCACGCAAGATACAATGACGTAATATATAAAATACTACGCTCTTATGAAGTTGATAGCGAAAAGACAGAAATAACATTAACAGGGTTGGCCAATAATCATGAGCAATGATGTTAAGTTTATTAATACTTCATCGGAAGTAAAAAAAACTATGGTAAAACTTTCAAAATCTGCACTTCGAGCCGCCGCAAAAGTTGCTGGTAAAGCTATTAGAGAAAACACAGAAAAATATACTGGAAGACTTGCTAAACAAGTAGGTTACTGGGCAAGAATTGATCGCAGAACAGGTCAACCTGAATTACAGATAGGTTATTATTCTAAAAGCCAAGCTAGAAAAAAAGGTAAATCGCCATCTCATGCTAACCCAGCATGGCAAGAATTTGGTATAAAAGCCCATGTGATTAGTATAAAAAAAGCTAATACAATGAGTGATGGCAAAATTAATTATGGCAAAACTGTAACACACCCAGGAACAAGAGGTCGAAGTATATTAAGAGACAGTGTCTTCAATAATATTGATGCCATACAAGAGGCTCAAAAAGAATATTTATCAGCGCTCAATAAAGAAATAAAAGCGGCAGGAGGAAAGATAGTAGAAAGTGAGGAGATAGAAGATGCATGAGAACGATATGTATAAAATTTTCATTGCACTACAAGAGTATATTAATTCTTCTAAAGACGATATTAAAGTTTATTATGAAGAAGCCTCTAAACAGGCAATAATGCCTTACGGTGTAATTAGTGATCCAGTAGAAACAAGATTAAATTATGGAAAATTGATTTATTTTGATATTAATATCTGGTCTAAAGAGCCAGATACTGGAGTTGCTTTAGAGGAAAAAGTACAAAGCCTCATCAATCTTATAGATAAGCATATTTTTTCTGACGAAAAAGCAGTTATTTATTTTGAAAGCCAAAGACCAGTAGCAGATCCAGAATTTGAACTAATAAAAAAACAAATAACATTTAGTATTAGATTATTTTAAAAGGAGGGAAAACTAATGTTAAGAGTATTTACTGAAAATGACACAAAAAAAATTCAAATTGACGAAGGTATTGTTGTTTTGAATTTAGGTCAAGAAAACGAAAGAATTCTTGGACCTACGCGAGGTGGCGTTGAAATGACTATTACTCCAGAAATTAGAGATATTGATTTTGACGGTCGCCGTGGAAAAACAATGGGTATGCAAACAATAGATGCAGAAGATGCAACAGTAAAAGTTGTTTCTTTATGTTGTAGTCAAGAAGATTTGTTAAGAGCCCTACCAAATGCAGTTATGGACGAAGACACCAAAGTAATTAAACAAGACAATTTTGGTGTGATTTCTAATGACAAATACATTAAAACAATAGATGTTATTACTCAAATGTTAGATAAAACTTATAAAATTTTAACTTTTAATTATGGGTTACACGAAGGAGCCTTCACTTATAAAGCCGCTCCTAAAGCTGAAAATGAGCATAATCTAGAGTTTATTCCACATTATACTATCGACGATGCATCTAGATTATATTCTATTAAAGATAGTGAAACTTGCCCGATTACAGTAGGAACAGAGTAGGATACAACGTCCTACTCTTATTTTTTTTAGAAAGGAAAATAAAAAATGAAGACAAAATACTTATTATTGTTAAGTGAAATTATAGACAAAATGGATATTAAAGAAGATTTACAAAACTTAGATTTCAATACTGGCGACGAAAAAGCCGATCGAGAAAAGTTAGGGACAGCACTTATTACATTATTAATGACAAAAATATATAAGTGTCCCAAAGAAGTTTATACTTTTATTGCTTCTTTTAAAAATTATTATCCAGAAAAGCCTGTATTTACCGACGAAGATACAGAGGAAACTAGAAAAAATAAAATGGTTGACTACCAGAAAGCAGTACAAGAAGCCTTAAATAAAGCTGAAAACGAAGACATTATAGCTGTATTTAAAGAAATAAGTAAAACACCTGGTATCGCAAGTTTTTTATCTATATCGTAAGCATCGGAACCGCAGAGGTCTTACGTATATTATATAAGCATTATGGCGGTATAGACTGGTTTGAAGATAAACCAGCTTTTTTATTGGATAAATGTTTAGATAATGCAGTTAAAAAGGAAATGGAATTGCCAAAACTGATAAATGAAATAGTAAAAACAATATCAAATAAAAAAACATTTGTTCCACAGTTTGAGCAAACCAAAAAAAGAAAAATGAGATCTGCCGAAGAAATTATGAAAGATTATGGTCTAGGAGGTGTAAAAAATGGCTAGTATATTTAGTTTATATGGATCAATATTTATCGATAATGAAAAAGCTAACCAAGCTATTGATAAAACTTCTAAAAAAGGCGAGAGCTTTGCCTCTAAATTAGGTGGCGCATTTTCAACAGTAGGTAAAGGAGCTATTGCTTTAGGAGGTATGTTAGGTACCGCAGCTACTGCCATCGGAGGTATGGCTATTAATACCTCTAAAAATTTAGATCAAGCAATGAATTCATTTATTGCCCAGTCTAATATTTCCAAAAACGAAGCAGGCGAGTGGCAAAAAGCAATGGAAGAAATCTATAAAGGAAATTATGGAGAAAGTTTTGACGATATTGCTGATGCTATGGCAGTTGCTTCTCAACAACTTTATGAATTTGATGCCTCTCAAATTAAAGATGTAACAGAAAACGCACTGGCATTAAGAGATGCATTTGGTATAGAAGTTAGCGACTCAATTCGAGCAACAAAATCATTAATCTGGCAATTCGGTGTATCTGCAGACGAAGCATATAATTTAATGGCTCAAGGCATACAAAATGGATTGGATTTTTCTGGGGAGTTCATTGATAATATTGACGAGTATTCAGTTCAGTTTAATAAATTGGGTTTATCAGCCGAAGATATGTTTAATATTTTTCAATCTGGTAGTGATGCTGGAGCATTTAACCTAGATAAAATAGGAGATGCAGTTAAAGAGTTTTCAATAAGAGCCATTGATGGTTCAGAAACGACAAAAGAAGGTTTTAAAGCCTTAGGTTTAGATGCTGATGAAATGGCCAAAAAGTTTGCAGCAGGCGGAGATACAGCAAAAGAGGCTTTTTATCAAGTTGTCGATGCTCTTGGCGATATGGAAGATCCATTAGCCCAAAATACAGCTGGTGTTAATTTATTTGGTACTATGTGGGAAGATTTAGGACCAGAAGTAGTAACTCAATTAGGATCAATTCGTGATTTATATGATGGAACAGAAGAGTCAATGAATAAAATTAAAGCTGTTAAATATGACGATATTGGAAGTATGTTTGAAGGTTTAAAACGAAATGTTGAAATGCTTCTACTTCCTTTAGGAAATGCATTAATGCCTCTTATTGTAAGCCTAATGAATTTAATTATGGATAATATGCCATTAATAGAGAGCTTAATAAATCAAATAACCCCAGTTATTACTCAATTATTCACTTCATTAATGCCATCAATACAAACAATTATTGATACAGTTTTACCTTTAATTACAAATCTTATATCGGAAGTATTACCTATTTTAATAGAATTATTACAAATGATTTTACCACCAGTTATGCAAATTGTAGAAGCTGTACTTCCAATATTTGTTGAATTAATTCAGATGTTATTACCTCCAATTATGCAAATAGTTGAAATGGTTTTACCGTTACTTGTAAGTTTAATTCAAATTATTACACCACTTTTACAACCATTATTAGCTTTATTACAGCCATTTATAGATTTATTTATGAGTTTAGTTACACCACTACTTCAAATCGTAAATATGATCTTACCGCCAATCATAAGTCTTTTAACCAATATTATCGGTTTTATTTTACCGGCTTTACAAGCGGGTTTAACAATGGCATCTAGTATTATTAGTGGTGTTTTCGGAGGTGCATTAAATAATATATCCGCAGTCCTTAACAATGTCAAAGGTGTTTTTAATGGAATTATAACCTTTGTTACCGGCATTTTTACTGGTAATTGGAAAAAAGCCTGGCAAGGTGTAAAAGATATATTCAGTAATATTATTTCTGGTATTGGAAATATCTTTAAAGCACCTATTAACTTTATCATAGACGCCATTAATGGTTTCATTAAAGGACTTAATAAAATTAAAATTCCAGACTGGGTGCCAGCAGTCGGAGGTAAAGGCTTAAATATACCATTAATAAAAAAATTAAGAGTTGGTATGGAATATGTTCCTTATGACGATATGCCAGCACTATTACACAAAGGAGAACGTGTATTGACAGCTGATGAGGCTAAAGAATATAAAGTTCAACAATCGGCAGTTACAAATAACGAAACAACTAATAACTGGAACTTAACTATTAATTCAACCGAGCCATTATCTCCAGCTGAAACCGCACGTAGAACAAGAAAAGCTATTCAAGAGCTTAACCTAAAATATGGAAAGGTGTGATTATATGGAAAGAACATTAATTTATAAAGATTATAAAGATAGAATTGTTACTTTCACATATAAACCACCTTTTCTTTTAGGTATATGTGATGGCTTTCATGAAACAGCTGGAACTGTTAATACTGTAAGCTCTGCTTATGGTGTTGGAACGACTTGGAATGGAACTTCTATTGACGAAAGAGATTTAACAATTAAAGGAACAATAACTGAAAACGTCCAAGAAAATCGTTTATTGTTATTTGATATTTTTTCATTAAACACTCAAGGAACCTTATACTATTATGAGGGAAATATTGAGAGAAAGATAAATTGTGTTGTGGAAAGTGTATCAATTCCAGAAAAAGCTGGTGTAACTAGAAATTTTACAATCTCTTTAAAATGTCCAAACCCACGTTTTTCAGCTTTAGCATCAACCATATTATCAATGGCAACTTGGGCTCCAGCATTTAAGTTTCCACTTAAAATTTCAGCAGATAAAGGAATTAAGTTTGGTACAAAAAATACTACATCTATGGAAGTAGCTGAAAATACCACTGAAATTGACTACGGTATGACAATTACTTTTAAAGCAAACGATAACGTAACTAACCCATACCTATTAAATGTAGATACAAGAGATATTATCCAAATTGAAAAAATAATGTCAGCTGGAGATAAAATTATCATAACTACTCACATTGACAATAAAAATGTTGTTTTTATAGATGGAAAAACCGGACAAGAAGAAAATATAAATTATCTAATAATGTATGGTAGTAAATACCTACAAATACCTAGTGGAACTAGCACTTTTAGAAGTGGTGCTGATAGTGGAGAAGATAACCTCGAAACAACTGTGGAATTCTTACCAGAATATGAGGCAGTATAATGAAACCCATATCATTAAATATATATGATCGTGATTTGAAGTTCCTAGGTGTAATAGATAGTTATAGTTCTTTGAGGTGGAGAAGAAAATACTTTGAAACTGGAGAGTTTGAATTAAGTATAAACCCAACAGCTAATAATTATCGATTATTAAACTATGATAATATTGTCGTACGTAGTGATTTAACAGAGAATGACGAGTTTGGTATTATTGAGTCTTGGAAAATTAAAGATGATGGAAAAAAGGTAACTATTTCAGTATATGGTAGCTTTGGACTATCATTATTAAATAGACGTATTATAAAAACTCGTATAAATTATAGTGGAAATTATATAGGAGCTTTTAGAGCTCTTTTAAATAATATGACGCCTTTTTCACTATTAGAAATTACAGACAGTGATATACAAAATAATGGTGTAGTAGATTTCCAATGTACATATAAAAATGTATATGATTATCATGAAAAATTATCACGTGCATCTAATATAGGCGGGAAAATATTAGCTGATTTAGAGCATAAGAAATACAAGTATGTAAATTACGTAGGTAAAGATCGTACTGACGAGCAAAAAATAAATACAAGATATGAATTTAGCGAAGATAGATCTAATTTAGCAGAGTCAGAATATACATACGATCAAAAAAGTGTAATTACCGATGTTTTAGTTGGTGGAACTGGAGAAGACGACGATAGAATATTACGCGAAGTTACTAATACTACTAGCTCTACACATGACTTCGATATTAGAGAGGCATTTGTAGATGCAAAGAGTGAAAGTAATAAAGACTTAAGTACAGACGAATATAATGCTATATTAGATAATTTAGGTCAAGAAAAATTAAGTGGTCCAACAGAGTCGTTCGAGGCTGATATAACACCGACAGATTATAGAAAATATTGGGACCTAGGCGACATTGTAAATATAAAAAAAGAAAGCTGGGATATGAGCCAAAAACAAAGAATTACTGAAGTTGAAGAAGTTATCGAGAAAGGAAAATATACTGTAACACCAGTATATGGTAACCCAGTTGCCGAAACATTTACTAATGAATAATTAAAAGGAGGGTAAGAAATGGA
This sequence comes from uncultured Bacilli bacterium, assembly GCA_944358445.1. GTDB lineage: Bacteria > Bacillota_I > Bacilli_A > RF39 > UBA660 > Coprosoma. The sequence goes on from CALVRC010000001.1 coordinate 116,534, forward strand.
AAAATACGGTTTTTTTAATGACGTAAATGATGATAGGGTTTACTTTTCCGAAGATTTTGCACGTTATTTTAAAAAATATTTTACTAATGGTGTCTTCAATAATGAATTAAAAGTAACGGCTAATAATGATATGACAATTACAATAGCACCAGGAGATGCTAATATTGAAGGTTATAGATATACAAATACCGAAGATCTTATTAAGACTATTGACAATGCTGATGGCACATTATCAAGAATAGATAATGTTGTATTAAGATTAGATCTAACTAATCGGTTAATATCTATACTAGTGGTTAAAGGATCGTTTGCTTCTAGTCCAGAAGCTCCAGCATTAGTTAGAAATGCAACCACTTATGATTTAAGACTTGCAAAAATAACAATAAGTCCAGGAGCCACTAGTATTGCACAAGACGATATAGAAGACACTAGACTTAATAGTGCTGATTGTGGAAATGTAGTGTCTACTGTTCAACAATTAGACACAGAGGATATTTTTGTACAATATCAAACAGCATTTGACCAATGGTTTGAACAAATAAAAGGACAATTATCAACAGACCAAGCTGGAAATTTACAAAATCAAATTGACGATATAAATGATTTACTAATATTTGACACAACAGTTATTGAAGTAGAGGAGGTAGAATAATGTTAAAGTTATTTATCAAAAAACTTACTAATATATATATATATATATATATGGCTTACGCCAATACAATTATTACAAGAAGGGAGGTTGTTTACTAACAATAAAACAATCTCTCTTTTATTTGGGAAGGAGGGAGTGCTATTAAATAAGCATTCTCTCCGTGATGTTGCATGAGATTTTTAGGTGGTATATGGAAAAGAAAAATTAATGGAGAAACATTAGATTATTATCCATGTCCATATATGGTTGGAGATATTCTTATCACCACTAATGGCATAAGCCCAAAAATAAGATACCCAGGTACAGAGTGGGAAGAACTACCAGAAGAAGCGTATCTAATGATTGCAAGTTCAAAATATACAGTTAAAAGTACTGGGGGAGAAAATGAAGTAACGCTTACTATTAATCATATTCCACCACATACACATACTTTGCCAGGAGCAGGAAGTGGTAGTGGTCAAACTACACTTGTGAGGGCAAATACGCAAGTTGCTAGTGTGCAAAGTTATTCAACAGGTGGTGGCGAGCCTCATAATAATATGCCAAGATTTTATGCAATATATGGTTATAGAAGAATAGCTTGAGTTATAGTGCATATTTATGAAAGTATTTCAAAAATTTTTTAAAGATAATCAAAAATTAAATGCTAATGAAATAGCAATTGAGACAGATAATAATAAATTTCAAACATTGAATAAATTTTTGCAAAAACAAAAAACATTTCAGTCAGCAGAAGAAGTAATTGGTACATGGATAGATGGAAAAGAAATATATAGACGTGTATTTCAGATTTCAAGTCTATCGGACATAGATTTAACAGATAATTTAGATACTCTTATATCAATATCATGTACATTTCAAAATAAAAACAACTCACAATGGCGACTTGTTCCGTGGGTAGGTGTTTCTAATAACAACTATTCTTTTGCCTCTTATGCAGGAAGTTTTTATATAAATTATGTTAACAATGTTTGGAGATTAGTTTGGCAAGCAGGAAGTGATTTAACAAACATAAAAAAAGGCGTTGTTATTTTAACATACACAAAACAAACAACATAATGTTTTTATGAGAGATAAATTGTTAGTAAAAATATTTATGAAAATATTTCAAAAATTTTTTAAAGATAATCAAAAACTAAATGCTGATGAAATAGCAATTAAGATAGAAAATAATAAATTTCAACAATTAAATAAATATTTAGGTGATTTATTAGATTTAAACACAACTGATAAATCAAGTTTAGTTAGTGCGATTAATGAATTGTTGCCAGTTGTTTTATACGAAACAGAAAAAGTTTATAGTTCTGTTGCAAATGATACAGTAATCACACTGAATGATGATATCACAAATTATAGAAGAATTAAAGTATATGGAATTTCAAATAACGGTAATCTCACATATATGGAATTATCTAATCCATCTGTAAATAATGTTTTTTCACTAAACTATTTTAGTAATGGTAATAGGTCAGGTGAATATGCTTTTTCTACTATATTTAGAAATTTTATAATTCAAAGCAACACACAAATTCGATACGATACAGGGACACAATTAGCTTCACGTATAACTTCAAATAATAATCTTCATGGTTATGTTGTTGATGTTCAAACAATTAAGATTTATAAAATTTTAGGATATAAAAATTAGAAGGGAGTAGTATGTGGAAATAATAAACTTTATAATTCACAATTTTAGTAATTTATTTGTTATTCTTGGAGTGTTTGGTATAGCAGTTGAAACGTCTCCAAAAATAAAATGGAACCCTTATTCGGATATATTAAAATTTATAGGAAAAAAAGTAAACGAAGAAACTAACAAAAAAGTCGAAAATTTAACCAGCGAAGTAAATAACATTAAAAACAAACTACATGAAGACAAAAAGAAAGAATATTCTATCATGATTTCTAATTTTGCAAGCGACTTAAAACATGGTGAAATTAAGAGTGAGAGCCAATTTATTGCAATTATAGAGTTATGTGATGAATATGTCGCTAACGGTTGGAATGGGAAAATAAAGCTAGATACTGCATTCATAAAAGAAGAATATATTAGATTCGCCAACAAGGTTAAAAACGGAGATTTCGTAATTAAAGGAGGTAAATAAAATGGATTTAAGTTTTTTAAGTGAATTTATTAATTTGGGAATATTAGGTATATGCCTTTGTGTCGGTTATGTTATTAAAACAAGCCTAGACTTTATACCTAATAAATATATTCCAGTTATTATGCTTGTATTAGGTACTGTTTTAGGAATAGTTACTAATTTAAATGATTTAAGTGTTGATGTAGTACTTACTGGTATGGTTAGTGGACTAGCTTCAACTGGTATGTATGAGATGTTTAAAAATTTAATTAATAAGGAGAGTGATTAGTATGAAAATATTATTAAGTGCTGGGCACGGTGGAACTGATGGAGGATCTACCGGTGCTGACAGAGGCAAAGAAAAAGATAGAACTATTAATTTAGCTAATAAAGTAGCAAATTATTTGAAAAATGCTGGTCATACAGTAACTGTTAATACCGAAAAAACATCAAATGGATCATGGCGTTTTAAAAACAGAAGTGGTTACGACTTCGCTTTATCAATTCACTTTAATGCATTCGATGGTACAGCTACTGGAACAGAGTGTTGGTATAAAGGAACACAAAAGAAAGCCAGTACGTTATCCAGTGCCGTTGCCAATGTATTAGAAATTAAAAATAGAGGAGCCAAAGCAACAACTACGCTTTATATGATGAATATTGGTTTTGATAATTTACTCGAAGTATGTTTTCACGATAATTCAAACGATTTAAACAAGTATAATGCTAATATAGATAAAGTAGCAAAGGCAATTGCTGATACAATTAATGGTGGATCAACAGGTGGTTCTACATCTAGTAGTTCAAATAACAACTCAACAAGTGCAAGTTCTTATAATGGTAACTCTATTGTTGACTACTTAAAGAGCATTGGTCAAGATAGTTCTTATAATAACAGAAAAAAACTAGCTCAAGCTCATGGCATCAGCAATTACACAGGTACTGCTGCGCAAAATACTAAATTATTAAACATTTTAAGAGGTAGTGGATCAAGTAGTAGCTCTAACAATAGTAGTTATTATCCTAAATACAATGGATCTACTTCTTCCATTGTAGATGCTCTTAAATCTATTGGTGTTGATAGTTCATACAATAACAGAGAAAATATAGCCAAGAAAAACGGAATTAGTAATTATAGTGGAAGTGCCTCACAAAACACTCACTTATTAAATCTTTTAAAACAAGAAAAATTAAAAAAATAATAAAAATGCCCGGGTTTATTGCCTGGGCTATTTTTTTGTGCTATAATCTAATTGAAGCAATGCTAGTATAGGTTGCTTCATTTTTATTTTAATAGAACACTATCCTTATTATATGTGTAGCTTATTTTATTGATAACATAATTGTGTCAATTCTTCAGTACCAATATCCGTAAGTAAAGCCTTTCCTCTATCATCAGGCATATTGTATCTTTGATCTAAATACTGCCATGAAGCTGCAAGCTCACCAGCTGGCCCACCATATTGTGTTAAAATACATTTTGCCATTTGTAAATTTTTCTTTTTAATATTTACTGGATATTGTAATTTTTTTTCATATTTCCACATATAAACCTCCTAATTGTTTTCCCATGGCCAAGGCATATTATTCCAAGTCCATGGATACCCTTCATTTGAATTTACTAAAAGTGGACCATACTTACTTTCGTATTCTCTTCTAGCCGCTTTCGCATCCGCACTAAGTTGGTTAAATAAATCAATCATCGATCTGTCATTTGGGTGTGTATCTAAATACAAATTAATGTCGTGAGCCGCAAAAGCATAAGCATCCACCTTCGTTAATAGTTCAGCTTGTTCATTCATAGGCTTAACATCATAAGGTCTTGAAAGCTTATATTGATTAAATAAATTTGGAAACATATTACCTCTAATAAATCCATTATATACATCATATAATTCATTTGGTGTTGTTTTACCATCAAATCCACATTTATTAAAGTTCATATTATCTCCAGCTTGCTTACTTAGTCTTTTAGTAAGTTCATTATTTTGAACTGGCATATTAACTTGAGGCATAGCTTCTGGATAAGCAATCATAAACTCATTTGGAAACATTCCACCCATATTTACATAGTTATTCATCTAATTACCCTCCTCGAAAATATTTTATGAATAAATGTTTAAAGAGTATGGGCAAAAAACTTGTATTTATAACTAATTTTTAGTATGATAAAAAAATGAGGTGATCCTATGCGTCTTTATGATAAAGTAATTAGAATGTGTGGTACAGCAGACTTTATTAAAGGCTTAAATTACAAAGCCAATAAAGTAAAATTAATTAAAACCGAAGATGAGGATTATTATAAAAGAGCCTATTTTAATGTAACTTCTGAAAGAATAGATAAAACTTATAAAGTTGAAATATTAGTGGATAAAGATGATGAGGAAATAGAAGCCTATTTTTGTACTTGCCCGCAATATGAAAAAATGGATACTTGTAAACATATCGCTGCCTGCATTCTCAAATATGAAGATGCTTTATTTGGTGATGATACTATAGACCCTATAGAATATCAAATAAATTTAGGTTCACAAATACTTGATAATTTTTATAAACCAAAAAAATCCACCATAAAACAAAAAATGTTTTTAAATATTGAAATAGAGACAGAGCAAAATTACTATTACAATAACTTTTTAAAAGTATCTTATAAAATAGGCGTGGATAGACCATACACCTTAAATAATAAATATCGTAATTTCATGTATGCTTATTCCCAAAATAGACCTTATAAAATATCATCTAAATTAACCTACGACCCTAATGAATATTACTTCGACAAAATAGATAAAAAAATATTAGATTATAATATTCACATTTTTCAAAATGGACATTATGAATGCATAATAACTGATGATGATTTAGATGGTTTTATGGAAGTCTTAAAAGATAAAACATTCACTCTAAATGGTAAAGAATATCATGGATTTTTAACTGAAAACCCATTTAAAATTAACCTCACTAAAGATGAAGAAAGTTATACTTTAAGCATTGATAATATGAATGGTTTTGAACCACTTATCGAAGGTAAAAACTACTTTTATAATAAAGAAAATATATATAAATTAGATGGAAATATTTTTAAACTATATAATCTACTTAATGACAATGATATAGAAAGTTTTATGTTTTCTAAAAAAGAATTAGGTAAATTTACAGGTGGCCTATTATCTTTATTAAAAGAAAACATTCATTTGGCTGACAACATTACCGAAATCACCATGCCTACTACCCCTACTGTCAAACTATACTTTGACTTTTACTATAGTGCGGTAGAATGTGAAATTAAGTTAACCTATGCTTCAAAAGAAATAGATTACTTTTCTAAAGACCCAGGAATAGTTAGAGATAACGAATTTGAAAGTAACATTATTCAAAGATTATCAAATTTTGGCTTTACTGTAAATAAAGCGCACTTCACCCTAGAAGACATTGACTTAATTGGTGAATTTCTAGAAAAAGGTATTTTTGAAATCAGCGAAGAATACGAAGTATTTACTTCTAAAAAAATTAAAGAAACAAGCATTGTTAAGAAAACAGAAAATACTGTATCATTCTCTATTGGTAAAGATAATATTCTATCTTATAATTTTAAATTAGATGGCATTGATCAAAGTGAATTAACCGATGTCCTATCTTCGCTAAAAGCTAAGAAGCACTACCACCGTCTAAAAAATGGAAACATTATTGATTTAAATAGTGATACCAACCTTCAAAACCTAAACGAATTAACCGATGAATTAGATTTAACTAAAACAGAAATCACCGAAGGTGAAGGAACCATTCCAAAGTACCGTGCCTTATACCTAGATAGTTTAAAACAAAACTACTCTACCCTAATTAATACAAATGGTAATTTTGATAACCTTATTAATAAATTCTTAACCTATAAAGATAGCGACATTTCATTAGATAAAAATGAATTAAAAGTCTTAAGAGATTATCAATTAACTGGTGTTAAATGGCTTTATAACATCTATAAATCAGGCTTTGGTGGTATTTTAGCCGATGAAATGGGACTTGGAAAATCAATTCAATTAATCTATCTAACTAAACTCATCATTAAAGAAAATCCTAAAGCCAAAATTCTCATCATTGCCCCTACTTCACTTATTTATAACTGGCAAAAAGAATTTGATAAATTTGGTTCAGAGTTAAAGTATAAATTGTTTGCTGAAAGCAAAACCCAAAGGTTGAATGAATTAGATAATATTGATGATATAAACATATTGATTACTTCTTACGGATTGGTCAGAAATGACTTAAATAAATATAAAGAAATCCCATTTGATTTAGTTGCCATCGATGAAGCGCAAAACATCAAAAACCCAAATACCGGCATTTCTAAAGCTGTTAAAAGCTTAAATGCTAATATTAAATTTGCCCTAACCGGAACACCTATTGAAAATAGTCTATTAGAACTTTGGAGTATCTTTGACTTCATCATGCCAGGCTATCTCGCCAGCAAAGATAAATTCCAATCATTATATAGTGTCAAAGATATCGACAAAGAAGATAACAACTTAAACAGATTAAACACCCAAATAAGTTACTTTATCTTAAGAAGAAAGAAAAAAGACGTTGTCAAAGACTTGCCAGATAAACTTGAAAATAATATTTATATTGATTTAGGCAAAACCCAGAAAAAAGTTTATGTCGCTGAAGTACAAAAAACAAGGGAAGAATTAGATGAATTAATTCAAACCGAGGGATGGACTAAAGCTAGATTTAAAATCTTACAATTACTCACTAAACTAAGACAAATATGTATCGACCCATCAATCATCTTTGATAATTATAAAGGTGAAAGTGCGAAAATAGATGAACTACTTAAAATAGTAGAAGAAACCAAAGCTAATGGTCATAAGATGTTAATATTCACAACTTATAAAAAAGCTTTAGATTTAATAATTCCTAAACTAAACAATATAGGCATATCTTCATATTATATAGATGGTAGTGTATCTTCTAAAAAGCGTATGGAATTAGTCGATAAATTTAATAATGATGATACTGATGTCTTTATCATTACTTTAAAAGCTGGAGGAACTGGATTAAACTTAACTTCAGCTACAGTTGTTATTCATTTAGATTTATGGTGGAATCCGCAAGTTGAAAATCAAGCAACCGATAGAGCCCATAGAATTGGTCAAAAAAATACTGTTGAAGTAATTAGATTAATTACTAAAGGTACTATCGAAGAACGTATCTTAGAACTACAAAATAAAAAAAGAAAACTTGCTGAACTATTAATCGATAATGAAAACCATACAGAAAATCAATTTTCTAAACTTACAGAAGATGACATTAAAATGTTACTTTCTATGGATAATGAGTAACAAATCGTGAATTTTTAGACTAAATGCAGGTTTATGAAGAAACATTTAATTTACAAGACTTATTGCTGCTTTGGAATATAAAAGCGGAAATAAGTCTTTTAATTTTGCCTAATATTA
>CALVRC010000002.1 GCA_944358445.1 uncultured Bacilli bacterium
GACCTACGGGACCTACTGGACCTGCTAGTACGGTTACTGGACCAACAGGGGCTACTGGTGCGACTGGACCTGCGGGACCTACTGGACCAGATGGAGCAACTGGACCTACTGGTGCGAGTGGACCTACTGGGGCTTCAGGGCCAACCGGACCTACGGGACCTACTGGACCTGCTAGTACGGTTACTGGACCAACAGGGGCTACTGGTGCGACTGGACCTGCGGGATCTACTGGAGCTACAGGGCCTACAGGACCGGCTGGTGCTACAGGTGCGACTGGACCTACGGGACCTACTGGACCTACGGGACCTACTGGACCAGATGGAGCAACTGGACCTACTGGTGCGAGTGGAGCGACTGGTGCTACAGGTGCGACTGGACCTACTGGACCAGAAGGACCAACGGGACCAACCGGACCAACGGGACCTACTGGACCATAATAAAATTTTTACAAAAAAAGAACTTCGTTTTTATAAAACAAAGTTCTTTTCTTATCCAATTTTTTCTTTGACAATTTTACTTACTAGCCCCATATCAGCTTTTCCTTTAACTTGAGAAGTTAACTCTTTCATAACTTTACCCATATCTTTTGTGGATTCTGGTTTTACTACTTCAAAAACTTCATCAATTATTTTATTTAATTCTTCTTCAGTTAATTGTTTTGGTAAATATGTAGATAATATATCTATTTCCGCCTGAGTTTTAGTTATTAAATCTTCTCTACCACCTTTTTTAAATTCATTGATTGAATCTTTTCTTGATTTAATTTCTTTAGTTATGACATCAATTACTTCTTCATCATTTAATTCATGTTTTTTATTTAATTCACTCATTTGAATGGCACCTTTTACCATTCTAATAACAGCTAATTTTTCTTTATCTTGATTTTTCATTGCTGTTTTTAAATCTTCTAAAATTTGATTACGCATATATATTCCCCTTTCATTTAGAAAAAAGCCATATTAAATGGCTTTTTAATATCCACGATTTTCACGACGATTACGGCGACGAGTATTTTTTATGCCTTCTTTTTTAGCATTTCTTCTTCTAACTCCTGGTTTTAAGTAACCGTCTTGTTTCTCTCTTAACTGTGCTAGGGAGCCATCTTTACTATTGGCAGCTTTTAGGTTTCTAAGTGCACCATCAACATTGCCATTTCTAACTACTACTTTTGTCATAAAAATCCCTCCCTTCTTGGCTAAGGATATTATAACACGCCATCTGTTTGTTTTCAAGGAAAAAACACAAATTATATTAAAAAAGTAAGCATTTGCTTACTTTACATTACAAGTGGCTCCAGAGGTTATTCTTCTGAATGATGAACCAAGGCTTTTACCTAATTCTATGATTATACTTATACCTTTAACTATAGCATTAATAAATGTAGCGGTAATACTACCACCATGTATTAACTTTAACTCACTATCTTTTAAAATCATTCATTACACGCTATTGGATTTATGAAGCCTTCTATAGCACTTATTATAAAGGTAACTATGCCACCTAGAATAGCCCAAATACCATATCCTCCACCACTTATTTTCATTAACTCACTATTATTTAATTGCATAAATCCCCTTTCTAGTTATTACGCATTACATCAACAACAACTTTACCATCTTTAATTTTGATAAATTTATCAAATAAATCTAAATTATCTAATCTATGGGAAATATATATTATAGTTTTGTCATAATAATTATCAAACAGTTTTTTAAGTATTCTCCTTTCCATATCTACACTTACTTGATTTAAACCTTCATCGATAATTAAAATGTTAAAATTATTTAATGCTCTGGCTAAAACAATACGTTGTTTTTGACCTCCAGATAAATTAAATCCATCTTCTTCTATTATTTGGTAATTATCTTTTGAAAATTCTTCTATTTCACATATTTGTTTAGAAATAGAGTTACTATGATTTAGATTTAAATTATCTATTAAGGTTCCAGTAAACAATGTTTCTTTTTGAGAAACATATGTTATATCATCAAAATTATAATCTTTAACTTCATTATTATTTATTGTAATACTTCCTTTATAATCTTTATAATAACCTTTAATTATTTTAAATAGGGTTGATTTACCAGAACCACTGTCTCCAGTAACTATAACTTTATTTGATTTTTTTATTGTTAAATTAATATTTTTTAAAACATCTTTGTGTTTATCAAATGAGTAACTTAAATTTTTTATTACAATGTTGTTATCAGCTGGAATATGTTTTAAGTTTTCTGATTTCTTATTGATCAGTTCAGTTATGTTTGCCAAAGCAGCTTTAGTTTCACATATTTGATAGCTATATTCTAAAATGTTTACTATATATGAAATTAGTAATGAAGTTAATAGAAATAGAATGATAAAGTGTGTTAAATCATTGTTATAAACATTAAATATTAAAATACTTAATATTATCATTCCCAAATCATTTACTATATTTTTTAAGAATTTTGATTTTTCTTCACTTATATATAGTTTTTTGCTTGTTTGTATAAACATTTGATATTTGTCTATAAAGGAATCATGAATTTTTTTCACTATATCTAAGTTTTTGATTGTTTCAAAGCCATTAATGTGTTCAACAATATATGAAGTTATTAATGATTTTTGTCTAGTTACTTCGTTTGTTTTTATTTTTTGTTTCTTTCGATAGATTAAGGTAATGATTAAAATTATTACTATTAATAATATAGTTACTATTAGAATTATGAAATTGATTTTTAAAATTGCAAAAGACACTAAAATTAATAAAGGTATTTCAAGAATGGAGAATTGAACTATATTACTTATTAAATTTCTAATAATATATAAGTCATTTAAGTAACTAGTGATTTCACCTGTTGTTTTATAACGGTAATAACGGTAAGGAAGGTTTAATATTTTATTAAAAATATCCTCTGAAAGTTCTTTTTCAAGTTTTAAATTAAAGTTTATCAATAACTTGTTTTTTATAAAAGTTATAATATTTTTAATAATAAATAGCCCAAGAAATACGGACCAAATGTTATATAATTTATTAGAATAAAACATTGAAATTATTATTGGTAGAAAGAGAGAAACCAAGACTGTTAAAAGATTAATAATTAAAGAGAGAAATTGAATTACTATAACTACTTTTATATGTTTTTTTAAATATTGCCAGATAAACTTTAAGACTTGTGGTTTACTTTCACAAATAATATGCGCTATTGGATACATATGAATGGTAACACCACTCCATATTGTATTAAATTCTTTAAATGAGATTTTTTTTATACCTATGGATGGATCAGCAATAGATAATGTTTGATTTTTTGAATTTACTTTATATATAACTATGTAATGGGTGTAGGAGTGGTTTATTATTACATGAGCTATACAAGGTAATTTTAATTTTGTAATATCTTTTGATTTTAAACCATAACTTTTGAAACCTATACTGTTTAATGTCTGTTTTATATTATAGGCGGTGGTACCATTTTGGTTTGTGTTCATCATTTCACCTAATTTGTCCAGGCTTATATATCCATTATAATATTTTAATATCATTTGGACGCATGCTGGACCACAATCTTTAATTCCACGCTGTTTTGTAAACGGATATTTTTTAATTATTTCACCTCCCTCATATATTAACATACGATGTGAGGTGGCCGTTTTCCTTCAAAAAAAACAAAAAAAGTTATTTTTGAAAAATTTTTATGTTTTTCGTTCCATAACTTTTTTCTTTTATTAATTTTAAATCAGTTTTAGGATTCCCTATTTCGTATTCACAAATTACAATACCATTTTCATTTAACAAATCTCTTTCTTCAATTATTCTTAGTGACTTATCCATTTGATTCTCTTTATAAGGTGGGTCTAAAAAAATAATATCAAACTTGTCTTCTGTGGTTTTTAAAAATTTTTTATAATCTATATATATTATTTTTAAATCTTCGTTAAAGTTTTGACTATTTGCTTTTATTGTTTTTATAGCTTCTTTATTATTATCAATTAAATAACAAGTTTTAGCTCCATTACTTATAGCTTCTAAACCCAAAGCACCACTACCAGCAAATAAATCTAACACTTTACTATCTTTAATATATGTTTGAATCATTCCGAATAACGATTCTTTGACTCTATCTAATGTTGGTCTTGTTCCTTCAATGTTAAATCCTTCTAATTTTTTTCCTTTATATTTTCCACTGATAATACGCATAATTAATCACCAATTTTATTTTAACACATTATCTTAAACTGACCAATAATTTTTCTAACATTTCAAAAGTATTGAAGGCTTTTTCTAATCTATCAACTTTAGATAAATGATAAGCCTCTTTTACTTCGTTTTCGAATCTTTTAAATTCCCATGGTGTCCTATTTAATATTTTGTACCAATGGGCGTGCTGTCTTAAATATCTAAGATAGTTTTCATTTTCTTTTATTTTAAATTGAAGTTCTAAGCTCATTAATCATCAAAGTGTTTATATATTGGTCTTGGTTTATAATTATTAGTTTGTGGCGCATTTTTATTGGATGACATATCTTGAAGTAAACTTAAAACTCTTTGTAAACTAGTTACCCCATTTTGAATACCATCTAGATCTAATCCTTTAATGAAAGAAGCTAAATCAAATGACGAGGTAGCGGCAACAGTAGACTGATTTTCTTTAACTAAATAATCTTTCCAGGCATCTTTATCTTCTCCATATAAATCGTATATTTCATAAAACTTTTGCCAGGTCATTTTTCCATCTTTAACGTGCTTTAATAAAATTGGATTACTTTTAACAAAATCTTTAAATTTTTCTTTTGTTTCCATTAAAATCACCTATATTAATATATTCATTACATAGGAAAAAAACACAATATATAAAATTTTTTATTGACATTTAAAATAGCCATACAATTTTATGGCTATTTCTTTATATGCTGTTTTTGATTTTCTTGTTCATATTCATAGCATTTTAAAATATTTTCTATGTGATAATCTAAATCAGCTGGAAAATAAGAATCATATGGGTTTTCATCCCAATCATAATCAACTTCATATTCATAAAGATCTAATTCTTTTAATCTTTCTATTAGATATTTATATTTAGTTATTTCTTCAATTAAATATGCTTCTTTATCAGAAATTTTATTGATTTTCATTAGAATTTCACCGAGTTTTTTATAATATTCTAACTCATTTTCCAAAAGAAATTCTCTATCTATATAAGGTTCTTTAATCATTTTTCTTTCCTTTATCCATTTTGAACATAGTTAAGTTTAACTGTTAATGTTGCAGATATTTCCTCTGGCTGTGATGTTATGGTATCACTATAACTTACTATAACATTATAAGTTTGTTTTTGACCAGCTTCTAATAAATCATTTTCATTGATCCCTGATGTTTGAAATACAATGGCTGGATTTTTAGAATCAGTCATTTCTATACTTTCAACTTTAGCATCTACATTTCCTTCATTAGAAATGGTAACTTCATATGTCATACTATCGCCAGGAGAAACTAAATTTGTTTTAAAGGTTACAGCGGTATCTGAGACAACTGGTTCAAAGGCTTTTGTGGCATCACCTATTACATTTTTAGTAGTTACATCAGTTATTTTAATATTCCAATCACTAGTGATTGAAGCTGTTCCCGTTATATTTAATGTTGTCTGAAATGCGGCATAACCTATAGCCATTATACATACAATGGCAACTAGAAAAGAAATTATAATATTTTTTTTCATCTTCCTCACCTATTTTAATTATAACACAATATAGAAAAAAAGTCCTATTCACTAGCACTTTTTTCACTCATAGAAGCAACTTCTATTTTATTTCCATTATGAATTAGTATCAAACTACCTTCTGTTTGGTAATCCATATCTTCTTTATATTCAATACTAAAATTAAATACATAAGCGTTTTCGTCAGTGTTTTCTCCATATTGATATGTTTCATTTTTTACTTTTGTTACTTTGACGTTTGTTACTTCTGGTAGTTCTTGGTTTCTTTCTCCATATACATCACTTTCTACTGATTTATACATTGAGTCCATGGCAAACTTTTCAAAGTCGCTTTGATAATCTGAATAGACGAACTCTTTACCACCAACATCGTTTTTACTTATTTTATTATCTAAATTAAAGAAATCAGCAATAAACATTTGTGCAACTAATTCGGCATATTTATCTTTATCTACTTCTTTTTCGTTTAATGTTTTTTCTAATTCTTTAAATAATTTTTTATAATAAGCTGTTGCGGTATCTTTTAATGTATAACCATAGGCATCTATTGAGGCTACTTCTTTTATTTCTTTCGTGTTACTTTCTTTATGCGTTAATTTACTGATTGTTAAAATGGATCCAGCAATTATAAGTGCGAGTAGGATTATTAAAATTGCTACTCTTTTAACATTTACTTTACGTTTTTTCTTTTTCATTTTTGCCCTCCTTTTATTACTTCATCTGATTCTTTAGTCTTTTTAATTAAATCATGAACAATTATATCGTTAGAAACGGCAATTTCTTTTTCTGCTTTTTCCGTGTATTTGGAAATGTAATCTTTACTAATAACTGATTCTTCATCAAAGACAATGGCCTCTCCATTTTGATTGTCATAGTACATTTTATCTGTTATCCAATTTCCATTTGGAAATACTACATAGTGATCATCTGTACTGAATACATCATGACCTAAAGCGTATGGATTTTCTATACCTAACATATTACCTAAAGTTGGAAGTACGTCATACATTCCAGTTACAGTAGTTATTTCTTTATTTATTTTCTTTTTTAAATCTTTATCTTTAGTCCAGATGATAAACGGTACTTTTCTATTCAATTCATAATCATATTTAGTAAATTCTTTATATTCAGGGTCACTTTTAGATCTTTTAGAGTCTGTTTCTGGATTGTAGTTATAGTAATAATCATATTCACCTCTTTTAACTTTGGCATCATGATCACCATATATAACTAAAACAGTGTCTTCTAATAATCCTTCTTTATCTAATTCTTCAACAAATTCACCTATGGCTTCATCTGCATAATGAGCTGTTGTAAAATATCTACCTAAGGTAGTGTTTTTTAAATAATCATTTACAACCTCTGTTTGCTCACCAGTAACTTCATCTGTTTTTGTATACTTATATGTTAAGTCTAAATCTGTTGTATCTTCAAAGCCTTCAAAAGGTGTATGGTTCGTAAGCATTATTAGTAGTCCATAATATTTATCATGTTTTTCTTGAATAGCTTTTATTTTTTGAACTGATTGTTTGAAGAATGATTTATCTGATAAACCTAAACCAACCATATCATCTAATTTATAATCTTTATCATAGTAATAAAATCTATCATATCCTAATTGTTTATGCATTACTTCTCTATTCCACATATTACCTTTATTAGCATGCATACTAAATACATAATAATCTTCTTCTTTTAAGAATTTTTGTATTGAAGGATATTCTCTATCCCAATAACTTACAAAGACTGTACCACTACTTGCTGGAAGTAATGATGTACTATATGTAAATTCTGTATCACTACTTGTTCCAACACTTTCTTGTGAATAAAAGTTAGAAAAATACATTCCTTCTTCAGCTAATTTTTTTAAATTAGGAGCAATAGTTTTACCATTAATCTCTGTATCTAATAAATAGTTTTGCATACTTTCAGCATGTATTACTATAACATTTTTACCTTTAAATATATCAGTATATTTATTATTTTTATGTTCTTCTTTATTTTCTTTATAATATTCACGGAATTCTTTAGCTGCGGTATCATATCCAAAAAGTGGACTTATTTGTGGTTTCAAACTGGCAATTAAATCATTTCCTTGATAAGTATATATACCAAATTTCATGACAACATATTCTCTATTCCACTGTTTATATAATCTACTAATATCGGTTCCAGTTAAAGTTGATAAAAAGAAGCCTAAAACAATGGTTGCGGCAACTAAAACTTTTAATACTGCCACTTTTGGTTTTTCTTTAGTTTTTAATTTTGAATAATAACCTTGTTTTAAGAGTTTACGGTGTATAAATAATAATGTTATAGGAGCCCATATATAGCATATATCTTTTAGTTCCATTATTGTTCCTAAAGCATCACTTACACCTGCTAATTGTAATGATGTTGCTAGAAGTGAAAATGACGTAAATGAAATATAGTTTGTATAATAAACTGAATTAATTAAACAAATAGCTGTAAATATTACTGACCATACCATATAATATTTAAATCTATTTTTAGGTTTAAAGAAATATGCTAGAGAACCTACAAATAAAATAAAGGCTAAATCAGCTAATATAGGTGATATAGCCGTATAATTTTTTACTGTTAAAAAACGAATCAAACAACCATTAATTAAGGAAGTTATGATAAATGTGGTAAATAAAACATTGTTTTTGAAAAAATATATTGTATTATCTTTTGCTTTTTTAAAAACGCCAATTAATTTGTGGCCAAATTTTTTCATATTCCACCTCAATTACTTTTAACATTATAGCACTTTTTTGAAATAAAAAAAAGTATTTGGAATATACTTTAAGAATGTTTAATTTGAATATATTAAAAGTGGCTTAGCAAGCCACTAGGAGACTATTACCTTTAATACTTTATTTTGATTCTTTAATCATGAAAGTACTAGTAGTCTGCACTGTAAGCATATACCGGTAATAAATATATGCCCATTAGTTATTTTGATTTGTTTTTTTATTTTTATACACGTTTTTAAATCTATTATATTCATCAGCATTTATAGCTATACCCATAACAAATATATAAGTCAGTATATACACCCAAATCATCATAACAATTATTCCAGATATACTTCCATAAAATAGGCTATAATTTGCCAGATTAGAGACATAATATGAATATACTGAAGTTGTTACTATCCAACATACGGTTGTGAATAGTGCACCTTTATTCATAAATTTACTAGAAATTTTTTCATCAGGTGAAATTGTATATATTATTTTTAGTATCCAGAATATTAAGACAAAAGCTACGGGCCATTTTAATAAGACAAAAATGTAATAGACATTATTGCTTATTGATTGCATAATTTCTAAACTTAAAATCTTTTCTAAAATGATATTTCCATAAGCTAGAACTACAAAGATAAATATAAAAAGGAACATTAATAGAATTATCATAAAAAAGGCTTTAACTCTATCTTTTATATAGTCATCGTTTTTTATATTATATAGTTCATTAGAAGTTATAATTATAGAATATGTACCATTTGAAACTAATATAAAACCAACTATCATAAAAAATAATACATTGGTTGTAATATGGCTATTTTCTATGAATGGTAAGACTATCTGCATAACATTTTCTGGGACTATTTCTCCAATTGTATTTATTAATGGTTCAAAGAAGTATACCATTTTTGAACCAATATAACCAAATAATGTTAAGAGAGGAAAGATGGCTAAAATTAAGAAAAAAGCTAACTGACCAGGCAATATTTTCATCTCTGGCCTTTTTATCAAATTTAATATTCTTTTTAAATATGATTTTATCATACAGCCTCTTTCCTTTCAATTTAATTTTTTACTTCTTCTTTATTATTTCTCATGTCTAAAGTAGCTTCATTAATAGCATCATCAATAGTTTTTATTTCGTCATTAATCATACTATAACCAATAGCAGCTCCAAATCCATGAGATAATTCTTTAAATTCTTTATTTAATTTTCTAATATAAGTTACTACAGATTTTTCATCATGACCTATAATAAATATCAAAAATTCATTTCCGTTAGTTCTAAGTATTTCACTATCACTTAGTTGGTGATTAATTAAAATACTAGCTGCTTCAACTATTACTTTATCACCTTCAGCGTGACCAAAGTTATCATTAATATAAGCAATATTATTTAAGTCAATAATAATTACTGATTGTGGATATGCTTCGCTATTATCCCATGCGGTCATGTTATCATTTAAATAATTACGATTTTTAAGTGATGTTAGAGTATCAACGTAACGTAATTTATCTGTTTTTGAGAGTTTACTATTAATATTTTTTTTCTTACCAAAAATTATTTTAGTGATAATTCCGGCAATAGCAAGTAAAACAATTACTATACAACTTAATATTAATTGTAAATTCTTATTATTATTATTTGATAAAAGTAAATTTTTATAACTATCGTTCATCATCTCTTTGACATTTACAAATGATAAATAGAAATTGAAGAAATCATTTAGGTTTTCATTTTTATTTTGTGAAATAAATCCATAATTATTATCAATATCTAAGGTATTAAGTTTCTTATAGTTTTTTAGTTCTAGTCTAACATAATAATCATAAGTGTATTCATCTATAGCCGCAATGTCATCAGCTTTAATTTTGTTTATTAAATCTTTAATATTTTGATATTCTTTAGTTTTAACACCATTTGATTTTAAATATCTTGATATTTTACTATCCTTTATGGTTAATATTGTTTTATCTTGTAATGATGTGACGTTGTTAACTGTTAGGTCTGTATTTTTATCTGTTATAATAACTATTTTACTATCATATACAGGAAGTGTTTTAAATGTTTTTGTATTTATTTTGCTATTATTGAAATTATTTAATAATAAATCTAATTTATTTGTTTCAAAATCTTTAAGCATATTTTCAACTGATGAATATTGCTTATAATCTATTTCAATACCTGCTACTTTAGCAAAATCACTAATTATTTCATGATTAAATCCTTTTAAACTACCATTTATAGCCATATCATATGGAGGATTTGCGACAAATCCATATGTATATCTTCTACTTCTAAAATCAGTTTGATTTTTTTCACTAATTTCTTTATAAGTAAAATAGGTGTTGGCAAGGTGTTTATTAAATGAGTCTTTCAAATCTTTTTTTTGCCATTTATTAAAATATTTAGTAATAATTTTATTGAGTTTATCGTTATCACCTAATTTTATTGTATAATTTGTTTTATATTCAGTTATATTATAAACTATATGCATGGCTTCTGTTTTTAAAATATTTTCTAAATAATCTAATTTGGGTAAAACTATAGCGTTTACTTCATTGTTTGCTAAAGCAGTTAATAATTCATCGTTTGTATTATATCCTTGATAGGTTAGATTTAAAGAACCTTTTAGATAGTTTTCTACATCTTTTAAGCTATCATTTAAAACTCCAACTTTTAAATCTTTTATTTCATCAATACTAGTATAATATTTTTCTTCTTTAGAAATTAAGGCATAATTATCTTGATATAAAACTAAATCTTTGGATGTTGATTTATCTTTTTTTAATAATGCATATTCAGTTTGAGGATTGTTATTTTCTTCATATGATAATTTATTAAATTCAAGACCAGTATCACTTTCTAGGTCAGTTATGAAATCAAATAATAATCCACTTCCATTATCATTTATAATTGGAATATTGTTTAATGCTGAAAAGTCAATTACTTTATTTTTGTTATCTTCGATCCATTTTTTTTCGATGACTGTTAATGTTGTTTTTTGGTCTTCTTTAGTAAAAAAACGGACTACGCCGATAGAACCTAAAATTAAAATAACAACTATGGCAATTATTCCGATTTTTTTATTCACTGCTTTCTACCTCACTTCCGTAATCAAAGCTGCCCTCTGTTTTATGTTTGTATCCAGCTATTGGGTAATTTTCATTTTCTTCTTCAGTATCTATTAAAATTTGTATATCATAATATTCTTTATTTTTATCAGATATTTTATCTAAAATAGTATCCCCTAATTTTTTTGCATCATCTTTACTCATATCAGGAGCAACAGTAATAATAAAGTTTAATATACGTCCCTCATTATGATATTCAACATCATTAACCATTTTGTTTTCTTTCAATTTACTTTCAATATCATTAATTACTCCAGAAGAAATTTTATGATCTTCAATACCTTCTAGACGATCACCATATTTATTGTTACTAAAAACAGGTACAATAAATAACCATATAATTATTACAAAGAAGATAATTAAAAATGCGATAGTTCCAATTATACATTCTTTTTTATGATTTTTTATAAATTTTTTCATTATATCACCTTCAAACATTATACTATATTTTACATTAATTTTCAAACCGCGTTAATTATATATGGATTATTTTCAGATCCAGTTCCACCAATTATTTTAGAGTCTTTATTGATGGTTAAAACTGGTCTGACATTTAATGATACATTACTATTTTCTGTATCTATTATTCCATTTTCAATTGTGTAAATATTAGTTCCATTATTATTTATAGTGTACTCTGGGCCATTTTCTATTGAAAAGTCTGATAAGTAATTTCCTTTCGTACATTCTACTTCAGTACCATTTATACATTTTAAATTATTTGAGGCATTTAAATAATCTTCGGTTGTTAACAGACCGACATTAACTGTTTCTTTTTCTATGCATTTTTCGTTTTCGTATGATGTACAAAATGATGTGTTTTTAAATTCTGAAACAGTATCTAAGCTTGTGAAAAATGTTTTATTTAGATATGTTTTTACAGTAGAATTATCAAAGTTAATATTTCCATCAAGGCTCCAAGCTATTTTGGTTGTTTCATCATTACTAATAATTTTTATACTTCCATCACTATTATTACTAATTATTCGCCATAATTTTCCATTTAGTTTTAAATAATTATCTGGATTTTCTCCTTTATAAATACCATTTTGCGCTAATAAAACATCTTTTTTTTTAGAGTTATTAATTATAGTAGTGGCTAAATCATTCATAGCTATATCTTCATCTTCACTTTTATCAACATATGTAAATATAAACTGTTTTTTAGAGCTATCATATTTTATTTCAACATTACCTTTTAAGTTTTCACTGCTATGACGTGGATCTTTAATTTCATCATTTGAAATATATCCTTCATTTACTAATGTGTCAACTGGAAGACGGTATACTGAACCATCATCTGGCAATATATTTGCATGTTTTAAACTCCATGTTTTAGCAGCTTTTTCAATGACAGCTACCTGATCGTTATATGCACTTTCTCTTGAATTTCTGATAACTGATGCGATTGCTGGATAAACAACTAATGCTATTAAGCCTAATATAGCTACAACAGCGATTAACTCAACTAATGTAAATCCCTTTATTTTTTTCATTTTTATCACCTATTCTATTATAAATTATAAAATAATTAGTGTTCAAAGTCAACTAACCATGATATAATACTTTTGTAAATTTACGGGGTGAGATTTTATGTTTAAAACTGAACTTTTAAGTCCAGCTGGAAATATGAAAACTTTAATTTCGGCAGTTAATAATGGCGCGGATGCTGTCTATATTGGGGGCAAAATGTTTGGGGCAAGAGCTTTTGCGGATAATTTTTCTTTTGACGAGATAAATGAAGCTATTAAATACTGCCATTTATATGGTGTTAAACTTTATGTTACGGCTAATACAGTTATTTTTGAAAATGAGATTGAAGAGTTTTTAGATTATATGAATTTTTTATATGAATCTGGTGTGGATGCTGTTATTATGCAGGATTTAGGGATGATTAATTTAGTTAGAAGATTAATTCCTGATTTAGAGATTCATGCATCTACACAGATTAATGCTCATAATGATGAGAGTTTATATTTACTTGAAAGTATTGGGGTTAAAAGAGCTGTTTTAGCTAGAGAGATGAGTTTAGATGAGATTAAGAGTTTAAAATGTCCTATAGAAAAAGAAGTGTTTATTCATGGGGCTTTATGTGTTTCTTATAGTGGTCAATGTTTATTTAGTAGTTTAAATGGCGGTAGAAGTGGCAATAGAGGTAGATGTGTACAATCTTGTAGATTACCTTATGAACTTTATGATGATAAAAAAATTAAAACTGAAGGTAAATATTTACTTAGTACTAAGGAACTTTGTTTAGTTAATAATATAAAGGATGTTTTGGATGCGAATATTGATAGTTTAAAAATAGAAGGAAGAATGAAAAGCCCAGAATATGTTGGATATGTTACTAAAGTTTATAGAAGACTAATTGATGAATATTATTTAGGATTAGAACCTAAGGTTACAGAAGAAGAAATATATAATTTGAATGTTTTATTTAATAGAAAATTTACTAATGGTTATTTGTTTAATGATGATATTTATAATATTAAAACTTCTAATCATTTAGGCGCACCTATTGGTAAAGTTATTAAGGTTAATGATCATAAGATTTATATTAAATTAGATCATGATTTATTTCAAGAAGATGGAATTAGATTTTGTGAGAGTTCGAAAGGAATGATTATAAATAAGCTTTATAATGAAAAAGAACTACTTGTTAATCATGTTTCTAAAGGTTCTATTGCAGTAGTTGATAATAAGGTGGGGCTTAATAGTAAAGACTTGGTTAATAAAACTGTTTCTAAGAATTTAATTAATGAGATGAAAAAAAGTAATGATAAGAAAGTTTTTGTTTCTTTTAAATTAAAAGCTTTAGTTAATACTCCTTTGGAACTTACTATTGATGATGGTGTTAATCGTATTTGTGAAAAATCTATTTTATTAGATAAGGCTAAAAACAGAGCTACTACTAAGGAGGAGGTTTATTCTAAATTAAATAAACTTGGCTCTACTCCATTTTGTTTAGATAAATGTGATATAGAGTTAGATGATGTATTTATTCCAATGAGCGTTTTAAATGAACTTAGAAGAAAAGTTTGTGATGAATTAATATTTAAAAGATGTGAATGTAATAATAAAGTTAATTTTAAATACGAGAAAAAAATTATTGAACAAAGTAATGATTCTATGAGCATTTTAGTTAGAAATGAGAAACAACTTAAATGTGTTTTGGGTAAATTTAGAATATATACGGAAGACTATAAATTATATAAAAAATATAAAGATAAAAATGTCTTTTATAAATTACCTAGAATAATGCATGAATTTCCTTCATTTGAAAATGAAAATTTACTTGTTAGTGAACTTGGAGGTATTTATAAATATAGTAAAAATAATAATGTTATAGCAGATTATCCACTGAATATTACTAACAGTGAAACAGTTAATTTTTTGCATAGTTTAGGAGTTAAAATATCAACTATTTCTCCAGAGGTTAATAACTATGAATTAGAAAAATATAGTTTCCCTACAGAAAAAATAATTTATGGAAGACCTGATTTAATGATTTTAAAAAAGTTTAGAAAAGATGGTAAATATTTAAAAAATAATTTAAATAATTATTTTCCTATTATTCATGGTAAATATACTACTATTTTACATCATAAAAATATTGATTTAAGACAATATAATGGTAGAGTTTTATTATTTGATGAAACTGAAAAAGAGATTAAAAATTTGATTTAATCTCTTTTTAAATATTTATATATCAAACTTTAACAAATTTAAGTTTTTAACAATTCAATTTGTTATCACATATGGATTGCCTTGACTTCCATCTCCTGTTAAAGTGATATCTGATGTTAGATAGACAGCTGGGGAAACGCCATACGAATAGTACGCATTGTTGTTGCTCACGAGACCGGCAGTACTAGCACGACCGTACACATTGAAGACAAAGATGCTCCAACTGGCGTCAGGCGAAATTATCCATAAATAACCATCTGAAGGTACTATATTATACATCCAATTTGTTGTTTTACATGTTGTTCTATTTGTATTATTTAAACTTAAGTTTCCACACTCTTCTGTATTGGTATTTGCTCTTAAATATTCTGATGCTGTTATCATTCCTATACTTACACTTTGTGACTGTGTTCCATTTTCAGCTGCTATTTGTCCAGCTAAATCACTATTACCACCTGTTACCTTTCCTATACTCCATGTATGGCTTACTATTTTATCTTGATTTGTTGTTATAGTTGGCAAATATGTATCATTTAAATATGTTTTTATATCTGATGTCTCCCATGCATTACTATTTCCTGCATCCCATATTTGATTACCTATACTTTCATTTCGCATTATTTTTATTGTTCCATCATTTTCAACAGATATTATTCTCCATGTTTCATTATTAAAGGTTATATAGTTATTTGGATTAACTCCTTTATAAATATATCTTCCATTTTCATATTCATCTTCATATAATCCATCACCTTCTGTTACTACTTCAACTTCTTGGCCTCCTATTGTTGGTCCTGTTGGTGTTGGTGGAACTACTGTTCCATCATCTTGTTTATAATTTAAAGTAACTGTTATTGTACTATTTGTATTTTCTGGTTGACTTGTTACACTACTAATATAACTTACTATTACTGTTAATATATCTGTTTGACTTGCTCCTAATTTATCTCCATTTTCTATTCCACTTGTTTCAAATGTTATTGCATCATTTTCTCCAGTATTTACTTCTATACTTTCAAGTACAGCATCTATACTTCCTTCATTTGATACTGTTATATCATATTTCATGGAATCTCCTGGGGATACTAAATTTGTTTTAAAAGTTGCTGTAGTATCTGTATAACTTGGTTCTACTGCATTTGTCGCACTCCCACTTTGTACTGTACTTTGTATATTAGTTATTTTAACGCTAAAATTACTATCAATATTGGCTGTTCCATTAATTTTTAATTGAGTCGCAAATGCTGCATATCCTACCCCCATTATTACTAAAATCATACATAGACCTATAATTATATAATTTCTTTGTTTTGAATTTAATCTTTTATTCATTCTTTTCACCTCTTATATTTTATCAATTATATTATACCCTCCCCCCCATGAAAATTTCAATATTTTTCTTAAATAAAATAAAAAAAGAAAATAAGCTTTACACTTATTTCCATGTTAGGGGGTGGTGGGGGTATTTTTGGTAGAAAATATATATTAAATTTTGATAAAAAAATTAGGAACTAAGTCCTAATTTTTCTTGAAATGATCAAAATCTGATTCTCTTAAAGTAAATTTATATGCATTATTATTATTTACAATTACAAATACACTTTCAACATTTTCTTTAACTTCGAAGTATAAAATTGGTGAATGTAATTCTTCTTCTACATCTACTAAGTCGTTAAAGTTTTTAATATTAATTACATCGTATTGTTCTAAATCTGGCATGTTATGTGTTTCAGCAATAATGTCGGCATATTCTTTTAAGATTTTGTTAAGTGCTAGAACATATTCTGATTTTCTAGTTACTGCAAGTAAGCTCTTAACTAATACTTTGAATATAATTAATGAGGCAACTAATAATACAACACCAAATGCTAGTAATGGAACATTCATTTCAGTATCTTTTGATGCTGATTTATAGATTGTATCTCCTCCATTATTTACATAGTTTGGTTTAATATTTATTGTTTGTTGTAATAATGGTATTTCTAATGACATAGTATTAGAGGCTTGTAGGTCATTTTCATTACTATCTTTTAGTCCTGCAGTAATATTAATTTTCATACTTAAATCAACTCTAGCATCAATCGATAATCCGAATTGATTACGGAAATCAGTCATAATATCATTATATTCATTATAATTTAATTGAACATTTTTATTAATTGTAAATGTTTTACCACTACCACTTTGATTAGCTTGATTGTCTATAGGATAATTTTTTGTCCAAACTTCGACATCCTCACCTTCTGTGTTTTGATATAACCCTTTTGCAGTTGCCACTATTTCATAGTTATAACTGTAATCTAATTCTTCAGTACTTTGGAAATTATAAACTGCATCAACATCAATATGATCAATTAATGATGAGATATATTGTTTATTCATTCCAATATAAGGTGATGTAAAGAATTGGTTATTCTTTAAATAAACCTTATAATTTAAATTTGAAGTATAATTATATGAATATAATTTTTCTCTAGATGCTTGCTCAGGATTAACAGCTTTAACAATTGACACAATGGATACCACCATTAAGGCAATTACAGCGATTAAAAAGAATACTCTAATCCACTGTTTTAAAATCATTTTGTTTTCATTTTTTTGTTTCTTTTTATTTTCCATTTTTCTTCTCCCCTTCTTATGATATTGCACCACTTAACCATACTGATGGATATCCAATCAATGGTATAACAAATGATACTTTTCCTTTTACATCTTCTAAAGCAACCTTATCTTCATCAATGGTGTTGTTGTGATCACCTTTTGTAATAAATTGTTTGTTTCCATAACTGTCATTAGTAATATCTACAATTCTATGGACAACATATTTTGTTCCACTTACAAATTGAATTATATCACCTTTTTTTAGTTCATTCTTTTCTCTAGTGTTAAGTTTATTAACGACTACTGCGTCTCCTCTATTAAAAGTTGGTGACATACTGCCTGATAAAACAGCTATTGGTTGGTATTTAAATAATCCCATTACGAAGCCAGCAAGCAGTGCTATAAAAGCAAAAACTGGAACATAAACTACCGGATTATAATTTCTTCTTTCTCTTTTTGATAATCTTTCTGATCTATTTACATGAACATAATTCATATAAATATAAATTGCAAGTGGTAATGTAACGCCAACTATGGCAGTTGCAAACCAATCCAGGTTAGGAATGATTGGTACTATGAATGGTGGAATTGTAACAAATAATCTATATATTATAGAGAATTTTGCACCACCTATATATACTAGATAAGTAGCAATTGCACTTTCTAATATAGCTGGAATTAAAGTTGTTGAAGAATAAATAAATATTTCTTTCAAATCTGTAAAATGACTTTCAATATTAGAATAATTTAAGTTAATTAACATAAATAAGATTGTCATTAAAATATAATTCCAATGTTTTTTCTTTTCATTTTTTACTAATGCTTCTCTAATAAATTCTTGGAAGAAAATTAATCCACCAAAACTCCATAAGTTTTTCAATATGCTAAATAAATCTTTTGAATATGGTGTTTTTTCAAATCCAAAAATTAATCCTAGTAAGAAGTAAACAATTATATAAATAATTAGTGCTATAATTAAGCTTTGTGTTTTGTCTTTTTCACCTTTAACTCTTAATCCAGAGTCTTTACTCAAATAAACTGCTACACCACATATGATTATCCACATAAGTGGATGGAATATTTCATTATAATAATCGAGACTAAGTGGAATGATGACAAAAACATTTAAAACTAAATATATAATTAACAAACTATATATTATTAGGTTTTTTTTCATATTCATACCCCTTTTTAATGGTTATCCCTACTATTCTATAATGAATTATAGCATATCATTTTAAAGTTGACAACTGTTAACAGAAAAGTTTTAATTATATTTTTTTGCTTGACAATTTTTCGTTTATTTATGTAAATTAAAAGAAAAACTTTTTCAGTTTTTCTTCATTTACTATTATTAAGCTTGAGAAGCATTCATATTAACAGTAATACTTGCAGTTGTGTCAGTACCAACAGATGTTGCAGAACTAATGAATTCAGCTTTTACTGTCATAGTAACTGTATCATTTTGATTCATTGTTGTAGTAGCTGCTGGTGTTACAGTAAATTGAATATTACCTTTTCTAGCAACTAATGGTTCAACAGCTTCGTCACCAGTCATTTCAACGGTTGGAGTTCCTACAGTAGCAGGAATTGTACCATTATTTTTAATTGTTAGTGTAAATGTAACAGTATCTCCTGGTTGATATAATGTTGCCCTAATATTTGCATTATGATCATCGTTATCATAAGTTACAGTACCAGTTGGAGTTGTTCCTCCAGCAAAACCAGCTACTGCATCAACTACACCTGGAGTAGCTTCTGTTTTTGTTGATTCATATTTTACATCCCAAGTTGAAGTAATTTCAGCACTTCCGTTAATTGTTAATTGTTGTGCAAATGCGGCATAACCAACTGCCATTACAAATACTACTGCAAGTAATGCTCCAATTAATATGTTTTTGTGTTTACTTTCCATTTTTTCCATCCTTTCTCTCAAGTAGCTTTCTCCTACTTTATTTATAATATATCATAATTGGTTTTTTCATTCAAGACAAAACAAAAAAAACTATAAAAAGTTTTTTTGTTTTACACTTTACGCTGTTGCTTGAGAAGCGTTCATGTTAATTGTAACATCTGCTGTAGTAGTATTACCAATAGATGTTGCAGAACTAATGAATTCAGCTTTTACTGTCATAGTAACTGTTTCAGTTTGGTTAATTGTTTTTGTGTCTGCAGCAGTTACAGTAAATTGAATATTACCTTTTCTAGCAATTAATGGTTCATCAGCTTCGTCACCAGCCATAGCAACAGTAGGCGCTCCTACAGTAGCAGGAATTGTACCATTATTTACAATTGTTAATGTAAATAAAACGGTATCTCCTGGTTGATATAATGTTGCACTTATGTTTGCGTTATGATTTCCGTTATCATAACCTATTGTTCCGGTTGGAGTTGTTCCTCCAGCAAAACCAGCTACTGCATCAACTACACCTGCTCCGGTTTTTTTAGAAGGGTCGAATGTTACATCCCATGTAGATGTAATTTCAGCACTTCCGTTGATTGTTAATTGTTGAGCAAATGCGGCATAACCAACTGCCATTACAAATACTACTGCAAGTAATGCACCAATTAACGCATTTTTGTGTTTACTTTCCATTTTTTCCTTCCTTCCTATAATATTCTAAGTAGCTTCCCTACTCTATAATGATATTATCATATTTTGATTTACAATTCAAGAAATTTTTCTCGTTTTTTTGTATACATTTGTTAAATGTGTTTAAATTACATAATAAAAACTTAAGCAAAAAAATGCTTAAGCTTGAACATAGTTCATTGTTACTGTTAATTGAGCTGAAAGATTTTGAAGGTTACCTTGTCCTTCTGCCCTGTTAACAAATTCAGCGACAATAGTTATTTGAGCTGTACCGTTATTAGCATTTAATATTCCTGTACCTGGACTAGTAACAGTATATTTAATATCACCATCTTTTGTTGTAGCAGTTAAACTTCTATTATCAACAACCATTTCTGGAGTTTCACTTGATAAAGTAATTGTACTTAATTTAGCATTTAATGTTCCAGTATTTTCGATTGGAATCACATAAGTAACGGTATCTCCTGGACTCATTAATTCTGAAGTAAATGTAGCTGTTAGTCCGCCTTCATCAACAGTAACATCTCCAGTAGGGGCTGTTCCCATTGTAGAATTTGGTGTTGCAGTTGCTCCTTCTTGTTTCATATGAACATCCCATCTTGAGGTGATTTCAGCACTTCCGTTGATTGTTAATTGTTGTGCAAATGCGGCATAACCAACTGCCATTACAAATACTACTGCAAGTAATGCTCCAATTAAGGCATTTTTGTGTTTTGCTTCCATTTTTCTCCCCTCCTATAATATTCTAAGTAGCTTCTCTACTCTATTATGATATTATCACATTTGGTGCATTATTTCAAGAATAAAATTTTATAATTTATGGCAATGATGTAAAGAAAGAAACATTAGAATTTATGCTTTCTAATGTTTCTTAAGCTTGAACAAATGTTAAATTCATAGTTAAATTACCTGTCTTGTTAGCAGGGGTTGTAGTATAACTTTCGTTAAATTTTACAGTAACTGTAAATGTTTTGGAACCGTCTGTATTAATAACATCATTCTGTGAAATACCTTCATAACTATATTGGATAGCATCATTATTATCAGCATCAAATGTAACTGTATCTAATTTGGCATTTAATGTTCCAGCATTTTTTACTGTTACATTATAAGTTACTCCACTACCCGGACTTACTAATTCAGCTTGAAATGTAGCACTTAATTTATCATCTCCAACGGTGGCACTAACATTTTTTCCATCTAATATTTCATGATTTACAGCAATATCTTCAATGTGAACATCCCATTTTGAAGTTATTTCGGCAGTTCCGTTGATTGTTAATGCTTGGGCGAATGCGGCATAACCTATAGCCATAACTAGGACTACTGCTACTAAAACCATAATTAGTGAAGATTTGTGCATATCTTCCATATTCCCATCTCCTATCTTGATATTAATATATCATAATTGAGGTTTCTTTTCAACTGTTTTACATTGTTTTTGGAATATGAATACCTAATAATTCTAGTAAAGATTTTAATACAAAATTATTATATGTTAAAACTATGTCGTAATCATTTTTTATACTTTCTTCTAAGTTTGCCATATGATTTGTTTGATAAAAGTTATTAGCAATTACAGATAATTCGTATAAATAATTAGCTATAATATGAGGTCTTCTTTCTTTTGAGGCTTCATCGATAACTGAGCTTACTTCTAATAATTTTAAGCGTAAAGTTCTGTCTATATCATTATATATTTTATCTGATAGTTTTCCATTATTTTTAGTTAATAATTTGTTTATTCTTAAATATGTATACAAGATGTAAGGACCTGTTTTACCATTAACTTCACTAAATTTTTTAATATCAAAAATGTAATTTCTAGTTAGGTCATTTTGTAAATCAGCAAATTTTAAGATAGAGTTAACTATTTTATCTAAGTCTTCTTTATCCATGTTTTTATTTTCTTTACGTAGATTTATGAATTCTTCTTTTACTGCTTTAATTAAATCTTCAAGTTTTAAGGCGCCACCTGTTCTTGTTTTAAAAGGTTTATTATCTTTACCATTGACAGTTCCATTACCATAATGAATTAGCTTTCCTTCATAAATTCCTGTTTTTTTGGCCACTCTAAAGACTTGAGTAAAATACATGCTTTGTCTTGCATCAACAACATATATTATTTCGTCTGGGTTAAAGTCTTTTTTTCTTTGCCAAATTGTTCCTAAGTCAGATGTAGCATATAAATAAGCGCCATCTGATTTTTGAATTATACAAGGTGGAATATCTATTTTATCATTTTCTTCTTTAACATCAACAACTTTAGCTCCATTATCTATTCTAACGCATGGCTGTTTATCTAAATATTCCATCATTTCTGGGAAAACTTTATAAGCATCACTTTCTCCATACCAATAATCAAAATGTACATCTAAGTAATCATATATTCTTTTAATATCAGAAACTGATAGTTTATATATTTTTTCCCATAGTATATGATAATTTGGATCACCTTCTTGAAGTTTTTTTGTTATTTCAGCGCAGGCTTTACGAACATTTTCATCCTCTTTACATAAAGCACTCATTTTAGGATATGTGACATTTAAGTAATTTAAATCAAATTCAATATCTTCATATTTTGTGTTTGGAAAATCATTTAAAATACCATAAATAACTTGTCCCATTTGGGCACCAATATCACCTAGATGAACATCTCCTATTGTATGATTACCTTTGAATTTTAAAATATTATTTATAGCTTGTCCAATTATAGCGGTTCTTAGATGTCCAACATGAAGTGGTTTAGCAACGTTTGGTCCACCATAATCAATGACGATTGTTTCATTTTCTAAAGTGGCTCCTAGTTTATCTTTTTGCATTAATGATTTTAATGAATCGTTGATTAATTTATCACTGACATTAATATTAATGAAACCTGGTTTAGAGACAGAAACTTCTTTGAAATAATTTTCAAATTTTTCGTTTTCTTTTAATTGGTTTACAATTTCTTCGGCAATCATGAATGGAGCTTTATGATAAAGTTTTGCTAATTTAAAAGCGTCATCGCACTGGAAATCTACACCATCCATGTTTGATTTTACAACTTTTGTTTTATATTCATAGTTTAAATTTTTTAATGTTTCATTTAAGATGTTTTCTAATTTTTCAATCATTTTATTTCCTCCTTTTTATATAAAAATCCCTATAAAATAAGGACGAGTTTTTACCCGCGGTGCCACCTTACTTCATAGAGATTCTATGCGACTTTAATCTTTAATGCAGATTATACAACGACTGTTTTTAGGGATGCGTTCATAAGGATATATTGCTTAGCTTCCACTTATCTAAGCTCACTATAAATATATTTATCTTATTACTATTTCCCTCATGTCTTGCTATTAATTATATAAAAATGTGGTTTATTTGTCAAACTTTATGTACGATAAAAGAAAAGTCCATGGACTTTTCCCTTATTAAAAGAATACAGACCCTAGTAAAATAGCTAAAAGTATATAAAGCACTAATACTATTAAGTAGCTATTATTACTTGTACATTGTCTTTCACATGGTCTTTCACATGAATTATTGCAAGCCATAATTACTCCTTTCTAGGGCTTATAAATAAGCTCCAAGTATGATTATTAAAAGAATAAATAGTACTAATACGATTGCTGCTGAACTTACTCCAGTATTACACATATAAATCATCCTCCTTTTTACCTTTCACATTATTTTATGGAAATTTTTAGTTTGTGTGATTACTTATGGGTAAAAATAAATAAAAATGTTGAAATTTAAAGGAAAATTTGGTATTATTTTATATGTATGAAAGCATACATATGAAAGGAAGATTGACGTGAAAAAGAAAAAAATATTTGCTTTAGTGTTAGTGGCTACGTTAATGCTTACTGGTTGTGGCAGTAAAGCTACTTTAAAAAATGGTGAAGAAGTTGTAGCTACACTTAAAGGTAAATCTATTACTGCAGAAGATTTATATGATGAGCTAAAGAAACAAGGTGGTGCAGTTACTTTAACTAACATGATTGATGAGTTTGTTGTTAATAAGGAAATTAA
Organism: uncultured Bacilli bacterium; assembly: GCA_944358445.1. Classification (GTDB taxonomy): domain Bacteria; phylum Bacillota_I; class Bacilli_A; order RF39; family UBA660; genus Coprosoma. The sequence continues at coordinate 24,486 of CALVRC010000002.1, forward strand.
AACTGATGACGATGCTGAGTCTTATGCTGAATCACAATTAAGTTCATATAAAAAATCTTATCAAAGTTATGGTCAAGATTTTAACGCCGCTCTAACTGCTGCTGGATATTCTGGTGAAGATGAATTTAAAGATGAACTTATTTTAGAGTATAAGAAAAATGTTGCAACAGAAAATTATGTTAAGGATGAACTTACTGACGATGAAATTAAAAAATATTATGATGATAACATTTATGGAGATATTGAAGCTAGACATATTTTAATTAGTCCTAATACTAAAGATGATATGACTGATGATGAAAAAGATGAAGCTGAAAAGAAAGCTAAAAAAGAAGCTGAAGATATTATTAAGAAACTTGACAAGGGTGAAAAATTTGAAGATTTAGCAAAAGAATATTCTGATGATGAAGGTACTGCTAGTAAAGGTGGAAAACTTACTGTTACTTATGGCTCTGTTGTTGATGAATTTTGGGATGGAGCTAGTGAGTTAAAAGATGGTGAATATTCTAAAGAACCAGTTAAATCTGAATATGGTTACCACATTATTTACCGTATTAAACAAAAAGAAAAACCTGAGTTAAAAGAAGTTAGAGATGATGTTATTGATAAATTAGTGGAAGAAAAAATGAATAATGACTCTACTTTACAAACTAAAGCTTTAATGGCTTTAAGGAAGAAATATAATTTAGAAATTTCTGATGATGAACTTAAAAAATCTTATGATAATTCGGTAAATAGTGCTTTAAGTGCAAATCAAAACAGTTCAAATTAATGAACTGTTTTTTCTATGAAATCATATATTTCTTCACTTGTAAATCCTTTTAAATATAGTTTTTGTTTTAATTTTGTTTTTAACGTATATCCTTCATATTTTGTTTTTAATTTATTATATATTTTTTCCATTTCTTTTTCTAATTTACTATTGTCTAATTTTATGTTTTCTAAATGATTATTTATATCTTCTCTACTATACCCTAAATTAGATAAATACAAGGTTAATTTTTGCTTGAAAATATGTTCTGTATCTTTGGTGTTTGATTTTATTTTTTTATTTATAATTTTTTCTATTTTTTCGTCAATTAAATTTTGCGTAAAATTATTTAAAGCATTTTCAATATATATGCTATCTATTTGATTTTCTTCTAATTCTTTTTTTATTTTATAAGGTCCTTCTAAGGTTAAACTAATCTTATCATTACAGTAACTTTCAGCATATATTTCATCGTTTAAAAGTCCTATTTCTTTGAGCGCACAAATAATTTTGTTTTGATCTTTTGTTGAAACTCCATTTTTACTTAATGTTTTTCTTATTTCATATTCACTGCGAAGTTTTCTATTAATCATTTTTAAAACTTTATTATAATTTTCATAGTATACTGTTTCTTCTTTTATTTTGTCTAATTCTTTTTTGTTTATTTTTTTATCATATAAAAGATTGTTATTAATAATAACTTGATCATTTGTAGTTATTACTTCATCATTATCTAAAAATATTTTATATTTAGCTCCGACTTTTTTTATGTTTTTTATTTTCATTTACATCACCAATAATTATTATATAAGAAATGAAATAAATAAGTAAATATAAATTTTAAAACAGCGCCTATTTTTAGGTGCTGCTTCAATTTAAATATGTATTTATGACACTATAGTAAATGGGGCTTCTTTACTTCCACTGCCAGTCAATTGAGTATCTGCTTTTAGGAAAACTACTGGGCGGGGAGCGTAACTACTACCAGGCAGCACGGGTGCGGTATAAATGCTAAGCACACATGCGTTAAAACTATCCACACCAGCATACCAAACTTGAGAAGAAGCACTACCAGACTCATTAGAAAAGGCATTTATTGTCCAATAAAATAATGAACTTGCATTTCCTTTATTTAATAGGTAATTGCTATTACACGCATCCTTGAATCTCCCGGTGAAACTAAGTTTGTTTTAAACGTTGTGGTTGTATCATCGTGGGTTGGAGTCATAGCATCACTTGCCTGTCCACTTTGAACCGTACTTTGTATATCAGTTATTTTAACTAAGAAGTTAGTAGCTATATTAGATGTTCCTGATATTTTTAATTGTGATTGAAAAGCCGCATATCCTACTCCCATTATTAAAAGTATTGCACATAATCCCATAATTATATAATTTCTATTTGTCCTACTTAATTTTTTGTTCATTGTTTAAATCCTTTCTACTATTATGAATATTTTTTTATTCATACCCTATTTTAATTATAAAATAATTTCAAACAATAAGCAACAAGTGCTTTTTTGTTTACGTAAACAAAAAACAAGTAATTTTTGAAATCACTCGTTTTAGCTTTGCTTTTGCAATTCTTGAATATCTTGTATAGTTAGACCAGTTGCTTTTGAAATATCTTCTAAGCTCATTTTCATATTAAGCATATTTTTAACTATTTGTGTTTGGTTTTCCTTAATTCCTTCAGCTCTTCCTTTATTTGTTGCCTCTTCTAGTTCATTATACTTAACTAATGCATCCATCTTATCTTTTTGCCAGGAATGTATTGTGAATTCATCCATACTCATATTTACCACCATCTCCATTAACCTTTTAACTTCATCTTCTTCTAAAACTATGCTTACAAGTTCATAAAGTTCTGTAAATGTCCTTGCGGTTAATATTGTAAGCCATATGACGTCTTCATCTTTTACTCCATTATAATATAAATCTCTATACCGTTCAAGCCCTTTGACTATTGTATCATTTGGAGAATATATTTTTTTAGTCTTTGTACCATATAAAACTATGACATCTTCTAGTATTTCTTCAGATGGATTCGCGTTTAAATTAATTTGATATAGTCTTTTTTCTTTTAACTGTTTAATGTTTTCACCTTTTTCAAAGATAAGGTTTGATATTCTATTTTTATATTCTATATTTCTTTCTACGACATTTTCAAACTTACTTCTATTCATTTCAATATCAACAAATATGGTTTTATTTATAACAACTAGAATATCTACTATCTCGCCGTGTTCATTTTTATTTAAAACAGGTAATTCTCCATCTATAATTTGAACTTTATCTTCTTTGCCTATGGTTATAGGAAGAGTAACATTTAAAAATTTTTTTAACAAATCTAAATTACGTTTAAAAACACCTTTAAAAACTATATCATAACTTAAAGGAATTAAGGATATTTTTTGGTCTAACTCTTTAACAGATTGTTTTGTGAATGTAATATTTTTTCCTCCTTTTCTTGCCCCTTCATAGATTAACATACGACATTTTATACTCTTTTTCCTTCTTAAATATTAAAAAAACAACAATTTTGTGTTGTTTTTCGTTCTAATAGATAATAGAGAGCCGTTTAATAAATTATCAATTATATTTTTCCATACTTCAAATGATAGCTTACTATGACAAATTATTGTATTTGATGTTTCTGATGAAGTGGCCTTACAGCCACTACAAATATATTTTTGAATACCATTTTTTGTTTTTCCATTCTTATGTAGTTTACATCCACATTTCTCACAAAATATTTCTTTATCTTTAAATTTAGAAATAATTTTTGAATTTGAACTTTTAGTTGAACATAAATCAGATAAATGCTCAATAATATAATTTTTAAATTCGATAATAGTTACTGGATCTAAGTCTTTAATATTCATACTACAAAAATATCCTTAATCAGTTAGTCCCAATCATTCTTAATCGCCAAATCAAAAATTGTAGAGAGACTAACTGATTAAGGATACTTCCTTTCTACATTTTTGATTTGGCTATACTAATTATATCACACTTTTCATTTATCAGTCATAAAGTTGAACACAACTTACGTAAAAAAAGAAAAGTTTTAAAGCTTTTCTATCAGAATATTTTTAGTATCTTTTAGTCTTAAGGCCATAATTGTATTTTTTATTTTGTAGGCTCGCATATTATCACCAAAGTTTTTAAGTATTAGTTTTATTTTTTCTCCTTTTACAAAGCCTATATCCATGAGTCTTCTTTTAATGTTTTTATCGGTATCTACTGATTTAATTATTCCCTCTTCATTTATTTTTAATTCATTTAAACTAATCATATTATATTATATGTTTTTTTTGAATAATTGTTATATTTTAAGTACATAATAGATTTGAGGAGGAAAAAAATGAATATAAGTATTAAGAATCATATTATGAATAATTTTAAAGGAGCAAGTAAGAATGATATTAAAGAATCAATTGTTTCATCTTTTAATGATAAAGATGAAATAACTTTACCTGGTTTAGGAGTTTTTTTCGGGATTGTTTGGAGTAATAGTTCTCAAGAAGAACAAAATAGAATTTTAGATATTTTAAAAGATAACCTTTCTTAGGGTTATCTTTTTAGTTTGTTCTAACAAATTCTGGTTTAGAAAATTTATCACCATTGATTGTTACTTGATATGTTGAACCATTTATTGTTTGGTTAGATGTGTCTGTAAATCTTGTTTTAAATGTAATATTTGTTTCTGTGAAGGTAAAACTATTTGGATCGATTGTTTTAGATGTTACTATATTGTCTATGTTTTGAATAGCTGGGTCTGCTATTTTAGTATCTTCTAGGGTTTCTTTTAAATCATATAATTTGACGGCATTATTTGAAAATACTAAGACATTTGACTGTCCATCATTATTATCTAATGTGAATAGTTTATCACCATAAATTCCAAATTTAATATTGGATACATTATCAATTTTAGATGCATATCTTTTATCATTTATGTATAAACCTGCTCTATTTCCATTTTGATCTGAGAATATAACTGTTACATTTAGTTTTTTACCGTTTACTTCAAGGTTATTTACATTGTATCTGCTATAGCCATTTTTACATTTTGGACCAGTTAAACCATTATATTCATCCATAGTTAAATTGAATGTACATTCATTTGAGATTTCTGGATATGGATTAACATCTACTATTGGTGCTGTTGTGGCATTTTGTTCTTTTGAATTTTCTTTCTTTGGATTATTTAATACTGTAAATGTTAAAGCTATTATTAAACCAATTACTACAATCATTAAAATATAAACTAAAATTAATTTTGTTTTTTCCCCTTTCATTTCTTTCACCTCTATTATAAGAATAACATATTTTTAGGTAAAAATATATAGTTTTAATTTAGTTTGAGAATTTTGTTTGCTATTATTTGATACTCATCATATCTTTTTTCTACTTTACCAGTTATTTTTAAAATATCGCCTATTTCAATTTCTGGAGATATTTTATAAGTTCTTGGGAAGACTACTATATCAGCTTGAGATAGTTCATCACTGGCAGTAATAAACATCATTTTTTCTTTAGCTTTTGTATCAATTTCTTTTGTTTTATCAACATAGATAATTGCTTCAACTATTTTATCAAAGTAATTACTGATATCTTTTAGCTCTATGGCTTTTGGATTTTGTTTTTTATATTCTGTTACTGGATGATTACTTAAGTAAAATCCAAATACTTCTAGTTCTTTTTGCATTAATTCTTTTTTAGTAAATTCTGGGTATAATTCTAATTCTGGTTTAAAGGTATCATCAGAAACATAAGCTCCTATTTCACTATAATTAGTAATAAGTTCTAAGTTTTGAATTAATGTTTTTTTATTAAATCCAAAGGAATCAAAAGTTCCAGCGTATATTAAATTTTCTAATGTTTTAGAGTTTATAGTGCCTCCATAACAACGACAGACAAAATCAAATATATCTTTAAATTTTCTTTTATTTCTTTCCTCTAATATTATTTTAGTGGCATTTGTTCCGACATTTTTTATATTAGTTAAAGGAAATATTATTTGATTATTAATGGTTACATAGCTCTCTTCACTTATGTTTATATCTGGTTTATGGATAATTATTCCATTTTTAGAACATTCATATATATATTCTTTAGTTTTTGTTTCACTATTAATAGCACTAGATAAAAGATGTTTCATAAATATTTTGGGATAGTGAGCTTTTAGGTAAGCCATGCGGTAAGATATCATGGCATAAGCAACTGAATGTGAACGGTTAAATCCATAATCAGCAAATCTAAAAATCATGTCATAGACGTTTTGAGCAAGTTCTTTATCATAACCTTTTTCAATACTACCTTTAATAAATTTATCTTTTTCCTTTAACAAAATATTTTCACTTTTTTTACTCATAGCTCTTCTAAGTAAATCTGCTTCAGCCAAGGTATAGCCAGCCATAGTACTTGCTATCTGCATTATTTGTTCTTGATAAACAATGATACCATATGTTGGTTTTAAAATTGGTTCTAAGTCTTTATGAAAATAATCGATTTTTTCTAATCCTTTTTTTCTTCTAATATATGAGTCAATATTTTTCATGGGTCCTGGTCTAAATAGCGCTAGAGCGGATACAATGTCTTCAAAGGTAGTTGGTTTAAATTTTTGTAGAAACTTTTTCATACCTTCTGATTCGAATTGAAATATGCCTATGGTATTTACTTGATTGAAAATGTTTAAAGCTTTTGGATCATCTTCTGGAATGGTATCAAATTCTAAGTTTTCTATTTCTTTTAAAATGTTTGTTATTAATGTTAAGTTTTTTAGACCTAAGAAATCCATTTTAAGTAATCCTAGTTCTTCTAGATGGTCTTTATCATATTCTGTTGCGTAAAATTCGTCATGAGTTTTATCTAATGGTATATAATCATCTAGATTATATTTAGACATAACAATACCGGCGGCGTGCAAGGACGTATGACGTTTTAATCCTTCAAATCTAGAGGCTATTTTATAAATGGGTTTAAATTCTGGATTTATTTCTAAAAATCTTTTTACTTTAGGATTTTGATAGTTTTGCTTTAGGGTTAATCTTGAGTCTAAGAGTTTACTTAGGTGGTCTACTCTATCTTGTTCAATGTTTATGGTTCTACAAACATCTTTAATGGCTTGTTTAGCGGCTAAAGTTCCAAAGGTAACTATTAGCGCTACTTTTTTTAATCCATATTTATGCATGCAATACTCTATTACTTCTTCTCTTCTTGTGTCTTCAAAGTCGACATCGATATCAGGCATGGTTATTCTTTCTGGGTTTAAGAATCTTTCAAATAATAAATTATATTTTAAAGGGTCAATAGTTGTTATATTTAATGTATAAGCTACTAATGAACCTGCCGCACTTCCCCTACCGGGTCCAACTAAAATGCCTTTATTTTTTGCGTATTTAATGTAGTCTGACACAATTAAAAAATAATCACAAAAACCCATTTTATTTATTATTTCTAATTCATGTTTTAATCTTATGGCATATTTTTTAGGGGCTTTGCTTCCAAATATTTTTTTCATACCTTCAATGCATGCTTTTTTTAATTCTGTATAAGCGTCTTGATTTTTATTAAATACCGGTAACAAATCTTGATGTGTTTTTATTTTGACATCGCATAAACTTACTAATAATTCGTTATTTTTATCTTGATTTGGGAGTGGTAATAAGCTGACATTTATGAAGTTTTCTTTTACTTCATTTACTTTAATACCTTCTTTAATAGCTTTTAAGTATTTTAAGTATTTTTCGTCTTCTTTATTTATACATAAAATTTCATTCATATATAATATATTACTAGCTTTTATTTTAGATTTTTGTTGTTCATCTTTATAAGTTATAAAAATATGTTTATATAGTTTTGTTAATTCGTTATATAATTTCCTACTTTCATAAGGAACTAGACAAACAAGGTTAGATGAATATTCAGATAAATCATCGATGGTGAGTTTTTTTTCTGACTTGATTGTTGTTAATTTAATTAGGTTTTTATATCCTTCATAATTTTGAGCATATAAAATTACTATTTCGGGTAAGGATAATTCTAAACCAATTATTGGTTTAATATTATATTTTTGACACGCTTTATAAAAATCTAAGACTCCATACATGTTATTATCAGTAATAGTTAGAGCTTCTATATGGTTTTCAAAGGCAGTTTTAACTAAATCTTCAATTTTAATCATACTTTTTAAAAGTGAATTACAAGTTTTTATATTAAGTGGTGCATACATAATATCCCTCCATTTTTATTTTACTATAATTTTATTGGTTTAAAAAGATAAATCGATGTTTAAATGTTTTTTCTGTTTACAATTTAGTATATAACCTGTTATAATATTTAACACTAATTAGAAAGGATTAATTATATGAAAAATAATTTGATTTATGGTTTTAGTTTAGAAGATATTGTTAATAATTTAGGAATTGGATATATTTTTAAGATTAAACATGGCATTATTAATAAGTTTAAAGGGATTCAAGATTATTATGAGGTGGAATGTGCTGATTTAGGATTTGTAACTGATGATAACACTTTTATATCTTTAATGAATGATGTTGGTACAACATATCAATTAGGGAATGGATTCGATGAAGAAAAATTTGTTATTGATTTTCATTCTTTTTCGGGATTAAGCAAGAAAAATAAAGCTTTTAATCCTAAAAAAATTTTAGAAAAGTATAAATTAAAGGTAGGAAAATTTTATACTTGGAATTTTGATAAGAATGAATTTGAAGAGATTACTGATAAAGATTTTTTGAATAAACAAATGAAGAGTAAAAAAGTAAATATAGTTGATTTAGATATTTTAAAAATGTATGATGAAGTTAAGAAGACTATTATTGCTCAAGATGAGCAAGTTAAACAGGTTTTATCTTCTGTTTATAAGAATCAAAGAATCATTAATTCTTCTTTAGATGATGAGACTATTTCAAAATTAAAAGAAAATATTATTGTTTACGGTCCTACAGGGACTGGTAAAACAGAGATTCTTTCACAAATTGCTAAATTATGTGAGGTTCCTATTGTTATTGAAGATGTAACTTCTTTTTCCGAAACGGGATATGTTGATAGAGATGTATCTGAAATGCTTAGTGATTTATATGCAAGAGCAGGAATGGATTTAGAATTTGCCCAAAAAGGAATTTTAGTTATTGATGAATTTGATAAGATTGCCGAAGGTGGAATGGATGGGAATACAGAGGGTCCTTCTAGAAATGGTGTTCAAAGATCTCTTTTAAAATTACTAGATGGTGGCACTATTAATTTTAGGGAAGATAATTACGATGGAACTATGATTGATTTTAACACTTCTAAACTAACTGTAGTTGCACTGGGAGCTTTTAGCGGAATTAAAAAAAATGATGACTACTCTGATATTGCTACTAAGGATTTTATAGATTATGGAATTATGAGAGAAGTTATGGGAAGATTTTCTAAACTTGTTTCAATGAACGCTTTTTCTAAGGAAGAGTATAAAAGAATTTTATTAGAATCAAATTTAAGTCCTTTAAATACTTATAAAAAGTTATTTGAAGAAATGGGAATTAAATTTTCTTACGATGATGATTTAATCGACTATATTGCTGATGAAGCTGTTGCATTAGATTGTGGGGCTAGAAGTTTAAAAACGGTATTCGATGGAATTATAAGTGATAGTTTATTTGATTTATTTGCTGGTAATACTAAGGAAATACATTTGACTAAGCCAGCTGACATGAGCAAATCATATAGAGCTAAAAAGTTAGCTTCTGAAAATAGAAAACAAGTAGGTTTTTATTAGATTTATTTATAAATATTTGACTTATTAATGATATTGTGATAAAGTTATATAGCGAAGAAAAAACTTAAGGAGGGATAATCATGGCAAAAAAAATAACTGAGGCTAAACCATTATTTGGTAATCGCCGTTCACATGCTTTAAATGCAACTAAACATGCTTTTAAACCAAATTTACAAACAGTAACTATTAATGGAAAAAAATATAGAGTTTCTGCTAGAGAATTAAAAAGTATCAAAAAAATGTTAGCTGCTTAAGTCCATGGTTATGGACTTTTTTTCATGTTAAAAGAAAGCCTGAGAGAATAAGGCTTTCTTATTTTATTATAAAGGAGATTCCGGTACGTTCGTTTTTGGCAGTTACTTCATACCCTAGTAGGGATAGGGTTTGTTTAACAATCGATAACCCCAATCCAAACTGTCCGTTAATTCCTTTTTTGTAAGGAGTAAACATGTCGTTTAAAATGCTTTCATCGATATTCGGTCCATCATTATAAAAGGTAATACGTTTATTTTTAACTGTTATCTTCACCTCTTTTTTTGCATACCTTATGAAATTACTTAAGATATTATCAATAATGGCTTCCCACATATCTTGGGTTCCTTTAAAATCCGTCTTCTTATCTAGAATATCAATTTGCCATTTAATATCTGGCCTAGTCATTTTAAACTTAGATACGGAATTTTCTAATATATCGACAACATTTATTATGCCACTTTTATAGTTTTCCATATCTTTAAAATACGTTAATTTATTCAAATATAGTAAGGAGTGTACTTTAATTTCTAATTTTTTTATTTCTTGTTTTATTATATTAAGTCCTGTTTTTTCGTCTTCTACACCATCTTCAATAGCTTCTATATATGATTTTATAACGGTGAGAGGGGTTTTAAAATCATGAGAAATATTTTGATACATTTGGTTTTTATATTCTTCTTGTTTATGTAGGGTAAGCTTCATTTCATCGATGGCTTTAGATAGGACTTTTAATTCATCATCTACTTTATAATTATATTTGTCGACGTAGTTATCATTATCTAAATTATCTACTTTTTCTTTTAGATGACGAATCTTTTGGGCGAGGGACTGACTCCACCATGCTACAATAGCAAGCATTAGTAGCAAAGTGATTAATAGGACTGGGAATAGAGCCTCTAGTATGTCAGCCCGCATTTGACGTACATAATTATCATTTGTAATTGCAACACGATAACTTGCATTGTCATTTAGTGTATTATAATAGTAAGTTTTTCCTTGGTAATTAAATTTACCATATTCCCCGTTTATGTTCTCTAAAATTTGATTAGCTGAAAGATTTATTACTTCTTTTAGATTACTAGATGTAGTAATTATATTATTTTTTTCATATATATAAGCTATACTGCTATCAATTTCAGTAGAATTTACATCTGATTTTACAACATCTAGTGGAGTTTTTAGATATAAGTATATATTTTTTTCGTAAATTGGTATTAAGACTTTTGGGAGTATAATCGCAAAACTTATATATATAAGGGCAAACATAACTAAGACAATAGTTAGAATTTGTCTATATAAATTATGTCTTAAGTTCATGACAATCTATATCCATATCCATAAATAGTATTTAATCTTAGCTTTGGCATTTTCTTTCTAAGTCTTCTTACTAAATCATCTACTACTCTATCACTACCAAAATAGTTATCTCCCCAAACTGTTTCTAATATATGACTTCTAGAAAATGATTTGTTTTTATTTTGGACTAGCATTAATAGTAAATCGAATTCCAAAGTAGTGAGAGAAAGTTCTTTAGATTCATCTTTGACTAGTCTTTTATCAATATCTATTTCATATGTATCATACATTATTTTTTGGGTTTGGCCCATATAAGCTCTTTTTATAATATTATTAACTCTTAATACTAATTCTTTTGGTGAGTATGGCTTAGTTACGTAATCATCACTTCCTAACTCTAAGCCAATTATTTTATCTAAATCTTGATCCCTGGCTGATGTAAATATTACAGGAACATCATTGCTTTCTCTTATTTTTTTTATAATGTCATAACCACTTATTTCATCGCCTAACATTATATCTAATATCCATAAATTAACTTTATCAGTTACGTGATTTAAAGCATCGGTTCCATTATAATATTGTATTACTTCATACCCTGCTCTTTCTAAATATGATTTTATTAAATCATTTAAGTTTTTTTCATCTTCAACTAAACAAATCTTATACATTAATTATCGCCTCATTTATAGTATAACACTATTTTTGAAATTTCTCATCTATCACGACCTTTCTAAGAGCTTTTCTTTTGCTCTGTAATAATCATACTAAATCATTGTGGTGTAATTTTGATAAAAATATGGGAAATTGTGGTAAAAGGAAAAGTTAAGCTTTAAGCTTAACTCAGGCTGTTGACAAAGTCGGTTTTTCAAACCGGCTTTGTCTTACAGCCTTTTATATTCCCCACAAAAGTATAAAAAAAGAGCAATTTTAGGGAATTTCTATCTAAAATTGCTCATATTTTGACATTTTTCTACCACTTTAAACCAACTAAAATATTAGTTTTTTAAAATAGGTAGTTTGTCAACACTCTGAAAGGAGAAAAGTTTCTAACTAATCTCCTTTATTTATTATGATACATTGTTTGAATCAATATTTTTTTATTATTATTCATTTGATTCGTTTTTAGTTGTTTACATTGCATAGCTGTAATACCTGCAGTTTCAATTATTAAACCTGCACAAAATGTTGTACTATCAGCATTTAACACACCATGTGTGATTGCTAAAGCTCCTGCAAAAATTGTAATTTTATCACTTATTGTATTCATTTGTTCCTCCTTTATATTTTGCACATATAATATCATATGTTTTTCCATCTTCAATAATTACTTCTTTTTCTATATAATATTTTTTTGATTTTAAGAATTCTTTTAGTTCGTCAATATTTGTATGACTAGATAATATTAAGTCATTTGTAATATTAAAATTTAAAATTTTAATTATATTACGTGTTCCCATACCACTTATAACAATTATTTCGTCATTAAGCTTTATATTATTTAAACCATCATTGGTAACAGCTATAATATTTGCTTCATATTTTTTGGCGTTTTCTATTGCTGTTTTTGTACAAAATTTTGATTTATCAATTGCGAGACATTCACAGTTTTTATATTTATTTAAATAGATGTCTAAAAAGGCGTGGTCGGAACCAACGTCTATTATTTTACTATTTGGATTTATTAAATCACTGATAGCTTGCAATCTTTTAGATAATTTCATTTAATCACCTAAGTAATCTTTTAATTTTCTACTTCTAGATGGATGACGTAATTTTCTTAGTGCTTTAGCTTCAATTTGTCTAATACGTTCACGGGTAACACCAAATAACTGGCCAACTTCTTCTAAGGTTCTAGGTCTTCCATCTTCTAAGCCGAATCTTAATCTGATTACTTTTTCTTCTCTTTCAGTTAGGGTTAATAAAACTTCTGATATTTCATCTTTTAATAGTTCATTAACTGCGAAATCTTCTGGACTCATATTGGTTTCATCTGGGATGAAATCTCCTAAATGAGAGTCATCTTCTTCTCCAATTGGAATCTCTAAACTAACTGGCTCTTGAGATATTTTATAAATATCTCTAATTTTTTCTACACTTGTTCCCATCTTCTTAGATAGTTCTTCTTCTGTTGGTTCTCTATTTAACTCTAGCGTTAATTGTCTTTCAACTCTAGCTAATTTATTTATTGTTTCTACCATGTGAACTGGAACTCTTATTGTTCTTGCTTGATCGGCAATGGCTCTTGTTATTGCTTGTCTAATCCACCATGTAGCATATGTTGAAAATTTATATCCTTTGGTAACATCAAATTTTTCAACGGCTTTCATTAATCCTATATTTCCTTCTTGAATTAAGTCCAAAAATAGCATTCCTCTTCCAACATATCTTTTAGCAATACTAACGACTAAACGTAAATTAGCTTCAGCTAATGTAGCTTTGGCCTGTTCATCACCGGCAGTAATTCTATCAGCTAATTCCAATTCTTCTTCGGTGGTTAACAATTTTATTTGACCAATTTCTTTTAAATACATTCTTACAGGGTCATTAATAGTTAAATCTTTTGTTAATAGTTCATTACTAACACCACTAGGGTCTTCATCATCTTCTTCGTTTTCTGAAACAACACTAATATTGTTTTCACTTAAGGTGTTATATAAATCATCTAATGAATCAGCATCCAATTCTAAATTTTTTAATTTTTCTGCTAATTCTTCATAGGTAATACTTCCCTTTTTTTTACCTAATTCGATTAGTTCTTTTTTTCTCTCTTCAAAAGTTTTCATTTCTTCAAACATTCATAACACTCCTTTTTAATCCAACAATTTCCTCAGCTATTTTAGCCTTATCTAATGGGTCTGTCAAGTTTTTCATCTTATTTGTAAGTCTTTTTATTTCTTCTTTAACATTATAATCTCTGATTACATTAATATAATCTTCAATTTCTTCTAAAGTATAAGTTTCTTTGGTGTTATTTTTATTTATTTTACTAATTGTTTCCATAATCTCACTATCACATTCAATATAGTCTATAAAGTCTGCTTCATTTATAAATCCAAAGTTTTTATAGAAACTACTTATTTCTCTAGCAAGCATACGGTATTCTTTGTTTGGAATATAAGTTACTTTATTATTATACATGGTAATGACTTCAGGACTTTTAAGCATATAATATACTAAACCACTTTCAGCTTTTTCATATTTGGTTGTTAAAGCTTTTGTTTCTGTTTTTTTTGGTTTAATTTGCTTTATTTCTTTTTTCTCAAGGTGTTTTCTAATTAAATCTTCATCAATATCCATTTCAGTAGCTACTTTTTTAATAGTTAAATCTTTTAAAATTTCATCATCGATTTTGTTTAATTCGGTTATTAGTTCACTGATATATTTTGCGCCATCAACACTACTTGTTAAATCTTTTCCCTTTTTTAAATAAGATAATTTAAAATCCATAATATTTATTGGATTGTCAATCTTTTTTTGAAAGGCTTCTTTACCATATTTTTGAATGTATTCATCAGGATCTAGGTTATCTTCAAGTCTTATTACTTTTGGAGTTACTCCTATTTTTAATAGTTCGTTAGAACATGACATTGTTGCTTTGGCACCAGCTTCATCACCGTCAAAACATAATATTATTTCTTTAGCCATTCTTTTTATTAAATTTGCTTGAACTTCGGTTACTGCTGTTCCCATGGTAGCCACTACATTTTTAACTCCTATGGTGTAAGCTCTAATGACATCCATAAAACCTTCCATTATAAGAACTTTATTTTTTCTTCTAGCTTCATCTTTAGCCCTATGGTAATTATATAAAAGTTCACCTTTTTTAAATATCTCTGTTTCAATGGTGTTAAAATATTTTGAATTATCTTGTCTATTATATATTCGTCCGCTATAAGCTACAGGATTACCATCTAAATCATAAAGTGGGAACATTATTCTTTCATAAAATAAATCATAATATCCATAGTCATTTTTACCAACTAAGCCACTTTTTAAAACATCTTCTGGTTTAAATTTTTTTATTAATATTTTAGATAATGTATCTTTTTTTAAAGCTAGACCTATTTGAAATTCTTTGATGACATCTTCACTTATATTTCTTTTACTTAAGTATTCTTTAGCTGATTTTCCCTGAGCTGTATTTAAATTATTAATATAAAATTTTAAACTTAAATCATATATTTGATGTAATTCTGTATTGGTCTTTTTTTTATGAATCTTACCTATGTTGACAACTATTCCGCCTAAATCAGCAACTTTTTTTACTGCTTCCATAAATGAAATGTTTTCATAGTCCATGATAAATTTAAAAACGGTTCCAGTTGCACCACAAGAGAAACATTTGTAAATTTGTCTGGACGGGCTTACACTCATAGATGGATTTGTGTCATCATGAAATGGACAAACTCCAAAATAGTTTTTCCCTTTTGGAGTAAGTGGTATGTAAGAGGAGATAACATCTACAATGTTAACACTATTTCTTATTTCATTAATTTTTTCTTGACTAAGTGTATTCATGAAAATTCCTCCCCTATATATTAATATACAATTTTTTTTGCTCATTTCCTTTTTTTTTCGTAAAAAAGTTGCAAAAAAGTATATTTTTTTGCAAAACCACATATAATATTCTTAAAATGAGGCGATGTTATGACTCTAAAGAAAATAAAGATGGTTAGTATTTTTGGTATGTTTGCTTTATGTTTTTTAACACATTTTTTGTATAATTGGTTTCCAAATTCTTTGTTTAGTATATTTTTCCCAGTTAATGAAAGTATTTGGGAGCATATGAAAATGATGACTAGTAGTATTTTAATTTGGAGTATTTTAGAGTATTTTATTTATAAAAAATATAGAGTAAATCATAATAATTTTGTTTTGAGTTTATTTTTAGAAGTTACTTTATCTATTATTATATTTTTAATTATATATTTACCAATATATCATTTTACTGGTTCTATTTTTATTTTAAATTTAATTACCTTATTTATAAGTTTATATTTTGTGAATGTAATAAGTTATTATATTTTAAATTTAAGACCACTTCATAAGGAGATTTTAGCTATAATTGGAGTTATTTTAATTTATATTATTTTTGGTATTTTAACATATAACCCACCTTATAATTATATATTTTTTGATAAGGTGGAAAACAAATATGGCATTAATATTTATGAACTTTGAGTAAATATACTAGATATTTTTTTGTGATAGTTTAATTGTTCGGCAGCGGTTAAATAAGCCTCTTCTTTGGTGCATATTGTATATATAATATCACCTGGAATATATACTTTATAGCCACCTTCTTTATTTAAACCTATTTTGTTTTTAGTTAATAATTCCTCAACATAAGGTGTATTTTCATCCCCTACTTTAATTACAATATTATTTAATTTTAATGATTTATACGGGGTTATTTTAAATAGATGAAAAGTATAGGAGGGCTTTAGTTTTTTCTTTCTAGATTCTATTTCCAATAGTTCAATTGGAATGGTCGCATATTGTGATTTTGATGTCATTTTACATTCCTCCTGCTTCTGTGTAGTTATTATATACAGATGCTTTTTTTTGTCAATTGGTTTCACATTAATTTCTAAAAAATGTCAGAAAACAAGGTTACTATTCACAGACTAATATATAAAAGCACAGAAAAATAGCGAATATCTCCACTATTTTTCTGTGCTTAGTTTTCATCATTCAAAATTTCTTCTAAAGTAAAAGGTACACTTATTGATAGTCTAAATAGTGCATACATAAGATTTATACCATTTCTATAGCTTGTTTATATGTATGTCTTTATGTTGGCATAGTCCATATCTCTATCAATATTTTTAAATTGTCCAGATACTTTTTGATTAGTCTTACTAGATCTAGGTGAACGTTCGTTACTATTCCGGGTTGTGAATAGTAACTTCAAAAAAAATTTACACACTAATCTTGACATGACCTACAATGAATGTTATATTAACAGCTTCGCTATTTGAGTTTTCTAAGTTTGTTAATATATTATTTAATTTTGCATCTATTGTTCCTTTATTTTCTATGGTGACGTCATATTCCATAGCATCACCTTTTTCATACAAATCTGCTTCCATTGAGGCTGTTAGAGCATCCCATTTAGGGGCGACTGTATTTTCAGCTGAACCTGTTGGAGTACCTGGTGTTACATTAGTAATTTCTATATCCCAATTACTTGTTACTTTAGAGGTACCTGATATTTTAAGTTCTGTATTAAAAGCGGCATATCCTATTCCCATACAAAATAAAATTCCTATTAAACTAAATATTACTATATTTCTTTTCTTTTTGCTTCTATGCATAATACTTCACCTCTATTTTAAATTATAATTATTCCAATTATTATATATTGTCGTATTTTCCTATTATTAATTATAAATTATTTATAGGGTGGGTAATGCAAGTATCTTATTTACATTTACCATATCATATACAATTTTGGTGGAAAGTGGTGAATAAATGGTAAATGTAAATATTGAGGAATTACTAAAAAGAAAAAAAGGAGCAAATATTGGTTATGTCAAAAGATGAATATTACTTCAAGAAATTTAAATAGGATTATTAGAGGGGAAACGACTTCTATTTCTTTTAAATATATAGAAGAGTTTTGTTTATATTTGAACTGCAGTCCTGGGGAGTTATTTACAATAAAGCCTAGTTTAGTAAAAAACTAGGCTTATATTTTAGCAAATTCATCAATTACTTTTAAAAATTCTTCTTTAGTTTTAGTTTGGAATAATTTTAATTTATATGGAGCAGCACCGGGAATACCTTTTAAGTAATAGCTGGCTTCTGTTCTCATTTCTAATAAGGCAACTTTTTCTGGTTTTATTTCTAGCAAATAATTTAGATGTTTTTTTATCATATTTATTTTATCTTCTTTAGTAGAATCTTCTAATAATTCACCTGTTTCTAAATAATGAACTGTATTTTTTATTATCCAAGGGTTTCCAAGGGATGCTCTTGCTATCATGATGGCATCACAATTTGTTTCATCTAACATTCTTTTAGCGTCTATTGGAGATTTAATATCACCATTTCCTATTACTGGAATATTAACGTTTTTCTTAACTTCTTTAATAATATTCCAATCTGCTTTACCACTATATCCTTGAGCTCTAGTTCTCCCATGAACAGTTACAGCACTTGCGCCAGCTTTTTCACAAATTTGCGCTATTTCAACAGCATTTATACTATTACTATCCCAACCACTTCTAATTTTAACAGTTACTGGAATGCTTACAGCTTCTACTACAGCCTTAACTATTTCATAAACTTTATCTGGATTTTTTAATAAGGCACTACCTGCCTGGCTTGATACAGCAACTTTTGGAACTGGACAGCCCATATTTATATCAATTATATCTGGGTGCATGTTCTTTTCAATATAAAGAGCAGCTTTGACGAATGATTCCTTATCATTACCAAAGATTTGCTGTGAAAGAGGTCTTTCATAGTCTGTCATATAAAGCATATCAATTGTTTTTTTACTACCATAGCAAATAGCTTTATCACTGACCATTTCGGCAACTATTAAACCACATCCCATTTCTTTAGCAATTCTTCTAAAGGCACTATTACTTATTCCAGCCATTGGTCCTAATACAACTTTATTTTCTATTTCAACATTTCCAATCTTCCACATTGATATCACACCTTTTTTAATATTTGATAACAAAGATTTCCTCAAACGAATTATATACTAATTTAGCACATAATACAAGTAAATTATTTTAAGGATACTGGATAAAAACAAAAAATTGAATTAGATTCAATGAAATATGAAAAAAAGTAAAAAAACATGCAAATTTAATTTTGAGTATTAAAAATGACTGAATTTGTATATTTTCCCTAAGGGAAAACTTAATTTTGAGTCATTTTTTTTATTTAAAATATTTATTTTGGTCTTTTGTTTTGTTAAAAACTTTTCTATATACTACTAACCCGAAAGGAGAAAAAAGTATGAAAAAAAAGTTTTATAAAGGAACAAATGACCAAATGTTTAAAGCAATATTTACAGCAAAGAAAAATGAATACCTTTTAAAAGAATTTATTAGAAGGAGTTTAAAAAATGTTTTAAATAGTAATTTAGATGATTTAAAAATATTATCTACAGAAGTAGTTAAAACAAATATAAATATAAAAGGAAAAACTGCCTTTGTTTTAGCTGAAACAAAAAATGAAATTCTTAATATTGAACTCAATAATACATATTATCCATCATTACATAAAAGGAATGCAGCATATATATTTAGTAAGTATTCTGAAGAGACAAAGGTAAGTGAAACATATGATAAAATGAAAACCTTTATACAAATAAATTTAACTAAAGGGTTAAAAAAAGAATATCCATCATTAGAAATCTATACATTAAAAGGGGAAAAGTCAGATAATAAATATATTGATAATTTAATAATCCCTTGAATTTAATATAGATAAAATAAAGGATGGCTGGTATAATGGAGATAAAGAATTTAACTTTGTAGCTGCCTTAGATTTAGAAGAAAAAGAATTAGATAAAATATGTGAAGGTGATGAATATATGGAACTATTTGAAAAAGAGGTAAAAAGACTAAATGAAGACCAAAAATTTACAGCTTTTATGTCTGATGAAGAAGAAGCTGAAAAATTAAGAAAGACATTAATATCAGAGGCTAAAACAGAGGGTATAAAATCAGAAAAAATTAAGATTGCTAAAAACATGTTAGAAAACAATATGTCTAAAGAGGTCATTTCCAAAATTACAGGGCTTTCAATTGCAGAAATTGAAGCATTAAAATAGAACTTTCAAATAAAATTTTGATAGTTCTTTTTTTTAATAAAAACATACCTTATCAGTATGTTTAACATGGTGATTTATCTAATTTGCATTCAGATGGGTCTTTTTTTGTTAACGTTACTTTTTTATCACCAGGGTTTTTAGTAGCACAGTCACCGGTTGCTTTATTATAAACAGCCATATAAACATCACCATTACTATCAATGAATATATTACCACTATCTGGGTTTTGACCTGTATATTCAATTATTCTTTCGTTAGATGTTTCACACTGCTTATTAGCATTATTCAAATATTTATTAGTTTCTTCCCTATTTTTAAAAGTAACTAATAGCGGAAGTTTAGTATCACTTTTTAAAGTTAAAGCTGTGTAGTAACTATCGGCAGCTTTAGATAAACTAAGGGCATTATCTTCAAAGGCTTGTGATGAAGATGTGTTTAAAATATTAAGAACTATAGGAACAGTTACAGTAGCTAAAATAGCTAAAATAGCTAAGACTGCTAGTAATTCAACTAAGGTAAAGGCATTTTCTTTTTTCATTTTAGCATTCTCCTTCTACTTCAACATATTTATAGTTATATTTTTTTGAATCACTAGTTACTGTAATATAATCATTTAACATTTGACAGTTTTTTTCACTATTAATCGTTGTACTATCAATATATCCTTCATCCAGTAATGTTTGAATTTTAATATTACCATCATTTCCATATGTTTTTTCACTAGTATCAGTAGCTAGAGCTTTTGGAAATGAATCCATATTGTCATTGACATATTCTCTGGTTGCACTAACAGCAAAATCTTGCATAGATTTATCTGTTTCTTCTTGTGAGCTATTTAACAATCCTAGAACAGCTGGAAATGCTATTACTGCAATTATAGCTAAAATAACGATTGCTCCTAATAATTCTGCTAAAGTAAATCCTTTATTTTTCATTTTCTCACCTACTTTAGTATAATTATACCATAAAAAAAAGAAAAAGATTAGTTTACTTGATGAAAATCTAATCTTAATTTGTCAGCAATTGTAACCATAAATTCTGAGTTAGTGGGTTTCGCTTTATCTATATCAACACTAAAGCCAAATATTTCTTCCATAAATTCTAAATTTCCTCTGTTCCAACTTACTTCTATTGCATGTCTTATGGCTCTTTCAACTCTAGAGGTTGTTGTATTAAATTTCTTAGCTAGCTCTGGATATAATTCTTTTGTAATTCCACCAATTACTGATGGATTTTCAAAAATTATATTTACAGCTTCTCTTATATACTGATATCCTTTAATATGTGAAGGAATACCTAATTCATGGAGCATTTTAGTTATTGAAACTTGTAAGTTACTTGCATAGAAATCTATATTTTGTTTTTTATTTTCTTTTTTAGTTATATCATATATTCTTTTTTCTAAATCTGTTAAATCAAAAGGTTTTAAGATGTAATAACTTACTCCAAATTCTGATACTTCTCTTATTACTTCAGCGGCATTATAGCTAGTTGCGACTATCACTTTTTTATTTATGCCACGTTTTTTCATTTCGCTTAAAACGTATATTCCATCTTTATGTGGCATAATTAAATCTAAAATTATTAAGTCTATTTTATCTTTGTTTTTAGTTAATTCGTTTATTCCTTCTTCTCCATCATGAGCTTCAAAGGTGATTTCTACTTCTTCATTATCTTTAAAATATTCTTTAACCATTTCTATAAGATTTATATTGTCATCAATCATTAAAATATTAATTCTTTCCATTTTTCATTCCCCTTTACTATATTCAAATTATACAAAAGATTGACACTATTTTCTAGAGTAAAAAATAGCTAGTTTTGTCGAATAAAAATTTAAAAAAATAGAAGTTACGTGTGTGCAACTTCTATAATTTTTTTTAAACTGTTTGGATTTGTAGCAGCTTTACCAATTAAGAAACCATCAATATTTGTTATTTGATTTAATTTTTCTATGTTTTCTTCGGAAACACTACCACCATATAAAACTTTTATTTTATAGTTAAATAAGCTTTTAATGTAATTTACAATATCCGTTATTTCTTCGTTTGTTGGTGTTTTACCAGTTCCTATAGCCCATACTGGCTCATAGGAAATGATTATTTCTTTATCTATATCTTTTAAGGCATTAATTATTTGTGTTTTTAATATTTCTTTGGTTTGATTTTGATTATATGCTTCTAAATTTTCACCAATACACAATATAGGTATTAAGTCATGATTTAAAGCATTTTTAATTTTAATATTGATTAAGTCATCTGTTTCATTATTACTTTGTCTGATTTCACTATGACCTATTAATATATACTTTGCCCCCATATCTTTGATAGATAGTGCGGATGTTTCTCCTGTATGTGGCCCTTCTTTATGAATAGAGATATTTTGAATTCCACATATATATCCATTTTGAATAAATCTATCTAAGTAGATAATTGGTGGAAAAGCAATGAATTTATCTTTTTCTTTGTTTAAATCATTTAAGTAATTTGAAACATCTATTTTAGTGTTTTGATACATTTTTAGGTTAGCTAATATTAGTTTTTTCATGAGAAAACCTTTCTAATTAAGTTTACTATTTTTTCTCTATAACCTGGTTTACGGTTATTAATGGCTAATTTATATACATCTAAAACTTTTTCGGCAAAATATTTTGACGAATGAAGTTCAGCACTATTTCTAGCCCCATTTTGAATTTGACTTAATAATTTTTTATTATTCATAATTTTTAAAATTTTCTCTTTACAAGATGTTTCGTCTTTAAATAGATAACCATTTAAATCATCGACTACTGTATCTCTAAAACTTTCATCATCAATGCATAAAGCTGGTAATGATGCGGCCATAGCTTCTATAATGGTTAAACCTTGAGTCTCACTTTGAGATGCAGATATGAAAATATCGGCTAGCTGGTAGTAAATTGGAATATCATCCCATGGTACTTTACCAGTAAATATTATATTATTTTCTGCGTGTTTTTCTTTAGTTAGTTTTTCATATGCTTCTTTATCAGGTCCATCCCCTATTATTAATAATTTGAAGTTTGGGTTTGCTTGAATTAAATCTTCGGTTATATTAATTAAAAAAGGGATATTTTTTTCTTCTGCTATACGACCAACAAAAACGGCTGTAAAATCTTTTTTAGAAATATTATACTGTTTTTTTAAGATGTTTATTTTTTTATGATCTATTTTTTCTTTATAAAATCTTTCTACTTCAATACCAGTTGGGATTATATGTATATTTCTTTCAACATTATATTTCTTTTTAAATAAGTCATAAGCTTTTTTTGTCGGAACAATTAGTTCATTGATTGTTTTATCACAGTAGAACTTGGTTAAATATTCTACTAGTTTTTTACTTGATCTATCAAAATGCCCTCTAGTTATATAATGAACATAATCTTCATACATTGTATGATATGTATGAACGATTGGAATATTATATTGTTTTGCGAATAATCTAGCAAATGTTCCAATTGCAAATTCTGTTTGTGAATGGATAACATCTAAATTCCAACTTTTTATTTTATTTATAGCTTTTATTGGATAAATGCTTGTTAATCTAGAATCATATATTCCGGTTGGAATTCCTGGGATTCTTAAAACTTTTTCTTTTTCATCATATTCATATTTGGAGCTTATTAAATTGGCGGTAACGACATATACTTCATGTCCTTTTTTTTCTAGGGCTTTTTTTAACATGAGTTCACTGGTGACTAGTCCACTAATATATGGTGTGTATGTTTCTGTAAATATTCCTATACGCATTATTTTGCCTCCCTATTAAAGTTTAAAGCTATACCGCCAACTATGATTCCAAAATAGTATGTTACTAATCTCCAGACAATCATGATAATTGATAGTTTAGGACCTGTAACAAAGTTTTTGAAGAATGCTAAGAAACTAAATTCTAAGCCACCGGTACCTCCTGGAATTGGAACCATTGAACCAATTAACATAACATAAGCAGATGTTATTATTACTAGTAATGGATTTATATATATTCCGAGTCCCATTAATAAAGTGAATGGTATTAGGTACTGTCCAACTAAGGCTATGAAATTTAAAGAAATTATTCTAATCATGTTAAATTTATCTTTGAATAAAATAATAGCACTTTGATGAAAGTTGTGGATAAATTTTTCTGATTTTTTTAGTTTTTCCTCTTTATCTTTTATAATTTTTAATTTATGTAATAAAGTTACTGTACCATCAATTATTTTTTTATTCCATTTTTTACTAAATGCGACAACAAATAATACTATGACAACTACTGTGTTTATAATAAAACCAATTGTAACTAATTTTTTTAGTAATGAATCACTTGGAAAAATGTGCATTATATAATTAGCAGTTATTGCACACCCACCTAAGAAAACTAGGGCTATTTGGTATGCTATAAAATCTTGAATTACAACGTTTGTGGACTGTCCCAATGTTAATCCATCTTTTTTTAATTTATATATTTGCCATGGTTGGCCACCAGCTGCGAACGGTGTAATGGCGTGAAAAAACTGAGTAGTTATCATTAATAGAATTCCCTTTTTATCGGTATATTTTTTATTTACTTTTGAAGCGCAGTAATATAACACTAATCCTTTTAAAAACCAATAAGCGATAATTAAAAGAAATGATAGTATTAACCATTTTATATCAAAAGATAATAAGTATTCTATTTTTTGAGCAAAGTTATCTTTTAATACAAAGTATAATATTATGGCGGTGATGGCTATAATTATTATAAAGTTTCTTTTATTTTTTTTCATTAATAATTTTTAGAGCTGGAAGCTCAATTCCTTCTAAGAAAGCGAGTGATGCCCCACCACCTGTTGATACATGACTAATTTTATTTTCATAGTTAAAAGTTGTAGCTGCTCTAGCCGTGTCTCCTCCACCAACTAATGTATAGGCTTTAGTATTAGTAATGATTTCAAATAATTCTTTTGTACCGTTTTCAAATCCTTTTGTTTCAAAGCAGCCAACTGGACCATTCCAAAATATGGTTTTACAATCATCTAAATATTGTTTGAAAACTTCTAATGTTCTTGGTCCTATATCTAGTCCCATTTCATCTTCTTCAATTTCATTAATGAATCTTTCATGAGTTTTGGTATTGTCTTTTATTTCAGTAGCGGTTATAACATCAATTGGCAATATTAATTTATCAGGGTAGTTTTCTAACATTTCTTTACAGTATGATAGTTTTTCTCTTTCACATAATGAAGAGCCTATATTAAATCCAGCTGCTTTTAGAAATGTGAAGGCCATACCGCCACCTATTAGGATATAGTCTGCTTTGGTTATTAAATTACTAATGACGCCAATTTTATCACTGACTTTGGCTCCACCTAAAATAATTGTATATGGTTTTCTAGGTTTATTTGTTAGTTTGGTTAATTTTTTTATTTCTTCTTCTACAAGAAAACCTAAGCCATTTGGAATATTACTGGCAATTCCTAGGTTAGAAGCATGGGATCTATGAATTGTTCCAAAGGCATCATTAATGAAAATATCACCTAAGCTAGCCCAATATTTACCTAATTCTTTATCATTATTACTTTCTTTTTTTCCATCTAAATCTTCAAATCTTGTGTTTTCTATTAAGATAACATCTTTATCTTTCATGTTATCAATGGCATTTTCTAGATTTTGTCCTCTAGTTTCATTAATAAATTTTACTTTTTTTCTTAATAATTTTGAAAGTCTTTCAGCAACTGGTTTTAGGGTATATTTTTCTTTATCTTCTATGGTTTTTACCCTTCCTAAATGAGACATTAAAATAACTTTAGCGCCTTGTTTTCTAGCGTATCTAATTGTTTTTAAACTTTTCTTTATTCTGCTTTCATCTTTAATGATTCCATTTTCAATTGGAACATTAAAATCACATCTAATAATTACTTTTTTACCACTTAAATCATAGTCTTTGATTGTTTTTTTCATTAGTTTTCCCCCTAACTAGAATAAGTATATTTAAGTGTGCCGTTTTGATTTCTTACTGTAACAGAACCCCCTTCTTCAATTAGTGGTCTATCTGTTTTCGGATTTCTTAAGGTACCTTGGATAACACCACTTGCGACCAAAACATCTGTGTGAATATTTACAGATGCTCCATTTGTAGTTTTTAAATTTGCATATTCGGACCTATCAGAATGCGTTTCAACATATATTTCGGCAGCGTTTTCAATATTATCAACATATCTTTCATAATTTTGCTCTTGTGATTTTTTATTTGTCGATACAATGCTTGGAACAGAAACTAATATAATTGCTCCTAATAAAACTAATATGGCTAGTAATTCAATTAGCGTAAACCCATTTTTCATTCTTATCACCTACTTTTTATTTTATACTATTTTTTCGATAATAACAAGTTTATTTTAGGTTTTATAATAATTATGGTTTTACATTTTACAAATAAAACCCCATGTTTTAAATGGGGTTGTTTGAAGAATCTGAATTTTCTTCTTTATTATTTTCTTCTGTATCTTCGCTTTTTTCTGGTAAATTTACATTTTCTTCTTTTTTTGAAACTGTAATAACAACTATTTCTGTGTTTTCTATTTTTTTACCAGCTTTAACACTTTGTTTTAATACTATATTTTCTTCATCTGATGTTTCATATTCTATTTCATATTTTATTTTATTTTTATTTAACAAGGTTATTGCATTATCTAGGGTTAAGCCTTCAACATCTGGCATGGTTACTTTTGTGTCTAACACACCGACTGTTAATTTAATAATTGTATTTTCCATAACTTTGGAGCCAGCTTTTTTATTTTGTTTTATAACTACTCCAACTTCATCTTCATCAGTAACTAACTTTTCGGTCATTTGAGCTTGTAAGTTTGATTCTTTTAACAAATCTTCAGCATCTTCATAGGTATAACCTTCAACATCAGGAACTACTATATTTTGATTTTGATAGATATAATATCCTAGAAAAGCAGCAGCTCCTAAGGCCGCTATACTTAATAATATGAAGAAAAACATCATAAAGCTTTGAAAAAAACTCATTTTACCTTTTTGTTTATCATTATTATTTTTATATTTTATCTTAGTTTTTGTTCTACTTTTAGTTTTGGTTTTACCACGTTTTTGTTTTGGCTTTGAATTACTTTTTTGATTATAATTTTCGACTTCTTCATCTAGTGGGAAACCACATCTTTTACAGAAGAATGAGTCATAATCATTTTCCATTCCACATTTTGGACAATTCATAATATCACCTCACACTAATATTATAGTCTTTTTATAAATTTTGACAAATTTAAAAGAAGATAAGTTTTATCTTCTTATTTGAATAAATATTTGGCAGTTCTAACCATTTGAGATGAATAACTCATTTCATTATCATACCATGCGACTACTTTTACTAAATCACCGTTTTCGGTTTCTAAAACGTCTGTTAGTAATCCATCGACAATTCCTCCATGAGTTTCACCAATGACATCACTTGAAACAATTGGGTCCGTAGTATAACCTAATGTTTCATTTTGATTTTGTTTGAATACTTCATTTATTTCTTCTTTTGTCACTTTTTTATTTAACTCTAAGGTTAAATCAACAACAGAACCTGTAGTTACTGGAACTCTAATGGCATTTCCATCTAATTTACCATTTAAACTAGGTATTACTAACCCTAGGGCACTAGCGGCTCCTGTTGAAGTTGGTATTATATTGGCAGCGGCAGCTCTACCTCTTCTTGATTTGGCGCCTTTTTTATGAGGAACATCTAATACTGATTGGTCATTAGTATAGGCATGAACAGTTGTCATATAACCTTTCTTTATTCCAAAAGCATTGTTTAAAACGTTGACTACTGGAGCTAAACAATTCGTTGTACATGATGCAGCACTTATAATTTGTTCTGTTCCATCTAATGTATTTTCGTTTACTCCATAAACTATTGTTTTTAAATCGCCTTTAGCAGGTGCTGAAATAATTACTTTTTTTGCGCCTGCATTTATATGAGCTTCAGCTTTTTCTTTACTTGTGAATTTACCTGTACATTCAAATACAGCATCTATATCTAATTCTTTCCATGGCAAATTATTTGGGTCCATTTCTTTATATATTTTTATTTTTCTTTGTTTTACAATGATACCATCTTCATCATATGTGATTTCGTTTGGTAAGTATCTTCTATGTGATGTATCATATTTAAGAAGATATGCGAGGTCTTCTGGGCTTGTTAAGTCATTGATGGCAACTACTTCCATTTCTGGGTCTTCTTCCATAATTCTAAATACTAATCTTCCTATACGGCCAAAACCATTAATTGCTACTTTTATCATTTTATCAAATCCTTTCTTTATTCTTCAAAAATACTTCCACCAATAAATTCTCTTAAGATTGAATCTTTTGGAACTACTTCACTAGTTATTGGAAGGAAGTTTCTTAATAGATTAATTAATCTCATGGCTTCTGGATATTCTGGGCTTGTACTTTCTATTCCATATAATAGTGGTTCAGCATATATTCTGAGTACTGAAAGTTCATAACCTAATGAGGAGTTTATCATCGCATCTGCATCATCTTGATATGGATAGATGCTTAGTCTTGCTTCTTTATCAACGTTTGGCCACATGGCTAGTGTGGTTTCAGCGTTCGTTCCCCTAAATTGGTTGTCTCTGACTATTCTTCTAATTTTTCTGACATCAGTTGTATGAACACGATTATGATTATCTAATTTTAGATGAATAAGTGGACTCATAAATATTTTAAATTTATTTTCTCTCGGAATATTTTGAGTTAGTTTTTCATTTAAGGTATGAATTCCTTCAATGATTAATATATCATTTTCTTCTAATTTTAAATATTTATTTTCATAGACTTTTTTACCGGTTATAAAATCAAAGGTTGGCATTGATACTTTATGACCTGACAATAATTTTGTTAAGTGATTATTAAACAAGGCTGTATCAATTGATTCAATGCTTGAAAAGTCTAATTCACCATTTTCATCTCTTGGGGCATCTACTCTATCTACGAAATAATCATCTAATGAAATTTTATGGCAATTTATTCCTTTTACTTTTAAATATAGAGATAATTTTTTAGCTGTTGTTGTTTTCCCACTTGAAGAAGGTCCAGCTAGTAAGATGATTTTTATTTGATCTTTCTTTTTATAAATTGTTTCTGCTATTAAAGAAAGCTGATCTTCATAATGGGTTTCAAATAATCTTAATACATCAACGTATTTTCCTTCAGTACATATTTTATTTAAATCAGGAGCTGTACTAATGCCTATAGTTCTACCCCAATTTTGAAAGCTTTTATATGTATCAAAGGTTAATTTATGATGAATGTATTCGTCAACTTTTTCTGGATTATTAACGCTTGGATAAGTTAATATAAAACTATTTTCTTTTAGATAGACCATACCAAATTCTGTTAGTATTCCTGTGTTATAAACAAGTGGTCCAAAGAAGTAATCATATATTCCATCTAATGAGTAAAGAGTTACGGTTCTATTAGTCATATATCTTAAACCTTCTACTTTATCTTGTTGATGGTGTTTTTTAAAATATTTTATGGCATCAAATCTATCAACAAGCATTTCTTTAAATGTAAATTTTTGATTAACCATTTTTCTCATTTCTTCTTCTATTTTTTGAGCGGTTATTTTTGTTATTCTTTGTCCTATTATTTCACAGTATATGCCGTTTTCTAGCGAATAGTTTATTAAAATATCTGTTTCATCGCCTAAGATTTTTTTGGTGGCTACAGTTACTAAGAACTCTAAACTTCTTGCATAAATACGGTTTCCAACTGTTGATGATAGGTCATAGAATTTTACTTTTTCGTTACTGGTTACTTTGGCATTTAAACCAACTAGAAATTCACCTAATCTAGCTCCAACAATTGGATACTTAAAATCATTTTTTACTTTTTTTGACACTTCATAAAGGGGTGTGTCTTCTGGGATGCCATCTAAGTAAGTATTGTTATATTTTAGTTTTAGGTCTCGCATTTTATCCCCTCCTATTTTCCTATATTTTAGCTTAACACAAATAATATAATTTGTCATGTTTTTTGATGAATAATATTTACTCTTTACACCTATTATAATTATGAGGAGGGATTTTTATGTTGATACCAAGTGTTGTTGAGAAAAATAGTGATGGAGAGAGAGTTTATGATATATATTCTAGATTACTTAAAGATAGAATTATTATTTTAAGTGGGGAGATTGATGACAATTTAGCTAATTCAGTAGTGGCACAATTACTTTATTTAGATTCTATTAATCATGATCCAATTAATTTATATATTAATTCTCCAGGTGGAAGTATTACTGCTGGTATGGCTATTTATGATACAATGAATTATATAAAAAGCAAGGTTTCAACTATTTGTATTGGAATGGCTGCTAGTATGGCTGCATTTTTACTTTCATCAGGTGAAAAAAAGATGAGATATATTTTGCCTAATGGTGAGGTTATGATTCATCAACCTTTAGGTGGGGCGCAAGGTCAAGCTACAGAAATTAAAATAGCGGCTGAGAGAATTTTAAAATTAAAAGAAAAATTAAATAAAATTTTAAGTGAAAATACTGGTCAAAGTTTAGGAAAAATTCAAAATGATACTGAAAGAGATTATTTTTTATCATCATGTGAGGCTTTAGAATATGGACTTGTTGACAAAATTTTAAAAGAACAAAGGTCAAAATAAATTTTGACTAGCTTACCTCGCGGTAAGCTTTTTCTACTTCATTGGAATCTAAGATTCCTCCATAGACCAGTATCGGATAGTCTTTTGCCCTAATTTATATTATTTGTTTGTCATTCAAAAATGCACTTTCTTTATATATAAAAATAAGCTATATTTCAAGCTTATTAACTGTTTTGAACATAGTCTAGAGTTACATTAAGAGTACTATCTATATCAGCTGGCTGACTTGTCACATCTTTATTATAAGATACTTTAACTGTAAATGTTGTGTTTGAGTGCTCACCTAAAACATCGTTTTCGCTAATTCCTGTGATTTCAAATAAAATCGCAGGATTATTTTCATCAGTAACTGTTAATTTATTTAATCTAGCTGGAATACTACCATCATTAGCAACGGTTACTTCATAAGTCATACTGTCACTAGGTGAAACTAAATTAGTTTTAAATATGGCTGTAGTATTATTTGTAACTTGTGGCTCTTCTGCATTGGTAGCACTTCCAGTAAAGCCTACAACGGTTATATCTGTAATTTTTATATCCCACGTACTTTCAACTACAGCTGTTCCATTAATGGTTAGGCTTTGTGAAAAACTGGCATATCCAACAGCCATAAATAACACAATTAGGCATAAACCAACAATCATCCAATTTTTTTGAGTTTGATTCATTTTTTTCATAAGTCTTCCCCTACCTTTAATATAATTATAAGGGTTTGTGTCAATAAAGTCAATTGTATTTTTTGTGATAATTTTTTATTATAAGAAAATCATTTTTTTATAATTAGTAAATTTTGATATATCTTTTGATTTCATTTTTTTAAATGAAAAAAGACAGTATACTAACTGCCCTTTATACTTTAGTTTAATTATTTAGTATAATTAGAACCTGAAATTTGTTGTTGACCCATTTGTACAAGTCTTTTAGTAATTTCTCCACCTACTGAACCGTTAGCTCTACTAGTAGCATCTGGTCCCATTTTAACGCCTAATTCGTTAGCAATTTCATATTTCATTTGTTCAATTGCTTGTTTAGCGCCAGGAACTACTAAACGAGAATTATTATTAGTCATACATTTTCACCTCCTGTACACTTATATATTGTGTACATTTGAGGATTTAATGCATTTTTTTTATTGGTAATTTTTGTTAAAGAAGGTTTTCAAACTCATCTTCTTTAAAATTGGTTATTGTTTCAATATTATTAATAGCTTTTTCTATTAAAGTTTTATAATCAAAGTTATTTTCATAAGCTATACATTTTTCTAATTCCGGCTTAATTACTGGGTGTTTTGGAACAAATATAGTACAGCAATCTTCATATGGTAATATGCTTGTTTCATAGGTGTTTATTTTTTTTGCAATATCAATTATTTCTAATTTATCTAAACAAGCAACTGGGCGAATTACTGGCATATTTGTAACATTATTTATGCAATACATACTATCTAGTGTTTGACTTGCAACTTGTCCAATACTTTCACCATTAATTAATATTTTTGTGCCAATTTTTCCCGCATAAAGTTCAGCTATTCTATACATCATTCTTCGCATAATGGTTATCATATAAGTGTCAGGGCAATTTTTAAAAATAGCTTCTTGAATTAAAGTGAATGGTACAACATGAACTTTTACTCTACCGGAATATTCATTGATTATACTAGCTAGTTTGATAACTTTGTTTTTAGCTTCTAGACTAGTATGAGGTGGTGATTCAAAATATAAACATTCAACAGTTACTCCTCTTTTTTGAGAGAGGTAACCAGCAACTGGACTATCAATGCCACCAGATAACATGAGTAAACCTTTGCCCGCGACACCAACCGGATATCCACCAGCGCCTTTTAATTCATCTATGTAGACAAATGTTCCTTCAGTTCTTATTTCAATGGTTAAGGTAATATCTGGATTATGAACATCTACTTTAAAATTAGAGTTTTTTAAAATTAATCCACCAAGTTTTCTACTATAGTCCATGGAATGAATAGGATAACTTTTGTCTGCTCTTTTAGTTACTACTTTGAATGTTTTCTTTGTTTTATCCATAATTTCTAAAGATTTATTTAAGACATCTTCTATAGTATTATTTACCTTATAAGCGATAACTATACTTAGTATTCCGAATACTTTTTGTAATTTAATGGCAATTGATTTGGCATTTTCACATTTAATAAACATTCTTACGTTGTCTTTTGTTATTTCTACTTTTTCACCTTCTAAAACTTTTTCGACATTTTGGGTTAAAATATTTATAAAAATTTTTCGGTTTGCTTTTTTTGTTGTTAGTTCTCCATATTTAATCATGATTAATTCTTTCATACAAAAACCTCGTTTCTTTCCCAATTATACTATTATTTTTTGATTTTTCAAAGAAAAAGAAAGTTCTAATGGAACTTTCTTTTGTTTATTCACTCATTCTTTCTTTTCCACCATATAATTTTAACAATTTATCATAAATACCTGGTTCAATTTTGTTTAAAGAATTGATAGTGAGTTCTAGAGATTTTTGATAATCTCCTTTAGCAAATAACATTTCAGAATATGTTAAGTTTCTATCTAAATCTTTTTCAGATGAACGGTATCTATTACCATATACAATAGCCATTTCAGCAAACATGGCTGTTTTCATCATTTCTTTTGTTTTACCATATAGTTTTAAGGCAAGGTCACGGGCTGTATCTACTCTTGTGTTTAATATTTCAATGGTAATTGGTTTTTTATCTAATTCTTTAACTATTTCTTTCATAGCATCTTTAGCTTCTTTTAATTCTACATAATATCTATTTGGTATTACTGGCAAGTTAAATATTCTAATTTGTTTTTGTGAATTTTTAAGTAATTCTTCTACTTCGGATAGTTGCTGACGAGCACGCATTTCATCATCATGCATGTTTCCAATAACATTTAATGTATTATCTAATTTGTTTTCTAGGTTAGATAATCTTATTACTAAGTTTTCAATTTCTTCTGTTAATTTAGAATATGCAAAACTATGATTACTTGTATGAGCAATAAGTGTTTCATAATCTTCATTTAATTTTTCTAAATCTTTTTTTACTTCATATAAAGCTTTAATATCATCTTCATTTAAACTATACATTTGTTTTAAATCATCAATTTGTTCAAAAATATCTTTAACTAAAACATTTATTTTCTTTAGTTTTGTATTTAATGTTTTATTAGCGGCATCATAATCGGCTTTAATAACTTTCTCTTTTTCAAAGTCAGTGAACAAGTTTTCAAAATATTCTGTTAGCACTTTCAAGTCGAATAAGCTATCTTCTAAATTTAAGACTTTGGCTCTATCTAATATATCAGCAATTTTCTTTTTTGCTTCTTCTATATTATATTCAACATTCAAATAGTCTAATGGATAACCAGCGGCAACCATTTTGTTATACATATCCATAATTTCTTCAATTTTTTTAGGTAAAATGCCTTCAGCTATTAGAACGATTGATGGTAATTCATCGATGACTACTTCCATATGTTTTAAAAGTTCATCAATAACTTTTAATATGCTGGGCACTTCTGTATATTCATTTTCTTCCATTAATGCTTCAAAATCTTCAAATCTTTTAGTTATGTTTTCAAATTGTAATGCGACAACTTTAGCAAATTCACCAAATTCATTTCTTGTATCTTCAAATTTTTCAAATAGTTCACGATATTTTGCTTTCAATTTAGTGATACTTGCTCTATTACGTTCTTCACTATTAGTAATGTCTTTTATTTCATTTAATAAGAAAGCTGAAGTTGCTCTTACTTTATATATTTCCATCTCTAATTTTGCTATTTTATACATGGTACTTTTGTAGTCTGTTTGTGATAATGAATATTCAGCTTCTATTAGCATATCTGTTATTTTTGGGATTTGAGTTTCTTTAATATCATTTAATCTTTCTTTCCAGTTTTTATAAAGAACTTCTAATTTTTCGTTGCTGGCATAACTTTCAACTTTTGCTAGTTCTGGTCCTACTGGTGAAGTGTCAAGTCTATTTTTTTGATAATCTAATTCTTCAATTAGTTTTTTATATTTTTTCTTTTTACGTCCTTTTAACACTCCTAGGACAATAAATACAACTACTAGTGTTGTGCCTACAGCTGCAGCAATGATTATAGCAATATTATCCATGTATATCACCCTATTATAATTTTACCATAAATTTATCTTTTTTTGTAAAAAAATGTCTAGTTTTTGTTAAATGTATAGTAATTAAAGAAATGATATATAAAAACTGTTGATTTTTTCAACAGTTTTATAATGTTTGTGGACTAATTCTATAATGATATGTAGAATAATTATCTTTATTATTTAAATTTATTAATGGTTTAAATTTTATTATTTGATTATATTTTTTCCCCGCTTTATCTTCATATGTGAGCGTTCCTGTTAAAGTTAAATTTTCTAAAAAGTTATAATCTTTATAATAAGAATTTAAATAGCAAAGAAGATCTATATATGATGTATATTCATAGGGAAATAAGATAGTTATTTCATTAGACTCATTACCTTCAGATAAAAGGTAATCAATTTCATATGATAGGTTTTTAGGAGAATACGAATATAGTCCTGTACCATTATTAAGTATATAAGATACTGTGTTATCAGTGGCTGAGATGAGAGCTACTTTGTCTTTATCAATTTTATTTATCAAGGTTAAAAGGTTTTGTATATTATTTTCGTCCCAAATAAATGAGATATTTTTAGCTGGACTATTTCCGATATTTACTATTTTAAGATTATTTGGTTCTTTTTTTAAATAGTTATTGTAGTAAATATTATTATGTTTAATAACTTGATAATTATTTTTATATGAAGTAACTATTAAGTTTGGTGCTTTTTTTTCAATAGACATTATTTGAATAAATGATGGTATTATAGCAAGGATAGCAATAATAGTTGTAATTATAAATTGAGGAGTAAAATGAGTTCCTTTTTTCTTATTCTTTAAATTCGAATTCATAATCCATTATTCTGATAGGATCACCATCTTTGGCTCCTAACTGTCTTAACTCATCATCTATTCCCATTTTTCTTAGTTTGTTTGAAAAGCGTAATATAGCTTCATCTGTATCTAATCTACTCATGATTAAGAGTTTTT
This sequence comes from uncultured Bacilli bacterium, assembly GCA_944358445.1. Taxonomy (GTDB): domain Bacteria; phylum Bacillota_I; class Bacilli_A; order RF39; family UBA660; genus Coprosoma. The sequence goes on from CALVRC010000002.1 coordinate 60,152, forward strand.
CTATTTTGTCACCACTTATTACCCATGTATCATTATCTTTAGTTATATTATATGGTTTTTCTTCTTTAAATTTATAAATAACATGGCTTTCAAAGTTTTCACTTTTATAAAGATTTTCTTTTGGTATTTCATCTAACATATCAGCTAATTTTAATAGTATTTTATTTATTCCTTCTCCATTAATTGCAGACATTTCATATACTTCTTTATCTACTTTTTCTTTGAATTTTTTTAGGTTTTCTTTAGAAGAAGGCATATCCATTTTATTAGCTATTATTATTTGTGGTTTTTTGATTAATGATTCATCGAAGTTTTCTAGTTCTTTATTTATGGTTATGTAATCTTTATATGGGTCATTGGTATAACCACTCATATCAATAATATGAGCAATTACTCTTGTTCTTTGTGTATGCTTTAAGAATCTATCACCTAGTCCGTGTCCTAGGGAGGCACCTTCAATTAAGCCTGGCAAGTCGGCTACGACAAAGCTTCTATTATCGGATGTTTTGACAACTCCTAAATTAGGTTTTAATGTCGTAAATGGATAGTCGGCAATTTTTGGTTTTGAGGCAGATATTTTGGAAATAAAGGTTGATTTTCCAACACTTGGCATTCCAACTAATCCAACGTCTGCCATTAGTTTTAATTCTATTTTTACTTTTACTATTTCTCCTGGTTCACCATTTTCTGCATAGTGCGGAGCAGGATTTGACTGAGTAGCAAAGGCCATGTTTCCTCTTCCACCTCTTCCACCTTTAGCAATAATGCACTCTTCTTTATCTTTAGTTAAATCAGCAATAATTAATCCTGTATCATAATCAGTTACAACAGTACCCGCTGGTACTGGTATAACTATATTTTCAGCATTTTTTCCGTGCATTCCTTTACCCATTCCATTTTCGCCTTTATATCCTTTGATTATTTTTTTATATTTAAAGTCAACTAGAGTATTTAATCCAGCATCAACTTTGAATATAATGTCTGAACCTTTTCCACCATTACCACCGAATGGTCCGCCCATGGCAACATATTTTTCTCTTCTAAATGCGAGGCACCCATTTCCACCACTACCTGCAATTAGTTCAACTACTGCTTCATCAATAAACATAATATCACCCATTTCCTAGGAATATTATACATGATTTTAGGCAAAGAAAAAAGGATTAATTAATAATCCCAATGAATTGTCGCATCTTTTGCTCCCCAAATAGTTCCGACTGAGTTATTTACTTCTTCTTGAGTTCCTGTGCCAACTACTTCTTCGTTTCTAGCTTTAACATAAAATACCATTCCATCATTACCCGTGAATGCGGTTACATGAACTTCTTTTACATTTGACTTCATAGTAATATTTACTAATTTTTGATTATTGAAAGCACCTGGACCAATTGCATCAACCATTCTTCCGTTTAAGTTTTCAGGAATAAAGACAGTTTTATCACAAGTTGAATCATATCCAGTGATGGTTATATTTCCTCTAGAATTTGTCTGTGTTTGAAAACATGCAGGATCATTACTTAAGTTTTGTACATCATTTAAGGCACTTTCTTTTATTTTATCGTTAGCTAATTTTCTATTGGCTAAAATAGATACAGTTCCTAATACTAAAACTAAGAAAAGTGCGAGAATTCCATATAGTAAAGCTGATGTGATAAAACCTTTTTTATTCATTTTGCCATCCCCTATTCTGTTTAAATTATACATTATTTATAGGGTTTATACAAGTCTTTTAGGTTTATATCATGCTTATTTATGAATAACTTGAATAAATTATTACAGGTGATATTATGCGAAATTTTTGGTGTGGACGTGGTAAGTGGTCGCTTATTTGCTTAATTTGTATGATTATTTTATTTTATCAAATTTTAATTACTATATTTGTAGTGACTAGATTTAATGTATTTTTATTATTTATTTTTATGATTTTACTATTTTGCTCTATCTTTAGACTCTTTTGGTGAAATTAACATTTCTGTTTTATATATTTTGTCTATCATTTTACTAACTACTTTACAGTTTTGATATTCTGAATTTTTTAAGTTGATTAAATCTGGTTGAGAAATTAAAATAAATAGCAATTCTCTTTCATCTTTCATCAGGGGATATTGATTTTCATATTCATGAAGAATTGTTTCAAAGTCAAAGTCTAAAGCATGAGTTTGATACAGTTTGTATATGTCAAATACAGGGCTTCCAACTTTAGATTTATCCCAGCTGACTAAATATGGTTCATCTGCTTCTAAAAAATGGTCTAGTTTTAAATTATTGTGAAGAATGACTCTACGTTCTTTTCTTTTTTCTTTTATGTGACTATGCCAATTTTCTAATCTTTTTTTATTTTCACTTATAGTATCATATATTTTAGTGATGTTTCGTGCTAGTAGCTGTTCACTTGGACTCATATATACTTTAGATTCGATTAGTGTTATTAAGTCTGTGTAATATAAATATAGATAGTTTAAATTATTATCTAAATCTTCATAAATTTCCTCATAATAATCTAAATCTATTTCTTTGTAATGTGTTGTTTTGCTATGGAGTAAAGCTGTTAGTTTTACTAAATCTAATATTTTTTGTTCTTTTGGAATATCTAAATCTTGAATATACGTGGTTAGTTGATATGGATCATCTTTTGCATTTAAAAAAAGAGGTAAATAATCAAAATTACGTGATTTTAAGTAATTTAAAATTTGTTTGTTTAGTTTTCCCTCTTTATAAATATATTTTCCATCTGTAGTTTCGATTATAGTTACTTTACCTTTTTTCTTGTATCCTCTAGCAGTAATGCCTTTACTTTTTAATATTTCATTTATCTTCATGAGATGGAATAATTAATTTATCTCCTATTTTTAATTCTGATAAATCATTATATGCTTCTAAATCTTCTCTATTTACATTATACTCACTAGATATTGACTCTATAGTGTCATTTTCGGTAACAATGTGTACTTTATAAACAGCATATCTTTCATTTTCATCTAAGTCTTCAAAAATTGATTTAACATTTGTCTCTTCATTTACCTCTATTTCATTATTTTCTACACTTACTGTTTGGGTTTGATTTTCTACTTCACGGGTTTCTTCTAAGGTTTCTATTTCATCAGTCAAGGTATTTTCCTCCTTTTCTTCTCTTGGCTTTTCTTCTAGGCCATCTAAAACAACTTCTATACTAACCGATAATATTTCGTTATTTGTGACTTCATAGTAAAAGTCATTTATATCCACATCAATATTTTTTGTATCATATTTTTTATCTACACTGATATCGAATGGTAATTTATATTCAAATGGATCTACATTTAAACTTGCCTCAGTCATTTTATATGTTCCACTTATAATAAATTCACCTGAGACTATGTTTTCCTCTTGGAGTTTTAAGGTGTGCTCCAACGAGATACTACTTATTTCTGCAATATTATTATCAAAGGAAATATCTTTTTTAAAAGGTACTATTTTTTTCATTTTTTACTCTCCTCCTATATAAATATATGAATATATATTTTTTTTAGAATAATTTTTCATATATCTTACTGGCATTGTCAAAATTAGCTTTATTCCAAATATTTTCAATATATTTATTTCTTTCGTTTCTATATTTTAAATAGTAAGCGTGTTCCCAAAGGTCTACTGTAAATAAAGGTGTTAGATCATATGAAAGTGGTGTTTCTTGGTTTGGAAGGTTTATGATTGTTAGATTTCCATTATTATCGGAAACTAAGAAAGTGTATCCGGAACCTACTAAATTTTTTGATTTGTTTATAAATATTTTTTTAAAGTTTTCAAAACTTCCATAATCATTATTTATTTTATTTAGTAGTTTTCCTTTAGGTAGTCCTGGAGTTTCATTTAAACTTTGCCAGTATAAGTTATGGTTTAATATGCCTCCTGCATTATATAAAATTTGACCTCTATCTTTTAATGGAAATTCATTTATTCTTTTTGGGATTTGTTCTAAAGGAATTGTTGATATTGTGAGTTTGTTTAAGTTTTCAGCATATTTTTTATGATGTTTATTATAATGAATATTTACTGTTTCTTCATCTATTACTGGCTCTAGAGCATTATATGAATATAGGAGTGTATTTACTTTATACATGTTATCGCCTCCTTTTAATTATATTAATTAAACCGCTAAAAAAGACAGTTAAAACTGTCTTATTTGTCAAAATCATCTAAAAAGTCATCTATAGTTAGTATTTGTTTATCTATTTGATCTAATGTTATTTGTTTTTCTTCTGAAGATTCTTCTATCTCTTCATTATTTTCAGCACCGTTTTCTAAGTCTTTAGATGTTAATAATTCAGTGTTTATAAACACTTTTTTTATTTTGTCTTTAATAATAGTAGAACCCGTTTGATATCTATCACATATTGGAAATTCAGAGGTTTTATGATAAGTTATTTCATTTGTTAAAATACCAATTTCTTTTTTGTGGTTGATAACTGATGCATATATTAATTTATAAGGATTAGTTTTTACATCTCTTATAGCAAGTAATCCTTTTCTAGCTCTTGAACTAATATCAAATTCATCTATTTTAACTCTTTTTCCTGTTCCTTTATCAGTTATAAATAAAGCATAATCAGCTTGGTTAAATGAATGTCCACTTATTACATAATCATCTTTTAGATTTATTGCTTTAACACCACTACCTCTTAGACCTGTTAATGGAATTTCTTCTGTTTTATATCTAAGTGCGAGTCCATTATGAGTAGTTACAAATACTTCACTCTTAGCTTTAACAATAGATACGACTTTATCTTTTGGCTTTAATTTCATCAAAGTTACAGGTTTAGTGTATCTTTGTACTTTTAAATCATTAATGTTAGTTTGTTTAACCATGCCATTTTTAGTAAATGACAAGAAGTTTACATTTTCTTTAAAATCTTTGGTTAAGAAAGAATAGATAATATCTTCATCACTACTAATTTTAATTATATTACTAATATGTTTTCCCATATCTTTCCATTTTAAATCTGGTAGTTCGTAAACTGGAACGTATAGGAAATTTCCGAGTGATGTAAATAATAATAAAGTGTCCATGGTGTTTGCTTCATAAATGGCTGTTTTAAAGTCTTTGTCTTTTAATCCTGTTTCATCATTATTTGATGCGGTATAACTTCTTAAAGACACTCTTTTTACATAGCCTTCATTTGTTAAAACAACAATGCAATCTTCCTTTTGTATTAGTGATGTTGCACTGATTTTTATTTCAGTTACTTCATCTTTAATTTCTGTTTTACGAGGAGTAGCATACTCTTTTTTTATCATTTTTAGTTCTGTTTTCATGACATGTTTTAATGCTTCTTCATTTTCTAGAATTCCCGTCCATATAGCTATTTCTTTTTTCTTTTCTTCCATTTCTTTTTCAAGTTCAGTAACATCTGTATTTGTTAATTTATAAAGTTGTAAATTAACAATAGCTTCTGCTTGAGGTTTAGTGAAATCAAATTCTGTTTGTAAATTTTCTATAGCATTGGCTTTATTTTTAGAGGCTCTGATTACTTTAATTACTTCATCTAATATTGATAACGCTTTAATTAAACCTTCTAAAATATGCATTCTAGCTTTTGCTAATTTTAAGTCGAATTCTGTTCTTCTTGTAATTACTTCTTTTTGATGAGCAATATAGGCATCTAATATTTCTAATATACCTAGAACCATTGGTCTACGGTTTACAATAGCGACCATATTATAGTTATATGAAATCATCATATCAGTGTTTTTTAGTAAATAGTTAATAATTAATTCTTCGTTAGCATCTTTCTTTAAATCTATTGCTATTTGAAGTCCATTTCTATCTGTTTCATCTCTTACTTCAGAAATGCCATCAATTTTCTTTTCAATTCTTATTTCGTCAATTTTTTTAACTAAAGCGGCTTTATTTACTTCATAAGGTATTTCAGAGATAATTATTTGCCGTTTTGATTTTGATCCAGTTATTTCATATTTACATCTAACATTGATTTTCCCTTTACCAGTAGCGAAGGCATCTTTAATTCCTTTTAATCCTTCAGCAACTCCACCAGTTGGAAAGTCTGGGCCTTTGACAATATCTAATATACTATCTAATCTACAATTTGGGCTATCAATTCTTTTTATTGTAGCATCAATTATTTCTCCTAGATTATGTGGTGGTATATTAGTGGCATATCCTGCTGATATACCGGTTGCGCCATTAACTAAAAGATTTGGAAATTTTGCTGGTAAAACAGTTGGTTCTAATAGTGTATCATCGTAGTTTAAACTCATTAAAACGGTATCTTTATTAATATCTTTTAAAAGTTCACCAGCGACTTTTGAAAGTCTTGCTTCAGTATAACGCATGGCAGCGGCTCCATCTCCATCCATAGAACCATTATTACCTTGCATTTCAATATAACATAAGTTATTTTTCCACCACTGGCTCATTCTAACCATGGCATCATAGATACTTGAATCACCGTGTGGATGGTAAAAACCCATAATATTTCCGACAGCTTTTGCTGATTTTTTTGTTGGCTTATCGTAGGTATTTCCATCTTTATACATACCATATAAAATTCTTCTTTGAACTGGTTTTAAACCATCTCTGACATCTGGTAAGGCTCTATCTTGAATAATTGCTTTGGCATATCTACTAAAGCTATCACCCATGATATATTCTAATGAGTAATCATATATTTTCTTTACTGCTTCTTCCAATTTTCTCACCTACTTTGCATAATTGTCTTCTAGGGTAAATTCGATGTTTTCTTCTATCCACTGTTTTCTTGGTTCAACATTATCTCCCATTAATACGCTTACTCTTCTTTCTGCTAGAGCGGCGTCTGTGAGGTTTACTTTGATTAGACTTCTTTTAGATGGGTCCATGGTTGTTTCCCATAACTGTTCGGCGTTCATTTCACCTAAACCTTTATATCTTTGTTTTTCTAATTTTAATTTATTATTTTTTCTAATTTCTTCGGCCCCTTCATCATCCCAGGCATAACCATATATTTTGTTGCCATTTTTTAAGGCATATAAAGGTGGCATAGCAATATATAAATGGCCATTTTCTATTAATGGTTTCATGAATCTATAAAAGAATGTTAATAGTAATATGGCAATATGGGCTCCATCATCATCGGCATCGGTCATGATTATTACTTTATCATAGTTACAATCTTCAATTTTAAAATCACTACCTATTCCAGCTCCAATTGTTTGAATCATCGTATTTATTTCGTTGTTTGCTAAAACGTCGGTTAAAGAAGCTTTTTCTGTGTTTATTACTTTACCTCTTAATGGTAATATTGCTTGGAATTTTCTATCTCTACCTTGTTTTGCTGAACCTCCAGCTGAATCTCCTTCTACTAAGAATAATTCGTTTATTTTTGGATTTTTTGTTTGGGCTGGAGTGAATTTATCACTGATAGATTTTTCTTTTCTATTTTTACCTTTACCATTTCTAGCTTCATCTCTAGCTTTTCTAGCTGCTTCTCTAACTTGTTTTGATTTAACCATTTTTTCTAATATTTTTGTGGCTATTTCTTTATTTTCTTCTAAGAAGAATTGAAGGTGCTCGGTTGTAACACTATCAACTGCTGTTCTGGCAGCTGGTGAGCCTAATTTTCCTTTTGTTTGTCCTTCAAATTGTAATAGTTTTTCTGGGATTTGTAAGCTTATAATGGCTGTTAGTCCTTCTCTTGTATCTGGTCCTTCGAAGTTTTTATCTTTTTGCTTTAAATAGCCATTATTTCTAGCATAATCATTAAATACTCTTGTTAAGGCTGTTTTGAATCCGACTTCATGGGTACCACCATCTGATGTTTTAACATTATTGACAAAGGATATTATATTTTCAGAATAACTTTCAGTATATTGGAAAGCAACTTCTACATTGATGCCATCTTTGACTCCTTTAAAGTCATACGGCTTGTGAAGTACTTTTTTATCTGTGTTTAGGTATTCGGCAAATGAATTTAAACCTTTTTCATAATGGTATGATTCTTTTCTTTCTGTATTTTCATCATATATTTCTATAGTTATATTTTTAAGTAAGAAGGCACTTTCTTGCATTCTTTCACATATTGTGGAGAAAGAAAATGTCGTAGTAGAAAAAATTTCTTCATCTGGCATGAATCTAACTTTAACACCAGTTTTATTTGTTTTACCTATTTTCTTTAATGATTTATCTAGGTGTCCACCATTTTTAAAACTTATAAAGTATTCAGCACCATCTCTTTTTATGGTTACTTCCATCCATTTGCTTAAAGCATTAACAACGGATGCTCCTACACCATGAAGACCACCAGAAACTTTATATCCTGATGTTTCAAATTTACCACCGGCATGAAGTACTGTGTAAATAACTTCTGGAGTTGATTTTCCACTTTCATGAAGGCCAGTTGGAATTCCTCTACCAAAATCTTCAACACTAACGCTTCCATCTTTATGAATAGTAATGTTTATTTTATCACCATAACCATTGATGGCTTCGTCAATACTATTATCTACGATTTCCCATACTAGATGGTGAAGTCCTCTTTTGTCAGTTGAGCCAATATACATACCTGGTCTTTTTCTTACAGCTTCCAAGCCTTCTAATATTTTTATTGAGTGTTCATCATATTTTGCCATATCATCACCATATAGAATTATAACAGAAAAACCTTTAAAAAACAAATGAAAACGTAAAATTATGTGAAGTAAATGGGTACTTATGTTTTGTTTTTTTAGCGGTTTGTCACGTACTTGATATGAACTTAATTTTGTGTTATTATGTATATAGATGAGAGAAATCTCATATTATAAAAAAGGGAACATTCAGTTTTTGCTTGTTGAATGTCTACCCAGAAATTTGCCCAAGGGCACTCATTGATAGACACTCTTTTCAATGCTGATTAGAGTGTCAGTTTTTTATAACAATTATTAAAAAAATAATTAGAAATAAAACGATAGAAATGAGTTTTAAAAACTTTAAAATAAAAGTTTTTGTCTTCATTTTTATCAGACCTCCTCTCTATAAGAGATTCGGTAGACACTCAACAACTGATATTCCCCATATAAATTATATAATATAACGAATAGTTATACAAGCGAACATTCAAATGTTTGAACGTTTTTTATTAGCACTTACCTATTGTTACCTATAAGACATTACTTTCTAAAAACTTGTAGTATTGGCTTGCAATGTTATCTAATTTTGGCCCCACATATATTTGTCTTATATTTGAATATAATATTATCAATTTATTATCGATTTTTAAAAGCTATATTTTAATTAGTGAATTTTGTCTTTCTATAATATATACAACCTTCTAATAAAATTTCCTTTTATTATTTAAAAATTCTTCTATTTTAAGCTTTTGAACATACTTGATATGAACTTAATTTTGTGTTATGATGTATATAGATGAGAGAAGTCTCATATAATAAAAAAGAGGAACATTTAGTTCGCAAGTGAATGTCGCCTCTAAAATAAATCGATTTGACACTCAATCACTGATGATGAGTGTCTATTTTTGTATTGCTAGAACCAATAAGGTAGAAAGTAGCAAAATGATACAAATGAGGTTTAAAAACTTTAAAATAAAAGTTTTTGTTTTCATTAATATCTACCTCCTCTCTATATAGATTGGAGGACGACACTCACATTAAATGTTCCTAATAAAATTATACAATATAACGAATAGTTATACAATCGAACAAACAAATATTTGCTTGTTTATTCTTTTAATAATTCTTCTAAAGATACTAGTTTGTATCCTTTTGAGGTTATGTAATTTAATATGACTTCTATTTGATTATTTAACTCACTATTTACATCTACAGATATTATTGAACCAGGTAATATTTGTTTTTTGATATTTAATAATGGATTATTTTTAATGATGATCCTAGGCATGATGGTTACCGAATTTTGAATGTTGCAAACTCTTAATATTTTTTTATTAGGTTTTTCAGTATAACAATAGTTATATATTTGAGGACCTATGTTAGTTAGAATAGTTTTCATCCAGACAAAATCACTATCATCGTAGTCTTCATTATTACTTAAGTTTCCTACTGTATGACCGTTTTGAACAAGTTTTATTATTTGATTATGATGTTTTTCTAGATATTTACTTTCGATGAAAAAGGTAGCTTTAACTTCTTTTGACTCTAACATTTTTATGATATTTGTTATGTCATCTTTATTGCTTACTTTAAAAAGTAAGGTTATATCCATTTTAGTATTATTACCATTTATGACATATTTATCTTTATTTTTATCTAATGTATTTTCGACTTTTAGAGGTTTATAAACTAATAATTTATCATCAAAATACCCTATTTTACTCATGGCTTCATAACTTTTATCGACATCAACTTCTTTCCCATTTATACCAGGTATAATAGTATCATCTTTGATTATTGGTTCAATAGCATTTTCTTTATAGCCATCTTTTTTACTTTTAATTTCGGTAAGTAAGGTATCACTTAATTTAGCTGTTGTTCCAACTTTTTCTGTATAAACAAAGCTTCCTATCATGAGAGTTAAAATGCCAATTATTTCAAAAAATTTCTTCATAAACTCACCTATGAAAGTATATGAATTTCTTTTCTTTGTATGCTTTCACAATTTGATTAACTTATCATATTATACTATGAAGGGGGTAATCTAGATGAATGGACAATATTATATGTATAGACAGCCTATGAGGCCCAATGGACCAAGACCAGGAGGTCCCGGTCCTGGTCCAAATAATCAAGGTAGATTTTTGGGACCATTTATTTTAGGTGGAATTACTGGTGGCCTTATTTCTCCACTATTTTGGGGAGGTAACCGTCCTATATATTATCCTTACTATCCACCATATGGACCTTATCCATATTATTATCGTTAAAGAAAAAGTCTCTAATCTGAGACTTTTTCTATGTATTTTTTTGAAACTTTTTCTAAATCTTTAATTAAAGATGCAATTTCTTCTTCAGTTTTTAATCTAGTTCCACTAGCAAACATATGCCCACCACCGCCATGGTTTGCGGCAACTTCATTGATAATTGGGCCTCTTGATCTAATTGAAATTCTATATGAGCCTAAATCTTTATCTTCGGTAGCAGTTACCCATACTAACATTTCATTTATATGGTTAAAACTATTTATCATATTTCCAGGAGTGGCAGCATCGACATTAAACTCTTTTAAGGTTTCATCATGGATTATCAAATAGCCCACTTTATTTTCAGTTATTTGATAGTTTTGTGACATATAACCTTGGAATTTTATTTCTTTATATGGTCTTAAATATAATTCATTATATATTTTGGTAATATCGATACTTGTTTCTTGTAATAACTTGCTTACTAAAGCAAATGTTTTAGCATTACTATAAGAGAACATAAATCTATTAGTGTCGGCAACTAATCCAATATATAATTTTTCACCGGCTTCTTTTGTTAGTTTTAAATTGTTATTAAATACTAATTCTAATACCATTTGTGAGGCACTTGATGATTTATCATCAATCCACTCTAATTCACACATGGTTTCAACATATGGGTGGTGATCTATTTTAATAGAATTTTTTATTCTTCTTGGATCAATACCATCTACTCTTTTATGGTCTGGAGTGTCAGTTACAATTAATAAGGCATTATCAATTGTTTCTGGTAATTTATCCAATTCCCCAATAAATCTAAATTTGGCAGCTGGACTACCTATACAATAAACTTTTTTATCTGGGAAATTATCATTGATGATTTGCTTTAATCCTAATGAACTTCCTAAGGCATCAGGGTCTGGTCCAACATGTCTTGCGATAATAATGGTATCTGCTTTTTTTATTTTTTTATAGATTTGTTTATATATATTTGGTTTAAATAAATTCATTTTAATCACACTTTCTTATATGATTATAACATATTTTTTAAGTATTTAAAAACTGCTTATTTTTAAGCAGTTTAAAGTATAACCATAGCAAATGTTAGTATTAATATGTTTACAATAGCAATAGTTGCGACTACTTTAATAGCCCATTTGAACCATGTTCCATATTCGACTTTTGCTAAAGCTAAACCTCCCATGATTGCTCCACAGGTTGGAGTAATTAAATTAACTAATCCATTAGCAGCCACCAAAGTCATGATTGTGGTTTCTACACTATAACCTAAGTTAGCTGCAAGTGGTCCAATAATTGGAGTAGATAATGTTGCTAGGCCTGAACTAGATGGAACTAGAACAGATAAAATTATATGAAGTATATAATTGGCTGGTCCAAAGATGACTGCCGGCATGTTCTTTAAAGCTTCTGAGGTATTATAGATAATATAATTATCTAAATGTGTTGTTTGCATTAAAACACTAGCTCCTCTAGCAATAGCAATTACTAAGACTACACTCATCATATCTTTAGTACCATTTACAAATGTTTCAACAAATTCATGTTCTTTATAACCATTTATAATAGCTATTATAATAGAAATTATTAAGAACCATAAAGCTGCTTCATAGAAATACCAACCTCCAAGTGGAGTTCCTGTTAACCAACCTGTAAATTTATCAAATATAGTTATACCAAATTCTCCCCAAGGAATGAATCCGATAATCATAACTAAAAATGTTAAAGCAAAAATGATAAGAGTTAATTTTTGTTTACTTGTTAATTTGGCTACTATTTGTTCCTTTTCTTCTCCATATGTTTCTTCCATGGCTTTTTGTTCTTGAAGGGATAGGAATGTTGAACCTTTTTCTTTTTGAACTTTTTTAGCGTAACGCATAACAAAGAAGATAGATATACTTAAAGTTGTTAACCAAAGTAGAACACCTAATCCTATTATAATTCCCTGATTTACCTCAATACCCTCTGGTAAGGCACTAACTGCAGCTCCAACAGCAAATGGATTGATTGTTGAACCTAATACTCCAGATCCAGCACCGAGTAAAATAACAGAGGCTCCTACTAAAGTATCCATACCGGCGGCCACCATTGTAGCAGCTAGCAAGGCATAAAATCCAACTGTTTCTTCAAGCATTCCATAGGTTGTACCACCTAATGAGAAAATAAACATCAAAATTGGAATTAATATTGTTTCTCTACCTTTTAATTTTTGAACTAAAACTTTGATACCTGTTTCTAAGGCTCCTGTTTTAGTTACAATAGCTAAGAATCCACCCAATATGATTACAAATATACAAACATCTATGGCGTTTTCAAAGCCTAATATTGGAGACATTAAAATATCTGATATTTTAGCTCTAACGACTCCACTACCATTAACAATAGTATCACCGTTAAACTGAGCGATTGGTAAAATATATGAAAGAATTCCTAGAGCAAATATTAGTATTAAAATAATTGAAAAAGCTGATAACATTACTTTGTTTTTTGATTTTTTGGTTTCTGTCATTATTATCCCTCCTTAATAACAGTCCCAGCTTTTCCGTTTAAAGCAGCATTAGCGTTTTCTAATGAGGCAATAATAGCTGTGCCATGATGCTTTTCGGCAAAATCTAGGCAAGCTTCAATTTTGGGAAGCATACTTCCCTTAGCGAAATGTCCTTCTTCTATATATTTATGTGCTTCAGAGGTGGTAAGTTTATCTAGGGTTATTTCATTTTCTTTACCATAGTTTAAACAGACTTTATCTACAGCGGTTAAGATTAGCAAAATATCAGCACCAATGTTTCCGGCTAAAAGGGCTGCAGATTTATCTTTATCAATAACAGCGTCAATCCCTTCTAGTCCTTTTTCTTCATCATTTATGACAGGTACGCCACCGCCTCCTAGGGCGATGACAAGGTATCCATCATTATTTAATCTTTTAATAACTTCTTCTTCAATTATTTTTATAGGTTTTGGTGATGGAACAACTCTTCTATATCCCCTACCGGCATCTTCAATGAAAGTATAGCCTTTTTCTTTGGTCATTTTTTCAGCTTCTTCTTTGGTATAAAATGTTCCGATTGGTTTTGATGGATGTTTAAAAGCTTCATCGTTTTTATCTACAAGTGTTTGGGTAATAACGGTTAGGCATGTTTTTTTTATTCCTTTTCTATTTAGTTCATCTTGAAGTGATTGTTGAAGCTGATAGCCAATATATCCTTGGCTCATACCGCCACATTCTGGGAATGGCATTTCCATGTGATTGAATATTTCTCCAACTTGCGGGCCATTACCATGAGTTAAAATAATATTATTATTTTTAGTTAATTCAGCAAGCATTGGAGCAATTAATTCTATTTTGGTTTGTTGCTCTTTAGCATTATTTCCTAAAGCATTACCTCCTAAGGCAATAACAATTTTACTCATTTTTATCCTTCATTGTGGCATACATTACAGCTTTGATTGTATGCATACGGTTTTCAGCTTCATCAAAAACTTTAGAGTGACTTGATTCAAAAACTTCATTGGTTACTTCCATTTCTGGTAAGCCAAATTTTTCGTAAATTTCTTTACCAATTGTGGTTTTTAAATCGTGAAATGATGGAAGGCAGTGTAAGAAGATTGCATTAGGATTTGCATTATTTAAAACTTCTTTAGTGACTTGGTATGGTTTTAGAAGTTTTATTCTTTCATTCCATACTTCATCAGGTTCACCCATAGATACCCAAACATCAGTATAAATGACATCGGCATTTTTAGTAGCTTCTTTGACATTTTCTTCAAAGGTTAAATGACTACCACTTGTTTTGGCTATTTTTTGACAAGTATCTATTAGTTCTTTATTTGGCCATAAATCTTTTGGAGCGCAGCAGGTGAAGTTCATTCCCATTTTAGCTGATGCGACCATTAATGAATTTGCTACATTATTTCTAGCATCACCCATGAAGACAAAGTTAATGCCTTCTAGGTGTCCAAAATTTTCTTCAATAGTAAGCATATCTGCTAGCATTTGGGTTGGATGAAATTCATTAGTCAAGCCATTCCAAACTGGGACGCCAGCATAGGCGCCTAAGGTTTCAACTAGTGATTGATCGAAACCACGATATTCGATTCCATCATACATACGGCCTAAAACTCTTGCGGTATCTTCGATACTTTCTTTTTTACCCATTTGAGAACTTCCTGGATCTAAGTAGGTTACACCCATTCCTAGGTCATGTCCGGCAACTTCAAAAGCACATCTTGTTCTTGTTGAGGTTTTTTCAAATAGTAAAACGATGTTTTTACCTTTTAAATATCGATGAGGAATACCTTTTTTCTTTTTGTTTTTGAAGTCTTTAGATAGATCTAGTAAGTATCTAATTTCTTCTTTTGAATAATCTAATAGTTTTAAAAAGTTTCTTCCTTGTAAATTCATGTTATGTTCCTTTCTTATTTTTCTCTAACTAATGGCATACTCATACATCTTGGTCCACCACGACCTCTTGAAAGTTCGGCACTACTCATTTCAATTACTTTAAGGCCATATTCTCTTAACACTTTATTGGTTTCAGTATTTCTATTATAGACAACTACCACTCCTGGAGCGATTGCGAGAGTATTACTACCATCGTTCCACTGCTCTCTTTGAGAAGCAACTTTATCTCCTCCAGCACATGGAATTAAAGTTATGTCTAGTCTTAAATATTTTTCTAAAATGGATTCTAATGAACCGGTCATTTCTTTAACGTTTAAGTCTTCATCACTATCTGGGTCATTTCCCTCTTTGATTTCATACACTTTTAATGTTTCCATAATTCCTGGATGATAAGTAAATTTATCATAATCAACTTGTGTAAATACGGTGTCTAGGTGCATGAAAGCTCTTGACACTGGAATGTCAAAGGCTAAGATTGTATTAATTTTACTTTCTTTATCTTTGAAAATGTTTTTAGCTAATTGGTCGATAGCTCCAGCTTCGGTTCTTTGAGAGATACCAATAGCTAAAACGTGATCGTTTAGGTTTAAAACATCTCCACCTTCAATATGGCATTCTTCATAGCGGTCATAATATTTTGGAACTTGTCCTTTAAATTTTGGATGGTAATTAAAAATATATTCAGCGTAAATTGTCTCTCTATTTCTAGTTACAGAATACATTTTATTTAAGGTTATACCTTCACCAACACTAGCAAAATTATCTCTTGTAAAGTATAGGTTTGGCATTGGATCAGTGATAAAATCTGAATCTTCACTTACTAAGTCAACTAGTGATTTATCTAGTCTTCTTTTTTCGTAATCAAGTTCACTGATTCTTATTCCTTCCATTGTTTTTAAGACTAAGTCTTTATTGTTTTCAATACTATTTAAATATTCTAACACTAAGTGTTTATATTTAGGTGTATCAACCCCGGCTTCAGTTATAAACTGTTCGATAAATTTTTCTTTGATGTCTGGTCTTTGGTCTAAGACTTCAGTCATCAAATCTTCGAGATAAAACACTTTTACTCCATTATCTCTTAGTATCCCCGCAAATTCATCATGTTCTTTTTGGGCAACTTCAAGATATGGAATGTCATCAAAAAGTAATCTTTCTAAGGTGTCAGGTGTTAAGTTTAATAATTCTTTTCCTGGTCTATGAAGTAATACTTCTTTTAAAGGTTTTATTTCACTTGTGACATCAATTGCACTCATTTCATATCCTCCTTATATTATCATGATAGCACATTTTGTGATTTTATTTTGAGTCAAATATGTTTTAAATGCCTTATTTACACAAATTGACGCAAAAATAATTCTTTTTATTTAATATTAACTATTTTTCACAAATTATTATTATTTTATGTGCTATAATTTTTGAGGTGTTTATACTTTTTTTATATTTATGGGGGTTTAACCTTATTTTATACGTGAATTTTTAGACTAAATGCAGGTTTATGAAGAAACATTTAATTTACAAGACTTATTGCTACTTTGGAATATAAAAACGGAAATAAGTCTTTTAATTTCGCCTAATATTAGCTAGTATTACTTAAATTTTTGCATGACAAAATTAAGGAGGTTATTTCCGTTTTTCATACTAATTTCTGTTTTTTTAATATTATTAAAGCAATTGAATAATCATAGGATGTATATATTTATAGATAACAAACAAAGCCAGCTTTGTTTGTATTAAGTATTATAATCAATAAAATGTAAAAATCAAGGGTTTTATAAACTCACTGTCGTTCACCCTTGATTTTACATTTTATTGTACTATATTCAAACTTATTTCAGCTTTTTGCCATAAAACGGAATTTCAAATAAAAATCTACGTAACCTTATTTTATAAGCCAAAAGTCTTGACTTTAAGGTTAATTGCATATATAATTATAGGCAGCGTGTTAAAGCAGCGTTATTTTGAATTTTATAATGTGGATATTCCCTATAGGGGTTACTTGTTTGGCTGCGAAATTAAGTATTGATATATTCCACCCTATAATTTTGCAAAATAACCTTTCGCGCTAAAGTGGAAGGAGGAATTTAAATGGCAAGATATCTTGGGCCAACTTACAAAAAATCTAGACGTTTTGGTTTTTCTATTTTAGAAAATGGAAAAGAACTTTCTAAGAAACCTTATGCTCCCGGTGATCATGGACAAGACCGTAAGAAAAAATTATCTGATTATGGTGTTCAATTACAAGAAAAACAAAAGGTTAAATTTATGTATGGACTTAGTGAAAAGCAAATGGAAAAAACTTTCGTTAAAGCAGTCAAAATGAAAGGTGTCAACGGTGAGAATTTACTTAAATTATTAGAAAGTCGTTTAGACAATTTAGTTTACCGTATTGGATTTGCTACTACTAGAAAAGGTGCTAGACAACTTGTTAACCATGGACATATTACTGTTAATGGTAAAAGAGTTGATATTCCATCTTATCAAGTTAAACCTGGTGATGTTATTAGTTTAATGGAAAACGATAAAGAAATGGCTATTGTTAAATCTTCTTTAGAAGCATTACATAATAGAGTTGAATATATTTCTTATGATGATAAGAAAATGGAAGGCACTTATGTTAGATTACCAGAACGTAGTGAATTAAATGCTGATATTGATGAAGCATTAATTATCGAATACTACAACAGAAATTAAGGGAACATTTTGTTCTCTTTTTTATAATCTATTTTTTAAAACGTTAAGCGACAATTTATGAGATGCTTTCATAAACCTTTGTACAATGAGTACGAGGTGGTAACAATTGGCAACATTTTTTAAAAGAATTCACGATTTAAGAGTAGATAATGATTTGAAGCAAAAGGATATTGTTTCTATATTAAAAGTTAATGTTAATACTTACCCACATTGGGAAAGTGGAATGTATGAAATACCTATTGAGATGGTTGATAAACTATCTAAGTTTTATAATTGTTCGATAGATTATTTAACTGGGCTTTCTAATAATCGCGGTGTTTTCATTAATTATTTTAACGATGAAGAGATGTTTATTAGACTTAAAAGATTACGCAAGGAAAATAATTTATCACAATTTGAAATTGGCGGTAAATTAGGATTTAGCCAAATGAACTGGTGTAGATATGAATCTGGAAAAGTGTTAATTCCTTTTTCTAAACTTTATTTAGTTGCAAAAGAGTTTAATATTTCTTTAGATTATTTAATGGGTAAAACTGATGATAAGAATATTAAAATTATGACACATTAAAACTAGGCTTTTGGGTCTAGTTTTAATTATAGATTATTACTAAGTTTGATAATTTCATTTTGATGTAAGCCGGTTAGTTTAGCTATTTCATCAATGTTCATATTGGCTTTTAACATATTTCTAGCAACACTTAAAATTCCAACTTTTTCGCCACGTTTTTCACCAAGTTTTTCACCAAGCTTTTGACCAATCTTTTGACCTTTAGCTATAGCTTCTTCGCGGTCAATTTTGTTCATCCAGGCATCCATTTCATCTTTGTCATATAAGCCTATCATGTGTTTATCCTCATTTAAATCTTTAATTATTTTTTCCATAGCCATTAAATCTTCATCTCCCTTCGATATATCTTTTAAATCTTTTAGATTAGTAATATTGAGCATGGCTACTATCTTTTCAAACTTTGTCATTTTTTCTTTACCTTTAGTATAATACTTTTGAGAGGCAAATTCTATATTTATGTGTAATCTTTTAAAATTTTCTTCATCAGTACTTGTGCCATATTTATTTCTCATTTTATAATTATCTGAAAGTAAAGTATTTTGAAATCGTTTTTTACTATTGATGTTAATTTGTAAAACATCACCATCATTTAAATCTTGTCCGACATGATTTTTTTCATAAGCTAATTTATGATGATAAGAATTATTTTTAAGGATTGTACTTTTATTGTTATTTCTATTAGCTTCGATATTTATAATATCTTCATCAATTTTTATAATTAAATCAGCTATTTTTTTCTTTTCATCATAATTTTCTATTGGTATTTCTGAATTTAGAAATGTTAAGTGTTCATAAATATAGTTTTCAGAATATTTTGTTAATTTGCTTAAAAAATAAGATAATGTTTTTCTAAAGTTTTTATTTTGAAAAAGTGATTTGAATACAGGATCAAACATTGTAGGGATTAATCTATTTTTTACTTGAACTTGATTTGCCATTTTAACCTCCTTCTATATATAACGTACGATTATTTATTCTTTATTTCCTTCTCATTTATGAAAAAAAACTATAAAATTGTAATTTTTTATAGTCCTATTTTTCCAATAAAGTATTTCTTTTTACCTTTTCTTAAAACTAAAATTTCATTATCAATAGCTATTTCTTTAGTTACTATATAATTTTCATCGGTGATTTTTTCTTCATTTATAGTAATACTTCCAGCATTTACAAATTCTCTAGCTTCTCTTTTACTAGAAGCTATTTTATTATTAACAAGCATATCAATAATATTTATATTGTTATTTGTGTCAAATGTTGGTACTCCTTTAAAGACATCTTCTATTTCTTTTTTAGTTAGATTTTTAACATGTCCACTAAATAGAGCTTCACTCATCTCTTTGGCTTTTTCAGCTTCTTTTTCTCCGTGTAAGAAGGTAACTACTTCTTTAGCTAAAGTTTTTTGGGCAATTCTAGTTTCTGGATGAGCGGTTTGCTGTTTCTCAATATCTTCAATTTCTTCTTTAGTTAAGAAGGTAAATATTTTTAAGTATTCAATAACTTTTTCATCATCACTATTTAATAGATATTGATATATTTCATAGCTAGATGTTTTATTTTTGTCAAGCCAAAAGGCATTTCCTTCTGATTTACCAAATTTTTTTCCATTTTTATCGGTAACTAATGGCATTGTAAATCCATATACTTCATCACCTGTTTTTTTTCTGATTAAATCTATACCGGCAGTTATATTACCCCATTGGTCAGAACCAGCACATTCTAGTGTACAGTTTCTAGTTTGATAAAGGTGAAGATAATCTAAGGCTTGCATTATCATATATGAAAACTCTGTATAAGTAATTCCGGTATCTAATCTTCTTCTAATTATATCTTTATCTAGCATATAATTTATATTAAAATATTTTCCGTAATCTCTTAAAAAGTCAATAAAATTAATGTCTTTTGACCAGTCATAGTTGTTGACTACTTCAAAACCAAATAAGTCTTCAACTTGTTTTTTTAAGCTTTCATAGTTGTGTTCAATTACTTCTACTGGTTGCATTTGTCTTTCTTCGGTTGGTCTAGGATCTCCTATTCTACCGGTTGCTCCGCCTACTAATAAAATAGGATGATGTCCGGCTTTTTCTAATCTTTTGCTGATTAAAAATGTTGATAAATGACCAAGGTGCAGACTATCAGCAGTTGGATCTGTACCAATATAAAAGGTTAATCCACCATTATTTAATTTTTCTTCTAAATCTTCTCCGGCTTCGTCTTTGATAAGACCTCTCCATTTTAATTCATCATATAGTTTCATTATTTTTCCTCCTCACAGTGGCAGTGGTCACATTTTTCATTGCAGTCACATTTTTCATTGCAATTACAATTCATATGAGTTACTATTTCTACACTATTACTAGTGCCTATTCTAGTTGCTCCTGCTTTAATTAACTCATTCATTTGTTTAAATGTTTTTATACCACCACTAGCTTTTATTTCTAATACTTCGTTTTTATGTTTGTTTATTAACTCAACATCTTCTAAGCTTACTCCACGACTTCCAAAACCAGTATTTGTTTTTATGAAATTAACAAAGGTTTCATTACAGATTTCGGTCATTTTTATTATTTCTTCTTCTGTAAGTAAAGATGTTTCAATAATTACTTTTAATGTTTTTCCATCAATTTGATCTCTAATTTCTTCGATTTCTGACTTTACATAATCATAATCTTTGTCTTTTAAAACTCCAACATTGATAACCATGTCTATTTCATCGGCTCCATTTTCAGTAGCTTCAATAGCTTCATAAGCTTTTACTTTTGGGGTGTTCATTCCGAGTGGAAACCCAACAACAGTACATACTCCAATATTAGTATCTTTAAGTAAATCTTTAGCCAAAGTTACATAATATGGATGGACACATACTGTTTCAAAATTATATTCGATTGCTTCATGACATAGTTTAGCAATGTCTTCTTCTTTCGCATCCATTTTTAAATTTGTGTGGTCAATGTATTTTCCTATTTCCATGTTTATTCCTCCTTCAATAAAAAGATACTATGAGTTATAAGGACGAGGTTTCCCCGCGGTACCACCTTATTTCATAGTATCTATGCTTCTTTATCTGATAACGGTGATTAGCCGATTTGACTATAAATATTGTAATTCATTATTTAAACTTGGTTAGTTTTCATCTACCACTAACTTTCTAATTACTAATTAAATAACTACTAAATTATCTGTCCACATCAATTAATAAGACTATAACACAAAGTTTTTATGTTTGTCAAATGTTTTATCAAAAATAACAAAATGTTATTGTGATTAGTGTCATTATTTGTTATAATTATATTTAAGGAATATTCAAAGCCAAAGTGATTGCTGAACTCTATTTAGGAGGGAGGCGATATAATGGGTAAAAAGGATTTTTTAATCTTTGCTTTAATCATTATAATCTTCTTTCTATTATCGTTATTATTAATAACCTTAATATAAAAGAAAGTCACCTAACTCATTAGCTACTATGAATTAGGTGATAGTCAAAAAAACATGGCAACATCCAACATAGAAGTATTGAATGTTCCTTTTTTATTTTATGAGATTTCTCTCATCTATATACATTTTATCACAAATTTAACTTTATGACAAATTATTTAACAACAATGTTTACTAATTTTCCTGGTATGGCTATAACTTTAACAATAGTTTTTCCTTCTATAAATTTTTGAACATTGGTGTTTTCTTTAGCTAATTTTTCCATTTCTTCTTTAGAGGTATCAGTACTTACTGTTTCTTTACCTCTAACTTTACCATTTACTTGGAAAACTAGTTCATATGTATTATCAATAGTTTTATTTTCATCATAAGCTGGCCACATAGATTCACATAGCGGATTACCTAATTTATATTTCTCATTTATCTCTTCAGTGATATGTGGAGCAAATGGGTTTAACAAATGAAGTAATACTCTTAGGTCTTCTTTGGTAATTGTTTCCATATCATCGTAGGCATTCATTAAAATCATTAGAGCTGAAATAGCAGTATTAAATTTCATACTCTTGATATCATTAGTGACTTTTTTTATTGTTTTATGAACTAAAGCTTCATCAGAATAACCTTCTTTATCATTTAGTTTTTCGCCGGCTTTCCATATTCTATCTATAAATCTTTTACATCCTTTTAGACTATTAGTAGACCATGCGGCATCTTTTTCATAATCACCAATAAACATTTCATAAAGTCTTAAAGCATCAGCTCCATACTCTTCAACAACATCGTGAGGATTAATGACATTACCTTTTGATTTACTCATTTTTTCTCCATCAGGTCCTAGAATCATACCATGTGATGTTCTGATATCAATTGGTTCTTTATTTGGAACTAGTCCAATATTATATAAAAATTGATTCCAAAATCTAGCATATAGTAAATGACGGGCTGTGTGCTCCATACCACCATCATACCAGTCGACTCTACCCCAATAATTTAAAGCTTCTTTTGAGACGAATTCTTTATCATTTTTTGAATCCATATATCTTAAGAAATACCAAGATGATCCAGCCCAGTTAGGCATAGTGTCTGTTTCTCTTCTAGCTTTTCCACCACATTTTGGACAAGTTGTATTTACCCAATCTTCGATATTAGCAAGTGGGCTTTCACCATCATCTGTTGGTTCATAGTTAGCAACATCTGGAAGTAATACTGGAAGTTCTTCTTCTGGTACTGGAACCCAACCACAATGTTTACAGTAAACTAATGGAATTGGCTCTCCCCAAAATCTTTGTCTTGAAAAAATCCAATCTTGAAGGCGATAATTTGTTTTTTTATTACCTATTTTTCTTTTTGTGATTTCGTCTATCATTTTTTGGATGGCTTCTTCTTTGTTTGTCATACCATTTAAAAGTTCAGAGTTTACATATTTTCCTTCTCCAACATAAGGCAAAGTATCTCCTTCAATAACAGGAATAATTTCAATATTAAATTTAGTAGCAAATTCATAGTCCCTTTCATCGTGTGCTGGTACGGCCATGATTGCTCCTGTTCCATAACTCATCATAACATAATCTGATGTCCATATTTGGATTTCTTTATTAGTAAATGGATTTATTGCTTTAATTCCTTCTATTTTTACACCTGTTTTTTCTTTAGCAAGTTCTGTTCTTTCAAATTCTGTTTTGGTTTTAGCATATTCTTGATATTTTTTTATTTCATCAATATTTGTAATTTTATCTTTTAATGTTTCTATTACTGGATGTTCTGGAGCTATAACCATAAATGTTGCACCATAAATAGTATCTGGTCTTGTAGTATATACTTTTAGTTTTTCGTTAGTATTTTCTATTTCAAATTCCACTTCAGCGCCAGTAGATTTACCAATCCAATTGATTTGACCTAGTTTAACTCTTTTACTAAAGTTAGTGTTTTCTAGCCCTTGAAGTAAGTCTTCAGCATAGTCGCTCATTTTAAGCATCCATTGTTCTTTTTCTTTTTGAACAACTTTTGAACCACATCTTTCACAAACTCCCCCAGCTGAATCTTCATTGGATAAACCTGTTTTACAAGTTGGGCACCAGTTAATATTCTTCTTTGCTTTATAAGCCATTCCGTGTTCATAGAATTTTAAGAATTGCCACTGAGTCCATTTATAATAATCTGGGTCAGTAGTTGCAAACTCTCTATTCCAATCAAATGATATACCTAACTCTTCTATTTGTCCTTTAAATGTTTTTATATTTTCTCTAACAGCATCTTTGGGATGAATATGGTTTTTTATAGCATATTGTTCAGCAGGTGCGCCAAAGGCATCCCATCCCATTGGAAATAGCACATTATATCCTTCCATTCTTTTTTGTCTAGCTACTGTATCTAAAGCGGTATAACTTCTAGCGTGTCCAACATGAAGTCCAGCTCCTGATGGGTATGGAAATTCTACTAGTAGATAATATTTTTGCTTTTTATCATTATTCTTAGCGTCAAAAGTTTGATGGTCATTCCAATATTTTTGCCATTTTTTTTCTATTTGTTTATGATTATACATTTTATTTTCCTTCTTTCTTTTTGTAAATTGTACCGAGTATTTTATACATTAAAAGCATTAATGGAACTAAGATGATGAAGCCAACCATTAATTTTAAAATTAAATTATCAAATATTTCAATTACTGTACAAGTAAAAGCGATGATAAAAGCATTTGTTAAAGATAATGCGTATGCGAATGATTTTAAGTTTATTTTATTTAAATCTATTTTATAGGCTTTTTCAAAAAATATAACTTGTTTACTTATTTTAAATTTTTCGAATCCTTTTTTTCTCCATATTACTATGGAAGTATAAATTAAAAAAATTATTGTAAAGCAAAATATAAATGTGAATAAATAATCCATAATTTTCCTCCCTTAAACAAAAAAGTATTATCTTTATAAGGGCGTCTTGAACGCGGTACCACCTTATTTTAATAATACTTTATTATCTTTAATTGCTTTAACGGGCACATCCGTCTTATACTTATCATATAAGAAGCTCATAAGTAAGTTCGTAATTTCTATTAAAAAGTTTTCACCAACCACTTTCTCTCTAAATAATGTCTGATTACTACTACTCTTATTCACTGCTTTTAACTGTTAATATTATAATATATTTTTTTATAATGTTCAAGGATTAATCATCGCTTCTACCAAATAATTGAAGTAGTCTTAAGAACAAGTTAATGAAATCTAAGTATAATTCTAAAGCACCATAGATTGCTAGATTATCTTCTGGTATAACATTGAACTGTTGCATTTTTAATATTTGCTGAACATCGTATGCTGTATATCCTACAAAGATAGCAATTGCTATACATGAAACAATTAAATCAAATGTAGAATTATTCATGAATAGGTTAATTAAACCACAAATTATTATGGCTATTAAACCTATAAATAGATAAACACCTAATTTAGATAAATCTACTTTTGTCACCGCTCCTAGGAATGCAAATACCGCAAATATTCCTGCTGTTAATAAAAACACATACATTATTGAACCTAGATCATATGTTACAAAGATTGTTGAAAATGTTAAACCACTTACTGCTGAATAAATTATAAAACTTACAATAGCGGTTGCTGGTTTCATTTTTGTTATTCTGGCTGATAAAAATATAACAATAGCAAATTCAATAATAATTACAATTAAAAATGCATAACTACCAAATAAATTAAACATTGTTTCTGGATGAAGTGATACATAATAACCTGTAAAGAATGTGACTAATAATCCTATGAACATCCAACCAAATACTTTTGGTAATATTTTACTTGTCATTTAATTCCTCCTTTTTATAAGTATATCATTTTTAAAGATTTTTATAAAGTTGTTTTGTTATTTAAAAGCTAGTATTTTCAAACTAGCTATTATTTAACACCAACACTTGTTAATTTATAATTATCATTTATCTTTTTATAATTATATACTTGCATAGTTCCTTTATCTAATATACTATTTATATCATCTTCACTATATGTACCAATTTCATTATCATTTAAATCATATACTTTGCCATCTTTGACATATCCAGCCATAACATCAACTTCTAAATTATCAGTACCACTATATCCATATAATTTTGTTACATAGTTTTCTTCACAGTTAGCTTTACCTCTAGTTATTTCATCATCTTTTAAACTATATTTATAACCTTCAAATATAAATTCAAATTCATTTGGAATATATTCTTCATCAATAATTTTTAAAGCAGATGTTCTATAATCATCAATACTGATAGTATCTTCTATTACTTCATCTTTTTTCATTTGGCCAAATATCAAATATAATAATACTTTATCATTTACATTAGATACTTCTATATTTTGAGTGATTTTTATTACTTCTGTACAATTACTTTCATTATTATCTTCATATAAATTTTCAACAATTTTATGATTAACTGGGGCATTATCTTTTTCTTTTTTACTGTTAGTAAATTTAATAAATAAAGTGGTCACTATTATAATTAAAGCTAATCCACATAGTATAATTTTAATATCTGTTTTCTTTTTATTCATAAACTTATTCTCCTTTTATTCTATCACATATGGGTCTTGCATTGTTCCTGTTCCAGTAAAAGTCAGATTATCAGTATTTAGATTGACAACTGGGCGGACGCCGTGGCCATTGTTAACATTGTCATTGTTAAGCTCACCGGAAGAAGTCACACGAAACGCATTAGCGTTGTTCCAATTGTTGAAGTGCGACAGTTGTTTCTTACGAAACAACATACGGATCTTGCATAGTTCCTGTTCCAGTAAAAGTCAGATTATCAGTATTTAGATTGACAACTGGGCGGACGCCGTAGCCATCAGAGACCCTCGGACGCACAAGCGCTCCAGAAGATGTAACACCAAACACATGAGCGCTACTATCGTAGTCGAAAAGCGACGGCGTCATGGTCCAATAATACGTACCAGTATACAAATAATACAAAGTATTTTGCGCGCCCGTCTTACCTCCAGCCATGCTGACTTCGTCAGCAGTAATTAAGCCCACTGGATTACTCATTTTTCCATTTCCTTTTGTAGTTGTAACTGAAAATTTGTCATTTGCTTGTGGACAATTCAAACTAGGACTTATACTTGAACCATTCCAATTATAAAATCTTGTATATCCATACATTGTTGGTGTTATTCCATAACCAGTATTTCTATATGTTCCATCACTATAACTAGAAATCTGTCTATTATTACAAAATACTGTATCTTTTGAAAGTATACTATCTACTGATGATAAATTACTATCATACCAATCTTCTAAATAAGTTTTTATATTGCTATTCACTTCATTCGCATGTGCCCTGTCATATGAAGTACTTGACCATTCTACTGCTTTTACACTCATATAAGTTGCGGATACATATTTTTGAACATGATTTAACCTTTGACATGTTCCAGTACTAGATGTACTAAAACATGTGTAATACCCTTCATCATTATATTGATTACCATATTCAGTTAACGTTGCCTGCATTAAATCACCATCTAATTTAAATGTATTAGTATTTTTATCAAATGTATAACTTGTACCAAAATAATACTTACTCGAAGCATTTAAACCAGTATAAGTAAATGCATTAGTAGCTTCTGTTATCTGATTGTCACTTGGATCTCCATACATATATCCCACATATGCATTATCGCTCCACCAATTATTAAATGCTTTAGTGGTAACTTGTCTATTACTAGAAGACTCGCCATTTGTATGTCCTTGAGTTCCATCATAAATTAATCTTAAAGTTCCATCACCATTTACTCTAACAATTCTAAAGTATTTGTCTGCTAATTTTACATAATTACCAGCTACTGCTCCTCTATAATAATAACTTGTTCCATCATCATCCTGAGTCGCATATATTCCAGTTCCAGAATTATCATAACTTTTAACGCTTGCCGTATAATTATACTTCGTTAATGTATATGTCTTAGCTCCTGTAGAAGAATTTGTACTTACAGACATATCTACTACTTTATACATTGTTGTTCCAGATGTACTTGTACTACCTATTATATAATAGTCTTTTCCATCAGTAAAATCTATTGTTTCAGGATCAATTAATTTAGCTCCACTTAATGCATAATATCCTGTAGTCTCGTTAAATGTATAACTATTTGATACATAAAAATACGTGTTCTGTGTCATTGTTGAGGTATTAGATGCATGATTTTCACTATACACAATTGCAGGAGAAGTAACTGTAAAAGATGGAGTTCCTTTATCAATAACTTTTTGTTTTGCCGTCTCAACATTTGCTTCTTGCATTTCAGTTGCAATAACACAATCAGATAAATTATCTATTCCATTTTGCTTACAGAATGTTGTATATCTTATCGTAGTACTTTTGGCCATAGATTCACTAATATTTCCTGCACTATCTTCTACATATGCAGTTACTAAATAATCCCCTTCATCTAAACCAACAAAAGTATAATTTGGACTATCACTTTCTATATAATCTTGTCCATTATTTTTACTATAATAATATTTATATACTCCACTATGATTATCACTAGCTTCTAGTGTTATTGTCATAGTATCCTCAAGTGGATCTAATGTCATATTTGTTAATGTTGGAACTTCAGAATCCACTTTATAACTATCTGTACATTTACTTGTCTCATTACCTTTTTTATCCTTAACTAATACACATAATGTTTGTTCCCCTTTAGATGATAAAAATTGATATGTTCCTTTTCCTTCAGTTAAAGCTAAATCTGTATTAGGAGTACATGTTTGTTCAGAACTAACACAATATTTACTTCCAGCCATTCCACCAGCATCTTTAGCTAAAATATTTATATCAAGTCCTTTGTACCACCCATTATTTCCTTTAGTATTATTTCCCAAAGTAAGTTCTAACTCTGGATTTGTATTATCAAGTGTTTTAAATGACTTAGAAGAAAATACAACCTCACCATTAGTATCCTCCGCTTTTATATACATTGTATAATCTGTATAAGGTACTAAATGATATATAGTATATATATTTTCTGTTGTTTCATACCATTTATCATTATCTAATGAATAATAATATTTAAAAGCATTATTTGCACTTATATTTGCTTTAACAGAAGTCTCTGAAACATCTAAATCTATTCCATTTATGGCAAGTGTATCAGATACATCAATATCTGCATCAGCAAAGTTTGATGAATTTCCTTTTTGTAAGTAATTCAAATCCATACTAAAACTTATACTAGTCTCTCCAGGTTGACTTGTTATATTTTCATTATATTTCATGATTAAATCAAACTTCGTTGAAGTTCCTTGTTTTAATTCTTCACCTGATGTTATTCCATCTACTTTAAACTGGATTATATCTTGGCTATCCATATTTATCTTTATATTATCTAAAACCGCATCTAGTGTTCCTAAATTAGATACTGTTACTTCATATGTTATCTCATCACCAGGTAAATAAAAATCAGCTTCCATATCAGCACTTAGTTTATCATAAGAATGTGCTTTATCCGTTGCTTCACCTAATTCTTGTTTTACAAGCAAATTAGTTATTTCTATATCCCATTTACTTGTAACCATACTACTGCCTTTAATATCTAGCTTACTAGAAAAAGCACTATAACCTATTGTCATTACAAGTAATATTGCACATAGTCCCATTATTATATAATTCCTATTAGTTCTATTTAATCTTTTATTCATATGTACTTCCTCCTATTTTTATTATGAATAATTAATATTTTTTTATTCTACAATTTAATTATAGAATACTTTTGAGATTTTGTCTACGTTTTCTTTCGCTTTAATAGTAAAGACTTTACTTTCGCTTAAGTATAAAATATTCTTAATGTTAACGCTGGAGGATATATATGAAATTATGTGAAAGTTTATCTATTAATTTAAAGTATTATAGAAAAAAATATAATTTATCACAGGAAAAGTTTGCGGAAATATTAGGAACTACTTTATCTTATTTGAATCAGATTGAAAATAACAAGGTCGATGTTAAAACATCTACTATTGATAGGTTTGCAGAAAATATAAATAAGTATGATAAGAAGGTTAAAATAAAGTCTGAGGATTTGGTGATTTTTAATAAAACTCATGTAACTCATTTTACTAGAATTGATGAAAGAAAAAAACTCGTTTCGAATTTGAAATGAGTTTTTAAATTTCTCCAATATATTCAAGTAATTTTAAGAACATTCTAATGAACTTTTTATCTAATCCTTGTCTACCCAATTTACGAATTTCAATTCTTTTTTTCTTGATTGGATCTTCACCAAATAAAATGGCGTCTATTTTTTCTTTCATTTCGGTAGAAATTTGTGAATCGCTAATGATTCTTTCTACATCTTCATTGATGATTCTTAATGCGTCAATTTCAATATCCTTTCCTTTACAGCTTATTGATAATTGTCCAATGGTTGGAACATCTTTTATTTCAACTATGAAGTCTGGTCCACTAACATAGGTCTTTAATGATAATGATGTTTCATTCATGTAGGCAGTAACGTCTTCTGTCCTTTTCGTATTTCTAAATATGATTTTATAATTTCTTTTTGGTGGTACTATACCGCTTTTTCCATCTACTGCCCTTATTACAACACTATAATTATTTGGCATATAAGTATAATCTATTTGGGTTAATAGATAATAATCTTTACGGTATAAATCACTTTCTCCATCATCTTCAAATAAGGTATATGAATTACTTTGTCCTGGGAATATATGAATTTCCATATCAGTTGGTGGGGTTGTATCGCTCAAGTTTTCATTATTACTTAATGGGATAATAGCTCCTGATTTTGCAAATACAGGATAATCTTCATCCCTAAAGAAGCTGATATAGCTTTTACCACCCGGGAATTTTTTACCAGTAACATAATCATACCAAATACCTTCTGGAAGATAGAAATTATGAACAACACGGTTCATGACTTCATCTTTTTCTGTAATAATTGGTGCGACAAACAATGATGAACCAAAGAAATATTCATTACGATATAAAACGTCATCATAAAATCCTGGTTTTGAATAATAAAGAGGTTTTATTAAAGCATCGCCAAATTTATGATATTTATAAGCTTCGCTATATATATAAGGTATTAATTTATGTCTTAATCTTAAGTAATCTTTGGCAATAGTGTATGTTTTTATGTCCCATCTCCACGGTTCTCTTTTATAGTAGTGTCCTTTATCTACACCAAATTTTACTATTGGAGAGAATACGGCTAGTTGGATAGAACGTAAGTATAATTCATTATCTTCTGTTCCTTTAAAATAGCCACTAATATCATGAGCCCAGAAAGGTGCGCCATTATTGAAACTATTATTATTATAAAATGGGATTTTCCTTAATGTAGCCCAGCTAACGTTTGTTTTTCCAGAATACAAAACTGGATAACGATGTGGGGCTAGTCCATTACCTTCTGAAAGTAAAAGTGGTCTACGTTTATAATCTCTTTGCATATCATAAAATTGATAATGTTTTAGTAGGGTTAATTCTTCTTTACTTTGAGCATTTTCCAAATCTAACCAATAGAAATCAACACCTAAAGCATCTAAAGGATGAACAAACAATTTTAAATAAACATCCACAAATTTTGGATCTAAAATATTATATGGAATTTTTCCTGTTTTATCAGCTTGTAAGTATTTTAAGGCATCATTATAATATGTATCAATATTGTAAATGCCGGAAGTTGGATCAACGCTTAAACCTAATCTAATATTTTTGCTGTGCAGATAATCTATCATGGCTTTTGGATTTTTGAAGTATTTATCATTAAATGTAAAGCCAGTTCTTAAATGCCTATCTTTGATATTAAGGCGTTTATGCCAATCTTTATCTAAAACAACGATTGAAAGAGGCACTTCATTTCTTTCGAAGTTATCAACTAATGTTTTTAAACTTAAATCATCATAGTCATTATTGCTACTCCACCAGTTACCTAAGGCATATCTAGGAACTAAGGCAGGGTAACCGGTTATTTGATAATAATCTTTTAGAGCTGCTTCAAAATCGTTATTGTACATAAATAAATATGTATCAACTCTTAAATCAGCATTTGGAGAGGTTGTCCCATCTTCATTAAATATTAAAGATGATGTATCATCAATGCTAGCCATACCTTCCGCAGAATATATACCTTTTCCTTTCAATCCTCCTTCAGCTAGTGAACTATTTGGAATTCCAAAATTTCTAACCTCTGGATGTCCATAATACCAAAAGCGGTCAGTGTTTAGTAATTCTACTTTTAAATTTGCCGCAGGATTGGCTTTCCCTCCGATGAATGATCTTCCTTTGATATAAGTTAGTTTAAAATATCTAGTAGTAATAACCACATAATTACTATCTTCATTGACATGATATTCAGGTACTTTTAAATCACGATATAAAACTAATTCTGTCGGGTTATCTATAAATTTCCCTTTATCATTATATTCCAAACGAATTAATCTTTCTGTCAAGACAGTAAAACGATAATTTTCTCCTTGAACTACGCTTTTGTGATTAGCGACTGCTCTTTTTTTATCTAGTTTAAATTGATCGCCTAAATTATACATAAGTATCTCTCCTTATTCTTTTATATTTCATCTATTTGCATGAAGTTAGTATATTTTACTTTTTTAAACGGATATCCTCCTGTGATAATTATTTTATCACCAGGGTTTAGTTTGAATGTTGTTTCTAATTCTTTTTTTACATTTTCAGTTAATTCATCTAATGTATCTCCTTTAGCGTTTACTGGGAGAACTCCAAAGTGAAGCTGTAAGCTTTTAACTACTTTATCATTAGATGCGGCAGCTATGATTGGACAAGGTGGTTTTAATCCACTTATTCTTCTAGCTGTTCTTCCGAAGTTTGTAGCAACTAAAATAGCTTTACAATCTAATTCATTTGCTCCTAATACAACACTTGATGAAACTGTTCCAGTTATACTTTTTTGCTTTTCATTTAAAGAGTTTCTAAAAAAGTAACCATAATCTATACTTTCTTCTGATTCTCTAATTATTTTACTGACAATTCTAACTGTATCTATTGGATGAGCTCCAACGGTTGTTTCACTAGTTAACATGATTGCATCTATAGCTTCAGAAACAAGGGTTGAAAGGTCAGAAACTTCAGCACGATTTGGAACGGCTTTTTTTGTTAAAAAACTATTAAATTCTGCTGTAATAATCATTAGACAACTTGCTTCATAGCATTTATGAATTATTCTTTTTTGAATGTTTGGAACTATTTCAATAGGCATTTCTATACCTAAGTCTCCTCTATCTAGAATTATTCCGTCAGCAATATTAATTATATTGTCAATATCTTCAACGGCGCTTTTGTTTTCGATTTTTGCAAGTAAGCCAATATGTTCATTTTTTAATTCTATTAATAGATCATTTATTTCTAAGACATCTTCGGCTGAAGAAATTGAAGATGCACTAATGAAATCTATACCCATTTCATTAGCAAATAAAATATCTTTATAGTCTTTTTCGGTTAAAAATTTTCTGCTGGTTTTTGTTTCTGGTAAATATACTTTTGAATTATCAGTTACTTCACCACCTTTTAAAACAGCGCACACTACATAATCTAATCCTTTTTCTGTTACTTGTAATATTACATTTCCTTTACTTAGTTTTATTTTTGTATGATATTTTAAGTCGTTAACTAGGTTTGGATAGTTTACAGAAAAGCCTGTCATGTTTCCATTAATTTCATTCATATAAATTCTTATTTTGTCACCAGTGTTTAAATATGCTTTCCCATTAGTAAAAGTTCCTGTTCTTATACAAGGGCCTTCTAAATCTAACATAATTGCGGTGTTAGTACCTAATTTTTCATTAGTCTCATTAATTATATTAATTAATTTGCGGCAAACATCTTGCGAAGAATAGCTCATATTTAAACGAATAACATCTATACCACTTTTAATAAATTCTTCAACTTGTCTTCTTTCATCTTTATTTTCACATAGTGTTGCGATTAATTTTGTTTTTTCCATGTTTACCACCCTATTCTATTTAAATTATAAAGTATATGCTTTTTAAAGTCAATGAAATTTATAACATTTAAAAGATGTAGACTTTATTCTACATCTATTTTAAATCATCAATATTTTTCTTTAATTGCTTCGCATCTTCACCAAAAATTATTTTAAGTTGATTGTCAATTTCGACAATACCTTGAGCCCCCATTTTTTGAATCGCTTCTTTGTTTACAAGTTCAATGTTATGTAAATTTACAACAAATCTAGAATTATTAACTTCATAGTTGATAATATTGGCTGTACCACCTAAGTATTCAATTAACTTATTTGCTTCTAATTTAAAATCTTTTCTTTTAGCTCTTAGTATTGCGAATGCGATTATCAATAAAACTATAATTATTATTACATATTGCCATATCATTTCTATCACCCTATTAACATTATACTATAAATTTTGCATTTTTTTAAGAAAAATTTGTATTAAAAATAATTGTATATTAAAACAGTTTAGTGTATTATATTTAATGGTGATACTTATGAAAAACATTTCAAAATATAAGATGGATAAATCTATATTAATTCCAATTTTGATTTTTGCTTTTATCAGTATTATTACTTTATATGGTGCTGATAGTATACTGCCCAGTACTATGGATCATTTAGTTACTAATCAAATTATTTGGTATATTGCTGGATTTATAATTATATATTTAGTAATGACGGTTGGAAATGCTTATATATACCGGATGAGTTGGCTACTTTATGTGATTGGAATCTTATCTTTGATTGGTTTGTTTTTCTTTGGTAAAACAATTAATGATGCAACATGTTGGTATGAAATTAAAGGTGTTGGAACGCTTCAGCCTAGTGAATTTATGAAAATTATTTTAATTATAGTAAATGCTTCTATGATTTCTAAGTTTAATGAAGAGTTTCCTAATCCTAGTATTAGAGAAGAATTTATGTTTTTAATTAAGGTGGCATTAGTTGTATTATTGCCTAGCATTTTAACTTTTATGCAACCAGATACAGGAGTTGTTTTGATCTATTTATTAATAACTTTTGTAATGCTTTTTATATCTGGCATTAGATACAGGTGGTTTGTAATAGTTATTGGAATTGCTGTTTTTTTTGTAGCTTTAGTTTTGGGAATCTATTTTATCAGTCAAGATTTATTTATTAAGATATTTGGAACTAGTTTCTTTTTAAGAGTTGACAGACTACTTGACTGGTCTAATCAAAGTGGATATCAACTTGAAAATAGTTTAAGTGCGATAGGTTCTGCTGGATTACTGGGTCATGGACTTACAACTAATCCGATTTATTTTCCAGAAGCTCAAACTGATTTTATATTTGCAGTTTATGCGAGTCATTTTGGTTTTATTGGTTCAGTTATTTTACTTTCTTTACTTGCTATGTTTGATATTAGATTAATCACTCTTGCTTTAAAAACAAATAAACTTATTAATAAATTTGTAATAGCTGGCGTTGTTGG
Source organism: uncultured Bacilli bacterium (assembly GCA_944358445.1). GTDB lineage: Bacteria > Bacillota_I > Bacilli_A > RF39 > UBA660 > Coprosoma. The sequence goes on from CALVRC010000002.1 coordinate 95,571, forward strand.
TATGCTTATATATCAGCAGATTCAAAATATTGGAATGACGTTTGGGTTACTTCCAATTACTGGTATTACTTTACCATTTATTAGTTATGGGGGTTCTAGTTTACTTAGTTATATGCTTGCTATGGGATTGATTTTTAATATTTCAAATGAAGAGATGCGTTATACAAATTAAAGAAGAAATTAACTTTTAAGTTCGTTAATTTCTTCTTTTGATAAATTTGTTAATTCTGATATCACTTGAATATCCATACCTTTTTCAAGCATTTTCTTTGCTATTTCTAATTCTTTTTCTTTACTGCCTTGTTTGGTACCTTGTTCAAAGCCCTCTTCTTTAGCTTTCTTTGTAGCTTCCCATTTGTCGACTCTTTCCATATATGCTTCCATCTTATCTTTGTCATATGTGTATGCTTCTAACATTTCCTCTGAAGCGTTTATATCCTCAATTATCTTTGCCATAGCCTCTAACTCCTTATCTCCTTTAGATATTTCTCTTAGTTCACGTTTACTTTTTATCATAAACATTACGAGTATCTTCTCTACATTAGTAAGTCCTTTTACACCTTTAGTATAATACATTTCTAAAAATTTTGCCATATTTACATGAATTCTTTTAAAATTTTCTTCATCTATATATTTTCCTTCTTCATCTCTTAATGAAAATGATATATATGGTCTATCATCAAATCTATTTATGGCATTAAAGTTGATTTGGATAATATCATTATCTTCTACTTTTTCTCCTTGAAGATACTGACTATAAACTATTTTATGATGATATAAATTATTTTTAGATATTTTACTAACGGGTAAACTCCTATTAGCTTCTAAGTTAATAGTTGTTCCTTCTACTTTGGCAATTATATCAGCTATTTTATTTCTTTCTTTTATATTTTCTACTGGCAGTTCTGTATTTACGAATCTTAAATTATTATAAAGGTAATCTACTGAATAAGTTGTCATATAGCTTATTACCTCACAAAGTGATTTTCTAAAATCAGGGTTTTGAACAATGGCTTTAAAGGCTTTATCATAAAGTGAATCAATAAGTTCATCAGAATTTTTTCTTTTATCTAATACTGTATACATAAATGTCTCCTTTCAATATGAGATTTACCCTCTATAGAAAACATACGACGTTAAATAGTACTTTTCCTTCTTAACATTAAAAAAATCAGGAATTTTCCTGACTTTTTTATTCTTCTGAAGTTTCTTTAGCAATAACTTCTTTACCTCTATAAGTTCCACAGTTTTTACATACACGGTGTGGTTTAACTGGTGCGCCACATTTTGGACAAGTTGTAACTGTTTTAGCTTCTATTTTGTAATGAGTACGACGCATTCTTCCGCTAGTCTTACTAACTTTTCTTGCTGGTACGGCCATGATAACACCTCCTATAATAAATCTTTTAACTTAGCTAGGCTATGATTGCCTTTATCTTCGCTATCAGTTATAAGTTCCCAACCTTCACCCTTTGTTTTCATGTTTTTAGCTTTAGGGCTTACAACTTTCATGGGAATTTCCATTAATATATTTTCCCATATTATTGGTAAAATATCAATAGTTTTTTTGGAATTTTTGGCGATTTCGTTTAAATTTTCTTCTATTTCTATATTAAATGGATAATCAACGGGTTCTAAAGTTAAGTTACATGGTAATATCATTTTACCATTTATATTTAATTTTAATAAATATTCATCTAAATTTTCAGTTATTTTACCTTTGATATTTACCTCGTCCATGTTTAATATTCCTGCTTTTTTTAAATTTTCTTCTTCAAATTTTACTTTAGTATCAATATCAATTTCAGGTTTTATATTTAATTCATTTAAATCAATTTCCATTTCAATCACCTAAAATAATTATATATTAAATTTATTTTTTAAGCAACTTTTGTATAGTTCTGATTATTTTAGATACAATAATTTTAGGTGAAGCTCATGAACATTTTAATTTATTTTGCGATTTTTATTTTTAAAATTATTGAGGATGCCTTAGCTACTTTAAGGTTGATAGTTGTTAGTAATGGCAAAAAGAAGTTAGGAGCTATTTTACAGTTTGTGGTTACTTTAATTTGGATTGTTTTAACGGGAACTGTTTTGATGGGACTTCAAAAGGATATTTTTAAGGCGATTGCTTTTGCTCTTGGAGCTTTAGTTGGTTCTTATTTGGGCAGTGTTTTGGAAGAAAAGATTGCGCTTGGAACTAATGTCTTTATGGTAGAAGTTGATATTTCTAAATCAATTCATCTTATTAAACTTTTAGAAAATGAAAAATTTAATGTTTCTAAAATTGAAAGTGGGAATGACGGAAAAATTATTTTGATGATTACAGGAGCTAGAAAGCAAACTAATAAGGTTGTTTCCATAATTAAAAAAATTGATGAGAGCGCTACTATATTAAGTGAAAAAGTTAAAATTGTTCCATCTTTTTAATTAATTTATACATTTTTAAGGTATTATCGGTTATTATATTTTCGCCTTTGTTTATACATTTTAATTCTTCTTTATTATTGACTGTCCATCTAAAGGTTTCTTTGTTTGGAAGTTTTTTATTATATAGATAATTTACGGAATTAAAATTAAATTTATTGTTTGAGTATTTTGAATTTATTTTTATACTTATAATTAAGCCACATTTTATATTAGAGTTGTTTTTAAAATATTTTATAAATTCATAATTAAAACTACAAATATAGAAATTTAAGTTATATTTTTTTAAAAGATTGGTTAGAATTTTAAACATTGTTTTTATTTCTTTATTATCTACTTTAACTTCTATCATAATGATTTTATTAGTGTTGATATTATCTAATACTTCTTTTAATGTATTTAATCCCATCTTTTGTAATTTTATGGAATTTGTATGATTTATATAATTTCCGTTATAAAATGGATCATGATGTATAATTAGTTTTTTATCTTTTGTTAATCTGATATCTACCTCTACTCCATTAGTGAATTTTTGTTTTAAACTATTTATAATTGCTTCTAAACTGTTTTCTTTATGTATTCCATCATTTCCTCTATGTGCGATTATTTTCATAATAAATTATATTATAAAAGGACGCTATTATGCGTCCAATAATAAGGAGTAAAAAAATCTAAGAAGATTTAATAGTAGACATCCCATTTCCCACCCTCGAATATTGCTATTCTACCATCTAAATTTTTAAGTATTCATACTACCTTTTATTAAATTATAAATTTATTTACATAATACAATGGGTAATACAAATATCTTACAATTTAATTATATAGCATTTTTAAACATATAGCAACAGTAATGTTGAATTTTATATAAAGAAAAACAAGTTTTTACACTTGTTAGTTCATTTTATTCATATATGTTTTTACATTTTTATATATAGCTTCATTTATTGTTTCTATATCTTTTGGTTCACCATTTTCTGAACATTCAATAGTTACAAAATTATATTTATGCGCTAATTCCAAATATGCCTTTTCTGCATGATATAAATGTTTTTTATCTTTTTCATGTCCATCAGCAGGTTCTTTTCTATTGGCTTTTAATTTTTCAGCTACTTCTAAGGGCATATGAAGAAAAATTGTTAAATCTGGTTTTGGCAATTCCATTAAGTCAAACTCTAATTTATCTAACCAATTATACATTTCTATTCTGTCTTTTTTCTTTTCTAATTTTCCACCTTGATGAGCCATGTTGGAATATATATATCTATCTAAAATAACATTATAGCCTTGATCTAGTAAAAAGTTTATTTTATCAATATTATATTTCCTATCAGCAGCATAATATAAAGATGCAACTTTAGGATCTACTTTACTAGAGCCTTCTTCAAAGTAGCATGGATCATAGCCTTCTTTTCCTAAATATGGACCACCAATTATTTTTCCAGTTGGTGAATTATAATTAGGGAAAGAAAAGTTTTGAACACGAAATCCTTCTTCTCTTAATTTTTTTATTAATAAGTTGGTTTGAGTTTCTTTACCAGAACAATCTGTTCCTTCAATAGTTATCAATTTTCCTTTCATATTTTTATCTCCTTTTGTATAGTACATGTTTATACTTTATACCTGTTTTCTCATCTTCTTCTGCACTTATTATTTCTGATGTAAAACTATTTTTATCAAAATGTGGGAAATAAGCATCCGCTTCAGCGTTATCTTCTATTTCAGTTAAATAAATATTTGATGTATATTCTAACAATGCCTTATAAATACTAGCTCCACCTATATTAAATATTTCTTCATCTTTATTTTTATAATTTTCTATAAAACTTTGAATATTATTATATATTTCTACATTTGGAATTTCAATTTTATTTTTTGTTAAAATAATATGTTTTCTTTCTGGAAGTAATTTTGGAAGTGATTCAAAGGTCTTTCTTCCCATGATTATGGTATGACCAATTGTTTTTTCTTTGAAAAATTTCATATCACCCTTAAGATGCCATATCAAATTATTTTGATAGCCTAATTCATAATTTCTACCAACAGCGGCAATTATTGATAATTTCATTGTGCGAGAGGGAATCTAATCTTTCCATGATGTTTATAATTTAATAATTTAACATCTTTACATTCTTTAGAATTATCAAATTCAAAGAAATCATTAACTTCAGGGTTTAACCATAGTTCTGGAGCTTTTAAATCTTCTAGTTCTTCTCCTCTTCTGATTTGTTCTTTGATTCCTTCTATTTGATTAACATATATATGGGCATCTTTAATACTCCAGTCTAGAGTTCCAGGTTTTAAATCAGTTACCTTAGCAAGCATATTTAGTAAAACTGAGTATTGGGTTACATTGAATGGTAAACCTAGTGGAACATCACAGCTTCTTTGATGAACCCAGGCATTTAATTTGCCATCAGTTACATCCCATTCACTAGACCAAACACATGATGGTAAGACTGCAGTATTAACATATTCATCTTGCCATAGGCTAATGACATTTCTTCTATCATTCGGATTGTTTTTTAAATTATCTATTAGGTTTTGAATTAACTGATATTTTCCAACAATATAACCATAAGCTGTTCCGATGGTATGTGCATATTCTTTACCATAGAATTTAGCTTGTTTAATATTTTTTTTAACAGTTTCTCTATCTGGATACATTTTAATGCTATTATCTTCACTTAGACTTTTAGCCTTTAAAATATTGCCATTTTCATCTGTTTTATAATCTAATTTACCATTATGATTATCTTTTGGAACGCTTAATGGGTCTAACACTTCTACTTCTCTTTCTTTATCGTAAGGTGTTTGTTCACTTGGAGCTTCATATATACGGTAAATTCCGTCTTCATCAACTTCCCATTCATCCCAAATATGTACGTTTCTATCTTGAAGCCATCTAACATCGTTACTTTGTACTTGATAAATCCATAGCATTTCTAAAACTGCTTGTCTTATGAATAATTGTTTGGTTGTTAATATTGGAAATTCTTCTTCTAAGTCGAAGTGAAAGTGATGTGATGGAACTTTAATAGTATTAACTCCCGTTCTATTTTCCACTTCTTTTCCCTCTTTTAATATTCTTTTACATAGTTCTAAATAATCTTTATCCCATTTTGCCATTTAAATCACTCCTCTATTTCATTATTTTTAAATTTTATATCTATAAATTTACGACTAGCTAAGAAATCACACATGTGGACAAATCTTTGATATTTGTTATGGGGTACGGGTAAAACTACATCACTATATGGATTAGTATTCCACTCACCCATATGAGATGAAATAACATTAGCTAAAAATTCTATTTCTTGATCAGTAAAATCTAATTTATCTTTATTTTCTTTTATATAGTTAGCCATTAGAATTGGATGATCAAATCTAACATATTTTTCTTTTGTTTTACCATGTTTTAAACCGTCATGCATGATTAAGGCAATTATCATCAAGTCTTTTTCGTCATCTTTGAATGAATAGCCTATAATGTTATTATTACTTAGTTCATATGCTATTTTTACTGCGGCTTTTGTATGTCTTACTAAACCTCCTTCTCCTAATGCGAAAGATGGATGATATTTTCCTGTTGAGCTTGCTGCAACTTCATAGAAATAATCTGGTAATAATTTTATTAATGTTTTAGCACTTTCTTTATATCTGTCATTTTTGATATATGTTAATTCTTTACTAAATTTTTCTATCATTTTACCACCTACTTTAAGGATATCACAAACAAATGTATCTGTAAATTACTTTTTTTAAATTATTACCTTTTACTATATAGAAAAAGCTAGAAATTATCTAGCTTGCTAAAATAAATGGATTTTGTTTAGTTCCATTTCCAGTTAATTTTATGTCTTTTGATAGATAAACTACTGGTCTTACACCATATGAATTTATGGTAGAATTATTATCTATAAAACCAGCTTCTCCTATATACCAAAGCATTATGGTTGTATCACTATATGGAGTTAATGTCCACCACTTTTCATTAGGAATATATAGCCAATTATTTTGGCTACATTCAGTGTAATTACTATTAACATTATTAATAGAATCACAATTTTTACCAGTAGTAGCTTTAATATAATCACTAGCCGTAATTAAACCCACTTTACCATTCCATTCACTTTTTTGCTCAGTATATGTTTGAGATTTTAAACTAGCATCACCAGCAGCTCCACCAATACCCCAATTATGATTAATTATATAATCAGAATCTTTTAAGCTTTTTAAATATTCACCATTTAAATATGTAAGCATTTCACTATCTTTTTTTACTTCGCCATTAAAATCACCATTTACAAAATTTTTAGGCTCACCAATTATATTTTTATTAGCAGTCCAAGCATTACAACCATCATCCGCATCAGTACAATAACTACCACCATCATCACCAGTTACATCACGAACACCTTTACTATCAAATGCTCTTGCTTCCAATAAATCATTTCTCATAATTTGAATATTTCCTTCTTTATCCACAGAGACAATTCTCCAAAGTTCTCCATTAAAACTTACATAATTATTTGGATTACTTCCTTTAAAAATATATCTATCATCAATATATTTATCTACGTAAAGACCATCGCCATCATTTACAATAGCAACATTTTGACCACCTATTGTAATATTTGTTATTGGTTCTTTTTTTAATACGAATGCTAAAATAATACAAAATACAATTAAAACGGCAATAAAAACTAAAACAGCAATAAAATTTTATTTTTTTCCAAATTTATTCATAAACAAAACTCCTTTTTAATTAAAAATTACTTCTAAAGCACATATTACCTCCAACTAATGTACCTAATAGACAGTCGTAATATGGTCTTGAATAATATGGGTCTCTATAAGTTGTTTTTCTACATTTTGTAGAACTACCTGTTCCATACTTTATATAACCTGATGGACATGAATAATATGAAGGACTGTAAAGTGCTTTTTTCACATCTCTACAAACAGTTGTAGGATAGTGAACCGCAACTCCTTGATTACTTGTACAATTAACATTATTTTCCTGATATCTAGAATCATCACATTCAGACCAGTTAGCTTGACATGCTGTAGCACATTTTGGCGTGTTAGTATCACAATTCCATTCACTTCGTCCTCTAACACTAACCCAGTTACCAATACATTCATTATTAATCCTTTTATAACTAGATGATTTTGAACCACAACGATGTCTAACATTATCACATGAAGCATATACTGTACTTGAACTAAATGAAGGACAATAATAATATCCTGAATGATACTGGGCACTTGTATAAGTTGTTTTAGAACAAGTCATTGATGAACCACTTCCTGATGAAGTGTATCCTGTTGGACAATAATAATATCCTGGATGATATGTGGCATTTGATATTACAATTCCATTTTTATTTCCAGCAGATATATTTCCTGCTTTATCTTTCACATATACATAATATGTTCCTATAGAAAAATTCCTACTATATGTCTTTGATGCTGTTCCATTTGTTTGAAAATCTATCCATCCTGATGCATTCGCACTTGGCGTTATTCTACTTGATGTAAAATATATTCCATCTAAGCCACTTAAATTATCTTTCGCTGTTATATTTACTTTTATTTGATTTCCACTTTTACCACTATTATTTATACTTGTTATTGTTGGTGCATCACTATCAACATTTACTATATTTACTCTTCCTGTTATTATTTGATTACCTTTTAACTGGGCTTCTATTTTTGTTGATGTTCTTGATTTATTAAATATTATATTAGTATGTCTTCCTCCTTTATTATAGGCATTATCATTTATCCAATTATTATTTTGATCTTCTCTTCTGTATCTTGCTTGATAATCTCCTTCTAAAGTAGGATATATTATTGTTACTTTTCTTTGTTTTACCCATGAGCTTCCTGTAGGCTCTACTATGAAATCTATCATTGGCAAAGCTGATATATCTTTACACTCAGCTCCTTCTTTTATTTCATATTCTCTTGTTCCTGTACTATATATTGTTACTAATACTGATTTATCTTTTAAATTTTCACCAGTAACTACATCTGTTACAGGTTCTACTAATTTACCTTCATCTATTAAATCTTGTATTAATATACAGTATTTTCCACTTCTTCCTGGTGGATATTTTTCAGGGTGTTCATTTATATACATATCAGCTACATTATAAATAAATTCATTTTCTGTTTCTTTAGCTTCATCTGAACTACCAGATATTCTATTAATAACTGGTGGTACTATCAAAATTAATAATAATCCTATTATTACTATAACAGCTAATATTTCAACTAAAGTAAATCCTTTTTTCATATCATCACCTATTATAACAATTATACCAAATTTTATTTAAAATACATATAACTTTTAGATAAAATTTAACAGTATTTCATTTGATATATATAGGTATTTAGGATTTATGTATATATTTTCTTTATTTTCTATTAATAAATTTTGTGATAATAATTTTTTTACTGGTTCTATATCTTTAATATTAAATTTATATTTTTTATAAAATTTATCTTTATTTATTCCTTCTAATTTTCTAAGACCTAAAATAAATTCGTTTTGAACATTTTCTTTTAATGATAATTCATGTTTTTCTTTTATATAATTTCCTTTTAAATATTTATTTAAACTTCTTGTGTTTTCATATCTTACATTATTGATATATCCACTCGCACCTAAGCCAAAGCCATAATAATTATTATTATTCCAATATGTAAGGTTATGTTTTGATTTATATCCTTTTTTAGAAAAATTACTTAGTTCATATTGGATGTAATTATTTTCCTTTAATGTTTCTACTATTAAATCATACATTTGCCTTTCTTTATCGTCATCTACTGGATTATAATTATCAATATATAATTTAGTATTTGGTTCTAAAATCAAGCAATATGCGGATATATGTTTTGGATTTAATTTAATTATTTTTTTTAAGTCTTGTTTTAAATTTTCTATACTTTGATTTTGAAAGCCATACATTAAATCTATATTGATATTATCAAAATTTTTAAAAGCTAGTTTTACATTATCGATATTTAATTTACGGTTTAATGTTTTTATGATATTTTTATCAAATGTTTGAATTCCAATACTTAAACGGTTAATATGCTTTTTTAAAAAGTTGATTTTTTCTATGGTTAAATCTTCACTATTTGTTTCAAAGGTTATTTCACACTGATTATCTAAATTAAATATTTTTAAAATGTTAAAGAGTTTTTTTAGGTTTTCTAATGAAAGTGAACTTGGGGTTCCACCGCCAATATAGATGGTTTTTACTTTTTCTTTATTATATTTTTCTTGTATTTCTTGCGTTAGTGCATCTAAATACTCGTTAATCCATTTTTCATTTTTTAATAATTTACAAAAATCACAGTATGTACAAATTGATGAACAAAATGGAATATGAATATATATACTCATGATTTTTTTCCTTTTATATTTAATTGTTCAATTGGTTTATAATAAACTCCTTCAGCATCTAATAAATTAGCAAATACATGTAATCTATAGTTTGATAAGGCTTTATAATGTTTTCTATATAATTCGGTAGTTTGAAGTTTAGTTAGGTCATATATATATAATTTTCCTAATGGTATTTTTCTATTAATAAAATCGTTTAAACGGTTTTGAGCATTTAGTTCTATATTTTTTTTCACTTCAAGCATTTGTTTTAATACACTTACAAGTTCTTTTCTTTTAATAATTAGTTCTTTAAATTCTCTTTCTTTTTGTAAATTAAAGTTAATTAAACTTTGAAGGTTTTCAAAGTATTTTTGTGCTATGGCTTTCATTTTTTTATTGTATATATCTTTATTTACTGGATCTTTTTCATATTCAAGCTGAATAGAGATTATATCATTTTCAAATTCTTCATATAATTTTTGAATGTTTGGATCTACTGGTTCTTTATTATCAGGTATACTATAATATAATTCTTCGAGTTTTTCAAAATCTATTTGTTGATTTAGTATTTCTTGAATATATTTAGAATAATCAAACTCTTCTTTTAATATTTCTTCTGGAGTTGGGGGAATAATGACTTTATTAATTCCTTTTTTTATTTTATGGGTTACATATTTCAATTTATCACCTACTTTTCTTCATCGATGTTTAAAACAGCTAGAAATGCTTCACTTGGCACTTCTACTTTTCCAACCATTTTCATTCTTTTTTTGCCTTCTTTTTGTTTTTCTAATAATTTTCTTTTTCTAGTTATATCTCCACCATAACACTTAGCTAAAACGTTTTTACGCATGGCTTTGATATCTGTTCTAGCGATTACCTTTGATCCTATTACAGCTTGAATTGGAACTTCAAATAATTGCCTTGGAATAATTTCTTTTAATTTATATACAATTGCTTTACCTCTATTATAAGCAAAGTCTTTATGGACTATTAGACTTAAGGCATCTACTACTTCTCCATTTAATAAGACATCCATTTTTACTAAATCACTTGGTTTATATCCTATTAAATCATAATCAAATGAGGCATATCCTTTAGTAGAACTTTTTAATTTATCAAAGAAATTATATACAATTTCTGAGAGTGGTAGTTCATAATGAATATTAACTCTTGTTTGACTTAGATACTCCATACTAATATAAGTACCTCTTTTATTTTGACAAAGTTCCATAATACTGCCTATATATTCACTTGGAACATAGATATTGGTTTTTATATATGGTTCTTCTATAATTTTTATCTTTTGTCTATCTGGCATTTTAGCCGGACTATCAATATAAATTACTTCATTATCTGTTTTTGTTATTTTATATATAACTGATGGAGATGTAGCAATATGATTTATATTAAATTCTCTTTCCAATCTTTCTTCTATAATTTCCATATGAAGAAGGCCTAAAAAACCACATCTAAATCCAAATCCTAAGGCTTCTGATGTTTCTGGTTCAAATTCTAATGCGGCATCATTTAATTTTAATTTTTCTAAAGCATCTCTTAGGTCTGGATATTTGTTTGTTTCAACTGGATATAATCCACAAAAAACCATAGGTCTCATTGGCTTATATCCAGGTAAGCTTTCTTTAGCTGGGTTATTTTCTAAGGTGATTGTATCACCAACTTTGATATCACTAATACTTTTGATACTGGCACATATATAACCTACTTCTCCACATTCTAAGATGTTTGTATTTTGCGGTTTTGGGTTATTAAATCCTAGTTCGGTTATTTCATAAGTGGCATTTGTAGCCATAAATTTTATTTTATCTTTGAGTTTTAATTTTCCGTCTTTTATTCTGACTAGTGCAACTACTCCTTTATATGAATCGAAGTAACTATCAAAAACTAAAGCTCTTAAACTATCATCTTTATTTCCAGTTGGAGCAGGAACTCTTTCAATTATGGCTTCAATTAATTCTTTAACTCCTTCGCCCGTTTTAGCACTGGTTAAAATTATTTCGTTTTCAGAAAATCCTAATGTTTCTACTAGTTCTTTTTTTACTTTTGGAATATCAGCATTAGGAAGGTCTATTTTATTTATAACTGGTATAATAGTTAAATCATTTTCTAATGCGAGATAAACATTTGCGAGTGTTTGAGCTTCAATTCCTTGAGCGGCATCAACAACTAAAACTGCTCCTTCACAGGCTGCTAAGCTTCTTGAAACTTCATATGAAAAGTCAACGTGACCTGGTGTATCTATTAGGTGCATAATATAATCTTGATTTTTATAATTGTAGTTTAATCTGGCGGCATTTAATTTTATAGTTATGCCTCTTTCCCTTTCTATATCCATATTATCTAATAATTGATCTTGCTTTTCTCTTTCAGTAATAGCTCCTGTTAATTCTAAAATACGGTCAGCTAAAGTGCTTTTTCCATGATCGATGTGGGCAATTATCGAAAAGTTTCTGATGTTTTCTTGTTTCATCTATATCACCAATACTTATTATATCAAAGGATTTAATATATTAAAAGTGATAACTTAATCGTTATCACTTATTATCACAAACTAAATTCTGATCATTGGTTTGATTACATTTGAAATTTCCAAAAGTTAAATCTTTGACGCTAACGGTTCCGTCAACGTTAATAGTAACACTACCGGCTTTAGGCAGTTTTCCTTGATTTTTTATATTTAACTGTCTTTTATAATTAACTTTTTTGCCATTTTCATAGAAAGTATATCCATTTTTATCAAACACTACTTTAAATGGAAGACCCACTTCATTAGTTAAATTCATATCTACATAAAATGATTTGACCATATCAATAGTACCTTTGGTATTACTAACAGATGCATCTTTTGACATATTATAAACAATCTTGGACACTGAAGGTACTAAAATAATTAAAATAATCATTAAAAATATTACAATAGCACTATATTCCATTACTCTTGACGTAGACTTACGTGCATTTTCTTCTTTCATATTAACCAGCCTCTTATTATAATAATAACATAATAAGTGTGTTTAAGCAAGGAAAATGGTATATGATACAGGATAGAAACATAAAAAAATATAGAAAAAACTATTGACGTGTAGTAAATACAATAAAGGAATGATATAAAAATAGAAAAAAAAGACAAAAATTAGCCAATTTAATTATAAAACCATGTAAAATATTATTGGTGATTAAATTGACAACAAAAAAATTAACTAAAACTGAAATAGTTAGAAGACAA
>CALVRC010000003.1 GCA_944358445.1 uncultured Bacilli bacterium
TAGCTCACTAATTTTTATATTTAAAAATGGCCAATAAGCTTATATTTATTTGCTTTTTTGACCATTTTATATTTTTTCATGTTTTTATCCTGTATAATGGGAGTATATAAAGCTAAAGAAGGCAAAACTAAAGATGGCCGTATCTGGTTCTTTAAGTTAAGATATCAAGATATGGATGGTAGAAACAAACAATATAAATCAGGAAAATATGCTACTAAAAAAGAAGCAGAAGAAGCTGAGCTTGAATTTAGATTAAAAATACATAAACATGAAAATATGGATAAAATAACCATAGATGAAATGATTGATCTATTTGTCGAGAATAGAACATCAACAATAGAAGTTAAACCAACTACTCTTTATAACTATGGTAATAAAAAGAATTATTTAAAATGTTTGTTAAATGTTAAATTAAAAGACTTCAATATAAATCATTATGATAATTGGAAAAAAGAAATGAACGAATCTAATATCTCAACTCGATATAAAAATGATATATTGAAGTTTTTAAAGTCAGTCTTGAACTTTGCCATGACATGGTATGATTTCAATTTAAATAAAGTATATTCTAAGATGACTAAATTTAGCAACTCTTCTGATATACCTAAAGAAATGATGTATTTTACTTATGACCAATGGAAACAATTTATTTCCGTTGAAACTGAATTACAAAAAAGGTTATGTTTGAAATACTATATTACTGTGGTCTAAGAAAAGGAGAACTCAGAGGATTAACATGGAAAAATATTGATCTTGTAAATAAAACTTTATCAATAAAAAAGCAGATTACTGATCGTGGTGGTTCTGTTAAAGAGTTTCAATTCTCCACTCCAAAGACTAAAAGAAGAACCCTACCACTCAATAAAGTGCTCTTAAACGACCTTAAAATGCTTAAAGAAGAGGTATCTAAAGAGTATGGATTCAATGATAATTACTTTGTTATTGGTGACGCTTTCCCTGTAGCTAGTAATACTATTACATCAAGAAAAAATCGCAACTGTGAACTTGCTGGTGTACCTCAAATTAGGATCCATGACTTCAGACATTCCTGTGCATCCTTACTTGTTAATAATGGTGCTAATATAACTGTCGTTGCAAAATATCTAGGACACACTAAAATTGAAGAAACTTTAAACACTTACACTCATCTATTTAACTCTGCTTTAAATGAAGTTGTTGATTTAATCGATAATTTAGACTAAAAAAGCATTGGTTTAATCCAATGTTTTTATAAACTTACTATTTGTTCAAATTCATCAACTTCCGAAGTATCATCAAGCTTTTCTGATATTAATTCTATAAATTTTTCTATAAAATTAATAATAAATTCAGAATAATCATTTATCTCTTCATAAGTCCTATCTCTCATTTTAAAATCTAAAGCCGTCATATCAACATCCATTTCATGTGTTATTTGATTACGAACTATAAATACTCTTCTTAATTTTTCATGTTCTTCCTTACCATTTACTAAATTAGCAGTTCCAATATTAAAAACAGATCCTACTTTTAATAATTCATCGGCACTTTGAAGGCTATTACTCGTTAAATCCTTTTTTAAAACATCTATAAGTGTTTGTTTTGGATTACCACAAGTAAATAGTTCAGCAAACAATTTCGAATTTATTCCAGCTTCATTTTTTAATATTAATTTTTTCTCAGTATAATTTTTAAATTGATTAAAAGCTCCCTCATCATGTTCAATAACATAATCTAAAGTATCATTAACTAATTGCTTAACTATTGAGTCTATTCCAGAACATGAGAATAATATGATCGCACGAAGAAGATCTTGTTTTTGATTTTCTTTGTCATCATCTAAGGAATTATATAAAGTATAAAATGATTCTATAGTGTTTTTCAGACTAATTAAGATGGCGTTAGATTTATTTAAATATTCTTCCTTTGTCATATTTATTCTCCTTTCAATAGTTCTTTCTCTACATCTGATGTTCCAGGTACATATAGATATCCAGCAAAACCAGGATATCCAGGGTAACCTGGATAACCAGGATAACCAGGATAACCAGGATATGGTAATATTTTTTTATAATTTGATTTAAGTAATCTGTTCTTATTATATATTTCTCCTAAATACTTCCCACTGGGAGTTATAGCTACAACTTCATCCCACGGAAACCATCCAATCCAGTTTCCATCATCATTAAATAGAAATTTACCAATTTTAAATGCAATCCAGTTTCCGGAAGTATCAAATAAATACTGCAAATTATTATTCAAAATATCACCTCATTTCACTTATAATCTTATATTAATTATATCACATCTATTTAGTAAATATGTCTATTTAAATAAAAATGGTACCTAATTGGTACCTAATCCTATTTTTAGAGATTTATCAAATTAGCAAATCCCTTATATTTCCTACAAAAAATGAGAGCGACATAAGTTAATCGCTCTCTTCAGGGGGCAATTTAATTAAAAAAGAGGATTATTAAAAATCCCCGTAATATCGGCATACAATTAATTTTAAGTTTAATAAAATTTAACTAAAAATTGATAAATTTAGCATAATTTGATGGGTAGCTGATGGGTAGAAATACTTATCATTTATTCATCTTTTTTTAAACCCCATCAACAAATCTATTAATCTAGTATTTATATATTTTTTTCTTCAACCATTTTTAGCATATTTGCATAACACATTATTTTCACCATTCTCGTAAAAACTCATCTCTAATAGTATTCTTCTTATATATTTCTAGTGATTTTATTTTTTTATTTACAAACATACAGTGTTTGATATAATTAGAACCAAGTTTTTGAATACCTTCCAGCAATTCTTTAAAATAATCTATTCTACTTTCAATAATAGGTATTTCACTTCCACTCCAAGACCAGTTATAAGACTCTAATTGTATTTTTTCAAACATTTCGTAATTATTATTTAATTTCAATAGTTCTATAATACATTTTATTCTCGCTTCTTTAGATCTATTTGATATTACAACAAAAATTTCTACTAATATATCCTCATTATCACTATATTTTTTTATTATATCTATTAAATATTCTTCCTCAATAGCATAATTTTCCTTCAAATTACTAAATAATAATTTTAAAAAATTAATACGTTTAAAATTTTGCATTTTTAAAATAGATTCTATAACATATCTAATTTTTAAATCATCGTGTCTCCAAATATTTTTCAATACATTATGATTATTATGCATTATATCAAGATTATTCTCTATGAAACTTAAATATTTATCAATAAAATCTTTGAAATCTAAATCCATAAACATATCAAAATATTTTCCATTATAATCCAAATTATCATGATTTTTTAATAGTAATAAGTATGCATTTATCAATACATCATAATCACTTTTAAAATATTCTTTTAATTTCTGTGGTGTATTTTCACTGAATTCATTAAATAATAGAGATGTCATCAAAGATAAGACAAATAAATCATCTTTATACAATTCACAAAGTATATTAAGTGTTTTTGGAAAAATATCTTTATCAATTAAAGTATATTTTGATAGAAATCCTAAGTTTATACTAGTTCCAGAATCAATTTTAATTTTTTGAGAAACAAAATCAATAAAATTGTCTAACTCTTTTTTACATATTTCATTATCTGGAATTAAGGAATAACATGCAAACATAAAATAAAATTTTTGTTTATACTCATATTTTGATACTATTTGCTTCGTTTTTGAGTACCCTACTTTATCTATGCAAAATTTTATTACTCGTTCAACAGGAAAATTTTTTAATATATTGTTGCTAACAAATAAATCCAATAATTTACATACATCAATTTCGTCTTTTTCAAATAACGCAATTATAAATAAGGAAATACCCTTTTTAATATCATACTTATTCTCAAGTTGATTTTCATTTTCAATAATTCCTATTTTATATATGTTTTTATATATTTCATCAATACTCATTTGATTAACTATTTTCTTCATGTTCTCAAGTGTTTTGTCATTTTTATAATCATGGTCAATATTGTTATCAATCATTTTATAGAACATATATATATCATTTTCTTGTATGTTTATATCAAGATTAGTGACATTAAATGCTTTATATTCATTATTAATGTTATCAGTTAGTATTGCTATTTTAAAATCAAGAGGCAATAGATTATTCACTAATTCACTAACTTTTTCATAATCATTTTCCATAATTAGTTTGATATTTTCATCTCTTCCATATCCTGATGAATAAAGATGCTTTAGTATATTAATTAAATAACATCTATTATTTTCACTTTTTGATTTTTCAATCAAATAATCAAGCATAATATTTCTAAATTCCCTAAGATTTTCTGTTTCATTTAAACAATATTGTGTTATAACAATATTTCTTTTACCAGATGAAAATGAATAATCTCCATTAAACTTTAAATAATGTTGAATTAAATTCATTATCAAATAAGTTATACTATTATCTTCTGGATAATTAGATGATATTAAACTTTCAATAACTTTTTTTTGTATATAAAAATCACAATAATAAATTTCATCTCCATATCCCCACATATATGCAAATAATTTATATGCTTCGGGAATTATACTATTATCCTTTTTTATATATTCTATTATAATATTTAACGCTAATTCCATTTTATCTGAATACTTAAATTTTCCCAATAGATTAAGCAATTTATTATCAGTATATTCTCTATTTTTGGAAGTTACTATTTCTTCATATTTAAAATTCATCTTATTATAATTAGTAATTTTAACAAATTCAGAACAAAAATTTAATGTTTCTAAATCTAGTAGACTTCCAAATGAGTTTAAAAAATCAAACTTATCATAATTATATATATCAATTGAATTCCAAACATGACTTACTCCTAATTGAATTAAATCAACTGTTTCTTGACCATGAAAAATATTTAATAATAAATTTATATCTTCTATTAACCTACTTTTCGAATATGAAAACATATTAATTATAAGATCATCAACACTGATATCTTTTTTTATAACTATACTTAAAAACATTGAGTAATTTGAAATACACTGTTCTGAAACTTTAGCAATATTTTCATCGATCATATCAATAATTTCATTATTGTGTAATATTAACATATCATTTCTTAATTGTTCATCAGTTAAATTAAATACAGTTATTAGAGATTTATGATTCTCATTTTTCAAATCAATAGCATTTAAAATACCTATAAGAGCTAAAGATTTCATAATTGTATTACTTTCTTTTGATAATTGTTTAACTACAACTTCATAATACGAATTATAAATATCTTCTATAGTAGTTGCTTTACCTGTACCTGACTTAATTACTTCTGCAGCCATCATCAATATACGTGCATTACCTTGTGAAACATAAATAATATTCCTAATAACTAATTCATTTTTAATGTTGGTATTTTTTTTAATTACTTCACCTAATTGTTCATCAGTTAATTGTTTGATAGATATATGCCCTATTTTAAAATAATTATCTGTTTCATTTTCTACTGTGTTTATTTTTTCTATAACCCTACTTTTTGCATAATCTCGCACTGTAGCCACTATTTTCAATTCTAAATTGTTAATAGGATTTAAAAAATATAATATCTGACCAATATCATTTATATTATTAATATCGTCAATAAAAATAATATATTTATTATCTTTTTTTAGATATTTCTTTAAATCATCAAATAAATTTTGATTTCTATTTTTTATACATAATATTTTATATTCATTTAATTGACTTTTATCATTGATCATAATATCTAATATTAAATGAGTTTTTCCACATCCAGATTTACCAGAAATTAAAGTTATATCATTATCAGATATATTTTGTAATATTTCCTTCTTTTCATTATCACGATACAACAATTCATCGTTAATTTTTACACTACCTTTTTTCTTATTATATTCTTTCATGTATTCCATAGGCGATAAAACTTGTAGTGTATCAACTGCAATATCTAAATATTCTTTTGCAATAAGTGGATATTCTCTTCTTAACATATTTGCAATCATATCAATATTATATATTTCAAGTATAATATTATTTAATAAACATAAATCAGTTAACTCCTTAAATTGTTCAATTTTTAAATTTGAAGATGTATAAAACTCTATTATTTTGCCTTTTTCTATTTTACATTCTTTTATTTTATTTATGCATTTTTCAACATCTCCTTTTATTTTTTGAAAAACTCCATCTTCTTGAGTAGTATATTCAACAAGTGTATAATAATCATCCTTCAAGAAAAATGTATCAGGTGTTCCTGGAGTTGTTTTATCTGATGTATCATGCGATCCTAAGGGATGTATTTTAAAACCCATTTCAACTAATATTTGATTACACAAATTTTGAAATCTTCCACCTTCTAACTTGCTAATTTTTTTAATTTCTATTTTTATATCATTATTATCTATCATATCCATAAATCCTCCTTTCTTATCAAACTTCATACTTAAAAGAGCATATTCCATCTTAAATAATGAAATATGCCACTTATTCTTTTAATTTTATACCGCAATTTTTACAAAAATGACATTATGACATTAAATATAGGTATAGTCTATTATACCAAAACTCCATTTATTTTTGATATGTCTATTTTTTGAATACTATTATCTAGTTCTTTTGATTTAGACACATTTATTATGTTATCATTTTCTTCTAATATTTTAGAAACAATAGATTCCAAATAATTTACAATATTTACAACTAAATCATAGTTAATTAATTCTAAATCAATAGTTAAATAATTATCTAAATTATTATCACAAAGTACTAATGCAACCATTCTCATTAGATAAAATTTAAATATATCTAAGGAGACAGAATACTTTTTATTAAAAATATCAGCATCATTCTTTTTTATTTTCCTTAAATAATCCAAAGTTTCTAAAGCTATCTTAGAAGTAATTGTATAAATATTAGGTTTTATTTCTTCATTAAATAATTTTTTATATAACTTATCACTTTTTAATAATGAAGTTGGGTTATTTCTAGCCCCACTACAATTACCATAATATATAGATTCTAAATATTGAGCTAAATTTTCTAAAGTAACAATTTTGTGCTTATCAATACCCCTATTTCTATAATAATTTTTTCTTCTTTCGTAATATATACCATTATTAAATAATATTTGTTCTATGTCTTTTTGTATAGGATCTGTAGCTTTTAATTGAGCTGGTTTAACAGGATTTTGCCTATTTGTAGAAGATATGATCATATCAGCAACATTAATATCATTCGTATTAATTATTTTAAGTAAAATATTTCTATTTTCTTGTTCGAGTTTATCAAGATTTTCTTTAAAATAATTAAATATAGTATACGACGTTTGAAGTCCATTAACTATAATAGGATTAACAACTTTTGCACTATCATTTGGTAATGGTGAATAAGAATCAACGATCATTGTTACCCCATTATTTAACCACCAGAAATCAGCATTAAAAACTTTTTCTAAAGTATCCTTAATATTTTTATTTACCTCAACAGTTTGTCCTTCAAAATCCCTAATATTGCCTTCAAAAAGTTCATCTAATATCTCATTATCCTGTGTTATTAAATTATAATAATCTTTTAATGACATATTCATAACAAAACCATTTTCACTATTTGAACAATAATTCATTTTAAATATAGTTTGATATTTAATTATATAATCTTTTTGTATACTCTTGTTTGCTATATCTATTAATTTTGTACTATCATATATCTCAACTGATATGTTTTCTTTTTTAACGTAAGTCTTAGCAACAATAATACTTACAATAGATTCCATTTTATTTTTAGCACCCAAAGAAAGACTATCTTTATTTTTCCTTCCAGTATAAGCATAGGCAATATTAAAATATATATTAGTTGTTTTGGGAGCAGATTTAACTATAATTTCATTTATTAATTCAAATTTTTCAATCAATATTGGATTATATTGTAATTTCAAATTTTCAGGTATATGATTTTCTACTAATAAGTTTTGAAATGCATCCTTCATTTTCATAAAAGCATTTTCTTTTATTCCAGAAGTTTCCTTAGTTTGAATAAAAAACAATTCCACTTTTGAATTTTCATTTATGCTTTCTAAATATTCATTAAACTCATTTAATGAATAAATATACTTTTTATCTACTAGAATTACAATAGAATCAAATCCTCCATCTCCTCCACCTTCAACGACAGAATCAATTAACATATTTTCATCTAATTTATTTTTTTTACATATTTGATATGTCGAAAATAACAAGAATTTATTTACACCTATATCATATTGATCGCAAAAATTTTCTACATAACTATTTAATATTTGATTATTCACAACTTACCACTCCAAATTACTTAAAACTCCATTATCTAAATCATCAATATTATATATTGTTTCTAATTCATTAAATGTTTCTTCTAAATTTTTTCTCGCACTCATCCATCCTTGTCCGTCAGTACACCAAATAAATGTTACTCCATTAACCTTTTTTGACTCCTCAGCTAACATTTTATAGCTTCTTGCAGTTTCATTTAATTTTGAACCTCCACTAGCATAAAAATTAGTTTCTATAACATACACCTGATTTTCTGTTTTTATCACAAAGTCAAATCTTTTTGTTGATATATTATTTCCAGACATAGCCGATAAATCCAAATTCCATCTCTTTTCTATATCAGACAAGTACATTTCTTTAAAATAATCTATATTTTTCTTATATCCAGCCTTTATTATATAACTTTCGACTAAATCTTCCATTAGATGACCACCACGATTTTTTCTACCATTAGAATCAAGTCCAACTTCAACACCTAAAACATAATCATATAAATTATTTATGATATGATTTTGTAGCAGTTCAAACAAGCCTGTTTCTCTCATAAATTTAACATAATCACCAATGGAATATACCAGTTTGTTAAAAGTAAATAAATATTCATCCATATTATCTTTAACAAATATTTCATTTGATCTTACAGCAAGTAATAATGGAATAACTTCTAATGTTTCAGGATATTTAATTATAATATTTTCAAACTCTTTTTCAATATCCTTACTACCTATTAATGAATTCAATATATTAAGTTCTACTTTGTATTTTTCTGCCGATTTATATATTTTTTCAAAATCAACATAATATGTATAATTTGAAATACTAGATTTAAATTTGTTTAACCATTCATTAAAATTTCTATTCATTTAAGACACCTCCACAAAAAACATTATTTTCTTTATTTATAACTTTGACAAGCTCTTCAAAAAGTTTTTCATCTAAAATAAGTTCTAATAATCTTACAGCCTGTGTGATTTTTTCATCTAGATTAATCATCTTTCTAGTAGTTCCATTACCTTGAGTGATATTTCTTATATTCAATGCTGCATTTAAAGCTATTATATACCTAGCATATTCAAATTCAATTTTTTCTAGATATTTTTGTTTTTTTTCATTATCAATCGTTCTTAGCAATTCTTTTCCTGCTTTAATATCACTATTAATCTTATTTATATCTTTTACTTTAGAAGTTATTTCAACAATATTTTTTATCTCATTTATTTCTTTTTCAAAATTCATTTGTTATCACTTTCTTTTCTTCTAATAGTTAAATCAAGATATTCTTTTTCTTGTTCTATTCCTATATATTTTCTATTTAACTTATTTGCTACAATTCCTGTTGTTCCACTTCCATTAAATGGATCTAAAATCAAATCACCTTCATCTGTAGATGCTAATATTATTTTTTCTAATATAGCAATAGGCTTTTGAGTTGGATGTTTTCCTTGTTTTTTCTCACTAGGTTTAGTTAATGACGATTCCCAAACATCTTTCATTTGTTTATTATCATTTAACTCTTTCATCAAGGAATAATTAAATTTATGTTTTGCTTTTTTGATATTTTTTTTTGCCCATAAAATTGTTTCAGTAGAATGAACAAATGCACGACAGCTTATATTTGGTGGTGGATTTAATTTTTTCCAAGTTATGTTATTTATTATTTTAAACCCTTCTTGTTCCAATGCCATTCCTATTGAATAAATATTATGCATTGTTCCACTAATCCATATTGTTCCTTCATCCTTTAAAATGTCGTAACACAATTTAATCCATTTTCTATTAAACTTATGTTTTTTATCAATATCTATTTTTTCATCCCACTCACCTTTTTTTACGCTAACCATTTTACCAGAACTGCAACTTATTCCATCTCCAGACAAAAAATAAGGAGGGTCTGCAAATATCATGTCTATCGATTTTGGTTCAATCTTTTTTAATTCCTTTAACGAATCACCATGTATCAATTTAAAACTATCTTTTTCATAATATGGCTTTTTAGACATAATTCCACCTCCTTAACTATTATTCAAAACCTCTTTTATTTTCAAAATTAGTTATAATAACTTCCTCTACTTTTCCCCTTTTCTTTCCATTTGCATTTATGTTTCGTTTTGCTTCAATTACATGTATATTAAAATCCTTATATAATTCATTTATTAAGGTTGTATTATGATTGGATAACATTACATAACAACCCCTTTTATCCAAATCCTTAAATACTTTTGCAAGTCTTTTTTGTTCTTCTTTATCAAAGCCATCTTCAGTATAACTATTAAAAGTAGTTGTATCTGAATCATATGGCGGATCAAAATATACAAAGTCCCCTTTTTTTGCGTCTTTTACAGCTTCTTCAAAATCAACTGATAATAATCTAATATTGTTGTAATTTAAAAATCCACATATAATTCCTAGATTTTGTCCTTCATAAGTATTAACTTTATTTTTCTTTCCAAATGGAACATTAAATTCATTTTTACTATTTACTCTATATAATCCATTAAAGCAAGCCTTATTAAGATAAATTGTTCTAGCAGCTCTTTTATAATCAGCTAACTTATTAAACTTCTTTTTATCCCTATCTAAATTTCTAATTTCATAATAATATTCCTCAGAATGCATAGTTTCATGATGATTCAATTCTTTACACATAGATTCAAACTTTTTAGCATCTTTAATACATTCATAAACATTCATAAGTTCTCTATTATAATCATTAATAACCGCATTTTTAGGAGACAATTCAAATAATAAAGCACCTCCACCAACAAATGGTTCATAATAAGTATTAAATTCATCAGGAATATATTGTTTTAATTTATCTATAATTTGTCGTTTTCCACCTGCCCATTTTACAAATGGTTTTCCTTTAATCATTTTATCTACCTCCTAAAAATCTTTTGGCAATTTGCTGTAATCATACTTATTTTGAGCTTTTACCAATTCATCAAAAGCATATTTTATATCTTCTATAGCTTTATCAATCGTATATAAACTATCCTTATTTTCTTGCATTAATTTTAAGTGTTCCATAGTATAAAATAATTTTCCTCTTGCATCATTTACTACTGCTCTTTTTTTAGCATCCCAATCTAATAAATCTAATTGAGACTTTTTATATTTTTCTATCATATCTTTTAAATCCCTTGTGGATTTATTTTTATATCTATCTAATGATAAATAATCAAGAAATTCATCATATCCTGCTACTTTTAATAATTTTTTTAAAGATAAGTCTAATGTCTCAGCTATCTTTTTTAATGCATCTACATCTATTTTTTTTATTTTACCATTAATAATATCATTTAAAGTACTTCTACTAATTCCTGATAACTTTGCAAGTTCTCTTTGCGATATTCCTTTAGCTTCTCTAGCACTTTCAATAATACTTTTAAGTTCTTCTGAATTCATATATTCACTTCTTTCTCCCATTTTTTCTTCTTCTTAACTAATTTTATCATTTTTTCGAAAAAATGTCTATAATTTCGGACAAAAAGTATTGACAAGCTTTCCGGACAATGTTATATTTTAATTGACTGGTATTTCGGACACGAAATATTAAGTTAAATTTGTTCTTTGAAAACTTAGTCTTAGTGGAAATCGCCGATATGCCATTAAGTAAAAAATGCAAGGCAGAAATTATCCTCACACTGGCAAAGAGGAGTTATGGTATGACTAATATATCAAGTTATGAAATTTCACAAAGGGCTTATGCCCGAAAGTACTCTACCCTTTTTAGATTATGAAGGAGGTGAAAAAACATATGAAATACTTTACTTCTA
Organism: uncultured Bacilli bacterium; assembly: GCA_944358445.1. GTDB lineage: Bacteria > Bacillota_I > Bacilli_A > RF39 > UBA660 > Coprosoma. Next base: position 12,065 of record CALVRC010000003.1, read on the forward strand.
TTAGAAATGATGTTTTAGAAAACTCTAAGTTATCATTAGGAGCTAAAGGACTTTATTGCTTAATATGTTTTGATGTAACAACATCATTAAGACAACTTCTATTAGATCCTAATACTAAAGCAGAAACTATAAAGTTTGCTAATGAATTAATGGAAAATGATTATGCACATTTCTTTGGCTTAGAAGAATGTGTTAGTAAAGATTCATATCTTGGTCTTAGTATCTCTATGCAACCTACTGATGAATATAAAAAAGTTGTTGATATAAGATACAAAAAATACGAAGAATTAGAAAGATAAAAGGAGGTGTAATATGACCGTAGATGAAACTTTAAAACTTATTGCACAACAATGGTGCAACTTATCAGATTTAATGAAACTTGCAAATATAGGCAGAAATTCAGCATTAACTATTAAAAGTAAAATCAAAAATGATTTAGAAAGTAAAGGTTATTATGTTCCAAAGAACGCTGTACCAATGCAAGAAGTTGTTAAATATTTAAATATCGATATTGATTATTTAGAATCAAGAAGTAAAAATTTGAAGGGAGATGTTAAAATTGCTCAAACCTATTGAAAAAGTAGATACAAGCATAAAAAAAGACATCATCATAAATAATATAATGAAGTCTAAAGGCGTGTATCTACTAGTGTCTAATCCAAAAGTAGGAAAGTCTATGTTGGCACTGCAACTTTCCTGCTCCGTTATTAACGGAACACCATTTTTAGGACAAAAAGTAAATCACTCACCTGTTTTATATGTTACCACAGAATCCGATGCTGGTCAATTAAAGGAACGTCTAGAATTTCTAGAACTTTCCGCAAAAAACGACTCGCTATTTATAATAGATAGACAAACAAAAGCTAATATATCGTTAAGAGATTTAGAATATGATATTAAAGTTTTTGCCGAAGATTACAATGGTAAATTAATAATATTAGATATGTTAAAAGATATTGATTTTGGAGTTCAATATGACATTAATAATTATCAAGATGTTGCTCAGCAGGTATTTCCAAAATTAAGAACTTATTGTGATAAATATAATGTTACTTTTTTAGTTACACATCATCTAAATAAAACTGGTAAAACTTTAGGAAGTGTTGCATTAGATGCAACAGTAGATGGTAGAATCACTTTAATAGAAAATAAATCTAATAAAAGATATGTTAAATTGCAAACAATTAATAGAGATTTTCCAGAGTTAGATATCCAATTAAAAAAATTAGATAATCTTATATTTCAAAAAATAAATTCTATTGAAGATGATGAACTATCATATGAAATTACTTCTTTTATAAAGTATGTTGCTAGTCAAAAAGAAATTGATTTTACTTGTACTGATATTGTGTTAAAAGCCAATATACCAATGTCACCTAAGAGATTTGGTAGACTACTTAATAGTAGTCTGGAACTCTTAGAAAGCGAAGGTGTTCATATCACTAAATGTAGAACTGCTGATAGCAGATTATATCATGCTACATTTATAGAACCTTCGCAAAATGAAGATGATTAATGTGGCACGTTTTGCTTGCTTGCAAGTGAAAGTGGCGATAATGATTCATCTTCCGCTTATTTATCGTTAGAATAAATAAGCACTTGTTTATTAGCTTAGGCTTAAGTATATCTTAAGTCTTTGCTATAAACAAGAATGGGTTTTTAAGGGATTCCCTTAACTCACTTTCGGGCTATGCCCTAGTGAGATAGGTCATAAAATGACCAAACGCACAATCCCACCCAAATATCTAATGTCACAATGTCATAAACTAACGAAAGGATTATATTATGTTTGCTGGTAAACAAGTTTTAACAATAACAAACAAAATAAAATCTTCTGATATTGGTGGTCTTGGTAAAGAACTTACTGATAGAATTGGCACAGGTAATTACGATACAAATAGAACAAAATTTAATATAGAATATGTTCCTCTTTGTAGTACTAATTTAGCTAGTTCAACTTATAAGACACTTTATAATAACAAGGTAGAATTTAATAAAAATAATAAAAAAATTAACTTATTAAACGGATGTGTAATAACAAGTGGTCAAGAATTTTTTAAAGCATTAGGAATGAGATTTGAAGAAACAGGGAGAATTCATTTAACTGGAGATCATAAAGGTGAACCTATAAACAAAGTCGTTATTAATGATAAAAATGATATTCCGAAAAAAGTATTAGATTATTTTGAATATTCTCATCAATTTTTGTGTGATTTAGTTGGAAAAGAAAATGTAGTCTACTCTGCTGTTCATTTTGATGAAGATACTCCTCATATGCACTTTTATTTTACTCCAGTAGTAAATCAAGTTCATAGAAAAGTATTTGAAACTGATGAAAATGGTCATCAATTATTAAAGTCATATGTTGGCAAAGATGGAAAAGAAAAATTAATACCTATTCAAAAGAAAGATGAAAATGGCAAAAATATGTATACAATTGAATATGGAAAATTCTTAAATTCCGATCAATTTTGGAAAGACAAAGGATTTAAAACTTCATTTGCTAAAATTCAAGATGATTATAATAAATATATTAATGATAAAGGATTCAATCTTGATAGAGGTCAAATCGGAGCTAATAAACATCATCAAACAAAAGCAGAAAAATATTTAGATGAACTTAGAGCAGAAACTAAACTAATAAAAATGGAATATAACAAAAATAAAGACTTAAACAAAATAGAATTAAAATATAAAGATAAAATATCTGATGTTGATACTAATCCCCTTCTAAATCCTGAAAAAGGCAGAATAATTGGATATAAAGAAAAAGATATTATCAATTTATCTAATTATTCTAAAGAAGTAACTAAAGATAATTTAAGTAAAGATAAAACAATTGAACAAAATGAAATTAATCTCAAATATAAACAAAAACAAATTGATAAATTAAATAATGAAATAAGAAATCTTAAATCAGGTAAAACTTTACAAGAAAAAGATAAAATTATTGAAAATCAAAAATTAATTATTGAAGAAAAAGATGAAACAATAAATTATCAAAATAAAATTATTAATTCACTTAGAAAAGAAATATCAGAATTAAAAGAAACATTTAATGAAATAATCTCTAATGTTAAAGAAGTTGCCACTGATTTATTTAAAGCTCTAAAAAGAACACTAGGTCTAGATGTTGATAAAGAACAAGAATATGACTACTACTCTTTCAAAAGTTTAAGTAAAAGAATTAATAAAAAATATGATAAAGATAAATCTGATGATTTTGAATTATGATATAATACTTCAAAGAAAAGAATTCTTTAGAAAGAGTGATGACTTATGAAAAAAAGATATATTATATCAAAAACCTTAACGCAGATTTTTATTTATTTAGTTGAAGTTATTGGTGTATCAACCTTACTTGCTTATTTATCAACATTTATGAAAGGTACTTCTACGATATATGATTTTATAGAAAGATGTATAACTTGCTATACAATTTATCAAATACTTGTAATAGTTATTTTAACAAATTTAAATGATATACAAAAAGACTTATTATTAGCCTATACCACTAATTTAAAAAAATGTTTATTATATATTGAAACAAAACAAAATTATATAAAAAAAGATATATTAAAAAACATTGATTACCAATTAAAAAAAGACACTTTTAACAATAATGAAGTAATTAATGCATATAAAAACATCAAAAATAATATTGATAAATTAACTAAAGATAATATTGAAATGGAAATTATTAATGCCGAACACAGATATGAATTAAATTCTTTAAATTGGAGATTTTCTTTTCTATTAAGATTATTAAAATAATACAGATTAAATTTTTTTTAATAAAAATAATTAAGATAATAATTATAGACAATAGATCAACTTTATAGTTGGTCTTTTTTATTGATAAAATCGATAAATTAATTAAGTAATCATAAAAAGCAATTAAATAAATGGTAAAATATAGATGTATGTCGATATTTTACGGATTAATAAAGGAGGTAATAATTTAATGTCCGTAAGACAACTTAAAGAAAATAAACGAACAAGAGATGGAAGATCTTGGGTATTTATACAATATAGTAAAGGATTAGATGGTAAAAGGCATCAATATCAATCACAAGCCTATTTTACCAAAGAAGAAGCAACAAAAGCAGAATTAGAATATTTAGACAAATATAAAGATGTTGAAGTTAATCCACATATGACTTTTAAAGAAGCATATACACTTTATTATGAATATCAAAAAGATAAAATAAAAGACTCTACTCTAAAGACATATAGAGATAGAATTAAATATATGGGTTTATTAGATAATATAGAATTAGTAAATTTGAACTGGGAACACTATCAAAAATGGAGAACTCAAATGAATAAAACTAATTTATGTGATAAATATAAAACTGATATACAGAAATTTATTAAACAAGTATTAAACTTTGCTGAAAAACAATGGGATTTTAATTTAAGAAAATTTTATAATAAATTAGAACCATTTAAAACACCTGGGGCTATAAAAAAAGAAATGGATTTTTATGAACCACAAGAATTTTTTCAGTATATATCAGTAATAGATGATTTACGTGATAAATGCTTATTTGAAACATTATATTACTGTGGACTTAGAAGAAGTGAAGCTAGAGGTTTGCAATGGAGACATATTGATTTTAAGAATCATACTTTAACAATAGCTCAACAAGTTCTAAATTTAGCTGGAAATAATGCTAGTAGTTCATGGTATATAGCAAGTCCTAAAACAGAATCATCTAATAGAACTATTCCCATTCCTGAAGTTTTATTAAAAGACTTAGCTGAATTAAAAAAATCAAATGAACGTTTTTCAAAGTTTAAACAAACCTGGTTTGTATTTGGAGATGATGTTCCTATAACCTATCATCAAATGTACAGTAGAAATAATAATTATTGTAAGAAAGCTGGACTTAGACATATTAGAATACACGATTTTAGACATTCTTGTGCTAGTGCTTTAATATCGGCTTCTGCACCTATTACTGCTGTATCTAATTATCTAGGGCACTCAGAAACAATTGAAACATTAGAAACATATACTCATTTAGTCAAAAAAGATTATGCTAATGTTCCTAAATTTTTTGATTCATTAGAAAAAGACTTTAACAAAAAGTCTACTGATTAAACCTATATAAACTATAACAAACCATCAAGTTGATGGGTAGAATGATGGGTAGCATACTACCAAAATATTAAGAACTCCCTGTAATTAAACAAAAAAAGTGGAGCCTTGCGGCTCCTTCAGGGGGTTGGTTAGCTACTCACATTTACCGTAAGTAGTAGCCACATAGAATAGTATTCTATGCATTAAAAGTATAGTTTATTTAAATTTAAAAGTCAATGAATTTTGGACTTGTTTTTGTACACTTTACACATTTAATCTAAGTTTGTAGCTTTAGTAATTTCTTTTTTAATAAAAGCATATTTGGGGCTTTGATATTCTTCACTTTTCATGAATGCTTCACTATCTTCTTTTGCTCTTAATAACAAATCATAATCATTTTTTATATTAGCCAATTTAAAATTCATGTCACCACTTTGTCTTATTCCAAATATATCTCCACCACCTCTTAATTTGAAGTCTTCTTCACTGACTTTAAAACCATCATTTGTTTTTGTTAGAACTTCTAACCTTTTTGTTTCTTTATCACTTATTAGTATGCAGTAGCTTTCTAAATTGTTTCTTCCTACTCTACCTCTAAGCTGGTGCAAGGCTGAAAGGCCAAAGCGATAACTATCAAATATTACAATCATGGTGGCATTAGCAACATCGACGCCTACTTCAATAACAGTTGTACTTATTAAAATTTGAATTTTATTTTCTTTAAATTCATTCATGACTTCATCTTTTTCTTTATTAGTCATTTTACCATGCATGATGCCAACATTACATATTTTTCCAAATGCTCTTTTCATTTTTTCTTCTAGTTTATAAACATCTTCTAAGTCTATTTTATCACTTTCTTCAATTAATGGAGCAATTACATATATCTGATGATGAGCTTTTATTTGATCTAACATCATATATAGAACATCTTTTATTTCTTTATTTGTTTTAACATATGTTTTTACTGGTTTTCTTCCACTTGGCATGGTTCTTATGCTTGATATATCCATATCTCCATATAGGGTTAAAGCATATGTTCTTGGAATTGGGGTGGCACTCATATATAAAATATCTGGAGTAATTCCTTTATTCTTTAAATTTCCTCTTTGAGCTACTCCAAAACGGTGTTGTTCGTCTGTAATGACTAAACCTAAGTTATTATATTTTACATCTTCGCTTATAAGAGCATGGGTTCCTATGATTATATCTGCCTTTTTGCTTTCAATTAATTTTTTACATTCTCTTTTTTCTTTGGATTTTAATTTTCCGGTTAATAGAACAACATTTAAATTAGGAAAAAGTTTTAAGAAATTAGTGTAGTGCTGGGAAGCTAATATTTCTGTTGGTGCCATTAATGCTCCTTGATAGCCAGCTAAATAATTTATATATAGGGCGATGAATGAAACAATGGTTTTACCACTTCCTACATCTCCTTGAAGTAATCTATTCATTCTATTTTTGCTAATCAAATCATCATATATGTCTTTTACTGATTTTAATTGGTCTACAGTTAATTCAAAAGGTAGATTTTTTATTAAATCTTCTACTTTGTCATATGATACTTTTCTATTTAAACCATCGGCTTGGGTTTTTGTTTTTTTTAAGTAACTAATTTTCAGCATGTACATGAATAACTCTTCATATTTTAATCTTTTTAATGCTTCATTTAATTCTGTTTTAGTTTTTGGATTATGAATTATTTTTATGGATTTTGCTTTATTAATAAAATGATATTTATTTATAAAATTATTTGGAATATAATCTTTTATTTTTGTACTTTCTAAGTTTGTTAGGGCTGATTTGATTATTTTAGATATTTTTGAACTACTTATTTTAAATGATGAATGGTAAATTGGTTCTATTAAGGTTTCTTCAATAAGTCCAAATTTGATATCACTAGCAGTAATACTGTTATGTTTTTTATCGTATTTACCAATTACAGTTATCTGACAGCCAATATTTAGTTTGTCTTTTAAGAATGCTCGATTAAATATAGTTATATTGGCTATAAAGCTTCCTGTATTTAAATGAAAACTCATTTTATTTAGTTTTCTATTAAAATGAATGATTGTTGGTATGTTTTCTATGATTCCCCCAATAACTACTTTATCTCCATCATTTAAATTAGTAATATCAGAATTTTCAATTATTTCATATCTAAATGGGTAATAGTTTATTAAATCCTCTACATTATATATTCCTAATTCATTTAGATATTTTATGGTTGTTTTTCCTATTCCTTTGAGATTTTCTAAGTTCATATTTTTCCTCCTTTTAAAATTTTTTCATAAAATCTATTGACATATTTTAATTTTCTGATATTATATATAGCACCAATTCAATTTTAGTTGAATTGGCGCTAGTGTAAACTAGCCAGCCCCTTTTTATTCTTTTATTTGGAACAGTCCTTTCAGGGGGAACTGTTCCTTTTTTGTGTTTCTATATTAATTATACGACATTTTTAGCTAATTTCCTTTTTTAAACTAAAAAAGTTACTTAAATAAGCAACTTATTTAATAATATCAATAATTAATTTTGGCTTTTCCACCTTTTCTTTATTGAATTTATAACTTGAAAGAAATTCTTCATCTGTAATTTCTTTTTCATTATAGAAGATTGTTGCTAGAACATCACCTTTATTGACGTAGTCCCCTACTTTATAATTTAAAACAATTCCTACTGAAAGGTCAATGTTATCATCTTTAGAAAGTCTTCCTGCCCCTAGTTTTCTAGATAGTTTTCCTATTTCTAAGGCATCAATATGACTGATATACCCTTCTTCTTTAGAAATAATTTCTTTTTGGTTATTAGCTAAAGGAATTTCTTTTATATTACCACCTTGAGCTTTAACCCATTCAAGCATTTTTTCATATCCTTTACCATTGTATAAGTTTTCCTTTATTCTTTTTTTTGCTTCTTCTTCACTAATGTTTAGACTCATAGATGTCATTAGTGTTCCTAGTTTGATAACTAGATTTGTTAAATCTTCTGGGCCATCTCCTTTTAATGTATTTAGAGCTTCAATTACTTCTAGTGAATTTCCAACGGCATTCCCTAGTGGTTCATCCATATCTGTTAAAACGCATGCAATATTTCTATTATTTTCTTTGCCTATTTTTACCATTAGGTGTGCTAGTTCTTTAGCTTCAGAAAGATTATTCACTAAAGCTCCACTTCCGACTTTTAAATCAATAACAATGTTTTTAGCGCCACTAGCTAATTTTTTACTCATAATGCTTGAAGCTATTAATGGGATTGAATCAACTGTTCCAGTGACATCTCTTAAGGCATATATTTTTTTATCTGCTGGGACTAAATTACCCATTTGGCCTACTAAAGCAAGGCCTATTTCATCTACTTGTTTTTTAAAATCTTCTAAAGACATAGATGTTTGAAAACCTTTAATGGACTCTAATTTATCGATAGTTCCTCCTGTATGTCCCAGACCTCTACCACTCATTTTAGCTACTTTTACTCCTAATGATGCAACTAAAGGTGCAAGAACAATAGTGGTTTTATCTCCAACGCCACCGGTTGAGTGTTTATCGGCAAGGTTGTCAAAACCTAAGTCTAAAGTTTCACCACTTTTAAGCATAATATCAGTTAAGTTTACTGTTTCTTCTTCTGAAAGTCCAAGTAAATCAATTTCAGTTAATAGAGCTGACATTTGGTAATCTTTGATACTACCATTTAAATAACCATCAATGACATATTGTAATTCTTCTTTGGTTAGTGTTTCTCTTTTTTCTTTTTTATCAATTATATCTAATATATCCATATATTATCCTCCTAATTATATTTTACTAAATTTTGATGAAAATAAAAATAGTTTGTTTAATTTATCACAAACTATTTAGTCATCTATTTCTGGTATGACTGTTTTTAAATTTTTATTAATTACTTGAACTGTTCTTTCAGGGTCAGCTAAAAGAGTCTTATATAATTTCGGATTTGCTTTGATATTTGATAATATTTGCAAATCTTCTTTAGCCAGTTTTACTATATAATCGTCATCATCTTGAACTGTTACTTCTCTTCCAAGCACTTCGTCTGCTGTTATATTTAAAGCATCTAATAATTTGTTGAATGCTGGCCAACGAGGTGTTCTTTTATTTGATTCATATTGTGAAATTTCAGCTGCTTTAACTCCAATTATGTTTGCTAATTCTACTTGAGTTAAATTTGCTTTCTTTCTAGCTTCTTTTAATCTTTGTCCTGCTACCATAATTATCGTTATCCTTTCGTTAACTTAGATTATATCAGCATTTAGCAAACATTACATTAATTCTAACTTTGTGTTATATTTTTCTTGTAATTAACTTTAAGTTAATATATAATGTAAATGTGATATAAATTTATTTTAAGATAATTAGGAGGTCGAATATGAACGAATTAAAGGAGATTCGTAAGAAAAGAAAATATACTTGTGAATATATGGCAAATCATTTAAAGATAAGTAAACCATTTTACTGGCAGATTGAGAATGGAAAAAGAAGACTTTCATATAAAATGGCTGTAAAGATTGCGAAAGTATTTAATTTAAAACCAGATGATATATTTTACAAAGATTTTAATGATATGGATTAAAAATAACCCCTTTTGTACGGGGGTTATTTTTAGTCTGTTTTTTTACTGGATAAAAATGTTACTTTATCTGCAATTACTTCAGTTATGTATCTGCGTCCATGTTCAGTATCATAATTATATGTTTCAACTCGTCCTTTGATACCAATTAAATCGCCTTTTTTACAGTATTCATTGGTTCTTTTGGCAATTCCTTGCCATAATTTACAATAAATAAAATCCGTTTCATATTCGCCGTCTTGATTTTTATAAGCTCTTGGTACAGCTAGAACTATTCTAACTACTGTTTTTCCAGTTTCTGTTTCATATAGTTCTGGGTCACTAGCTAAACGTCCTACTAAAACTATTTGATTCAACATTCTTTCCCTCCTTTCGGGTTAGTACTATACACATTTGTTTATTGGGGTGCAAAAGAGGAAAATGATAATTTTGATACAAAAAAATAGTTCAAAATAATGTTTTGGTTATAGAAATTTTATTATTTTGAGTAAAAAATAATAGGCAAAATAAAAAAACACAAGTTTTTTAACATTTTAGTTCAACTTGTGCATCTTTAGCTTTTCCATTTTTGTAATTAATTGTTACATTAGCAAAGGTATTTGTTTTATCACATTTTTCTAATCCTTTTAAATCATATTCTTCACCATTTTTATTAGCGTTTTCTAAATCTTCTAAAGTAATTTTATACATGTTTACACTATCGTTTGCGCTTACATATTCTTCAAAATATGCTTTACTTGCTGTTTTCATTTTATTTTCTAGTTTTGTATTTTCACTTTCAATATTTTCAATATATAGGTATACTCCTACTCCAGCAGCTAAGAAAATGATTAAAACGATTATTGGAATTACTTTTTTCATTATATTTCCCCTTCCTTTTTAAAAATAATTTTTGAGTAGTGCATTTAGTTCAACAGCATATTCCATTGGTAAATTTTCTCTAAATTCATCAATAAAACCAATTATCAATAATTCTTTTGCTCTTTCTTCATCTAATCCTCTACTCATTAGATAAAATAATTTTTCTTCATCTAGTTTTGATACTGTAGCTTCATGTTCTAGATATGAAGTTGAATTTTCAACGATGTTTTTTGGAATCGTGTCACTTTTTGATTTATTATCTAATATTATTGTATCACATTTAATGGTACTTTGGGAATAAACTGCATCTTTACTAATTTTTACTGTTCCTCTATAGTTACTTATTCCACCACTTGCGGCTATTGATTTACTAATGATTTTACTTGTTGTATTAGGCGCTAAATGAATCATTTTAGCTCCAGCATCTTGAATTTGATTTTTTGATGCGACAGCAATAGATATACAATCTCCACTAGCTCCTTTTCCTTTTAAAATGCATGATGGATATTTCATATTAGTTTTAGAGCCAATATTACCATCAATCCATTCCATTTTACCATTTTCATCAACAATAGCTCTTTTTGTGACTAGATTATATATGTTACTAGCCCAATTTTGAATGGTGGTATATCTACAGCTGGCGTTTTTTCCAACAAATATTTCAACAACAGCAGCATGGAGTGAACTAGACGTATGATAAGTCGCTGTACATCCTTCCATATAGTGAATATGGCTATCATCATCTACTATAATTAATGTTCTTTCAAATTGTCCCATGTTTTTAGTATTTAATCTAAAATAACTTTGAAGTGGTCTATCTATAGTAACACCTTTTGGGACATATATAAACGTTCCTCCACTCCATACAGCTCCATTTAAAGCTGTATATTTGTTTTCGTCATATTTTACTAAGGTATTAAAATATTTTTTAAATAAATCTGGATGATTTTTTAATGCATCATCTGTACTACAGAAAATGACACCTTTTTCTTCTAATTCTTTTATCATACTGTGATATACAACTTCACTTTCGAATTGAGCTCCAACACCATTTAGATATTTTTTTTCGGCGTTTATTAGTCCTACTTCTTCAAAGGTGTCTTTAATAGGACAAGAAACATTATCCCAGTTATTTTCTACTTTATCTGTTACTTTTTTATAATAATTTATTTTATCAAAATCTATTTTTAATTCTGGTCCAAAGTTTGGATTTGGTATTTCTTTAAAAGCTTTATAGGCATTTAATCTGAAATCAGTCATCCACTTTGGCTCTTTTTTTATTTTTGATATTTCTTTTATTTTATTTTCGTCTAATCCAAGTTCTCTACTCATGACTGTCACCTATTAACATTATACTAGATTTTAAGAAAAATAAAAAGGAATTTTAACTTTTAAATTTATAAAAGGTAGATTTTTATTTGGAATTCCGTTTTATGATAAAAAACTGAAATAAGTCTGATAGTAGTATAATATACATGTTTCTTTGCCAAAAAGGAGGGATGAAAAATGAAATCATGGAAACATTTGACATTTGAACAAAGAAAAGTTATATCTAACGGAATATCTCATAAGTATAAATTAAAAGAAATTGCTGAAGCTTTAGGCTATGATCCAACTAGTATATCTAAAGAAGTTAAGCGAAACAGAGAACAAATTACAATAGGAAAAAATGTTACCGATTGTAATAAAATAAACAGATGGCCTTTCGTTTGTATAGGCTGTAATAAAAGATATAATAATCAATGTTGTTTTACTAAATATAAATATGATGCAAAAAAAGCTCAAGATAAGGCTGATATTAATTTAGTTAATTCTAGAAAAGGAATTGATATTACCTCTGAAGAATTTCAAAAGCTAGATAAAATAGTTAAAGATGGTGTTGATGATAAGAAGTCTATTTATCAAATAACCATAGAAAATAAAGATGAAATAGATAAATCAGTAACTACTATATATAGATATGTAAATAAAGGCTATTTAACAACAAAAAGAATGGACTTACCTTATGCGGTTACTTACAAGAAAAGAAACCATAATAAAAAGTATGAGTATTCTGAAAATAAGAAAATTGACAGAACAGGTCATACTTATATTGATTATCTTGCCTATATACACAAACATCCAGGAATCTATGTCTGGCAACTAGATTTTCTTGGATCCATTAAGACAGATAACAATAATATTTTATCATTAATTCTACCAGATTTGCAATTTTGTTTACTTGACTTAATAAAAAATCCTAGCCAAGAAAAGGTAGTAGAGTTTTTTGATGAACTAGAGGAAAAGATTGAAATTGACGCATTCAAAGAATTAATACCAGTTATTTTAACTGACAGAGATCCTAATTTTACTGATATTGAAGGTATATGTTTTTCAAAAATAACAGGAGAAGAAAGATGTAAATTATTCTTTTGTGATGCTTATGTATCTAATCAAAAGCCAAACGTAGAAAATTTAAACAAACAATTAAGATTATTTTTTCCAAAAGGTAAAACTATAGATAAATACACAAAACAAGATATAAAAAACATTAACGAAACACTTCTAAATAGGCCACTAAAATCATTAGATAGTTATACTCCAAAAGAGGCTTTTATTAATGTATTTGATGAAGATTTATTTAATAAACTGTTTTAGCTAGCTAAAACAGTTTTGGGCAAAGAAACAAACTACAAAAACTGCAATAAGTTTAAAAAACGGAAATAACCTCCGTAATTTTGTCATGCAAAAATTTAAGTAATACTAGTTAATATTAGGCAAAATTAAAAGACTTATTTCCGCTTTTATATTCCAAAGCAGCAATAAGTCTTGTAAATTAAATGTTACTTCATAAACCTGCATTTAGTCTAAAAATTCACGCATTTTTTATTTTTTTAACAAAGTGCTTATATTTATCTTTGGTGGGGGTGGTGGGGGTATTTTTTTAGATTGTAATTATGTAGTGGTTGTATTGGTAAACTAAAAGTAAAAGGCAGAGGGTATAATTGTAGACAACTATAAAATAACTTTTATACAATAATATTTTAATTATAGATATTTTACGTTCATTATGTATAATTTCTTTATAATAAATACAAAAAAACTTTAAATTTTTGGTTTAAAGTTTATCTTTAATTTGATTTAATATTTTTTCAATGCCCCACCATGATAATAAAGCACATTTTTTTCTATTTGGATTTTTATAGATATCATCATAGACAATAGCTTCTTCTAAAATGTTTTCATCATATGGTTTTTCGTCTAACATATTTAAAAAATTTTGTAAAATATTCTCAGCCTCTTTAGTTGTTTTACCGATTAATGTTGTTATCATTATTGAGGTTGAAGATGTACTGATAGCGCATGCTTCTCCATCAAAGCGAATATCTTTGATAATTCCATCTTCTATTTTAACTTCAAGATTTACTTCATCTATACAGCTTTCGTTATTCATATTTACTTTCATATATGAATCATCATTTAATAATCCTTTATTTTTGGGATTTTGATAGTTTTCTAGAATTATTTCTCTTTTTATATTACTATCCATTACATATCACCTTCGTTTTCTCCATAAACTGTTTCATCTAGTTCAAAGTAAAAGTTTCTAAGCTGTTCAAATGAACAAAAGAATACTGTTGGTAAATTTAAGGTAGCTTTTTCTTTTAATGATTTAATAACATCTAAAATATCATCAGCTTTTTTAGTGTTTAATTTACTAAATTGTTTATCTTTATAAATTGATACACCACATTTACCTTGACTATATAATGTTTCATTGGTTGCGAATAGAATATCAGCTTCTATTATGTTATTTATTATTTTAGCAATATTATAAACTGTATTCATGAGTGTCAGATTATGGGTTTTATTTTCTATGGTTTGTTCTTCAACTATTTCTTTTATTCTAGTAAATAATTGGTCATCATCTTTGCTTTCACATGAAAGTTCAGCATATATTTTACCTTTACTAGACCTAATATTAAATTCGCTATCAGGTATTTCTAAGGTTAAATCAATTAGTCTACCAATAGTATTTAGGTGAGCATGATCCAGTGTTAGTATGATGTATGCTACTTTATTTTTACCATGGCCTTTGCTTGCTAGCGTTGGAACGATTCCATTGTTATAACAAGTATGGAGCAAAAGTTCTAAAGAACGTGAATCTTCAGCCATTTCGTGAAAATAAATTCCTCTTTCTTTGTCGTCTTCTATATTAATATTTTTAATCATAAACTACCTCCTTTTAAATTTTTGTAATTTTCCATATTTATTTTCATATATTTAAACAAAGGAGGAAATAAACATGGAAACACTTAAAGTAAGGGCTAAAAGCAATCCCAATTCAGTAGCTGGAGCTTTAGCTAATGTTTTTCGCGAGAAAGGAACTGTTGAAATTCAAGCAATTGGAGCTGGAGCTTTGAATCAAGCTATTAAGGCAATTGCTATTGCGAGAGGTTTTGTCGCTCCTAGTGGCAAAAATTTAATATGCATTCCTGCTTTTACCGATATTGTTATCGATGGTGAGGAACGTACTGCTATTAAATTAATTGTTGAATCAAGATAGATTATTCTATCTTTTTTTCTATAACAAATTATATCATAATTATTCTTTTATGAGTTAATTTACGACAAATGTTGACACAATTTTATCTTTTTTTAAATCCATTTCCTTTTGTTAATTCATCGTATAAATCTTTCAAGTGGGAATTATCCAAATTTGGTAAGTTTTCAATAATAACATTTGCCATACGAGCTTTATCTTCGTCTGAAAATTCAATGTATTCGTCTGGGTCTACTGGTGGTAATTCGCTATCATCTTCTAAAGAAATGGTATAGTCAAAATCATTTTTATGATATATTCCAACACTTTCTGATATTGATGATAGTTGCCCATTTAAGAATCTACTATTTTCCCATCCTTTACTACTGATAAATAGGCTTTCAGCATCTGATGTTGGTAAATTATTTTGTATGTTAGTTTTTTTATTAATCATAGAAAAATTTCTACTAAATTTATATGGTCTATAAGCTGAAAATACAAAATCTAAATCATAATTTCTAATGAAATCGTTTAGCAAAAATAAGTCGGCTTTTAAATGAGAAGTCTTGGCTTCTAGTGATGTATCAATTGTTTTATCATAAAATATAACGCCAGAAGAATGTTCTAACATTCCCATTCTTTCAAATGCATAATTTTTCATTTCTATTTTTGGAAAGTTAAAGGTATGATTTAGTTTTCCTTCTAAAACTGCATTTATAATTCTAGTTTCATTTGCTAGTATTTTTTCTAAGACGGTAAATAAATCTTTTCTATCAGTCATTAATGATTTTATATTATCAGAGTGATTGAAAACACTTTCAAATTCTTGCATATTGGTTTTAATGACTTTTTCTTCTAGACCTAATATGTGAAAAAGTCTAGTTGAAGAAATAGTTACTTTGGCTTTCTTTCCAATACTACTATCAATAATAAACACTTTATCTTTATATAATTTTTCATATAAATACATATTATGTTCTAAGGCTTTGAATATTTGTTCTAGTTGCTTTTCAGTTAAAAGAGAATCTAAATTTTCTATTTGTTCTCCTTTGTGTAGAGTAATGCTTAAATCCTCTATAGATAATTTGTAAATTTTTGTTTTTTGAAATTCATCAATAAAGTTATAAAGCATATCATATAATTCATATTGTTTTATTATTTCTTTTACATCTTCAAATTGCATTAATAACATCATTAAAATTTCCGTTGTATTTTCTTCTATATCTAACTGTAACACACCAATTAAATCTATACCATATTTTTGGATTAAATGATGATTACATAATTTTAAAAAGTTTGCTAGGTCGCTTGTTGTTATTACCTTTTTGCTTTGGTCATTATACATAAATATGTCTCCAATCTATTCTTAATTTATTTCATATACGTTTTTTTGTGGTTATTTTTTATCATTATTCACCATAGTTAAGCCCTCTTTAGTTAAAATATATAAAGTATCTATTACTTCTTCAATATATTTTCTATCATGAGAAACACTTATGATGGTTCCATTATATTCTCTTAATACTTTTCTGATTACAGGATTAGAAAGTGGGCTGACATTTCTAGTTGGTTCATCTAAGATTAAGACGTTGCATTCATCTAAAACTAATTTTATTAAAAATAATTTAGCTTTAGTTCCATTGCTTAAATTTTTGATTTCACTATTCATTTCTTCTCTTGTAAATTTCATATTACCTAAATACATTCTAGCTTTTGTGATTTGGTCTTTATCTGAGTTTGGACATATAAAATCTAAAACATTTTTATAGTTATTTAAGATATCTTCATAGGTTTGTGGCATATATCCTAGTTTGATATCAGGGCGTGTTTTTAATTGTTCATAAATTATTTTTATGAGTGTTGATTTACCTGTTCCATTTTTACCAATAATACATGTGTGAGTATTTCCTATAATATTTAGTTTGATGTTTTGAGCTAGTACTTTATCTTCTGATTTAAGGACTGGTATATCTAAGTCTATTATTTGCTTGGTTTTTGGTATTTCTACTTTTTCAAAGAAGAAGTTAATGTTTTCTTCTACATCTGGCATTTCGGTTAGTTTTACGTTATTTAATTTACTTTCTACCGATTTTAACGAATGCATTTTCTTTTTTAGAAGTCTTGCTCCATGTGGGTCTTTCCTAGAGATTGTGTTTTGCTGATATTCAACTTTCTGCATGACCTTTTTTAATTTTTCTTGTTGTTTGTTAAATTTTGTTTTTTCGTTTTTAGCTACTTGTGATTGTTTTTCTATCTTTTTTATTCTTTTTTCAACGTATGTGTCATAATCTATTTTCAATAATGTGTGACGGCAATCTGTTTTCTTTTTTATTTGTTCTAGGTGTAAGATCATATTAGCTGTTTTGGATAATAATGTTTCATCATGAGATACATAAATTATTGGTTTATTTTCATTTTTAATAAAGTTTTCTAACCAGGTTAGAGTTTCGATATCTAAATCGTTGGTTGGTTCATCTAAGAATAAGATATCATATTCATCTAATAATAGTTTTAAAATATTTATTTTTACTTTCTCGCCACCTGATAAGGTTGCGATAGTCTGATTTAGTATATCGTCATTTAGATTAATTGTATCTAGATTTTTATAAAGCTTATTTATTTTTTCATAATAGTCGGTTTCATCTTTAAATAGAAAATCATATACTTTTTTATTTATGTCTTCTTCAGTCATCGATTGTTTTAAATAACCAATCCTATAATTTTTCGAATTTATACTTCCTGTGATTTCCGCATACTCACATATGCCTAACAGTGATTTTAAAAGAGTTGATTTACCATTTCCCTCTTCACCAATGATGGCTAGTTTATCTTTAGGATTTAAAGTTAAAGAAAAATCTTTTATTATATATCTATCATTTATTTTTATATTTAATTTTTTTACTTCAAACATATTATGCCTCCTTTATTCGGCATAATCAAAGTTTATGCCTAACTTATACGCATAATCTTCTCATCTTCACCACCTCCTAAAATAAATTTTAGTTCTCTAATAAAATTATATATTATTGGTGAGTTTGATTCAAGTTTGAAGTTTTAAAGACTATAATAAAAAGAACTATTAAAATTAAATTATTTTTAATAGTCTTTTATTTTCACTTTGTAATCTATGTTATTACCATTCTTTTTTAGTATTTACTAATTCTTTAATATATCCAGTTAGACAAAACGGCGCGAGAACAAAAGCATAAAAGAGTGCATAAAAAATGAATGCAAGTATGCTTCTTTTTTCTAATTTACAGTCTATTTCTTTAAATACATTTTGTCTTTTTATTTCTATAACTAGGCATAATATCATGCCAAGTAATATTACTAATAGAGTTAGAAGGCCCATGAATAAATTATTATGGAATAGTAAGAAGATGAGTCCTAGAGGGATAAATATTAAGAGTGCGAGATCGACAAATGGGAAAAATATATTCATGCACATTAAAAATTTTGATTTTAGGTTTAGTTTTTTTGAGGTTATGATTTTTGTTTGTTTAAAGGCTTCAATCATACCTCTTGCCCATCTTTTTCTTTGTCTAAATAGTCCTTTAAATGTATCTGGGGCTTCGGTGAAAGCAACGGCGTTTTTGGCAAAGTTTGTTTGATAACCTTTTGATAGTAGGTTCCACGTTAAGACAATATCTTCACCAACGCATGGCCTCCAACCACCTATTTCTTTTATTTGTTTTGTTTTATAGGCACTGAAAGCTCCTTGGGCTACTAAAGTAGAATGGTAGCTTCCTTGATATAGTTTTACGCCAAATATGCCTAGAGTGTAATCCCACTCTTGCAGTTTAGTGACAAAGTTTGTTTGATCATTTTTGACAAATATGCTTCCGGCAGTAGCTACTACTTTTTCTTCTGAATTTACTAGTTTGTTCATGATGTTTTTTAGTGCTAGCGGATGAAGTGTGGTGTCGCTATCTACGGTGATGACATAATCTGTTTGGACATGTTTTAATCCTTCGTTTAAGGCATAGGATTTCCCTCTATGTTTTGTTTCTAATATAGTTATTTGGTTATCACAGTTTATTTTCCTTAATAATTCTAATGAACCATCGGCCGATCCATCATCTATGGCGATTATGTGTATGTTTCCATGATATTTTTGACATGTAATAGATTCGATGGTTTTTTTGATTGTTTTTTTAGCATTATATACGGGTACTAATACGGTTACATCACATTCGTTTTTTTGACAATGTTTTCTTTCTTTTTTCATAAATAGTAAGCTTAAAAGTGTGAACATATAAATAAAGCCTGGTATTAAAGCGACAAAGGTTACAAGGTATATAGCTATTGGATAACCGAAATAGCAAGCAATATCTTGAATCCAATTAATATTAATACATATAGCAAATACAAGATACAAAAGTGAAATAATTAATACTATAATCATTCTATCACCTTTACTGTATCTTATGAGGCTGGGAAAAGGATGGTTACTATTTGTAAGGGTTTGAATATGATAAAGTGGTGATGATTATGAAAAAGATAGTTATATTAATTATTCTTGTTTTAATTATTGTTATTGGGTTTTTGTGTTTAAAGAAAGACAAAAGAGAAAATAAAGATATTCCGATACTTTTATATCACGATTTCGTAGTGAGGGTTCCCGATGAAGATCCGGATGATTTTAATTATATAAATACACCTTTAAGTTTTGAAGAAAATATTAAAACATTATTAGATAATGGTTATACTTTTTTATCATTTAAAGATTTGAATGATGCTTATAACGGGAAGAAAGAACTTCCTGATAAACCGATTTTAATTACGTTTGATGATGGTTATTATAGTAATTACAGATATTTTTTCCCGATTTTAGAAAAGTATAATGTGAAGGCTTCTATTTTTATAGTTACGGATAATATTGGGAAGATGATTGATGGTAAAAAGTATTTATCTTGGAGGCAGTGTGAAATTATGTATGAAAGTGGTTTGGTAGAGATTTTTAGTCATAGTACGAAACATGTGTTTTATGATAGACTACCAGTTAGAGAGCTTAAGGATGATGTTAAGAAATCTTATGATTTGATTGAAAAGCATTTAGGAAAACAAGATTTAAAGGTTTTTGCTTATCCTTATGGTGCTTATACGAAAGAAAGTGTTTTTGTTTTAAAATTACATGGTGTGGATATGCAGGTGTATGATATTGGAATGAACAATTTTAAAGATTTTGATAAAAGTTATATAAAAAGATTTAATATTCCGTGTGAAATGACTGGGTTAGAAATTATAGATGCGATTAATTAAAAAGACAATTCTAGGATTGTCTTTTATTTACATGTATAGCCTTGCACTTCTAAGACTTGTTTTAATTCGGAGATGGTTATTTCTTGGGTGGTGTCTATTCCTATGAAACTACCACCATGTTCTTTGGTTACAAATCTAATTCCATCATCGGTTACAGAGGCGCTCATATATGGTTTAGTTTGTCTTATCATATTAACATAATTTTGTCTTTGATCTAAAAGTTCTTCTGGGAAAATCATATTAACAGTGAATACCATATCTTTTATCTTTTTATTATTGACTTTTATTTCTAGGTTTGATTTTGTTTTAATATTAGATGATGTGCCTTCGGCTGTGCAGGTTAAAGTTTTGGTGTTTTTAGAATCGATTAGAAAAACTATAACGCCAAATGCTACGAGTAATAATACTATAAATACTATCAACTTTTTATCTATTTTTTTCATATATTTCCTACTTTCCTAAGGCATCCATTATTTTATCTTCATTTACGGCTCCAACTAATGTTTCTTTAACTTTGCCATTTTCAAATATTATGAGTGTTGGAGTAGCGCTGATTTCATATTTTTCTATTATTTCCTTATTCGCACTATCATCCATGTCAACGGTTCCTATTTTGATATTTTCATTATTTTTGGCAATATCTATTAATGTAGTTAACATAGCTACACAAGGTGGACATGATTTAGATGTGAATTCTAAGACAACCGGTTTATCTGATTTTAAAACTTCTTTTGAAAAGTTCTCATCAGTGACTTTAACTATTCCGACATTGGCAGCTTCTTCTGGCTCTTCTAAGTTACTTTGACTAAAATAATAGATGCCGGTGAATGCACATAATATAGCTATAAAAATTACGATTTCAATTATTAATTTTACTTTTTTATTCATGTTATACCTCCTAACCAATTATGCCGATAATTCCTGTGATGGTGTACCAACCTCCACTTAGAATTAAGATGCTTCCCGATATTTTGTTTATGATATTATAATGTTTTTTTATGAAGTCAAAGGTGCTTTTCATTTTTTCTAGGAATAAGGTTGTTACAATAAATGGGATGGCAAGTCCTAGAGAATAGATTAATAATAAGGTTGCGCCTTTTAAAACACTGCCGGTTGTACTAGCTAATATTAAAGCGGACGATAAAAAGGCACCAACACATGGGGTCCATGATAATGAGAAGATTATGCCAAATAAGACTGATGTTATAAATGTTAAGTTTTTCTTTTCTTGATTTGTGCCTTTTGTTTTATTTAAAAATTTGATGAATAAGACACCAATATAATTTAAACCAATTATGATTAAGAATATTCCAAAGATGATATTAATATAATCTGTGTACTCATGAACAAATTTGCCAAAAGTACCGGCAAATACACCTAAGAGAATAAAGATTATACTAAATCCGCAAACAAAGCCTAATGAATTAATGATGGATTTTTTCATGCTTTTACTTTCGGTAGCAAAATAAGAAATATAAATTGGAATTACAGGTAATATACATGGTGAGATGAAAGAAGCAATTCCTTCAATAAATGTAATTAGATATTCCATTTTTAGCCTCCTTCTTATTTACTTAACACTATCAATGATATCACAAAAAAGTGGGCTATTCAATATATTAGTTTTTTGAGTTTTTATTTATTTTTTTGTCATTTATTCTAGTAATTTCGTTTATTTTTTCTTGGTAACCTTTTAAAGCCGAAAAGGGAGCAAACTGAGCGGAACGATTTTTAAGAGACATTGGTTTTCTTTTTTTAGATACATGATGAGGCATATTTATAATATCATCATAGTTAGGCATGATGGCCTCCTATTTGTTCGTTTCGCTTTTTGGTGGTAGCGGCTTTTTCTAAATCCATAAGTTTTAAAATGGAATTTTTGCCATATTTTTCTTTAATATTTAAAAGGGTCCCTTGGAGTTTTCTTTCTTTTGCTTCTTCTCTTTTTTCATTTTCTAAAATGTTAGTTTGTTTTTCTGAATCTGAAAATAAATCTAGTTGATGATATTTTGTTTTATGAATTTCTAATTTTTCATCTGTTACATCAATGGCTGTTAGGTTAATTCTTTTGATTAATAGTTTGGGATTAATAATTTTATCATATAGTTTTATTAAAACATTCATGATTATTTTAGAAGATGATGTTTTATGAGGTAAGGTTATGGTCCCGTGGGCATGTTTGGGGATTTTTCTTCCATAAAAGTCAGTGGTTATTTCTCCTTCATAATTATTATTTATGTTTTGAATGTCATAGCCAATGGTTAAGGTTAGTTTATCTGTGACAAGGCTTTTGGCGGTAAGGTCAAGGGCAAGTGAATCAGCCATTTCACAGATAACTAATTTAGTTTCTTTATAATTATATGGGCAATCAAGTACTTGACCTGAGGTTATACATCTATTATTTGGAGTATAGGATTTTATAGACTCTATTGTACATGGCTCATATCCCCAAGCGTGGTCGATTAATAGTTCGGCATTTACACCGAATAGTTTATAAAGTAAGTCTTCATTTTGAATGGAACATCTAGCAATATCTCCCATGGTATAGATGCCATATTTTTCTAATCTTTTGGCTATTCCTTTACCTACTCGCCAAATATCGGTAATTGGTTTATGATACCATATTTGCTTTCGATAAGTCTTTTCATCAAGCTTAGCTATTCTAACTCCATATTTGTTTGGCTTAGCGTGTTTTGCTACAACATCCATTGCAACTTTAGCTAGAAATAAATTGGTACCTATGCCAGCGGTGGCAGTAATACCTGTTTGTTTATAAATGTCATTAATTATTTTGGTGACAAGTTCTTCTGGGGCAAGGTTATAGTATTTTAAATAATTAGTTATATCGGCAAATATTTCATCAATGGAATATACGAATATGTCATCACTTGATAAATATTTTAGATATATACTGTAGATTTTGGCTGATGTATCTATATAATGAGCCATTCTGGGTTTAGCTATTATGAAAGATAATTCTTTGGTTTTATCTTTTTTTAATTCATCATCATTAGAGGATTGACCAGTAAATGGTTTATAACTATTTTGTTTTTTTCTTAGTTTATTTATTTCTTTTACTTTTGATATTACTTCAAACAGTCTAGCTCTACCACCTACTCCATACTGTTTTAAAGATGGGCTTACGGCAAGACAGATAGTTTTTTCGGTTCTTTCTTCATCGGCAACAACGAGGTTTGTTTTTAAAGGATCTAATCCTCTTTCTACGCACTCTACTGAAGCATAGAAACTTTTTAAATCGATACATATATATGTCTTCTCCATTTATATCACCAATTATATTTTATCACGAACATTTGTTCTTTGAAATATTTTTTTGTAGATTGGCAATAATTTACAAAAAAAAGATTATCTTTTGATAACCTTGTTATGTCAAAAATATAAGCCATATTCCTAAGATGATAAAAATAATAAAAGTGATTATACTAAATTTACTAATACTAATTTTTTTCATATTGTTTTTTTCTAGGGATTTGGTTTCTCCAATATGTTTTAGACCAAATAGTTTGGTTTTACTTAAATTTTTGTTTGTATATAGTCCAAAAGCCATTGGATTATCATATTCCGAGTATTCAAAGTCTTTTAATTTTAATAGATCAAAAAACATGATTAAATCAGCAGAACATCCTGATATATTTAAAATGGACAACCAAATTAAGACAGTATTGTTTGTAAGAATTCCTATGATATAAGTAATAACTCCAATTATGACGAATGGGAATAATAAAGAAATTAAAATATTTCTTTTACTCACATTTTGTTTACATAAACAACATAGTATCCCCTTCTCTAGATGAGCACCATAGGTAATGTTTTTGAATTTGGCACCATTAATAACGTAAGCTAGGCTGTGCAGTAGTTCGTGGAGAATTAGATATGGAATGATAAGTAAAAATATTAATTCAAAATCTTTATCAGTCATAGTAATCACATTAGAGAAAAAGAAAGTTATAAATAGCATAATAATTAAAAATATAACTGATATTATTTGGAGAGTTACTCCATTCATTTCATATACATAATATTTCTTTTCTTGATTCATTTTGTAACTCCTATAATTAATTTATATGTATTAATGTTTTTTTGTAATTTTGATAGAGCAATTTTACTTTTATTTTTGCTATACTTCACCTCTATGCTTTTTAATACATTTTAATTATAACATAACTTCTTTAGCTAATATAGTCTCTACTGATTACGGGAGTTTTAGCTATTTTATATAATAAAAAACCCACACTTAAATGTATGAGTTTAAATTTCAATGGAGCGGATGAGGAGAATCGAACTCCCGTAATCAGCTTGGAAGGCTGGGGTTCTACCATTGAACTACATCCGCAATTAGTAGACAATATAAATTATACTATATTTTGAATATTTGTCAATAGCACCCCAGCCGTTTTTTGAAAAAATTAATATCTAGTAAGATGCAAAACTAAACGCAACCCCAAAAATAATAAAAATTGCATTTACTTTTACATTTGAGCAAAAAAGATAGTTAAATTAGCTATCTTATAATACCTTTTTCTTTTGAAGAAGTTAAAATAACCTTCTTTTTATCTTTCCCATCACTAAATTTCCATTTCATTGGAATAACATCTTTAAGGGCTTCTTTAGTAGAAATGGTTGGCCTTGATTGTTTAAAAAAATCCTTTGGGAACTTATTGCTTTTTTCCATTTACCATCACTCCTATCTTAATAAAATTATACTAAAAAAGGTTAATAAATTCAATGAAAAAAAATTTTAAAAGTAGTATAACATAGTTAATATTTTATTGTCAATTTAATCTAATTTGTTTGCAAATTATCATTAACAATTACAAGTTTATCTTCCTTTGAAAGAAAAACAATTATTTTTATTAATTCAGCTAATAAATCATCTGAAATTCTTCCAAAGACATAGTAGTCCAATTTGTTTTTATCAAAATAAAATAATTTATCAGCTTTAATGTAAGATGGTTTGGCAAATTTTCTTGTTTTACCATTTTTCTTAAATTCCACAACTTCTACATTTTCCATATATGATAGTTTTTTCTTTCTTTGTTTTTCACTTTTAAAACTTGAAATAACAGTTGTAACCATAGTATAATCTAATTCACAAATACTATCAAGATTATCATCTATCACAACAAATGAATGCCGGCCAATTTCTTTTCTGTTTTCAGCGATATATTTGTTTACCACAATGATATCTCCTACTTTACACATAATATTAATCTCCTTCCTTTTTTGAGCATTACATTAATTTTTTCACCATCTTTCATATATTAATATACGACAAAAAGTTTTAGATTCCTTTTAAAAAATAAAAAAAGTAGATTCATTTGAACCTACTTATTTTGAAAATAATACTTTTTCTGATTTATATTGCTTAATGATGTATCCTAGTACTATTGCTATATAAATAAAGGTTGATATAATCATTAAGGCAATGTTTAGCCAGTTTACGTTACCAGCATTTATATCAGTAAAGATTAATGAGTAATTTAAAAATGGTACTACTGATAATAATGGGGTTGTCGTAATGCTTATCATAAAGGCAATCATACCTGGGAATAATGATATGAATGTTAGCGGAGTTAAGGCACTTTGAGCTTCTTTAAATGTTTTACATGTACTGGCGATTGAAATACATAATCCACTAATAAAGAATGAATATACGATGATGATAATGAAGGCCATAACAATACTAAGCGGTGTGAACATAATATCTAAGCCATCATATATCGCGAACATATTCTCGGCAATGACTAAGGAAATGATAGCTAGAATGAAACTTATCACACCAGTTATGATTGATGATAAGGTTACTCCAAAAAACTTTCCTAGAATAATATCTTTACTCTTAATTGGGAAGGTTAATAATGTTTCTAATGTTCCTCTTTCTTTTTCGCCAGCTGTTGTGTCGGTTGCTGGATAAGTAGCTGAGACAGTTATAGCCATGATGACAAATAGAAAGGCATAGTTTTTGATGAAGTCGGCAAAGTAATTATCTTGTTCTAAAGCCTTTTCTTCTACGGTTATGATGTTTAAAACACTGTCCGCATCAACACCATTTTGGGTTAGATAGTTTTGCTGCAAGTAACTTTTATAGGCATTAAAATATTGTTCGGTTAAATTTTGGGCATATGCTGTGTTATCTGATGAATCAATATTTAAAGTATATTTATTTTCATCTTTGGTTACATAAAGATTGATTTCACCATTTTCGTATTTTTCTTTTAGTTCATCTTCTTTACCCTCGACTACTTTGATGTCCATTTCTTTGGCAATACTTTTTTCTGCTTCTGATAAATTATAAGCAAAACCAATAGTGTTATATTCATTAATATCTTTTTCTGTTTGTGATTCAAATAGTGCTGACATACCAAGCATAATTAATGGTATAAATATTGGAATGATAAGCATCATGGATAGTGATTTTTTATCTCTAAATAGTTCTCTAAGTTCTTTTTTAAGTATATTCCATAGATTACTCTTCATTTGTTACACCTCCAATCATAGCGAAAAAGGCATCTCTTAAGTTAGTGGTATTGGTATCTTCTTTTATTTTTGAAGGTGTACCTGAGTTTATGACAACACCTTTATTAATCATGATTACTCTATCACAGATGTTTTCAGCTTCTTCCATGTAATGGGTTGAATAAAGGATGGTCTTCCCTCTTTCTTTTTCTCTTTTTATAAAATCTAAGATTATTTGGCTAGAGATAATATCTAATCCAGTTGTAGCTTCATCTAAAATATAATATTTAGGATCATGAACTAGGCATCTCGCAATATTTACCCTTTGGGTTTGGCCAGTTGAAAGACTGCCTATTTTACTATTTAAGAAGTTTTGCATATCTAAAATATCTGTTATTTCTTTAATTCTCTCTTCGGCTTTTTTATCATCTATACCGTATATTTCCGCACACATTTTAAGTAATTCATAGGTTGATAATGTATCATATAATTTGGTATTACCTGAAAGATAGGCAATATTTTCCTTAATTTCTATTTCATTATTTTTATAATTTAGGCCATCAAATTCAATGGTTCCTTCGGTTGGTTCTAATATACCAGCAATCATTCTAAGTAAGGTTGTTTTACCGGCTCCATTAGGTCCCAATATACCAATAATTTCACCATCATTTGCTTCAAAGGAGATTCCATTATCGGCATAAAATACTTCTTTTTCTCGTTTGTTTTTTTGTTTAATAAACTGTTTTTTTAAATCATTTGCTTTTATCATAAATACCTCCAAAAGCATTTTATCATATATAACTATGTGTTTACTAGTGAATATGTAATTTTTGTGGGAATTTTTATATTTTATCTATAACTTTAATTTTTTAACATTGTCATGTGGTTACTGATGATACTCCACTATTTGTAAACATAGTGGTTGCATCAGCATTAGCGGTTGTCCAATTAGGGCTTACATAAATTGCCTTTAAACTAGTCATATATCTAAACATTGATATCATATTCTCTTTTAAATTCCTCTAAATTTAATTTTTTGATTATATCTTTCAATAAATTTAATATTTCATTAATATTTATACCATTAGCGTATTTATACTTATTACTATAAATATTCCATAATTTTTCTAATCTTTCATTGCCAATTATAGAATCTATAATTTGTTCATAGTCGTTTAAATATTCAAACGAATTCCTTTTAGTAAATGTATGATTCACAGCTTCTTTTAAAATATTTATATCTATCTCTTTTCTTAATTTAGTTAAGAAATAATATATATCATAAAAGTCTTTCATTCTACTATTAAATGCACCACGTCTTAATACTGTTTCAATTTTTTTCGCTAATATTGTTTCAATATTATAACTACTGATCATTATTATTCTATCTTCAAATATTAAAGGATATTTATATTTTAATTCTCTCGGTGTGACTTTATCACCTGTAGATATATCAATTTCTAAATTAACCTTTAAACTTTGTAATTTACCTACAATATGATATTTATTTCCACCATACTCATCATCTTCTCTAATATCAGTTATATCTACTACATCAAATTTAACACCATCTTTTAAATTAATACTTAATATTTCGTTTAATACTTTTAACATTTTATTTTTTGACACGTCTATACCCGTAATTGTAGCATCCATATCTTTAGTCATTCTATTACCAATACCAAACATAGCAGATAGTAATAATCCACCTTTTAAGATAAAATTATCTTGATAACGAGATACAGAGATTCTTTCTAATACTCTTTCAAACATATATCTTTGTAATATTTCGTAATAATTAAGATTATATTTATTTTCTATTTCTTTTGCTAATCTTTTTATATCAGTTATATCTACCATTTCATCATAATCTCTACAATTGTATTAACCTTTTCATAAATATTAAAAATTTTAGCATATTCTAACAATAACTCAATATTTTTATCTTTACTACTAAAGTAATAATCTAATACTCTATTTTGGAGTTCTAAATCAAATTCTTTTTCTGATCTTAACATATCACAAATACATCTTTCGGCATTATATACTTTAACAGGATTACCAAGTGGACTAGTCGCTTTTATAATTCCTATTTCATAATAGTTTTCTGAAACATAATGAATATTATAATTTCCCCTAACTTTTTTATTTCTTGGTACAGTTATATCAATTACAGATGGTGTCTTATTTGTAAGGTTTAAAATATGGAGTGCTGTATTATAAGAAAATATTGCACTAGGATAGTTTTTTTGTAAAATATAATATTCATCTTTAAAAATTTTTGTACTCATGTATAAACCATGACTAACTTTTTCTATAATTCCTTTATCAATATAAAATTGAATTTGTGACTTATAAATATTAAGGTCTACTAATTCAGCAGTAGTAATATAACCATTATTTTTTTCTAAAAATTCTATTAATGTTTTTTCATTATTCATAAAATCACCCATTTACTTTCGTACATACATTATAGCATTTTGCCGAACAAAAGTAAATGTGTTCATCTTAAATTGTCGGAAATTATTTTTTTGATTTTAAGTCCATTGTTAATTCAAGTTTGTAAAACTTATGGATACTCTATTGATTGGGTTCTTGAAAGAAGTGAAGAAAAATTTATAAAAAACGTTAAATAAAAATCACCATACTGAATATAATTAAATGGTGATTTGATGAATATAATTGATAAGAAGTTTAAAAAGCTTACAGATGATATAAAGGATAAGGAAGAATTAGAGATCTTTTATCACATTAAAGAGCGTTTTTTACTTGTAAATGAAAAGACAAGAAAGTCTTGTGAAGATTTTTTCAATAAGTTTTTGTATTGGGGTAAGTTAGATTTTAAGAATAAGGATTTTGAATTTTTTGAGTTAAAAGCCAAGACACTTAAAAACCATATCGATGATTTTATATGGCTTTATGATAATTTATGTGATTATCAATCTAAGAAGGTGTTGCTGGGGACTTTAGATAATTGGTACAACTGGAATTTTACGGATTTAGCTTCGGTGATGCAAAATCTATATGATGATTATTTTGATTTGGATTTAATTCC
Source organism: uncultured Bacilli bacterium (assembly GCA_944358445.1). GTDB lineage: Bacteria > Bacillota_I > Bacilli_A > RF39 > UBA660 > Coprosoma. The sequence continues at coordinate 41,915 of CALVRC010000003.1, forward strand.
AAAGTGTGAGACGGAAGTGTTTGTAGATTTGGGAGCTTATATTGGTGATAGTACTCTATCTTTTATAAAAAATTATGGAACTGATAGTTATAATAAGATATACTGCTATGAAATAAGTAAAGAGAATTTTGAATATTTAAAGACTAACATGAAACCTTATGAAGATATAGATTTAAGATTAAAAGGCGTTAGTGCAGAAAATGGGACAATGTATTTAAAGGAAAATGGCGAGTTATCTTCTACACAGGTTAGTGATAATGGTGATATTCCTATTCAGATGGTTACGTTAGATGATGATATAAAAGAAGAGATTACAATTATTAAAAGTGATATTGAGGGCTCTGAGCGAATGGCTTTGATGGGGGCTAAAGGTCATATTATGAATGAGCACCCTAAACTTTTATTTTCTATTTATCACAGTAATGATGATGTTTGGCAAATTCCTAGGATGATTAAAGAAATGGATGAAAGTTACAGATTTTATTTAAGGTATCATGGCGGAATGATTTATCCAACGGAAATTACTTTAATTGCACTTTAAAAAGTTTACGATGATTTTTCGTAAACTTTTTTATTCAACTGATTTTAATGATTCGATCATATCAACTTTTCTTAATTTAAAGTAAGTTACTACTTGCATGATAAGAGCGAAAACTAAAGTTAAAACACTCGCATAGACAAAGCTTAAAACTTTGACCGTTTTTAAGAACATGATGTCATCGCATTCGATGAATCCAATAATTACTCGGTGAAGTGGTACTGATATTATTAGACCGATAATAATACCAATAATAACGACAACTAATGTTTCTCTATAGATATATTCATTAGATTCTCTACCATTAAACCCTAAGACTTTTAAAGTGGCTATTTCTCTTTGTCTTTCACTAATATTGATAGAAGTTAAATTATATAAGACTGTTAGAGCTAATAGAGATGATACAACGACAATTAATATGACAATGTTGTTTAAACCTTTAATTTCATTATTGGCGCTTTCTTTCAAATCATCTGAAAAATTGACAGTCATGACACTACCTGTATTTAAAATATCTTTAGCTTTAGTGCCTTTTTTATTTTGGGATGCGACCATATTATAAGTTATATCTTCATTAAATATTTTATTATATAAGTCTTTAGAAATATATATATAATTATTTATATAGTTTTCGGTGATGCCAGTTATTTTAATTTTTCTTTCTTCAGCATCTTCATTTTGAATAGTTATGTTGTCCCCTACTTCGAGATTTAGTTTATCGGCTATTTTAGGGGTAATGATAACACCATCATTATTTAAAGTTAAATGATCACCTGTTTTATTATCTAGTAAGTTAAAATAGTCTTCAAAAGTTTCTCCATTATTTTCAGGGATAACGACATATACTGATAATGATTCATCATCACCATATTTTAAGTCATATGAATACTGATTAAATAATAATGGATTTTTAATTTTATCATTAATATCTGTCAGGTCTTGAGATGTTTGGACATTATTATTTAAAACTATCATATTATCATATGTGAATAGTTCTCCATATTGTTTATCACCAACTCCGTTGATACTATCTTTAAGAGCAAAACCGATGAAGATTAAGAAAGTACAGCCAGCTGAACCGATTAGAGTCATAAAGACTCTTTTTTTATAACGGAAGATATTTCTCGTGGTGATTTTTGAAGAAAATGATAGTTTAGACCAGAAGAATTTTATTTTTTCTAAAAATATAGTTTTACCACTTTTAGGACTTTCTGGTCTTAATAAGTTAGCTGGTTTTTCTTTTAAAGATTTACGGCAATTCCAAACAGTAACAATAGTCATAAGAGTAATAGCGACAAGTAAACAGCCGGTAAATAAATTTATATCAAAATAATATTCTAAATCTGGGATGTGGAACTGGAAGATATTATAGACAAGCGGTGGGATAAATATAGTTCCTATTAAATAGCCGATAATTGCTCCAATAATTGTTCCTGATAAAACATATCCTAAATAGTTTAAGGTGATTCTGGTGTTGGATATTCCCAATGATGAAAATGTACCCATTTCAGTTCGCTCTTCGGTAATCATTCTAGTCATAGTGTTTGAGGTCATAAGGAAAACAATTGAAACAAATATTAATGGGATTATAGTAGCGATGGTTGTTACTTGGAAGTACTGATTTTCTAATGTGTTATAGCCGGTTACTTCCGCATTTCTGCCGGTGATATACCAGCTTGAATCTAAGTCCGTCATTTCTGCATTTGTATTTCCTGTTAGCATGGCTGATTTAATTAAAGCATCTTTTACTTCGGTTAATCTAGCTTCTTCTCTTTCACTTTGAATGCTTTCTACTTCGTTTGTTAATTCATCTAAGAAATCATCATAGGCTTTAGAATATGGGATGTCATCTTCTGTTTTTTTACCGGTTATATATATTTCGGTATAGGTATCTAAATTAAATGCGGTTTTAGGAACATAAATATATGAGTGGAGTTTTCCGTTTCCGATATTGGTATATCCATAATTAGTGCCGGTATATAATGGTGAAATGATTGTTCCGACAACTTTAAATTCCTTGGTTTTAAGGGCGCTTTCATCTGAGGTTATTTTGATGGTGTCACCAACTTTATAAAATGCACTATCAGCTAAACATTCATTATCGTTTTTAGGTTTTCTACCACTGATTAATTCATATTGATTTATGTTTTCGGTTATGGCGTGAACTTTGATGGCTTCTTCGCCATTTAAGACATAAGCTGAATAAGATGGAATGGCATCTGAAACAGTATCTAGTTTTTTTAAAGCATTTACATCTTCATCAGTAAGTCCTAGAGTACTTCTTACTGTTAAATCCATTAAATTGGTGTTTTCGTAGTAATCGTTTTGGATTCTTTTGATGCTTGGAACTGAGCTTTGGATTCCAGCATAAAAACCAATACCAATTAAAACGATTATTAATAAGGAAAAGTATCTTCCAAATGAATGTTTTAATTTTCTAATGGTATTTTTTAATAGCATATTATCACCACACAATCTCTTTTGGATCTTTTGGATTTTCATTTATTTTTACATTGGTGACAGTACCATTTTTAACGGTTATTACTTTATGAGCTACTTCGGCAACCAACGAATTATGAGTGATTACAATAGTTGTGATATGGTATTTATCACAAACTGTTTTTAAAAGTTCTAAAATCTTACTTCCTGTATCACTATCTAAGGCTCCGGTTGGTTCATCACATAGTAAGATTTTAGGGTTTTTAGCTATAGCTCTAGCGATAGCGACACGCTGTTGCTCACCACCTGATAATTGTGATGGGAAGTTATTTAATCTATGTCCTAGACCAACTTGCTTTAATATTTCTTTTGGCTTAAAAGCTTTTTTAGATAATTGACAAGCTAGTTCAACGTTTTCTAAGGTAGTTAGGTTTTGAATTAAATTATAAAATTGAAAGACAAATCCAATATCATATCTTCTATATAGTAATAAATCTTTGGCTTTAAATTTAGCAATGTTTTTACCATCAACTAAAATATTTCCTGATGTTGGGTTATCCATACCACCTAACATATTTAAAATGGTTGTTTTTCCAGCACCACTAGGACCTAGTACAACAACAAATTCACCTTCTTCGATTTCAAATGAGCAATCATCAACTGCTTTAACTGGAGTATCCCCTTTATAAATTTTTCCGACTTTATCAAATTTTATATATGCCATAATATCCCTCCATTATCTATAATTATTATAACTAAGTTTGGGCTTTTTTACAAATAAAAAAGCTATTTTTTGATTTATAGCTTATTTTAATTCTAATCCGTATATACATTTATCATATAAAAATTTAGTGATTTTATCTTTATTTCCAGTATTATAGTATTCTGTTAGTAGTGTATTAAACTCTCCAATATATTCTTCTTTTACCGTTATAATACCACAACCATTTTGAATAAGAATTTTATTAGCGACAATCATGCTTGTTCTTTTATTTCCATCCCAAAATACTTGGCTTCTCATTAAATAAAGCATAAGGTTTATACTTTTAAGTGTAGTGCTTTTTTCTTTTAAAATGTTTTCTATATTATTAATAATATCTTTTTCATTTGGAATTTCTGGTATATAATCCACACCATTTATACCAGCTTTACCATTTCTAAGTACTCCCCACTCTAATGATTCATTCCTAGATACAAAGGAATTTACTTTACATATAAAATCTAAGTTAACTTCAGCATCTATATTTGTAAGAGTATAATTCCAAGCATCACGTAAATTTAATATACAATTAATTTCATCTAGTTTTAAAGTTGGAACATTTACACCCTCTAAAATTGTTTTGGTATCTGGATATGTAGTATTAATACCTTCTAACCTTGCACTATTATAAATATTTAAAGCTAAAGTATTTTTTGCAAGAAAAAGATTTTGCTCTTTAGTTAAATGAAATTTATCTTGCATATAAAACACCTCACTTAAATATTATTCTTTTTAATTATATCATACTTGTTTTTAAATTTCTATTCCGATTGGACAGTGGTCACTACCTAAGATATCACGGTAAATTTTCACATCTTTTACATTATTTATAAATCTATTTGAAACTAAGAAATAGTCAATACGCCATCCAATGTTTCTATCACGAACTCCCGGCATATAGCTCCACCAAGTATAAGCACCGGTTAAATCAGGGTTAAAATGTCTAAAGGTATCAGTGAAACCACTATTTAAAAGTTCAGTGAATTTATCTCTTTCTTCATAAGTAAAGCCAGCATTCCCAATATTCGCTTTAGCATTACAAATATCTATTTCTTCATGGGCGACATTAAAATCACCACATATTATTACAGGTTTCTTTTCATCTAATTTATTTAAATATTTTCTAAAGACATCTTCAAAATGCATTCTTGAATCCATTCTGGATAAATCTCGTTTGACATTTGGAACATAGACATTTACTAAATAAAAATTTTCAAATTCTAAAGTAATAGTTCTACCCTCTTCATCGTATTCTTCTTCGATGTTTCCATAGGTTACATTCAAAGGTTTTACTTTAGAATAAATTAAAGTTCCCGAGTAGCCTTTGCGAACAGCTGGGAATAGATACATGTTATAACCTTCTGGTCTAAAATCAAATTGATCTTCCATAGCTTTAGATTCTTGAATACAAAATATATCGGCATTTACTTCATTAAAGAAATCTATAAATCCTTTTTTTATACAAGCACGAATGCCTGCGACATTCCATGAAACTAATTTCATAATTAATCACCTATATTATTATACCAAAAAAAGCGATTTCTCGCTTTTAAAATTCGATTAATTCGTACTCTCTTTCACCAAAGCCTAGTTCGCTTGCTGCTTCAACAGTATGAACACCATGTCTTGATTCGATTCTTTCGATTAATTTATCTCTACCTGGGTCTTTTGAATTATAAACTAAATCTAGACAAGCTTGGTCAACGGCAATTGGATCAGTACTAGCTAAAACTCCAATATCCTCCATACAAGGTGCAGAAGCATTGCCATCGCAATCACAATCTACTGAGATGTTTTTCATAACATTTATATATACAATATTATCTTTGAAATGATTTACAACGCTTTCAGCTGCATCAGCCATTGCTTCTAGGAATCTATCTTGCTCTGGAAGGTTATCCCAAAGTTTTGTTTGATCGTTAGTAGCGCCTGCTGTATGAATTAATGTTTTACCGGCAGAAGATGCACAACCAATTGAAAGTTGTTTTAAAGCTCCACCATAGCCACCCATCGCATGACCTTTAAAGTGAGATAGAACTAACATTGAATCATAGTTGGCTAAATCTTTACCAACATAATTTTTCTTTAAAATTTTTCCATTTGGAACATCTAATTCTAAATCTGGTCCTTCTTCATCTAATAAATCAAATTTGAAATATTTATCCCATTCGTGTTCTTTAATTAACTCTTTATGTTTTTCGGTAGAGTTTCTAGCTCCTTCATAAGCTGTGTTACATTCAACTACTGTACCATTTACATGATCTACTAATGGTTTTACAAATTCTGGTCTTAAATAGTTTTGATTACCTTTTTCACCAGAATGTAATTTAACGGCAACATTTCCTTCTAATTTAACACCTAACTTTTCATAGATTTTAACTAAAGATTCTGGTGTTATTTCTTTTGTAAAATAAACTTTTGACATTGTGTCAACCTCCTTTACAATATAATTATATTATTTTTTTTTGAAAAATGCAACTGGGGATTTTTTGGGTAATTTATGTTTTTTAATAAATTATGAAGGTTTGTATAAATGAATAAATGATGATATCATTAAGTAGTGGTGATTTATCACAGATTTTTATAAAAACGATAAAATAAATTAGGGAGTGATTAAATGTTTAAATATGAAACAAATTCAAGATTAATTAAACCTGGTCAAACTTTTGTAGCTATTAAAGGTTATACAGTAGATGGCCATGATTATATAGAAGATGCGATTAAAAATGGAGCTGTGGCAGTTATTGCCCAAAAGGAAGTTAAATGTGATGTTCCGGTTACAGTTGTAGAAAATTCAGCTGAATATTATCAGAAATTACTTGTAAAAGAATACAAAGATGAATTTAAAGATTTAAAATTAATTGGAATTACGGGTACAAATGGTAAAACTACATCAGCTTATTTAACTTATCAAATGCTTTTGGATTTAGGCAAGAAAGCGGCTTATATTGGTACAATTGGATTTATGTGCGGTGATTACTTTAAAGAATTACCAAATACTTCTCCAGAAATTTTAACAACATATAAATTACTTGAAAAAGCTAAGGAAATGAAATCTGAATATGTTGTTATGGAAGTTAGTAATTTTGCTTTAGATCAAAAAAGAATTGAGGGCTTAGAGTTTGTAGCTGGAGCTTTTACTAATTTAACTGAAGACCATTTAGATTATCATAAAACGATGGAAAATTATTTAAAAGCAAAACTTTTAATTACTGATTATATAAAGAAAGATGGAGTTTTACTTGTAAATAAAGATGATGAAGCAAGTAAAAAATTTATTGAAAGATTTAAAAATACTAAGACATTTGGTTATGGTAATGCGGATTATGATATTTTAAGTGACGATATTTATCCAGACCATACAGATATTATTTTTAAGGTTAATGAAAAAGAATATAAGGTAACAACTAATTTAACTAGTAAGTTTAATGTTTATAATTATTTTACAATGTTTAGTATTTTGCATGAACTAGGGTTTAAAATAAATGAGTTAATAGAAAAAACTAAAGATTTAAAAGCGCCTAAAGGTAGATGTGAAACTTATAAGGTAAAAGACGGTTTTGCGGTTGTTGATTATGCGCATACACCTGATGCGGTATTAAAGACAGTTACAGCTTATAAAGAGCTTGCCAAAGCCAGAGTTATTACTCTAGTTGGTTGTGGTGGAGATAGAGATCCAATGAAGAGACCTATTATGGGAGAGATTGCTTCTAATTATAGTGATTATGTGATCTTTACTAATGATAATCCTAGAACTGAAGATCCAGAAAATATTATGAAAGATATTTTAAAGGGTGTTAAAAAAGATAATTATGAAGTTTGTCTAGATAGACGTGAGGCTATTAAAAAAGCTTTAGATATGATTCAAAAAGATGATATTGTTTTGTTACTTGGTAAAGGACATGAAGATTATCAAATTTTAGGTCATACAAAAGTACATTTGGATGATAGTGAAGAAATACTAAAATATATAGAAAAAAGCGAATAGTTTAAAAATTCGCTTTTTATATTGTGGTTGGTGCAAGAAAATCAAAGGCTGGAATATTTCTTAAAATACCATAAATTATAAAAATTATTATAACTACATACCACATTTTTTCTGGGATTTTTTTATATAATGATTTTTCTTTTCTTATTAAATAATCAATATATATATATATATATATAAAATCCTATTGGAAGTGAGATAAAAAGTAAGGGATTATATCTAAATGCTCCATAAAAATCTAATTTTAATATTGAAAGTAGCATTCTAGTGATACCACATCCTGGGCAATAAAATCCCGTTATTTTTTTAAAAGGACATGGTATATAAAAGTGAAAGTAACTAGAGATTAATAAATATAAAATTAATAGGATAATTAAAATTATAAATTTTTTCATAAGAAAAAAGCTTAATTGCTTTGTCCTTGCTTTGCGTAAGTAATTTCGTTTAAACCACTTTGAATTAGGGCAAAATTAATAATGCCAAATCCAATAATTTGTAAAATTAGGAATACTATAGAATTATCGTCAGCACGTAATCCATGTTTTTCTTTAGCTATCATTAAAAGCTTACCCATTTTGTATGCCCAATAAATGCCATAGATACCACATGTTATAATGGTAAGTAAGAAAGCAGCTCCACCTGAAGCTAACTCTTTATCTTCACTAGCAGCTTCTACTTCATTGGTTATGCAGACAAACCAATAGATTCCATAAATTCCACATGTTATAATGGTTAAAATAATACTTACAGCAACTCCTCTTTCTCTCATACTCTCACCCCACTATTAATATAAAGGATAGATAACTACTCTGTCAATTTTTATTTAAGTATTTTTGAACTTTTGTTTTAATTCTACTGATTGCATTGTCAATAGATTTACTATCTTTATCTAATATTTCTGCTATTTCTTTATAAGTGAATCCACTTATTTTTAATTCAAAGACGGCGCTTTCTAAGTTTGTTAATTGTTTTTGAATGTTTTTTACAAGTTCTTTTGTGTTCTCATCATCAATTAATCTATTTTCGGGATTGCTATTGTTGTCTTCTAATAAGTTGTCTATGCTTTGTTTATTACTTGCTAAATCTTCAACAGAATATGATTCATTTAGCGGTGAATGTTTGAAACGACTAGCTGATTTTAATAAACTATAGAGTCTACGTTCAATGCACGTTTTTGCATAAGTGAAAAAGGTAGCATCTTTATTTTCATCAAATGTATTTATAGCTGTACTAAATCCTATCATAGCTTCTTGAATTAAATCATTTAAATCAAAACCGTTGTTTTGAAATAATCCATATGTCTTTTTAGCTAATCCAACTATTAATGGTCTATACTTTTTGAATAACATTTCTGTAGCATCTTCATTATCCGCAACTACTGATAAAATTTCATAATCGTTTATATCATCATAATTCATCGATTTATCACCGCCTCATATATAACTAGGGCCGCAGCGACAGAAGCATTTAAACTATTAACTTTTCCTCTCATAGGGATTTTTGCTATAAAATCACAATTATCTTCTACTAATCTGCTTAATCCTTTACCTTCATTACCAATGACTATTGCTATTTTTCCTTTATAGTCTAATTTTCTATAGTTAGTACCTTCCATATCAGTTCCGATAATCCAAAAATTATTATCTTTTAAAATTTTTATTGTGTTTACTAGATTAGTAACCATACATATATCAACGTTTTCTAATGTTCCAGCACTTGTTTTCATGACTGTTGCATTTACTTTAACAGTTCTATCTTTAGGTATAATAATACTATTTATTCCGGCCGCTTCACAGGTTCTGATAATAGCTCCAAAGTTATGTGGGTCTTCTAAATGATCTAATATAACAATTATTTCTCTAGATAATAATTTATCTAATGGGCAATAATTATAATCATCTATTTCTATGATAATTCCTTGATGGTTACCTTCTTCTATATTATCTAAACCTCTTTTATCTAGAAATTTACATGGTACTTTTTCATTTTTTAACTCTTTTAATATTTCTTCATCTTTGAAGTTTTCATAGATGTAAGCTTTTTTTATAGTTTTTGGTTTATGTAAAATTTCTTTAACTACATTTTTTCCATATACTTTCATTTAATCACCTACTATATATTTCATTATTTGTTTTATTCTTTTTTCATTATTTGTTAGTTCTAGGTAGCCTATCAAAGCTTCAAGTCCAGTTGCTTTTTTATATACTATTATACTTGTGTTTTTTGGATGTGATAATACTTTATGGTTCCTAGCTCTTTTTACTATTTCAAGTTCTTCTGTATTCAAAAAGTCATCTTTAATAAGATTATCCAAAAAATTACTTTGGGCTTTAGCTGAGACATAATTTACAGCTGATTTTTGCAAATCATTCACTTTATAATTTCCTTTACTTACTAAATATTTTCTGATATATAGTTCATAGCTGGCATCACCGACATAAGCGAGCGCTAGTGAATTTAAGTTTATATTGTTTAAATAATCTAAGATAAGTTTTATATCTTTTTTATCTTTTTCTCTATTTAATGTTTCTTTTAATTTTAATACTTCATTAGGTGTTTGAGTTAAATATCCTTCTATCCACTCTCCTTTAAAATCATTATAGTAATGAGTACTAAAATTAATTATATTATCTATAAAATATACTTTATGACCATCTATCTCTTTTTGAAATTGACATTTGAAATTTTTTAGTAGATGGTTATTATACTCTTTTGTAGTTGCAATAGCAATATCATTACATTTTTCTTTTAATCCATTTAAAACTAAGGCGGCAGATCCAATAATTATGATTTGTTTGTTATCTAAATCATATTTTTTTAGTTCTTTTAATATTTCTTCTTTATTCATTTTCATCTACCCTATCAAATGTTACGCCTTTGATGTAACCATTTTTAACGTCACCAATTATTAGAGAAACTACTTTTTCGTAATCAATGTCTCCACCTTTAATTAAGCATCCTCTTTTTTTTCCAATTTCTTCAATGCTTACAACAATATCCTCATCTAGCTCATCTAAATTATATCTTTCTTTTAATATATTTGGATAATGCTTTTCTAGTGTAAGTAAAATATGACAAGCAACATCAAATAAAGGTAGGTTTTCTTCTTTGATTGCTGTTAAAGCAGCAAGATTTAATGCTTCTTTTTGGTCTAGTTTTGGCCATAATATTCCAGGAGAGTCTAATAACTCTATTTTATCATTGACTCTTATCCAATTTAGGTTTTTGGTAACTCCTGGTTTGTTGCCTATGCTGGCGACTTTTTTACCGGCTAAACGATTTATCAAGGTTGATTTACCAACATTCGGAACACCAACTACTAATACTCTAGCTTTTCTATTTAATAAACCTTGGTCTTCTCTTTTCTTCCACTTATCTTCTAATAATTTTTCAGTTGCATTTAAAACCTGCTTTAAGTTACTATTATTTTCTAGGTTTATAAGTACTACTGTATAACCTTCTTTTTCATAGTACTTTATCCATTTATTAGTCTCTTCTTTATCACATAAATCAGCTTTGGTCATAATCATTAATCTAGGCTTATCTTTAGTATAATCATCTATATCAATGATTTTAGATGATTTTGGCATACGACTATCTACCACTTCATAAACAATATCAATATATTTTAAGTTTTCTTTGATTAATCTTTTTGTTTTGGCCATATGACCTGGATACCAGTTGATATTTAACTTTTCATTCATTATAATCACTTCCTCGTTTTAAATCCATTTCATTATATCATAATTTATTACAAAAGAAAAAGCAGACATAAATCTACTCAATATTATTAGGATAATCCTTCATTATTTGAATAGCAACGCTTTCTTTTCTGATAATTGTAATTTTTTCATTTTCTATTTTAATAATTGATGATGGTTCATTATTAATTATTCCAGCATCTTCAACATATGAAATATGTTTTAATAATTCTTTTTTTATTTTTTTAGGATTAGTTATAGTACTTTGCCCAGAAATATTCGCACTTGTGGAAATAACTGGATTACCAAGTTCATTTATAATCCCCATTAATTCTTTATTATCAGGAATTCTTATTCCTACTAAATTAGTTCCAGCGGTTATTCTATTATTTACTTTATCATTTTTATGAAGTAAAATGGTTAATTTTCCTGGCAAAAATTTTTGAATTATTTCTTCTTCTAATGGCTTTAAATCTTTAGTATACTTTTTTAACATATTAATACTATCTACTAATAATAGTAATGGCTTTTTTTCATCTCTTTGTTTACATTCATAAACCTTTTCTATAGCTTTAATATTAGTCGCATCAGCCATAATTCCATATACAGTATCTGTCGGTGTTATTACTAAATTACCTTTTTTTATTTCATCTACTATTTTCTTTTTGTTCATATAAATCACCTTTTTTTAAATTAATATTATTTGTATCTAAGCACGTCTGTTAGAATACTATAGTCATATTATTTTCCAATTAGTTTTACTTTATTTGCCATATTTACATTAGTTTTATCATTAATAAATAAACTTTTATTTGTTATAAGATAATACTTTTCTTATTTATATAATCTTACCTCATTTCTATATATTGCTTGAATTTGTTTGAATGTATTGTATCATATTTTCAAGGTTTTCTTCTACTACAAAATCATATCCTTGTTTAAACATGATTTGAGTTTTTTCATCCGTATCTTTCATTGTTTTTCCAACCATTTGTACAAGTAATTTTGAAAAATTTCCAAGTTTAGAATAATCAATGCCACCTCTTAGATAAAATAATGGTGTGTTAATGTGATTAGCTGTTTTTAGTTCATTTAAATATTTATCTGAATATGGGTATGCGCCTACAGCTCCGTAGCAAATAACGGTATATCTATTTTGTATTTTATTAATACCCTTGATTTTTCCTGCACATACCCAACCTAAATAAATTATTTTTTCACCATTTTCTAATTTTCTATTTACTTCTTCGGATGAATAAAAAGGAATATTTAATTTTTTACTTAACATCTCTGCATATTTTAAAGTATGACCACACTTACTTTCATATACTATACTTTTAATCATATATTCACCTATTTCCTTTTGTTTAATTATATCATTTATTGAATGATAATAAAACTGTACATTTTTTGTACAGTTTTATTTTTGAGTTCATCATTATTTTATAAATTGCTTTTAACTTTTCTTTTTTATTATGATTCATCTCAATAAAATTGATATGGAGTTGATATCCACTATCAAAACTAAATAGCAATTCTACTTTACCATGCTTAAAATTGATTGCACTACTGGAAATAGAAGTATAAGGAAATATATGAATTTTCTTATAAGTGAAAGCAAGAGGATCTCTATCAAATAAAATCATTTTTTTATCAGTAAATACTGCATAATCTTTACTATTTTTATAACTACCTAAAATAATTTCACTATCGCTAACATATTCTGTTGCATAATCTGGTAAATTAGGTGTTTCTATTTCTTGTTTAAAATCAAAATATTTAGATAATTCCTTAAATTTTATATACGCCATAAATACACCACCATCTTTATTGTACAAAAAAAAGGAATATTTTCAATTCCTTTTTAAATTATTAATTTTTTATTGAAATATTATTACGGAAAGTTTTATTTCCAGCTGCATCTACTAAACAAACACTAATGCCTTCATGACTTCCAGGAATATAATAATCACCTTTATAAGTATCAGTTAAAGTACCAAATAAAGTGCCTTTAGCTATTAATTCATCACATGATTGAAAATTATTATCTAAATCATAGTAAAGTTTAAATGAACCGCTATTATCACTCATTTCGTAATGAATACTACCTGTATATTCTTTATTACTTTCCAAATCACCAATAGATGGAGCTGTATTATCAACTACTATATTACCAGTTTGACCACCTATTGTTGTATCGTCAGCAGTTAATGTTTTTCCTTCATTACCAGCAGCATCAGCATATCCATAAATTTCAAAACTTAAACGTCCTTCTTTGTTGTTAACATTATATACTTTTGAATAAATATAATATTTTTCACCATTTGCTGTTTGTTGTTCTACTGGTTCACCATATTGGAAAACTTCTTCACCATTAATTTTTACATATGGACTTACTGCTAACTTTTCACTAAAATGAACATTTATATAAACTTTATCACCATTAGTAACATACATGGTATCATTATACTTTTCTCCACCATAAATACCTAAAGATTTATAAACTGGTGCTGTTTTATCAACAATAACATATTCTTCTGTATTATTATTTGATAAATCTTCTGACTTATTTCCTGCTTTATCATAAATGTTAGAAATATTAAATTCTACTTTTCCTTCTTTAGTCTCATCAGTTACATCAAATAATACAGCATACATATATTTTCCATTATTAACTGCAGTTTGATTAACTTTATATGTTTGACCATTAATAGTAAATGTTGGATTTTCTCTTAATTCTTCATCTACATTTAAGTAAATACCAACTTTATCTCCAACTTTAGCATATCTTTCATTGCTATTATTTGAATTTACACGAATATCTACTTTTGCAGCAGGAATAGTATCAACTGTAAATTCTACTTCTGATTTGTTTAATGCGGCATCTTTAACTTGGATTTTATAACTTCCATTCTCATTAAAGTTTACTTCATTAAAATCTATTTTTTGATTATCTTTCCATACAATAACTTCATAGTCGTTAGTCTCTTTAATTTCAAGGTCTACCTTATTAAAGAATAATCCTTTGTTTTCTGTACCTTCATAATCTACACCATTAATAGCAATAACTGGTCCTGTTCTATCGACTCTAAATGTCATTTCATCTTTATTTCCTGCTTTATCTGTTGCTACTAAAGTGTGATCACCATCAGCACAAATTACACTTCCATCATAATTTTGTTCATTTAATGTAAATGATTTTAAGTTTGATTCTTCAACTGTTGCACTTGACTTTTTAATTTATAATAAACTTTTACTTAAAAAAAATTATAGATTAATCTATTCTATAATTTATTAAAGTTACCAAATTTATTTAGGGGGAAAATTGCAAAATTAGTTGTTCCTTCAATATCTTTTTCAGAAATCAAGCCGATATATCTACTATCTGTAGAATTGGTTCTATTATCTCCCATAACGAAATAATATCCTTTTGGTATTTTTTTATAACCTATTTCTTCTAGCTTAAAATCATATGTTTCTTGATTATTTTTTAAAAAATCTTCTTCTATATATTTATCATCTATATAAAGTTTATTATCTTTATATTCCACAGTTTCTCCTGGAAGGCCAATTACTCTTTTGATTAATTTTGAATTATTATAATTAAAGACAACTATATCAAATCTTTTGTAAGATTTGTCATATTTTTTTAACAATAATATTTCTTTATCATTTAAAGTAGAATACATTGACATGCCTTCGACTTGAACTGGAGTTATAATAAAACTTCTTATTAGAGCTACAACAATAACAATAATAATATATGGTAATGTTGCTTTTAAGGCATTACTTATTTTATTTTTTTTGCTTTCTTTGGGATTTTCTAATTCCATTATTTCCCTCCTTTATATGAAAAAATAAGGTCTTAACGGCCTTATTTTCTTTCTTTAATTTTTGCTTGTCCTTTAAGGTCACGTAAATAATTAAGTTTAGCTCTTCTAACTTTACCTTTTCTAATTACTTCTACGCTATCAACCTTTGGTGAACTATATGGGAAAGTTCTTTCTACACCAATACCACTAGATTTTTTTCTAACTGTGTAGTTTTTACTAACTCCACTACCTTTGATAGCTATTACGATACCTTCGAACGCTTGAATTCTTTCACGTTTTCCTTCAATAATACGAACATTTACTTTGATTGTATCACCAACGCGGAATTCTGGTAGGTCTGTTCTGATTTGTTTTTGAGTTATTTTATCTACCAAATTCATACTATCACTCCTTTGCATAAATCTATGTTCATAAGTTTACTCCCAGCGGAACATGACGTATTAGATTGTATCATAATTTTTAGGAAAGTTCAAGAGTATTAAAGTTTATTTTCTATAATTAAATTATATGCCTCATAAGGGAAAATTAATTCACGCTTTGAAAGATTATATAATTTAATAATGTTCTTTATTTTTTCTTCAAGGTTATTTGTTTTTAGGATATTATTTTTATATGTTTTATATATTTGTATTTCTTCAAAAGTTAAGTTTTCATAATCATCTGCAGTAATCATAATAGTAAGCGCATAATTTATCTTTTCTTTTTTATTTAAATTATGATTATTAGTTCTAAAGAAACTTTCTTCTAAGTCTTTTAAATCTTTTAGTTTTTTTAAATTATAGATGCATATTATTTCTATCAGTTCGTTTATTATACTTGAATTATCCTTATTTATATGTTTTTTTATCTCATTAATTAAATTCATATTATCTTGATTTACCTGCTGACTTTGTGTTCTGCTTAGTTAATTGTTCTAACTTTTCTTTTAATTCTAATTCAACCATGCCTACTTTTTTTAAAAGACTTTTTATATATTTTTTATCTAAAAATTTAGAGTATTTATTCATAATAATATTTTTATATCTGGCAACATCATCAATTACTAATTCTAAGTTTTCTGGGTCTTCGTCATCATCATCAATTACAGTGAGTAAGAAAGCTAAATAAGTATCTAACTTGTGTTTAATTTTTCTTTTTAAAACATTGGCAATTAAAAAAGGTTCAACCAAGACCAATCTACTGACTTCAACGCCTTCATAAGGGACATTATTTTGTGGTCTTATTTTAAAGCCATGGAGTCTATTATAGTCAATATATCCATATACTATTTCATTATTATCTTTATCACAAATATAATATCTCTCATCCATTTTTATCACCTTCTAATAAATCTGGCCTACGTTCTTTAGTCTTTTTTAATGCTTCTTCTTCTCTGAATTTTTTAATATTTGCATGGTGTCCAGATAATAAGACGTCAGGAACCTTCATCCCTCTAAAGTTTACTGGTTTAGTATATACAGGGTAATCTAATAAATTATTATTAAATGAATCATTTAAATGGGATTCTTTTTTTATTACACCGTCTATTAATCTAACTACACTATCAGTTATAACCATACTAGCGAGTTCGCCACCAGTTAAAACATAATCACCTATACTTATTTCTAAATCGGCTAGTGTTCTAATTCTTTCATCAAATCCTTCATAATGACCACAAATTAGGATTAAATGTTTTTCTTTAGATAAATCATAAGCTATTTTTTGTTTATATACTTTGCCTTGTGGGGTCATAAGAATTACTTTAGTATTTTCTTTTTTTAAATCTTCTACTGCGTCAAAGATAGGCTCTGGCATTAAAACCATACCTCTACCCCCACCAAAGCCATAGTCATCGACTTTTTTATGAGGATCTTTACTATATTTTCTTATATCATGAATTTGGATATCAACTAATTTATTTTGAATTGCCCTTTTGATGATTGAAGCATTTATAAAACCTTCAAACATTTCTGGGAATATGGTTAAAATATCAATCTTCATCAATAAATCCTTTTATTAAATTTAGTTTGATATTTTCATTTACTTCTTTGACAAATTCATCAACATAAGGTATTAAGTATTCTTTCTCACCTTTAACAACAAGGATTTCTCCCCCACCATTATTTATAATGTCTTTTAATATTCCTATATATTTATCATTATTATATACTTTTTTACCAATTAATTCTTCATTTAGTGGGCCATTAAATTTGAATTCTTCTTTGTTTATGTAAACTTTATTTCCTTTAAATTTTAAAACATCATTAATATTATTATAATTTTCAAAAGTAACCATATCATAATTTTTGTGTTTTCTATATGTTTTTATTTTTAATTTTTCATTATTTATATATAGATTATTATTTGGTTTAAAAACAATATCTTTATATTTAAAATTAGAGATGATGCGAGTTTCCCCTTTAATGCCATGGGTATTTACCAAATCACCAATATAAAGCATTTTCATCACCTCTACTTTGTTAATTCATATAAAATGATACTTGTGGCTACGCCAACATTTAAACTTTCGCATTTACTATTCATTGGAATATATAAATATTCATCGCATAAGTCTAATAGTTTCTCATCTACGCCTTTGCCTTCATTGCCCATTATTATAGCAAAGGTTTGAAATTTTTCAATATTTTTTATATTTTTTCCACCTGTAACTTTGGTACCAAATATTGGAATTTTCCCTTTAATTTCTTTTAAATAATCATATAAATCTTTTTTTACAATATTTGTTTTGAAAATCATTCCTTGGGAAGATCTAATTACTTTATCACTATATGGATCAGCACATTTATCATTTATGATGATAGTATCAATATTAAATGCGGCACTACTTCTAATAATTGTTCCTAAATTTCCTGGGTCTTGAACACTATCTAATATTAATAATTTATTACCAGTTATAGTAGTGTTTTTTAATTTGCATACCCCAATGATTCCGACTGGGGTTTCTACATCAGATAAGTATTTTAATACATTTTTAGTAATATAACTAGTTTTAGTGTCTAAACTAAATTCTTTATCTTCTAAAATTAATAATTCTTCTAGGAAACCACTTTCATAGGCTTCTTTGACTAAGTGAGCTCCTTCTACTAAGAATAATCCTTGTTTATCCCGATATTTCTTTTGTTTTAATTTAGCAAGTTCTTTTATTTTTGGATTATTTATGGATGAGTATAACATAATTTCACCTACTTTAGAAAAAAGAATTAAATATATTAATTCTCGTCTTGAGTTATATCATATTCGTATGAAAATTTGCCAGAAGTATAATAAATTTCTACTTCATTAGTCATATCAAATGGTTCATCTGTTTTAGGATTTATTATTTCACCTGATGGGAGGAATCCTAAATCTTGCAAATCTTTAAGCGTTATAGAACAATCTTTTGTTTCGCATTCTGTCATTTTATAAACGTCTGAAGCAACATAGTTACCAGCCGCTCTTTCAAAACTTTGAATCTGTTCATCATAAGCATCTTCTGTACTTTCCAAAATTGTTCTTTGAACTATTGGTATAGTGATGACGGCTATGATACCAAGAACAACAATAACTCCTAATAACTCAACTAACGTAAACCCTTTATTCTTCATTTTTCTTCACCTACTATAAATTATAAAGTAGCCTAGATAATTAGTCAAGGTTAAAGAATTTAGTTACAAAACATTTTTATACTAATTTTACTAAAGCTAAATGTTTTTTTGATATTTCATTTAACTTTTCTTTTAATTTTCCTTTGCATTTATCATAATATTTGTCTTTTGATAAAATGCTTAAATATTTATTTATTTTATTAAAGTGATAATCTGATCCGGATTCTTTATATTTTTCGGTATATAGATATATTAGTTCTTCATAAGCTTCCATAATTCCTTTTTGGGAAGCTTTATTAAAATATTCTATGGCTTTATCGATGTTTTTTTCTATTCCGGCTTGATGATTTCCTTTTAAATAAAAGTATTTAGCAAGATTATAATAAGCCCAGTGGTCTAATATATTTAAAGGTACTTCGGTAGCTAAATTATAGTACATAAAGGCTTTATTCATATCTATATCAGTGACAATGCCAAGTCTATAATACTCTCCTACTTTATTGCAAGCCCAACTTTCTTCTTTTTCAGCGCCAAATAGAAAGTATTTAAAGGCTTTTTTATAATCTTTTTTATTTTCATATAGTTTTCCTAAATTGTTATAAGCATATACATAGTCAGAATTAATGGCTTTTTTAAAATAGGCAATTGCTTTTTCTTCACTTTGCTTTTCATCTGGGACTAATCCTTTAAGATAACATGTTCCTATAGTATTAATAGCTGCTACACTTCCTACTTTTTCGGCTTTTTTTAAGTAATACCAAGCTAGTTTTAGGTCATCTTCTGATAAGTCGCCAATCTTTTTTTGATAAATCATTTGAGCAATTAACCAGCTTGCTCTAGGGTGATTTTTTTCGGCAGCTATTTTAAAATATTCATAACTTTTAATATATCTCGGATAACCAACCATTTTACCATTATATTCCATTTCTCCCATTTCATAACATGCATATGGATTTTTTTCTTTAGCTAATATTTTTAATGAATGAGTATAATTAATACCATCTTGCATTTGTAATTTTAAAAATTTTTCTAGTTCTGAAACTGATATGTTTGTACTATTTAAAAGGTTTTCAATAATTTCTTTTTGAGATGTTTCGGTATAAATTGGCTGTTTTTTTTCTAAAACTATATATATAAGAATATCACAAATAGTTTGATATACTTTATTTTCTGATATTTGATTATATATTTTTTTAGTGAATTCATCTGGAACTGTTTCATCATTTTTAGCCAAGTTATAAAGCTCCATGATTAGTTTATTTAAAAGAGGATGGTTTTCTATTTTGGTTAATAATTCTTCATGTGAAATTTTTGAATAGACTTCACCATCTAAAATAGATATAAGTCCTATTATTACCTCATCAAATATTTCTGGTTTTTCATGATAGTTTTTTTTATACACTATATATTTCTGTCTAAATTCTGTCCCGATAGCTCTATATCCTATACAATAGTTATTTACTGTAGAGTCACTTACATCATCAACATTAAATAAGGTATAGAAAATTTCAGTTTGGTTCGCAAAGCTTTTGTTTTGTGCTAATTCTTTGACTATTTTACAAAAGTTACCTAGAGATAATTGATTTTGGTTGTTATTCATTTTTATAAAATTTTTTTTCATATTTCACCACTTCAATTTAATTATATCATATTTTGAGTAAAAAAAGTGGATTTTTTTTATATTCGTGGAATACACATGCTTACTGTTTTTGTTTTGTTTGCTTATAATGTAATAGGAAGGAGAGGACATTATGTCAAAATTTAAAAACTTTTTAAAAAATTATAAGACAATGATATTTCTTGTTTTAGCAATGATTATTGGTGCGGTATGTGGACTTATATTTAAAGAAGATGCGATGGTTGTTAAACCATTAGGTGACTTATTTTTAAATTTAATGTTTGTTATTATTGTGCCTTTAGTTTTTTTAACAATTTCACTTGCGGTTGCGAAGGTTAAACACCCAAAGAGACTTGGAAAAATAATGGGTACAACCGTTGTTGTATTTTTGATTACTTCTATAATTGCGGTTGGTGTTGGCTTTTTAAGCACTTATTTTGTTGATTTAGTTGATAAGGGTGACACTAGTGCAATAAAAGAGTTATTTGATGGCGAAGCAGCTAGTGACGCTGATTTAAATTTCTTAGAAAGAACTGTTCAATTAATTAGTGTAGATGATTTTACCGGATTACTTTCTAAGGAGAATGTGGTAGCCTTACTTGTTTGTGCTTTACTTGTTGGGTTTGCAATGAGAATGAGTGGCGAAAAGGCTGAACCACTTTTAAAGGTTATGGAAAGTGCTCATAGTGTAGTATTTAATTTTATTAAGATTACTATGTATTATGCTCCTATTGGTATTGGTTGTTATTTTGCAGCTTATGTAGGAAGCTTTGGAGCAAGTATTGCAACAGGGTTCCTTAAGGTAGCTATTTTATATGCTTTAGTTGCTTTGGCTTACTATGTAATTGTATATAGTTTATATGCCTTTATTTCAGGAGGAGGAAAAGGAGTTAAAGTTTGGTGGAAAAATGTTTTACCTTCAACCTTTACAGCTTTAGCTACATGTTCTTCAGCGGCATGTATTCCAATTAATATCGATTCAGCTAAGAAAATGAATGTATCTGAAGATGTTGCTGATACTACAATATCACTTGCTACTAATTTACACCAAGATGGGTCAATGATTGGTAGTGTATTTAAAATTATGTTCTTAGTTTGTCTATTTGGCACAAATATTTCTAATCCTGGAACGGTTGCTCAAATACTTGTTACAGCTTTGGTAGCATCAGTACTTATTAGTGCAGTACCTATTGGTGGTGGTACTATTAGTGAAATGGTTATTATTTCGATGATGGGTTATCCAGTAGCTGCTTTACCTGTTTTAACTATGATTGCGACAGTTATTGATGCTCCAGCTACTATGTTAAACGCAGTTGGTGATACAAGTTGTTCATTACTTGTTTCTAGAGTCGTTGATGGTAAGGACTGGGTTACAGCAAATCATGATAATAATAAAGTTTTAGAAGCTGAAATTAAAGAAAAACCAAAGAATACAAAAAAGAAATAAACATTCGAGTGTAAATTCGAATGTTTTTTTAGTCTTTTGTATACTGTTTAATAAATGTAATTAAAGAATCACAAACATTTTTTAAATTATCTATGTTATCTATATCACGAAACTTTTGATTTATTTCAATTTGAATAACATCGATATCGGTGTTTCCATAAATATATTTGGTTATTCCTCCACCCTTAAATGGTTCATTATAAACAATATTATAAATATTATGTTCTTTAAAAGAATCTTCTAGTTCTTTTACAGTACTGTAGTCAGCTGACAAGTTATTTAGTGTTCCAAATTCTATATCAAAATCTCGCTCTTTTTTTGAACCGTGAATGTCAATTAGAAGTTTTATGTTTTGAGTTTTGATAATTTGTAATAATGTTTCTTTAAAATCTTCCTTATTATCTGAATTTGCATCGACACCAGTATCTTTAGTTTTAATTAGAAATGATGTATCTAATTTATTGGCAATGTACATAGCTATTGCTTTAGTGAATGGCTCAGGCAATTTGATAGTTCCATTTTCTTTTAATTGTTTTATTGTATGAGGAGCTGTTAGAATTACCGGAAGTAATCCTATTTTTATAATATATGGAGTGTTATAATTAGAAGATTCATAGTTTAACATTTCATCTTTAAACTGCATACTTATCACCATAATTATTTTACCATAAATATTCTAAATTATTTAAATTTTGTTATATTATTTTAATGTCTAGATATATTTAAGATAATACCCATGGAAGCTAGAGTTATTAATAAACTAGACCCTCCATAAGATAAAAACGGTAAAGTGACACCGCATATATTGTAATTACCGCTTATTTTTGGGTGGATACACTTACAATATAACTGAAAAACTAACTTAACACTTCCATATAACTGATTTTTTTAGATAAAAATATTATCCCTCTACTAATAATTCAGGGAACTTTAAATGTACATATATTTTCTTATCTTTATCTATTTCTATTTTATCAACTAACCTCATAAGTTGTTCCTTAGTAGGATTTTTTAATGACATATAATCTAAAGCACTTTTTTTACATTTTGAAAAACTCGAATTATTATCTTGTTTGCTTTCATTTATTCCTTTTTGTCTTTCTAACTCACTAATTTCTAATTCTAACTTTTTTATTTCTTTCATTGTTTTTTCATAAATTCTTTTATACATCTCTTCATCTACTAAGCCATGAACTTTATCTAAGTATAAACTGTCTATAGTATTTTTATGAGTGTTAAGTACATTTTGTTTTCTTTCTATCTTCGTTTTAATTTCAACTATATTCTTAATAATGATATCTTCTGAATTATCTTCTACTTCACTGAAATTATAATATCTGCAAAAATTCTCACAAACATCTTGTAAATATTCAATAATATCTTCTTCTAGCCAATCATAGTTAACTCTATGTGATGAGCAAATTCCAAAATTACCTTTTCTTGTATATAAATTACATTGGGTATAATGTCTAATACCTTTTTTTAATACATCTTTACTTATCCTAATACTTCTTCCGCAATCCTTACAATAAAGTAATCCTCCAAGTAAATATTGTAATTGTTCATCAGTTTTCCTATCAGTAGTTCTACTACTTAAAATTTCTTGAACCTTATCAAAAGTTTCTTTATCGATAATAGCTTCATGAGTGTTTTTTACTATAATATGTTCTGAATTATCTGTTTTACGAATCTTTTTTGAATTATAACTTATCTTGTTATGAGTATTTTGAACCATATTACCAATGTACATTTGATTTGTTAGAATTCCAGCAACAGTTTGTCTTCGCCAAATTCCATAACCATCATTTTCTGTTACAAGTTTTGCTCTGGGTTCTTGTTTATGTACTATTGGAATTGCTATCTTTCTCATAGTTAATAAATCTGCTATTTTTTTAGGACTATAACCTTCTAAAGCCAGCTCATAAATATATTCTACATTTTCTCTTACTTCCTCATCAACTATTAATTTATGTCTGTCGTTTGGATCTTTTTTATAACCATATAAAGGAAATGAACCAATATAATCACCACGATTTTGCTTAGCTCTTAAACTAGTCTTTACTTTTTTAGAAACATCTCTTAAATATAAATCATTAACACTCAATCTTATACCTAACATGGCATCTCCAATATTAGAATCATAAGAATCATTAATAGCTATATATCGTACACCTTTTTCTAAAAAATATTCTTCAATATATTTTCCAGTTTTATAAAGTTCACGACCTAATCTTGATAAATCTTTTGTTATAACGCAATTAATTTTTCCTTTTTCTATATCTTCAATCATTGCTTTAAAACCAGGTCTATCAAAATTACCACCAGAATATCCATCATCAACATAATGCTTTACAATTTTTAAATTATTAAATTTTGCAAATGAATCAATTATAATTTTTTGACTTTGAATAGAAGAACTTTCATCATTTTTATTATCGGCATCTGATAGTCTATCATAGCCGGCACATAAGTATTGCATTAATATATTACCTCCACTTCTTTTTTTAGCAATACCAGTACCTCACATTGCCATGCTACCATCAAAACTTCAAAAAAGCAAGTCATCTTGTCTTTAAATTTCTTAAATAACATAAATATCCCTCCTTTAGAATTTCTTCTAACTTAGTTCCATCTTTTTTATAAATAAATTTAATATCTAATTTTCTTCTTTTTCCATCTTTATCTAATCGTTTCATAGAGTCCCCCTCTCTATAAAAACTATTCTTAAAGAAAAAGAATAATGAATACGATTAATAGACATTATTCTTTTTTCCTTTCTCTAAAGTTAATTCATTCTCTAATGGATTCTTCAAATGAATTTCAATAACCGAATTTCCGTTGTTACCATTATCAATATTTATATGATAAATTTCTTTATTAACTTTGCCTTTTACAAATGTTAATTCTTTATTAGATAATGGTTTATCAATTTCAAAACTAGCATAAGTTCTAGTATTTCTTTCTTTATATTCAAATAAACGAATTTTACCTTTTAGTAGTTCATTTATAATATCTACTACTTTTTCTAATTTTTTTATTTCTTCTTGTCTAAAGTCTTCATATTCAGGCAATTCTTCATGTTCTTTTGATTTATCAACTCTATTTCTATATTCTCTATCAAATTTTGTTTTAATATTTTCTACAGTAAAATAAGTATTACTTAAATCTAATAAAGGGTAAATTTTTCTCTTCACTTCACCACTTGAATAACAAGACAATTTTTTATAAATAACAGTATCTCTAAAAATCGGATAACCTATATTAGGGAATATTATCGTTTTATAATGCAAATTTTTAACTTCGTCCGGTGTTAATAAATCTCTTGCTATTAAAGATGTTGACTTATTACCATTATAATTTGTTAAGCTTACAGATTGACTAATAGAAGAAGACTCTATTGTCTTTTTACCTAACCTTTTTGATATAGCCTCCGCTGTATCCATTGTGTTAGTTTTTAAATAAGCAAGTCCTGAGTTATCTAAAATAATTTGTGCTACTTCTTTACCATAGACATTATCTAATTGTGATAAACTTTGAATAAACAAATGATATCTTAATCCTCTAGATCTTGCCACAGATATAATTGACTCAATACTAGGTTCTACTAAAGGTGGACAATTACTAAATTCATCACAAATCCAATCAATTTCGATTGGTACTCTCTTATTAACTTGATTATTAGCCAATTTAACAAGCTCTTTATATAATAAACCTAATATAATTGTAACTAAGGTATAATAAATTTTATCTTCGTCTGGAACTATTACAAATAATGCTGATTTTTCTTTTCCTAAAATATCAAAATCAAAATCTGATTTACTAGTTACATTTGCAACATTAACATCATCAAAAATAGCCATCTTCTCACTAAACACACTTGTAATAGATTTATAAGTATTCTCACTTGATGATAAAATAGGAATCAAACTATCTTTAGATTTACAACCATAAGGTTTTTGTTCAATATATGATTTAAATTTTCTTGAATTTTTTTCTTCCATAGTAGAATTTTGAAACTTACGAATAGAAGTCATTGTTATTTGTTCTCTTTTAATTTTTTCGTCTTTATATTCTTCTAAGAAAAATCCTATTAAACCCTCTAATAAGTTTTTAGCTGAGTTATTCCAAAACGGATCTTTTCCTTGTACTTTTTCATAAGTTATCATACTGGCAAGTGAAGTAATTAATCTATTTGTTTCTGCATAGTTAGATATTGATTTATTTTGTAGTTCTAATTTTTCTTTTTTATCAGATGTTTCTAGTGCTTGCTTATTATATTTAATATAGTTTTCATATTCACATATAATAGGCTCTAAAATATTAATATGATTAGATAATTCAGGATGTCTAAAATCGATTGTATAAATTTTATAACCATTATCATATAGCATTTTAGAAGTAGCATGAAATATTTCCCCTTTTGGATCTGTTACAAAAACACTTCTTTTTACTTTAGCTGTTGCTATGAAACTAATCATTGGAATAACTGCAGTAACACTTTTACCAGAACCACTTGAACCTAAATATACATAATGTGGCGTTTCTTTATCGAACCACACATGCTTTATTTTTTTTATCATAATAAATAGGAAATCCTACTTCATTTATGTTACTTATAATTTCTTTTGAAAAATTTTTATTAATCTCACTTAAAGTAGAAAATCTAGCTGATCCATATTCATTATTATTTTTTACTTTATGTTTTGCAATAATTGGCTCAATATATATAAAACCTATTAAGAAAACAATTAAAAATACTAATAGTAAAATAAGGGATATACTCATAATATATCCCCTATCAATCTTTTACTATAAATCATAATTCTCCTTACTAAAAATAAGATTATTTTTGTCTTTTATGTTATATTCTTTTAAAACATATATTCTTTTATGATAAATTAACAATTCAGTTACCTTATCATCATTAAATATCCTATATCTACTTCCCCAAAACTTTTTATGATTCCAAGTTAAGAAAGAAAGTATTTTTTTAAATTTCATATTCTTCATCGTATATTCTATCCTTATCTACAATTATATTAGCTAAAGTTTCTTTATCTAATTTTGATAAATCCAAGCAAATTTCTTTATTGCCATAGTATTGTCTTATTACAAGAATTGTATCTTTTTTAAAATTAAATTCTTTTGAAGAAAAAAGTATTTCTTGTAAATCTTCATATTTTTCGTCTAAATTAATTTTATCATTCATCAACATCATCCCTTTCTTTTAATGTATCACTAATTCTCTTTTTAGCTATTTCATAATATTTTTTATTTATTTCATATCCAATATAATTTCTATTTTCTAAAACAGATGCTACTGCTGTAGTACCACTACCTAAAAAACAATCTAAAACTAAATCATTTTCTTTACTACTATTTCTAATTATTTTTCTAATTAATTCAACTGGTTTAATAGTAGGATGTCCATATAATTTTTTATCTTTAATATTAATAGTGGAATAATATACCGTTTTAGCATCTTCATAATTTTTTGGCTGACAATAACCATTTTTTCTAAAATATAAACAATATTCTTTATCACTCATATATTTACAACTGTATAAAGGCATTGGATTAGTTTTATTCCATATTAATATTTCTAATTTACAATCCAGTTTTTCTATAAAATATTTAATATATATTGGTATTTGTCTTCCATTACACCATATATAAATATTTATTCTTTTCATAACTCTTACTAATTCATCTAAAACAGAATAATTAAATGCATTAACCAAGTCATTTTTGATTAATTCATCTTCTAAATTTTTCATGTGTTTAGCAATTCTTGTTTTCCCTTTACATCCACCTTTAGTACATATATCGTAAGGTGGATCAATAATAACAAGATCTATTGTTTTATCAGGTATATCTTTTAAACCGATTAGGCAATCTTGATTATATATTTGATTTACCTGCAATATATTTTTTCCTTTCATTTAAAAAGATGGGATGAATTTCCCATCTTATTCTTGTTAAATAATCATAATCTATATTTAATATTTTACATAACCTATATATAAAAACACTATTAACTTTTTTTAGTTTATCATTTTCAATATTATATAGTGTTGAAACTGAAATATTAGATAACTTTGATAATTTATCTAATGAAACATTATTTTTTATCCTTTGTTCTTTTATTATATATCCAATATTATTCAATATTCTTACCTCCTTCTTATGTTAATTTATTTAAAATAAAACTTTTATATCCTTCTTCACTTAATAACGAAAATATACTTATTTGTAAAGCATCACATATTTTTAACATCAAATAAAAACTAGGATTTTTGTTAATCCCAGTTTCAATTTCTTCTACTTCATCAAATTCTAAATTAGTAAGTTTTCCTAATCTTCTTCTAGACATTCCCCATGCTTTTCTTTCCATTTTTATGATTTTACCTAAATCATCTACATACATTTCTTTCACCTCTTCTTTATTATTTTTTTAAAATTTTCTCTTTCTTCTTCCCTTGAACATCTGCTTGATATAACACAAACAGAATATAAAAAAAGTACTAGTACAATAACTAGCACCATAAATATAAATATCAAACCACTCATTTTCTCTCCTTATATTTAAAAATTAATATTGAAAATTTTAGTAATTAAAAAAGCAAACACAAAGTCCGCTTTCTAATTATTATATTTATTTTTTTTGAATTGACTCTATGATTTTAATCAGGTCATCTATAGAAAAACTTTTTTCTCTTCATATTTTGTAGTATATGTATTTTGAGCTTGCCCAAACATTTTAGAAGATAACTCTTTTTTAATGAATTCTTTATTTTCTTGACTCATATTATCAAGATATACATCTATAGAAGCTAGTTCTAGTTCTTGTTTTCTATAATATACTTCATCTTTTCTTGAATTTGATGCTTGCCTACCAGTATAAGTAGCAGCACCCATTACAACAGCACTTATTAAATATTTTACTATCGTAAATTTATCATAGTTTTTAGTAAAAAAAGTTACAAACATCATTATTAAAAGAGCAACAATAAATAAGAAAACCGTAATACCTTGCCAAACAAATCTTTCTTTTCGTGATGCATTAGCATTTTTATTATATTCACCTATTCTAGCTTTTTCACCAACTATATCCAATAAATTCGATATTTGTTTATCTTTAATTTTTACATTTTCATATAATTCATCAAATTTTTTAATATTTTCCTTTGAAAGTTCGTCAAAATTAGAGTTTAATCTAATTTTTTCATTCTCATAATTTTTTGCTAATTTATTTTTTTCTTCTTCAATTAAAGTATCTATTTTAGTTTTACTTTGTGAAATTAATTCATCAGCATTCTTATTTAATGTCTGTTGTTTATTATCTAATTCATCAGTTTTTTTATTTAGTCCAGAAAACAACAAATTAATATTTGAATCTTCATCTTCTAAGTTATGCTTTTTTTGATGCATATATTCCATTAGTTCTTTAATTTCTTTTTCAATTAAATTACTTTGCCTTGTTATTTCAGTCTTATAATTTCTAACACTATTTTTTATACCAGATTTATTATTTAGTAAAATACTATAATCAATATATTGAAGAATATTATTTAAAATTGAATTAGTTGTATTAAATAAATTAGTTAAATAATTATGATTACCATTGCAAAAGTTATCACAATAATTAATTAAATTTTTATAATCACTTTCTATAATACTAGAATATAAACTCTCATCTACATTCTCTGATATAGAATCTATATTTCTTAATTTAAAAAGTAATTTATTAATTTTATTTGTTTCATCAACATTAAACTCAATATTACATATATAATCTTCTAATTTTTTTATCACATCTTTAAATGCATATTTTTCTTCAACTTCTATCATATTTACCTCCTCAAATAATATAGGTAGTGTGCAATGTTTTTCACACTACCAAATTATTTATGAGGTGTACTTTATGATTTTTGAACGAATGAAAGATATAAGAGAATATTTTGACAAAACACAAATAGAAATGGCTAATATTTTAAAAGTTAGTAGATCAACATATGCTGGTTGGGAAAATGGAATAGATTTAATACCACTTTTAAAATTAAATGAATTTTGTAATTATTTTGGAATATGTCTTGATTATATTTGTGGATTAACAAATACTAAAAAATATGAAATTTCAAATTTAGATATTAATAAAATAATTTTAGGACAAAATATAAAAAATACTAGAAATAAAAATAACGCTACACAAGAAAATGTTGCTAAAACAATCGGAGTTGATCAATCTAACTATTCTAAATATGAATTAGGTAAAATATTAATTCACACCTACCCATTAATTGAGTTTGCAAAATATTATAATGTTTCTATTGATTGGCTATGTGGAAAAACAAAAGACTCGAACATTAAATAATCGAGTCTTTTATTATACTAATAAATTTATTAGTGATTGATAACTATCTACTACATCATATCTTATTTTATCATCACCTAAACATGCAAAATGTTTTCTTGCACATTCTATTTTAGCCTTCTCAACTTCCCTTAATTCCATAGAGTCCATACTACCTTTTGTTTCTGCAACAAAATAAATATATTTAAAAGAAGGATTATCAAAAACGATTGCCCAATCAGGATTATAATTACCTACAGGTGTAGGAATCTTAAACCCATTAGGTAATTTTGCATAAACTGTCACTTCTCCGGACTCTAGTTTTTTTGCAAATTCTCTTTCATTTTTAGAATCAGTTACCAAGAAATCATAAATATGTTTTCTAACATCTATAGCATTTTCACCTAATTCACCACGAACATTATTAATTGTAAAAATATCATTATCAAATTTTTTATCTGTTTTATGATATGTAATACCATCAATTATAGTTGTAGCTTTTTCTTGATTAATCAAATTACATACTTTTCTAATAAATTCTTCAGGATTATTTTGAAAATAATTAAATTTTTCTGGTGTTATTTTAGTTAATATTTCAATTACTGTTTTTCTAGTCAAACCTGTATCTTTTGTAATTTCGCCAATTAAATCATATTCAACCATAGAAGCTGAAAAATCGGTAACGGTTTCAGTTTTAGTTTTTCCATCAGTCATAGAAGCACCTGAATTTATAGAAACAGCGGATAACTTGTCTTTTTGCTCACCTTCTGTTATTTTAACTTGCATTTTAGTAATGTTTAATTTACCATTAATTGCTTGGACAGACTTATCAATTAACTCATTTGTATCAAAATCTACTTCGTATATTGTTTTAATATTAATTTTATTCCATAAATCTTGGAATTCTTTTTTCATAAAGTTAGAATTTGGTTTTAGATTTTTAATATTTTCTCTTCTTTCATCACTAACAAGTTTGGTATTATTTGTTGAATATAATCTTTTCATTAATGTTGCAATTTGTTCTTCAAATCCAATTAAATCAGGCATTACTTCTAATTTACCATTTTCCATGTCTTCAACAAATTTATCTGTAATTTTATAATTATCTTTTTGATCTACATAGCCATTCATTACATTAAAAATTAATAAATCTTGGAAATGTTCTGGAGTAAATTCATAATGTTCTCCATTTTCATTAGTTAAGATTTTACCAATAAATGATTCTTGAGTAAAATTTTTAGGTCTAGAAGATAAACTTTCAGCAATTTCTGTTTGCAGTGATTTTGCAAAACTATCATAAGATTCACTTGCAACAACAGTTAAAGTATTAACTGAATGAAAACTATTTTCAAGAACGCTATAATCCATTCTTTCTCCATCTTTATTTACGCAAATACGAAGTCCTCTACCAATTTCTTGTCTTTTACTTATTTCTGAATTACTATGCTTTAATGTACAAATTTGAAAGATATTAGGATTATCCCAACCTTCTCTTAATGCTGAATGGGAAAATATAAATCTTACTGGCTCTTCTAAAGATAATAATCTTTCTTTGTCTTTCATTATTAAATCGTAAGCATCTTCATCAAAACTTAAATATTCTTTTTTATCATTGATACTTGGATCTACTTCATGTCCTTTTTTATCAATAGAGAAATAACCAGCATGAATTTTACTTGTTTCAAAAGAATCTAAATATTTTTGATAATCATCTTCAAAAATAGTTCTATAATCTACTAAAGCCTTATTATATTCTTCTTCAAAAATTCTAGCATATTCACCTTTTAATGCTTGATTATTTTCATAATACTTATATTTAGCTACTTCATCAATAAAGAATAATGATAAAACTTTAATTCCTATTTTGTTTAATTCTTTTTCTTTTTCAAAATGTGATCTAATAGTTTCTCTAATTTGAATTCTTATAATATGAGAACTATCTACATCTCCAAATGCTTGACCAACTTGTATTTCAACTCCATTAGTAAAAAATACTTTATCGTATTGATCATATCTACCGTCTATTTCACTAACAACATAGCCTTTATATTGTTGTAATTCACCAGATTTAACATATAAATCATCACCTGCTTTTATTTTCAATAATTTTCTATTGACTCCAGTAGATGATTTAACTTCAATTTCCATAATTGCTTCTGGATCATGTTTTTGACTTATATTAACACTATCTAAGAATAAATAAGTATCCTCCGATTTATTATGCAAAACTTCAATACCTTTTACATTAATTTTCTTTACCAACTTTTGATTATAGGCATCAATTGCATCTAAACGATAAATCTTATTATATTCTTTATTTTTTTTATGAGTAGCAGAATATCTAATCTTGAATAATGGTTTAAATTCATTAAACAACTCTTCTGTTTTATCACCAAATTTTTGTGGTTCATCAATAATTAAAATTGGATGAACTGATTTTATAACATCAATTGGTCTTCTTGATTGTAATTCATCTAATTCTTCATATATTCTTCTATTTGCTGTTCCTTTAGCATTAAACGCTTGATAATTTATTATCATAACTTGGATAGAATCATCTGAAGCAAATGTATTAATATTTGCTATATTTGAACTGTTACCAGAATTATAAACAAAATATCTTATTTTTTTGTGATATAGTTCTTGAAAATAATCTTGAGTTATTTCAAATGATTTTTGTACTCCTTCACGAATAGCTATAGATGGAACCATTACTATAAATTTACTCCATCCATATTCTTTATTAAGTTCATACATAGATTTAATATATGTAAATGTTTTACCAGTACCAGTTTCCATTTCAACACTAAATTCATCTAATGGCTGTCCTTCTGTATAATTTATATCATTTAACCTTTGCACTTCTCTTATGTTTTTTACTCTCTCAGATTCTGTAAGTGTAATTGAATTATTACCAAACGAAATTACATCTACTTCTTCTTCATGAGCAAATAAGCCTGTATCTACTGTATGTTTATATCTTGCAAGCAAGTCTCTTCTAGAACCTTTTTTTTGCCCTAAAAAACAGTTAACCAATGATTTAACAGCGTCATCTTGATAAGATTGATGTTTAAATTTTAATTTCATCAATTACACCTCCTTTTTTTTATAATATTTATTGTATTTTTGACTCTTCCTATCAAATCATCATAGGTAATTATTTCAACCACATTTGCATACATCTTTTTTATAATTTCTAAATCTTGTTTTTGTTTTTCATTTAAGTTTTTTTCTTTACCTAAAATTGCAATCCCTTTTGGATTCATAACATTAATACTCACAATATCAGATATATTTTTAAATCTTGTTTTTTTATTTAGTTTTGAATTTGTATCATATCCTAAACTATTTAAATGATAAATATATTTTTCAAGTTGCATAACTGTTTTCGATAAAAAATTAGTTGAGTAATAATTATCTCGATCTGTACCATTACTTATTATATTAGTATTTTGTGGTTTTTTTATTTCCAAAATATCTACATTACCTGAAGCTGTTATTAATAACATATCAAATTCTTCATACTTTTTATTACTATTCTTTATAGGAATTCTAACTTTTTCAACAAATTCAATATATTTTGGAAAAATCAAAAGAATAATTTGAGCTATTTCTTTTTGCCATTGTTTCTCACTATATTTATCTTCATTATTATACATATATTTTAATTTTTCAAAGATAGTATTATATTTTTCTAATTCATACTTATTTAATTTATTAATATCATCATTAATAATAGTATTATTATGTTTATCCCGATAATTTTCTAATTTTTCTTTAAAATTAATTGTGTTTTCAAAATAATTTTCAATAGATTGATAAACTCTACTTTTTAAATATAATTTTTTTTCATGAGCTTTTGGAAATGATTTTATTATATTTTCAAAATCTTCTAAACTTATATTAGCTTGCTCTCCACCTATATACAAATCTTTTGGCTTGTTTAATACTTCAGAAATCACTTTAAAAACAGAAATACCTCTATAACTACCATTCGAATAATTGAAAAAATCATGCTTTAACTTTATACTTTTATGAAAAAATATATTCATCTTAGAATTAAGTTTCTTCTTAGAAATTCTATAATAATTTTTATCTAAAGTTCCTAGCTTAAAACTAACTGTAAAATTCTTTTCATCAAATAAAATAATATCTTTTTCTTCAAAAATATATGTTCCTTTAACCCTAACGAAAGATTCTTCTGATATTTTCTTTTTTATCCAATCAATATCATTTTCTAAAGAATATTTTAAAATTAGATATTCATTAGCATATGCAAACTCTATCATAAATACCTATAATATACTTATCTCTGTTTCTGGAGATAATTTTTTTACTCTTTCCTCTAAATTTATTTTATCTTTATCAGATTTAAACGATATATCTTTAAATACAACTTTTAATGGATTATATTTACAAATTTCATCAATTATATCAATATTTATATTGTCATCAAAGCAAGCAATTAGAGCATTATTTTCAACGAAATATACATTATTATTCATTATATTTTTTTCTTCAATCTTTAGATCTAATGTCAACCCTAAATCTAACATTACTTGTGTTAATAAATCTTCAGCAGTTCTATCTTCTTTAATATTGGAAGCCATATCTAATATATTTAATTGAGTTATATCAGATGGCTTATAAAATACATCTTTCATATTTGACGAATCAACTTTATAAACTCTAAATCCATAATCAATATCAGCATTTGTTTCTTCTTTTATTTTTTTTCCTGCTCTACGAATTCTTTCTTGCCCAATATCACAAATCGTCTTATAACCATTTTTATACCCTTCACTATCTTCAGATAATAGTTCAGGTATTTGCACTAAAATAAATTGTCTTTTAAAATTATCTTCTGCATTAAGTTGCATAACAGCGTCAGCAGTTGAAGAACTTCCTGCAAAAAAATCTAACACTATATCATTTTGCGAAGTTGCCATTTTAATAAGGTATTTTAATAATTTTGTAGGTTTTGGAAAAGAAAAATAATTTTTATCTCCAAATAATATTTCAATTTCTTTTGATCCTTGGGTATTTGATACCAAATTAGTTAATAAAGTTTCATGTTTTTGAGTTCTATCTTTATCTTCATAATATCTTTCTTTATAATAAACTTTCCATGTGTTATCATTTTGCTTGACAAAATCTATATTATTAGAATCTTTTTCTCTCAAAAAAGTTTCTTTAGAATAAGTCCATCTGCCATCCTCACCGTTTGCCTTTTTTGGAACTATTTTACTTCCATCAGGGGCGATAATTTCATAATATAAAGTTGGTCTATCAACTCTTCTATCTGCTGTTCCACTTTTTCGTAAATCTCTTCTTTTATATAAACTCTTATCATCCTGAAAATTATAAATTTTTTTTACGTCTTGATCATCTTTTACAATATCAATTAATTTAATTGCTGAACTTTTAGAATATAATAAAATATATTCGTGATTAATAGATAAAATTGAATTTGAAAATCCACCACCTGTTCTTTTTTGCCATACAAATGTTGCAATATAACAAGCTTCACCAAAAATTTCATCGCAAATTTTCTTTAAATTTACATACTCATTTTCATCAATACTAATAAATATCATTCCATCTTTAGTTAATAAATTTCTTGCTAATTTTAATCTCGGATACATCATCGATAACCAATCACTATGAAATCTTCCATTTGAATTATTGTTTGATACTAACCTATTTCCAACATCATCTATTTGCCCAGAATCTATTAATTCAGAAATTCTATCTTTACCAAAATTATCTTTATATATAAAATCATTACCAGTATTATATGGAGGGTCTATATAAATACACTTTACTTTTTCTAAATATGATTCTTGTAAAATTTTTAATACTTCAAAATTATCACCTTCAATATATACATTTTTAGTTTCATCATATTGAACTGATTTATCTATTTGTGGTAATAAAGTATTAGTCGTCGATTGTTCAGAATTAAAAATTATATTTTTTTTCCCCGGCCAAAACAATTCATATTTTTCTTTTATATTATTTCTAATATGTCCAGCTAATTCAGACTTTAAAATATCAAAATTTATTAAATTATTATCTGTTTCATCATCAAATGCATTTGGAAATTTTAACTTTAAAAATTTTACAACTGTTTCAATATTTGAATTGTTCTTCATGTCTAAATTATTCATTATTTAAGCTCCTTAAATATTCAGCAATAGAAACTTTGTTCTTATCTTTCCATTTTTCTTTTCCATTACAAGATGTTCCAAACACAAATTCTCCTGCAGTTGATGGACTTGAAAACTTTATATTTTCTAATACTATAAAATCTTTAGAAAATTCTTTTCTTCTTTTTTCAACCATTGTTTTTCCTTTGAATTTATTAGATACATTATGAGATATTTTACTATTTTTTAATAAAATATATTCATTATCACTATACATTTCTAACACAGCATCAATTCCTTTGCTATTACTTTTTATATAAAATTTTTTCATTTAAATTCCTCCATTTCTTTTATTAGCAAATTTAATTCTCTATTTAATTCTACTTTTCTATTAAATTGTTTTTCCAATTTTATTTTTTGTTGTAATTTATTAATCTTTTTTTCTAGTTCTAACTTCTGAGCATTATCTTCAATTATTTTAGAAAATGCTTTTTCGTTAGTGTCTTCTTTCATTATTTTTTTTACTATATTTTCATACAATATTTTTAAATTAATTGCATTAAAATCAAAATCTATATTATCATTCCATTCGCTATTATAAATATCTTCTACTTTTATTGCATAGCAGTATTCATTTTGAAATTTAATAATAAATAAAATTTTGTATTGTACACCTTTAGTTATTGTTTTAATAACTGATAAAGGTATTCTTTTTTCTTTAGCATCTATTTGAAATATTTGAATTTCTTCTATTTCTTCTGTTTTTGTTATGCCTATTATATCTTCTGATAATTTATATAACCAAGTTATTCTATCAACTAAATTTACAAATTCATCCTTAACTTTTGACGAAACTCCAACTTTTTCATAAAATACCTTTTTAGGTATAAATTTGTTTACAAAACATTTTTTAGGCAAATCAAACATTATACCACCACCATAAATGTAATTAGTTCAAAATCTTCTAATCCTTTAATGTCATTCTTTAACATTGTAGTGCCACCAGTTCTAAATAAACTATCAATATCATTTTCTTCTTTTATATTTATTATCGAATTAATACTTTGACTTAATAGTTCAGAATATAAATTCATATCTTTACCATCATTAGTAAAATCATTAAATATATTATAAGCATCTTTTATTGGTTCACTATTTCCTTTAGAAACAATTCTTAATAAATCTAATGTGTTTTTAACATTTAAATGATTAGATAATATTTCGCCATCCTCTTTTATATAAATCAAATAGAAAGGATGTAATTGGTTCATACTATCTATATTTACTTCATTATTTATATTTTTTAATACATAAATAACTCCTTTTTCAATACCTAATGATTGATTTTCATGAACAACAGAATGTAGTCCAAATGGTATTCCATCTAACTCACCATTGTTTTTGACATACTCAACTAAATCCATTCTAAATTCATTAAGTCCTAAATCAGTAATAGAAATACCCGTATTCATTTCTTCTAAATCCACTACTTCTTCTTGAAGTTTTTGCAATTGAATTTTTCTATAATCCATATCACTTGATTTGTTAGTTAAGACATTATCCTCACCTGTACCAGATATATCTAACATTAGCATTCTATTTTCTACTCTATTTTTTAAATTAATATAATCATCTAAAGATAAATTTGGCCAAAAATTAACTAATTGAATTACTTCATTAGATGAACCAATTCTATCTACACGCCCAAATCTTTGTATGATTCTTACTGGATTCCAATGTATGTCATAATTAATTAAATAATCACAATCTTGTAAATTTTGTCCTTCTGATATACAATCTGTAGCAATTAAAATATCTATGTCATCAGTTGAATTTGGATCTAACATATCACGATGCTTCGATTTTGGAGAAAAATTCAATAATAAATTGTTAAATTCCTTATTCATTTCAATCGTACATTCGTTAGTTCCTGAACCTGTTATTTTACAAGTTTGTAATCCATAATGATTTTTTAAATTCCCAGATATATTTTTATAAATATAATCAGCTGTATCAGCAAATGCACTAAATATAATTACTTTTTTATTTCCACTATTTATTGGATTATTTACTTTATTAATAATTAAATTAAATAAATCTATTAATTTTGAATCATGTTCTGGAGTAACTTTATCCATTTCACATAATAATTGTTTTAATATAACATAGTCAGATAATAAATCTTGTCTCCAGCCAATTGTATTCATATCTTCAAGATTAATTTTAACTTTTTTACCAATACTAAATTGATCATTTAATAAATCATCAACATCTTCATCTGAATTATAATTAGTTACTTCTACATCTTCGAAACTTTTATTAATCCCTCTATTTTCAAACTCCTCAATTGATTTTAATATTGTCTCAATTTGATATAAAACTTTATTTAAAGTTAATCTAAATGATTCTACTGAAGACTCTAATCTTTTTAAAAAATTAATTCTCATTAATATTTGTAAACTTCTTTCACGATCTGCTTGCCTAAAACTTGATTGTCCACCCTTAACTGAAATATCATACATTTCCTCATACTTCGATAATGACGCTGGTAAAATATAATCAAATGGTGCATACACACACATATTAAGTTTAGACAAAGTTTCAGCAATTTCTTTAATTGACATAAAGCCTTCAATATTTGTCAATTCTGAACTAATACTAATTGGTTTTAATCTAGTAGGAAATTTACCAATACTACTCATATTATAGTATTTTTCTATATGTTTTCTACTTCTAGCTATAGTCACACTATCTAACAATTTAAAGAAATCAAAATTTGTATTTAATCTGTTTAATAATTCTTGACTTGTCCTTTGCTCTGGTTCTAGTTTACTCCATTCATTAAAGATTGTTTGAGCATTTTTCAAGATTGTATCTATTGATTTTGTATTACTTATTTTATCATCAATTTTTCCAGTGTTTCCTTCATAAGCTAAAGCTAATTGATTTTTTAAATCTAAGAATTTATTATTTACTGGAGTTGCAGATAGCATTAAAACTTTGGTTTTAACGCCTGCCTTCATTACTTGATTCATTAATTTATCATATCTTGTTTCTCTATCATTTCTAGCACTATTGTTTCTAAAATTATGGGATTCATCAATAACAACTAAATCATAGTTACCCCAATTAACTCTTGATAAGTCCATTCCATTAGAATCGCCATGTGTTCTTGATAAATCTGTATGAAATAATACATCATAATTAAACCTATCTTCTTGTAATGGATTATCTTTATAGTTCTTTATATATGTATTCCAATTTTCAGATAATTTTTTTGGACATAATACTAATATACTTTTATTTCTTTCTTGATAATATTTAATAACAGCTAATGCTGTATATGTTTTTCCTAAACCAACGCTATCAGCTAATATACAACCATTATGCCTTTCTAACTTATTTATTATTCCTAATACAGCATCTTTTTGAAATTCATATAATGAGTTCCATATTTTAGATTCTTTAAATCCAGTTTTCTCATTAGCCAATTCATCTTCAGAAATATCTTCCAAAAACTCTGTAAATATATTATACAAAGTAACATAATAAACAAACTCAGGCGAATTTTCTTTATATAAATCAGACATAAATTCAATTACTTCATCTGTAACATCTTTTAATTGTTTCTCATCATTCCATATTTGTTCGAATGATGTAATATAATTTTTCGTTATTTCGTATTCAATATCAAGTTTTGTAACTGGCATAAAAATAGAATTATCTTTTTCATATCCAAAACCTACTGAAGAAAACTCTTCCACATTTATATATCCAATTGCATTATTAGAATTTTCAATTGTCATAAACTTTTGAATTGCATTACCATTCACATTCGTTTTAAATTTGGCTTTTTCTTTAATCCAATTAGCACATTCCTTAGCAATAGATTTACCATTTAATTCATTTTTTAACTTAACTTCAAAAGATGAACCACTAATACTTTTTTCTCTATTTCTAGTATTTATCTCAAATAGTTTTTGTTCTTTAGAATTCTTTGATATTTCTATAAATGTCGGATCAGAAAATATAAATTTAAATTCTGAAATTTGCGACAATTCTTTTTTTAAAGCTTTATATCCGTACATCGAAAAAATTGATGCACAAACTTGTAGTTTAGATTTAAATTTTATTGAATCTTTTAAATCATCACCAAGTTTTTCAAATTTATTATCTATTACCTTCATATTACCACCCGTTTAATCGATATAAAAATCTATAACTATTATATCATGAAATTCACATTATTTCTTTATTGATTTCAAATTTCCTTATGAAAATTCGGTAATATTATTTTAATAACTTATACTAATAATATCTGAAAAAAATATTTTTAATTTATTCGTAAATATTATACATTTTTCAACTTCGTCAATTCTTTTAACATTCCCTGATATAGTTTTATAAACTCCTCCACTTTTTTTATTATCATGTACAAAATAAGTAATAACTACTTCAGGCTGTAACTTTATATTTTCGATAATCAATTTTATCTTTTGATTTAACATATTTTTTAACTCATCACTTAGTTCAATTTTTTGTTCTGTTAATCTTGCTGTTTCTTTTATTGCATCATTGTATCCTGTTAAAGCAGCAAAAGGAGCAAATTGAGCAACTCTATTATATAAACTCATAGGGTTTCTAGTCTTAGAAACATGATGTGGTAAATTTATTATATCTTTATACTTATTCATGATGTCCTCCTATTTGATGATTTCTTTCTATAGCTGTTGCACCTTCTATGATATTCATTCCTTTTAAAATAGCATTTTTGCCATATTTATTTTTAATTTGTAACATAACTTTCTGTATTTCTTTTTTGTTTTTCTCATTCAATTTTTGCTGTGCTTTCTTTTTTTCTTGTTCTTCATAATTAGTAAACAAATCAATTTGTTCCACTACTTTTTTATTTTGAACCTTGTCCTCACTAATTAATTTATTAACTGATAAATTTAATTTTCTAATAAGTAATATTGGATTAGAAATTTTATCAAACAAATTTACAAACCCTTCCATAATAGCAGTTGAAGAAGATGTTAACTGATTTAAATTAATTGTTCCATGAGAATGTTTAGGAATCTTTCTACCATACGAATCAATAGTTATTTCTCCAAAATATTTATCAAAAATGTCTGGATTAGTTAAATTTTCTATATCATAATCTATTGTCATTACTAATTGTTCTGTAAGAAGTCTTTTATTTACTAAATCTAATGCTAGGTTATCAGCCATTTCTCTTACAATTAATCTAGCTTTTTTATTATCATAAGGACAATGTAAAACTTGACCAGAACTTAGAGAAGTTGTTGTTGGTTTATAACTTTTTGCAATATCAATAGTACAAGGTTCGTATCCCCAAGCATGATCAATTAATAACTCTGCATTTATTCCAAATAACTTATATAATAAATCTTCATTATAATGCGAGCATCTAGCAACATCACCCATCGTAAACATATTATTTTTAGCAAGCTTATCAGCTATACCTTTTCCTACTCTCCAAAAATCAGTGATGGGCTTATGATCCCATAATTTTTTTCTAAAAGTCATTTCATCCAACCCTGCAATTCTAACTCCAAATTCATTTGCTTTACTTTTTTTAGCTACTATATCCATAGCAACTTTTGCCAAGAACATATTTGTACCTATTCCAGCAGTTGCAGTAATTCCTGTTGTGTCATAAACATCTTTAATTATTTTAGTAACTAATTGTCTAGGTGTACATCTATAAAGAGAAATATAATTTGTAATATCTATAAACACTTCATCAATTGAATATACTAGAATATCTTCAGGTGCAATATATTTTAAATAAATATTGTATATATTAGTACTGTATTTCATATAATAAGCCATTCTAGGTGGAGCTATAATTAAATCTAATTCTAGACCTCTATTATTCTTTAGTTCATCATCAAGATATGACTTTCCAATAAATTTTTTATAATTATTCAATTTCTTTCTTTGATAATTTACCTCTTTTATTTTTTGTTTAACTTCAAATAATCTTGCCCTTCCACCAATGCCATATTGTTTTAAAGATGGGCTAACAGCTAAACAAACTGTTTTATCTGTTCTTGATTCATCGGCAACAACCAAATTAGTATTTAATGGTTCTAGTTTTCTTTCAACGCATTCAACAGAAGCATAGAAACTTTTTAAATCAATACACATATAAATTCTTTCCATACCCATCACCATAATTATTATACTGCGAACATTTGTTCTTTGAAATGAATTCTTTTCAATTACCATTAATTTACATAATCTTTTCTAATTTTCGTACAAAAAAACAGCAAATCTAAAGTTTACTGTTATAGTCGTTTTTATCTATAAGTATCTGTATTAGGAATGATCATATTAATTAATCCTTTATTTTCTAATTCATGAAAATAAGTTGCAATTTGAGATAATATATATAATTCATTATCTGTATATTCATTTAGACAATCTTCAGATATATCAATATATCTACTAAATACTGATATAAGTTCTTTATAGCATATAAATGCATAATGTTTATTTCCGGGATAATTATCTTTTAAATACAAAATCTTACTTTGATAATATGAATGACTACTTCCATCTTGATTTTTTACATATATTTTTCCCAATAATAAATTAGAAAGTAAATTGTCAGATAGAGAATTTCCTTTAAAATCCATATTTTGTAATTGTCTTTGAATTGTTTTCATTGCATATTTAAGTGAATTACAATATTTATTGTACTTTATTTTATTATTATCTCCTATGTTAAAACAATTTAATATAGATTTTACTTCTTTGATATCATCTTCTAAGTTTGGGCATCTTTTGTTGCTTTCATCAATCAAATTATCCAAATAATCATTATATGAATCAAATTCTTCACTTTTTCTTATCTTTGTGTTTCTCAATATAGAGATATTTCTTTCATTGTATTTTTTTACTTTTTTGGATAGATAATTTAATGAATAATATTTAAATTTAACAAAATTAAAAACTTCATTAATATATATTGATTTATTAGTTAAAAAATGTTCAGAACCATTATTATAAGTAACTAATACTATTTCTCCATCACATCTAGGATCTATAGTATATATTCCACCTGTCCATACAACATAAGGGCTTACTTCTAAATCTGCTAATTGAAATTCTTTATGCCTGTTAGTTTTACTTGGATGAACAGAACTTAGTGCTCTTATGTATTCAAAATAGTCTTTATCATCGATTTTTAATTTTTTTGAATTTTTATTAGCTTTTTCAATATAAGTATCATTGAAAGTTTTATGTTTAAATATTTTATTGCTTTTCGGAGGTTCAAATCCATATATTTTGTATGCTTCGTCTATACATTCAATTAATACTGCTGCTTGTTCCATAAATTCAAAAAAATCAAATGCACATCTTTTCCATTTGCCATTATTTAATTCTTTTTCATTTAGATAAATAACTAAATCATCTATTCTGTCCATTATTGCACATATACTATTCCATGCATTTTCTTTTTCATTATCATGATATGTTTTATTTATAGAAAAATCTAAATATTCATTAACAATATCTCTAAAGTTAATACTTACATTCTTGTTTAAAATAATTTTATACAAATTATAACCTCCCCTATAATAAAACTGATAAACAGCCATTTGTTTTACATAATATGTTAGTAATTTTTTAACTTAACTCACTACTCATCACTTATCATTAACATTAAATATAATATCACAATTTTTCTAAAATTGTTATTATATCAATCTTAAATTTATTGAAAACTTATATAAAATAAAAAAGAATTATCAATTAGATGATAATCCAATTATTTCATAATAATATTTATGAACAAGTCTTCTATTTATTTTTCGAGCAAATACATGTCCAACTCTGTGTGTATGATTTTTCTTATGATATGGATGTCCTTCGTGGTAAGTTAAATCATTATGTTCTATTAAGGTAATAACTTCCCAAAATCTAGGATCAAAATATCTTTTCATTTCACCACTTCTAAAATATTGATTAACTGAAAAGTTGCTAATATCTTTTTCATTTTTAGCCATATGATAAAAAATATAAATATATCCATTCTCTTTTACAGACGATAATAATTTTCTCATCTTTCTATTCATTGGTACATTCTTATTATGTTTTTCATGCAAAGAGCGATAACAATATACAAAATTGTATTTATCTTCTACTCTTTCTTCATAAAAGTTTTTATTTCTTATCTCTATGTTATTTTTATATTCTTTATAATATTTTCTATTAATTATAGGAGAAATTATATCATCAGCTATAACCCCACCTTTTATATAAACTTCATTTGGCTCATACATTACAACATTTGCTCCGTGATTAGCAAAAGGAATCGAATGAAGTCCATCTTTATCATCTACTACTAAAACTTTAAATTCACCATTATACTCTTTATTTAACAATTTCATGTATTCATAACTTGTTCTTTGGGCATTACCAAAAACACTTCCAACATCTATTTTTCTTTTCATTTCTTCCTCCAAAAATATGTGAGGTATCTTTGGTATTGCTCATAGAAACTTTTTCGCAGTAATGGCAAAACAACCC
The DNA here is from genome assembly GCA_944358445.1 of uncultured Bacilli bacterium. GTDB lineage: Bacteria > Bacillota_I > Bacilli_A > RF39 > UBA660 > Coprosoma. Next base: position 86,887 of record CALVRC010000003.1, read on the forward strand.
CCATTTTTATCTGCATTTTTTTTGATTTTTTCATAGTTTTATTCATTTTTATCATTTTTTTAAGAAATCAATTAGAACAGTAATGTAAGAATTCCTTTGAAAATAAAGGAAAAACTTCTTCGTCGTAATCAGTTACCTAGCAGGACATACCCAGTTACTGGTATTAAGCCAATTACGACACTTAAATTTAATACAGCTTGAAATCCTAGCATGAATATTATTCCAAAAGCTAGATATTTTCCAAATAAGTTTTCACAGTTTAAAGCAATCTTTATAGCTTCATAAATGATGAAGGCAAATAAACCAGAGACAATTAACACACCCATAAAACCAAATTCTTCACTAATTATTGAAAAAATGAAATCTGTTTGAGGTTCTGGAAGATAAAAGTGTTTTTGCCTTGAACCACCAAATCCATAGCCAAATAATCCACCTGGTCCTATAGCATATAATGATTGAATAATTTGAAATCCACTACCTAAAGGATCACTCCAAGGATTTAAAAATGATAAAATTCTTTTCAATCTATAAGGTGCGGCTAAAATTAAACCAACAATACCAGCTACACCTAAAACACCTATTTTTAAGAAAAATTTTAAATCTACTCCACCAACAAAAAGTAGACCAATTACTCCCATAACTAAAATTACACCTGTTCCAAAATCTGGTTGCAGCATGATTAGTAAAAATACAATTAAGGTTAAGCCAAGTATTGGCATAACTCCTTTTTTTATGTTTCCAATATCTTTTCTATTATTATAAAGATATTTACTTGTGAAAATTATCATGGCTAATTTCATAAATTCACTAGGCTGAATACCAAAAGAACCAACACCAAACCAACTTTTACTACCATTTCTTTCAGTTCCAACGAATAAGACTAATATGATTAAAGCAAAACAAACAAGAAATATTTTACTTGCATATTTATAATATTTTTTATAATCTATTTTACTTACAATATACATGATTATTATTCCAACTATTAAAAATATTCCTTGATTTTTGACATATTTAAAGGGATCTGAAAATTTATATTCAGCCCAAATACTAGATGATGAATAGACCATTAGAAGTCCAAATAAAGATAAAATGATAACACTTATAAATAGAGAAATATTGAATTTTTTCATAACCACACCCCATATACTAAAGCAAACATTGAGGCAATTAAACCAATAGTCCAAAAAAGTTTAACTATATCTGTTTCTTTCCACCCTTTCTTTTCAAATGTATGATGAATGGGTGTCATAGGAAAAACTCTTTTTTTGGTTAATTTATATACTACTATTTGAATCATACAACTTAATGTTTCTATAACAAAAACTAAACCGATGACAACTAAAAGTAGTTCATGACGGGTTAATATGGCATAAGCTCCTAAGGTAGCTCCTAAAGATAAAGATCCGGTATCACCCATAAACACTTTGGCTTTATTTGTGTTATAAAGAAGAAAACCTAATAACGATCCTACTAAAGTGAAGGCAAATACAGCAATATCTTCATATCCTTCAAGCCAGCCAGTATTCCACGATATTATTCCAAAAGTTAAGAAACTAATAACTGAAAGTCCACCAGCAAGTCCATCTAGTCCATCAGTCAAATTTACCGCATTACTGCTGGCAACTAAAATGAATAAGATAAATACACCATAGAGCCAACCTATATCTATTTTAATATTTAAGCTATGAATCCAAAGTAGTGGTTCACTACCCGATTTCATAAATAAATAGAAAAAAATGATAGCTACTATTACTTGTAAGTTAAATTTTTGTCCTTTGGTTAATCCTTTGTTGTTATGTTTTTTTATAATTAAATAATCATCAATAAAACCTATTAAACCATAACTTAAAAAGGTAAAAATAATAATTATTAAAGTATAGGTGATTTCAATTTTTTTTAAATATATAAAAATTAATGTTATTAAGATGGTTGAAATTATAAAGATTAATCCTCCCATTGTTGGAGTACCTTCTTTTGATTTATGTGTTCTTTGTAAATAAATACTTAAACTTTGAGAGGCGTGAAGTTTTTTTAAAAGTGGAATTATTGTTAATCCAATTATGGCGGCAAATATAAAACCAATCATCATTGCCATAATAGATTTAGTTAGAATAAGCATTTAATCACCTCTACTCTGTAAACAATCTAACAGTTTTTCCTTCATCTAATTTAGTTCCAGCTTCTGGTGATTGGTAAGTAACCTTTTTTCCATTACCTTCGACTGATACTTCAAAATTTTTTAATTCTTTTTTAGCATCTTCAATACTTTTTCCAGTTACATCAGGTACACTATAAGTTTTAGGATCAGGCCATTTGTATTTTTTGTCTTTGCCTCCTTCACTTTTAGGAATGTTTAAAGCTTTGATACAATCTTTTAAAACGGCTTTAGAAATTGGTCCAACAGTTGTTCCTCCATACTGAACTGTTCCTTTTGGATTATCAATAGCAATATAGACAACAACCTGCGGATTATCTGCGGGAAGAAACCCTATAAATGATAAAATATAGTTATTTGATAAGTATCTACCATTTTCTACTTTTTGAGCTGTTCCGGTTTTACCACCGACTCTATAACCATCTATATATGAGGTTCTTCCACTTCCGTTAGCGACAACATTTTCTAAAGCTTCTCTTACTTTTTTACTTGTTTCTTCACTGATTACTTGCCTTACTTTAGTTGGTTTTGTTTCTTTAATGACTGTGTTTGTTTCTGGTTCATTGATACTTTTCACAATATATGGTTTATATAAAGTTCCACCATTAATAGCAGCACTTACGGCGGTAACTTGTTGAATTGGTGTTACTGATACACCTTGACCAAAGGCTGTGGTTGCTAGTTCAACTGGTCCAACTTTGCTTCTATCAAAGATAATTCCACTGGCTTCTCCATTTAAATCTACTCCTGTTTTTTTTCCAAAGCCAAATGAATCTATATAATCGAATAATGTGTTTTTCCCTAATCTTTGCCCCAAAACAACAAATCCTGGGTTACATGAATTTTCTACAACCTGCATAAAAGTTTCTTTCCCATGTCCACCATGTTTCCAGCAATGAATGGTAGCATTTTCTACTTTGATGCTTCCTTTGTCATAATAAGTGTCTTTATTTAAATCGACTTTTCCTTCTTCTAAGGCTGCGGCTAATGTGATGATTTTAAAAGTAGAACCTGGTTCATAAGTTGCCCATATTGGTAAGTTTCTATTTATTTCTTCTAAACTATATTCTTGATAATTACTAGGTGAGAAGTTTGGTCTAGCAGATATAGCTAATATTTCTCCATTACTTGGATCCATAACTAAGCCTATTGCTCTATCTGGATTATATTTTGTTACTGCATTACTTAATTCTCTTTCTAAGGATGTTTGTATTTCGTTATTTATGGTTAAGGTAATGTTCATACCGTCTTGTGGTTGTTCATAGACTTCGCTTAAGGATAATTTGTTTCCTTTGGCATCACTAAAATATTTGATTGCACCATCTTCACCAGTTAAGTATTCATCATAGGTTAGTTCAATTCCACTTAACCCTTGATTATCAATACCAACAAATCCTAGAGTGTGTGCCATATAACTATCGTATGGATATACTCTTTTAGATTCTTTAACTAAATATACACCATCTAATTTTAAATTTTTTATTTTGTCAGCGACTTCATATGATAGTCTTCTTCCTTCTGGATGAACTCTTTCTATTGATGTTTTTTTACTTACATGTTTATACATTGTTTCATAACTTACGTTTAATATTTCAGCTAATTTTGTAGCTGTCATTTTTTTATCTTTTATTTGATTTGGAATTACAACTAATGATGTGGTTGTCGCATTATCTGCAAGTATTACACCAGTTCTATCATAGATTAATCCTCTATCAGCTTTAATTGGTAAGTTTCTACTCCATAGGTCGCTTGCTTTTTTATTTAATTTTTTATAATCTATTACTTGAATATAAAAAACTCTTAAGATTATAACTACAAATATGAATAAGATAATGCATAATGTTATTTTCATTCTTTTGTGTATATTTTTAAAGAACATATTCTTCACCATTTAAATATATGATTATAGCCTATAAATGTTTACAAGAAAAAAGTTCATTTGACTGAACTTTTGACTATAATACAGGAATAATTTTCTTTTCTAATATATTATTTATTTGTTGAACAGAGTTTATAACATTTTTAAAAGATATATTTTCGCATATTCATAGTTATTTTGATAATTATTCCATAATGATTTTAATCTTGAATCATCACTAATTAATTCTATATATTTACTAGCATTATCAATATAATCTAATGTTTCACGGGCTTTAGAGGTATTAATAATTGCATTTTTTAAAGTTTCTTTATTAATGTCATTCCATTTTAAATTAACAAACATATATAGATCATAGTAATTTTTTTCTAATATTATCAATGTTTCTGCTATGATAAAAGGATGATTTTAATCACCCTCTCCTTACAGTTACTTGTATCTTTTAACACCTATCGACACTATTTGACAAAGAACCATTTTATTAAGCGTACTTAAAAGCATACAAGCTGATATATAATTATGCTTATGTTAATAATTATTTACTCCATAATCTATATAATAGTAACTGCTGTTACCTGTGAATGATATAGAGGTTGCTTCTCCTTGCCCACTTGTAAACACTGATGTTTTCCAGTCTACTGGAGCACTACTACTATGGTTATATTTATATATTGTATATGTATTATTTGCTGGATTATTTACTATATAATTTAAATCATATCCTCTTACTGTTCCAGAAATTGTTACATTTGAATATTCTAAAGATGATACCTGTCCAGTGCCACTTGTAAACACTGATGTTTTCCAATCTACTGGAGCTCCACTATTATGATTATATCTATAAATTGTATATGTATTATTAGCAATATCGTTAACTGCATAATCTATATAATAATATTTTAATTTGTATGTGGTTTTGTGTCATAGATGATTTTATCTATGCCTTGTTTTAGTAAATCTTCATTAGCTGTAGTTTCAATTCCTCTAATTTCATCTGGCTTGAAATCTTCACCTAATAGTCCTTGTAATTCATATATTTTTTTGTTATCTTTCATAAAACTAATATAAATTGTATCATTTGATAGTGTTTCGTCACTAGTGTTTGTTACATAGAATTCAATTTTTGTTTTATTATCAATGTTTTTTATACTAACATTATTTATTTTATAGTTTGTTAGGGTATAATTTTTGGTTAAGTCTTTTAAATTAACACTTTCTTCTTTTGAATTATTATAAAGAATTAAACCAATAACACTTCCAATAATTACTAGTAAAACTATAATGATTGTTACAATTATTAAAACTTTTTTCTTCATTTTGATTTATCCTTTCACACATTTTTTATTATTTAAGACATATCCTGGTGGACAGTTATATTGTATTGTTTCTATGACATCTACGGTATCAATTACTGTTTTATTACATTTCATGGAACTACCATAGCCACTTGATGTGTATCCTGACGGACAGCTATAGCTATAACTTGTTGTAGGATTTGCATATACGGTAGTGGATTTTGTACATCTCATTGAACTACCATAGCCACTTGATGTATAACCTGATGGGCAATAATAAGTTGTTGAAGTGGTTGGGTTTGCATATACCGTTGTGGATTTTGTACATTTCATAGAACTTCCTGAGCCACTTTTTTTATAGCCTGATGGACAAGTATATCCTGTTGAAGTACGTGGGCTTTCGGTCCAACTTCTATGACAAAAAGTTCCGGCATCATAATAAGCTCCTGTATAGCTACCACATTTATCTTGCTTTCTATAGCATTCATTACCAGAACCCGAATATCCTTGTGAGGTTAAAGCAAGTACATTACATTCGCAACGATATCCTTGTGATAGATATCCATTTACATAACTTCGCCATTTTTGTTTTGAACCTTCAGGATCACTACAATAAATTTTGTAATATAACTGCATACTGTGTCTACAAGAACACTGATTTCCAGAAAGACTACAACCACCATTACAACTTTTAGTTGTTGTTTGAGTAGGAGATGTGGTGGTAGTTGATTTTTTTGAACATTTTGTAGAACTACCTGAGCCACTTTTTGTATAGCCCGATGGACAGGAATAATTTTTTTTGGATAATCTAGAGGTTGATGTGGTTGTTCTTTTATAACATGATGTAGAACTTCCTGAACCCCTTTTTGTATAGCCTGATGGGCAATTATACACTTTAGTAGCTATATTATTAGCTGATAAAACTGTTGTTTTTGAACATTTCTTGGGATCTTTATCTGATTTAGTATATCCTGTTGGGCAAGACTGCAATGTAACAATTAAAGCATTATCTAATTCTTTATCACACTCTTCTTGTGTCATTATTTTATAATCAATATTATTTTCTGATAATTTTTGAACTAAAACCACTTTGTCTTCAATGTTTTTTCCAGTAGTAATATCTTCAACAGGAGAGGTCAATTCTCCAGATTCAACTAGATCTTTTATAGGAACACAATATTTACTACTTTTACCTGGTGGGTATTTTTGAGTATTTTCGTTAATATGTATTAAAGTAGAATCATAAATAAACTGATTCATAGTTTCATTTGTATCATCAGAACTAGAAGATAATCTATTTAGTATTGTTGGAGCAATTAAAACTAGTAATAATCCTATGACTACTATTACTCCCAATATTTCGGCTAGTGTGAAACCATTATTATTTGTTTTCATGTTCTCTCCCCTTCTATTATTTTTAATGTATTTATATTATATCATTTCTTTAATTTATTTCCTAACATTATCTCATATCTTTTTAAATGAATTTTATATTTTGTAATATTTTGTCAATTTTCAAAAAAAGGCTTAAGCCTCTTTTGCTGGATTTACTTTTATATCTTTATTATACATTTTAACTACTTCGCTATATTTGTTATATAATCTTTGATAATCACTATTATAATCAGCAGTCATTTGGCTAAATGGAATAACTTTGAAGTTTGTCCAGCGACTACCTTTATGATAGTAATTATATAAAAGTTCGTTGTTTAAATTTTCTAATTTTATAGTAGTTTGTCCATCCTTTTCTTCTTTGACAACATCAACAGATGTCATAAGTTCGACCATAGTATTATAGTCATTATTTGTGCTTTGAGCTGATATAAAATTACCTAATGAATAAATGACTAATGTATTATTTATGTAGGTTATTGGTTCAATTACATGTGGATGAGTTCCAATAATGATATCAACACCTAGTGAAGATAAGTATTCAGCCTGTCTTTTCTGTTCTTCGGTTGGCTCTGTTTTATATTCTGTTCCCCAGTGCATAGATACCATCAATAAATCTACTTTATCTCTCACTTTTTCTATATCACTTTTTACTTTTTCATCACTATATATGTTGACTAAATATTCTTTTCCTGAGGGTACACTGATACCATTTGTTCCATAGGTATAGGCTAATAATGTATATTTAATTCCATTTTTTTCTTTGATTTTTATTTCTTCTGACTCTTCTTTAGAACAGTAACTACCGGCAGTTAAAGCATCTTTTGTTTTCCAATATTCACATGAATTTAATACCGCCTTTTCTCCTCTATCCATAGTATGATTATTGGCAAGTGAAACTAGATTAAAACCAGCATCTATCATGGCATCACCAAACTCCTGTGGTGAATTAAAAGTTGGATAATCAGATAAACCTAGAGCTGTTCCACCTAAAATACTTTCTTGATTATAAAAAGCTAAATCATAGTTTTGAATAATAGGTTTAATATATTCTAAATGTGAATCAAAATTATACACTCCATTTTTATAAGCATCTCTATAAACTGAGCCGTGTAATAAAGCATCTCCTACCATTACTAAGGATAATTTGCTTGTTTTTACTTCTGGTTCTTTTTTGACTTCTTCTACTTTATTTTCTTTCTTTGGTTTTTCTTTTTCATTATTTAAAAAGAAAAACGCTCCTAGTATTCCTATTAATATGATTACTAAAATTAATATAACATACTTCTTTTTCATAATTTTCTCCTTTTAAAAACTACAACTACCACTTAATGAACTAACATATTTTTTTAAGGCATCTTTTCCTTCTTCATTATTAGTACTGCTTGTAAAATATGTTCCATTTATTTCATCTACTACACTACTACTTTGGGCTTTTCCATCTAATTTATATGATGTAATCATACCATCTTTCATTTCAAAAATAGCTTCCTTATTATTAATGGTACACACAAATTCTTCTCCGTTAGTACAACCTGTTAAAGCAAACATTCCAAACAATACAATAATTAATTTTTTCATTTTTTCTCTCCTTACATTAATGGGGCAAAAGCTTTTAAGATTTGCCTTTTTAAATTATTAAACCAATTTAATTTTCCCATATTTTTTAAAGTTATTTCTTTTGATTCTTTTAGTGTTTGAGCAAAGTCTTTTTTTATAGTAAATATGGACGAACAATCATATAGCCACACTCCACATTCGAAATGAAGATATAAACTTCGGTAGTCTAGATTTACTGTGCCTATTGTAGCATACTCATCATCAATTATAAATGTTTTGGCATGAATAAATCCTTTAGTATATTCATATATTTTAACACCACCATCTAAAAGAACATCATAATAGGCTTTTGTTACTTCATTAACTAATTTTTTATCGGGAATTCCTGGTGTTATGATTCTTACATCAACTCCTCTTTTAGCGGCAGTAGTGAGTGCTGTAATAATTTCATTATCTAGGACTAAATATGGGGTTGTTATATAAATATATTTATTTGCTTTACCTATTAGATTTAAATAAATCGTTTCTCCTACTGCTTCACTATTCCACGGGCTATCACTATAAGGAATAACATAACCATCTGATGATGTTTCATACTCATATGGAGAATGATATTTTTCATAATCCTCATTTTCTTCTTTTATGAAATCCCACATTGATAAAAACATTACTGTAAAGTTCCAAACGGCTTCTCCTTCGAGCATAATTCCATTATCTTTCCAATGACCAAAGCGAATTTTTTCACCAATATATTCATCGGCTAGATTAATACCTCCTGTAAAGGCTATATGTCCATCGATAACAGCAATTTTTCTATGATCGCGGTTATTAAATTTTGATTTTAAATTAGGAACAAATGGATTAAATACGGCACATTTTATTCCTATTTTTTCTAAAGTTTTATCATAATGATTTGGAAGTGTCATAATGGATCCAAAATCATCATAAATAATTCTAACCTCAATACCTTCTTCTACTTTTTGTTTTAAAATTTCTAAAATGGTATTCCACATTTTACCTTCACCTATAATAAAATATTCAAGGAAAATGTATTTTCTAGCACTCTTGATAGATTCTAACAATTTTGTATAATATGTTTTTCCATTAGATAAGTATGTTGTTTTTGTGTGTTTACATATGTTGGTCAAGGCATAATTTTCAATATATTTTGCTTGATTATGGGCAGCTATATTTTCATATCTTAATTCGCCCATAACTATGTTATGTGAATCTTTATATTTAACTTGTTTATAATAAATGTTTTTCATTTTTTCTTTTTGTCTTTTGGAAAGTTGATTACCCCCAAATAAAGAATATAAAAGCAATCCAAAAATCGGTAAAACTAAGATAGGAATAACCCATGCTATTTTATATCCAGGGTTTGCTCTACTATTAACAATATGAAGAACTAATATGAGAGCAAATATTACGCATATAAAATAAAAAATTATAAAATAGCTATAAAATTCAAATATCATAATAAAAATAATGGCTATTTGTATAATCATAAGTAAAGGAACTAGGAAAACACGATGACCTAATAAATTTAAATGTTTTTTCATGAATTTGACCATAATAATCACCTTAACTTATCTCTATTTTGATTATACCTTATTTTTGTCAGTTTGACAATTAATGTATAAATGATATACTATGTGTAAATTTAGTGAAATTTTTGTTTGTGAGGTAGTATATGAAGCAAAAGAAAGAAATTTTCGCAAAAGGAATTTGTTTTAAAAAAGCTTTATGGGTTTTTCTTATTGGCTCTATTTTTGGAGTTATTATGGAAACCATTATAAGTTATTTCCAATATGGGAATTTTGAAAGTAGAAGAGGTCTTATTTATGGTCCTTTAAATCCAGTATATGGTTTTGGAGCAATGATTTTTATGGTTTTTTTAGCTAAATATAAAAACCCTTTAAAAGTTTTTATTGGTGGAATGCTTTTAGGTGGAGGTTTTGAATATTTATGTTCTTTGCTTCAAGAATGGATTTTTGGAACGACTTCTTGGGATTATAGTGGTCATGCTTTCAATATTGGTGGTAGAACTAGTTTACTTTTTATGTTCTACTGGGGAATAATTGCTTTATTGTTTGTTTTTCTTATATATTCTTTTCTTTCTAAGATGATTGAAAAAATACCGGTTAGAATTGGAGAAGTTTTAACTATTTTACTTATAATTTTTTTACTTGTAGACTGTGCGATTTCAATTACAGCATGTTTAAGGCAAACAGAGCGTTCTAAAGGATTAGAAGCTAGTAATGGGATAGAGGTATTTTTAGATAAACATTATCCTGATAAACGGTTGAATGAAATATTTGAAAATGCAAAAAGGCAGAAGTAATTTCTGTCTTTTTATCAACCATTTTTTAAATAAAAAACAACAATTTTTATGTTGTTTTTTCATTTAAGGTTATTTTTACAGTATTATCCCCTACTAATTCCCCAGCTTTAATGCTTTGAGCAGTAACATAGCCATATCCTTCTAATTTGTATTCATAACCTAATGTTTTCATTAAATAGATAGCATCGCTTCTTGAATATCCTAGTAAGTCAGGCATTTTTCCTTGATCACCATTTGTTATTAAGAATACTCTATCATATGACAATACTGTTTCGCCTTTATTTGGATACTGATTAATGATTTTATCACCATTACCAATTATAGTGGTATTGATATGGTTTTCATCCATTATTTTTTTTACATCGGTAACTTTTTTATTTATATATGAATCTAATTTTAACGAGGTTACACTACTGTTATTTTTTGTTTCTTCTTCAAACATATTTTTATATTTAGCAATGTTTTTCATTAAATTATTAATTGAAGTACTTAAGGTACTTGATGAACCTACATTTGGCTGTTTTATTGTAGCATATATTATAATTTCTGGATCTTCTTTAGGATACATACCAGCAAATGAATATATGTAATCATTAGATCCTTTTAGATATCCACCTCTTTTTTCATCATATATTTGGGAAGTTCCGGTTTTACCAATTACATCAAAACCATCTATGTGATATTTTTTTCCTGTTGCTTCTGGATCAGGACTATTAACAACATTATCCATCAAATCTTTTATTTTATCAATAGTACTTTGTTTTACTAGTTTGGCACTTTTTTCAATTTTTCTTTTATATGTTGTTTTTCCAGTATTTGAGTCAACTATTTTAGAAACAATATGAGGAGTTAATTCTTGACCATCGTTAGCAATCATTGATAAAGCTTTAAGGTGCTGAATCGGGGTTGTGGTGATACCTTGTCCAAATGCAGCATTAGCTACTTCTACTGGATATTTAAAACCTAAACTTCCAGACAATTCTCTAGATAAATCAATTCCTGTTGATGAGCCAAATCCATATTTTTTAAAGCAATCCTTCATTTCATCTCTATCAATAAAATGATTAATCATGGTACTGACACCAACGTTTGATGAATATTCAAAACCTTTATCGTAGGTTATGCTTCCCCATCCTCTATTATTCCAGTCTCTAATTACTGCATCAGCTACTTCGATACTTCCTGATTTAAAGGTTTCTTCACCATTATATGTTCCTTTATCTATGGCACACATATAAGTATATATTTTCATTGTTGAGCCTGGCTCAAAAGCATTTGATACTAGTGGGTTTTCATAACTTGTGATATTACGTAAATTAGGATTGAATGATGGTGTTGAGGCGCTTGCTAAAATATCACCTGTTTTGGCATCCATGACCGTAATTAATGTCCACTGTGGTTCATATTCTGATTGCATATACTGCACTTCTGTTTCAGCAAATCTTTGAATACTGGAATCTAAGGTTAAATATATATCTTTACCGTCTAAGGCATCAATTCTTTCTTCTTTTGTGTCTGGAATTTTATATCCAAAGCGATCTTGCTGATACATTAAATATCCATCTGTTCCTTTTAATTCATCATCAAATTTAGCTTCAATTCCTAGTTCTCCATCTATAGATGTGACGAGTTTACCATTTTTATCCGTATATTCATTTGTTTTAGCGTAACCTAAAATATATGAAGCAAAGTCACCATTTGGATAGTATCTTTTATAACTTTCTTCAAAATCAATACCTGGTAAATTTAGACTTTCTATTTCACTTTTCTTTAATTCAGTTAAATTTTTTCCAGCACTTCCAAATTCTATTTGATATTTTCCTTGTTCTTTTCCTTTTTGTAACATTCTTTTTAAGGATTCTTCTTCTGTTTCTAAAACAGGGGCAAGAGCTTTGGCGGTGGAATCTATGTCTTTGACATGGTTTATTTGTGTTTTAGTACTTCTTTCTTCATCTAGGTAAGCAATCAATGTATATGAGGTAACATTTTGTGCTAGAACATTACCACTCATATCATATATCGTTCCTCTTTTGGCTGTTAACACTTTAGATACGGTGTTTCTGTTAGAGGCAAAAACTTTGATATCTCTTCCATTAATAGTTGGTGATAAGGCTAGATAGCAATAACGACCAAATAGAACAAACATTAAAAACAAAAAAACAAGAAAAATTTTTCTTGGGGTTTTCCATTCTTTGATTTTTTGTTTATTTTTGGTCACAAAATCACCTTCTTATTCATCAATTACAATTATATTATCATTATTATAAGCTAATCCCATTTCTTTGACAACTTTTTGGACATTTTCAAATGATGTTAATTCATTTACTTTCATAGTTAAACTTTCATTTGTTTTTTCTTGCTCATCAATATTGTATTTTATTTCTTCAATACTCATTTTCATTTCTCCAACCCAGGCACCACAGAATATTTTTAAACCGAGCATTAGAAAGAATGCTACTGTAGCATAAAAATATAGTAATCTTTCACCTTTGGTTATTTTTGATTTATTTTTCTTTTTTGCCATTTTACATTACCCTTTCTATTACTCTTAGTCTAGCACTTCTAGAACGATTATTTTTTTCTATTTCTTCATTTGTTGGTTTTATATTAGCAATTATTTTGTATTTTGGTTTATATTCATCAGGGATTATTGGTAAGTTTTGTAATTCTTTGGGAATACTACTTACTTCATTGAATATTTTTTTACATATTTTATCTTCTAGGGAATGGAATGTTATAACACATACTCTTCCACCTACATTTATTAAGTCTAAAGCATCTTTTAAGGCTTTTTCAAAAACGTTTAATTCGTCATTTACTTCTATCCTAATAGCTTGAAATACTTTTCTTGCTGGATGACCCATTCTTCTATATTTTTCTGTAACGTTTTCTTTGATTATTTCAGCTAATTCTAATGTTGTTTCTATCTTCTTATTTTCTCTTGCTTTAACTATTCCTCTGGCAATACTTAATGAATATTTTTCTTCACCATATGTTTGAAATATTTTGGTTAATTTTTCTAATGGATAGTTATTAACAATGTCATAAGCATTTAGAGGCTGATTTCTATTCATACGCATATCTAACTTAGCGTCTTTATGAAAGCTAAAGCCTCTTTCTGCCTCATCTAGCTGAGGAGATGAAACTCCTAAGTCAAATAAAATGCCATCAACTTTGTCTATTCTTTTGTTTATTTCTTCTTTTAAATTAACAAAGTTAGTATTTATTATTTCATAGTTGTTTCCTATTTCTTTTAGTTTTTTTTCTGCTTCTTTAATAGCATCTTTATCTTGGTCAAAAGCATACAAGTAACCTTCTTTTATTTGTTTTAAGATATGTGAACTATGTCCGGCATAACCTAAAGTACAATCTACAATGATGCTTTTAGGATTTAAGTTTAGATATTGGATACTTTCAGTTAATAAGACACTTTCATGCATGCTTTTCCTCCTAATTTAAATTTTGTGAAAATAAGTTGTCAGCCATTTCTGAGAAGTTTTCTTCATTATTTTCAATGAATTCATTCCATCTATCATTACTCCAAATTTCTAATCTATCACCAACACCAATTATGATAGTGTCTTTTGATAAATCTGCATATTTCATTAATGGAGATGAAATATTTATTCTTCCTTGCTTATCAAAATCTTGTGGGGTTGCACCTGATAAGAAAAATCTCATAAAGTTTCTAGCTTCTTTAACATTAGGAAGTTCTTGATAATGGTTTATGATTTTTTCCCATGTTTCTTTTTTATAGACAAATAAGCAGCCATCTAAACCACGAGTTACGATGAAATTTTCACCTAATTCGTATCTTATTTTGGCTGGGATGGTTAAACGTCCTTTTTCGTCAATCTTTTGATGGTATTCACCCATGAACATTTATATCACCCACTTTTCCCCACTTATTTTCACTTTACACCACCATTTTACTATCATACTTAATAAAAGTAAAGGAAAATTAGATGATTTCTTTGTTTTTTAATGTCAATTTTACAGAGAAAAAATACCGTAGTTTAGATTTTACGGTATTTGTATAAACTAATTATTGATTTGGCAATATTTTTTTTACCAAACCATCATAAATGCACCTGGGAAATATAATAAAATAAAGGCAGCAACAAGGATAACAATACCAGCAATTAATCTATTATATGTTCCGATTGTATTTTCAATGATTAATTCTTTGATAATTGTATTTAAAACGGAGAATAGTATTAAGCTTGTTATTAAGTATGCGAGGAAATATAAGATTATATGCATTGCATAGCTTATTCCTTCTATGTTTTGGATTTCTAATAATGTTTTAAAAAGTGCGGGTGAACTATTAGCTTGATTTACTAAAGTAAATGAAGCAATAACACTTGTAATTATTATACTTACGGCATATAGTAACATTTGTTTTTTACCAAATAATTCTTGAAGTATTTGGAGAAAGCTTTTTTTTGGAATGTTTATTTTTAAATGAGCATCAATACTAATTGCTGCAATTATAATGCACATTATGCTTATAAAGCTTCTTATAAAGGTTGTTTGGTTAATTGTAAATTCTACGTTTGTTAGGGCTAGTATCATATAAGTTATGGTACTGGTTAAAACAAATATACCGCCTAAGATCCAACGCTTTTTCTTATTATATACAGAAAGTAATATGCCTCCTAAAAATAGTATAACCCATAAAGATCCTAAATTAATAGCATCACTCATACCTTCTGTTACAGCTGTGGCAGCTGCATTTGCTTCTTTAGCATCCTGATTTTTCATAATAGAAAAATGGATGGTTGGGTTAGTTTTTAATGGGACATCGGTTGGAACGACTTTGTTGTTTTTGATTAAATCTACAACATCTAAACTATTTTGCTTTATATTATCGAAGATAGTTTTTTTTATGTCTTTAGCTATATCATCATTATAGCCATTAAAATATTCGTTTCCAATAACTACAAAAGGTACACCTTCGTTTTCGTCATTTAAGGTTGTTCTTACTTTTTTTAATAATTCGTTATTTTCTTTATTATCCCAGACTTCGTATTTTTTTATTTCTATGTTATCTTTAAGTTCTTGTTTTAGAACGTTTAGATATTTATCTTCTTTTGCGCAGTGTGGACAGCCATTACCATAAAATACGTTTACTGTAACTTCTTCAGCATTTACTTTAGTAAACGGTAATATTAAAAATAAGGTTAATAGGAATAATATTTTTTTTATTTTCATAAATTTCCCTCCAATTTTTTATAACTTTCATCAAAAGCTTTTAAAAAGTTTTCAATATCTTTATCGGTTGTTTTTTTTGATATGCTTATTCTTATACTGGTCATAGCTTTTTCTTCGTCATTTGTTAAGACTAAAACTGCTTTAGAGACATCTTTAGTAAAGCAGGCACTTTTGGTTGAAATATATACTTCTTTTTCTTCTAAACTATGAAGTAATGTTTCTGGTTTTATTCCTTTGATACTTATATTTAAAATATGAGGAATAGAGTTTTCATTGCTATTTATAGAAACATTTTTATAAATAGATAATTTTTCTTTTAATAGTTCATTATATTTTTTTACTTTTTGATAATCTTCATCAATATTTTCATAACTTAATCTTAGGGCTTTTGCTGTAGATGCGATAAGTTCTGTTGGTGGGGTGCCGCTTCTAAATGTAGTTGTACTTTTACCTCCAGAGATTAAGGGTTCTAAGTTTAAGCTTTCTTTTTTATATAAAACACCTATTCCTTTAAAGCCAAAGAATTTATGAGCAGAAAAGCTAGCTGCATCAACATCAGTTAAATCAAATTTTATTTTACCGGCAGCTTGAGTAATATCACTATGAAATATTATTTTTGGATATTTTTTTAACATTTTTCCAATTTCTTCAATTGGCTGTCTGATACCTGTTTCACTACTAACCATACTTATAGTAACTAAAACGGTATCTTCGGTTATCATTTTTTCTACTTCATCTAATTTAACTATTCCTTTTTCTAAAGGAACATAATCAATACTAAAGCCTTTTTCTTTTAATTGTTTTAAGGGGGCATATATAGATGAATGTTCTAATTCTGTTGTTATTATATGCTTTCCCCTATTTTGATATTTTTCCATAGCTTTAATAATTGTGTTATTACTTTCGGATGCGCCTGAGGTGTATATTATTTCATTTGGTTTGATATTTAAAATATTAGCTATTTGATTTGTAGAAGCATCTATTAAATGTTTAGCTTTTACTCCGAGTTTATGTAGTGAATTAGGGTTACCTATATATTTTGAGGCTTTAACAAAGGTATCTAACACTTGTTCATCTACGGGAGTTGTCGCACTATAATCTAAATATGTCATAATGATTCCTTTCTATTTAATGGTGTCAAAACCACTACGTTTAAATAATTTTTCTAAGTCATAATTTGAGTAATAAATCATTGTTGGTCTACCATGTGGGCAATTGAATGGGTTTTTGCAATTCCTCAAATCAGTTATTAAGGCTTCCATTTCTTCTAATGTAATGTTTGTATTTGCTTTAATGGCATGTTTACAGCTCATCATGGTGGCTACTTTTTCATTAAATTTTTCTATATTAAAATCTTTTTGAGTATGAATTACAATTTCAATTATTTTTCTGATTGATTCTTCTTCAAAGCCTTTAGGTAACCAGGCAGGATGTTCTTTTACTATAACTGAATTAATTCCAAATTCTTCTATTTTGAATTTTAAATCTTCTAAGATATGCATGTTTTCTTTTAATATGATAAATTCATCATTTGATAGTTCGATGGTGATTGGAAATAGTAACGGAGTGGATGCGATATTAGGTTTACCCATAGCTTCTTTAAATCTTTCATAGTTGCATCTTTCTTTAGCTGCGTGCTGATCAATGATATACATACCTTTTTCATTTTGTGCAATAATATATGTTCCATGAACTAAACCCACTGGGTACATTTCTGGCATAAATTCTTTTTCTTCTTCTTTGGTGTTTATTTTGTATTCATCATTTTCCATGACTACTTCATGGACTATATCTCCATTATTTTCGTCTTCATAAATACTTTCATTTACGGGTATTTCTGGCTCTTCAAACTCTATTTTTTCTTCGGTGATTAATGGGATTGGTTTTGAATGCCTTTCTAAATCAAAACGGAGCTCTTCTCTTTTTGGTTTTTCTTTTCTAACAGATACTTCTGGGATTAAATTTCTATCTATGATGGCGGCTTTAACGGTTGTTTTTATTAGCTCTAATAAGGTATCCATTTTACTAAATTTTATATCCATTTTTGTTGGATGAATGTTTACATCGATTACACTTGGATCTACTAAAATATTGATAACGGTTATAGGATATCTATTATCTGGCTTATATGAGTGATAGGCATCATTAATTATTCTATTTATATCCATATTTCTAACTACCCTACCATTAACAATAGTAACCATATTATTTCGGCTAGATCTATGAACTTCAGGAAGAGAAACATAACCTGATATTTCATAGTCTGGATTTTCACCTTTAATTGGAACCATTTTTCTAGCGACATCTGTTCCATAAATACTTTGAATAACTTTTAAAATGTTGCCACTTCCATCTGTTCTTAATATAACATTATCATTATTTTGTAAAGTAAAGCGGATGTTTGGCTGTGAAAGAGCAAGTTTGTTTATATAATCGGTTATACTGGCAAGTTCGGTATATAGACTTTTCATATGTTTTAATCTAGCTGGTGTGTTATAGAAAAGTTCACTTACAGTAATTGTCGTTCCTTTTCTAGCATCACCTAAACCTACTTCTTTTATTTTTCCACCGTTAATTATAACATGGGTTCCAATATCTTTCATGCAGGTTTTTAAATCAACTTTACTTACTGCGGCTATAGATGCGAGGGCTTCACCTCTAAAACCTAAGGTTTTTAATCTATATAAATCATCTTCATCGTCTATTTTACTGGTGGCATGTCTTGAGAATGCTAAAACGGCATCATCTTTATCCATACCTTTTCCATTATCTATTACTTTGATTTGTCTAGTTCCGGCATCTTCTAATTCTACTTTTATTTCGGTGCTTCCAGCATCGATACTATTTTCTACTAATTCTTTAACAACTGAGGCACATCTTTCTACAACTTCACCAGCTGCTATTTTATTAGCAAGAAGTTCATCCATTACTTTTATTACTGCCATACTATCACCTTTTGTTTAACTTTCTTATAAGATTATACCATTAATTGATTAGAAAAAACAGATTACTTTACAATATTTTTACCAAAGAAAAAGAAGGTTTAATTTGTAATTTTACCTTCTTTTAAGTATTTAACGATATCGACTTTTTCTTTGACATTATTTGAGTGAGATATAATTATAATACATTTTTTATCTTTATGAGCTAGACTTGTGAAAATATCTAAAACTTCTTCTTCAGTTTCTTTGTCTAAGTTTCCTGTTGGCTCATCAGCTAGAATTATACTTGGATTATAGGCCAAAGCTCTTGCTATAGCTACACGTTGTTGCTGTCCACCAGATAGAGTTAAAATTCTTTTATTTGCTTTAGATTTATCTATGCCAACTTTTTCTAAACATTCTAAGGCTTTTTCTTTTTTATCTTTTTCTTTATAACCACTAATATCCATTGATAGGATTACGTTTTCTAAAGCGGTTAAGTAAGGGAGTAAATTATAACTTTGAAAGACTATTC
This sequence comes from uncultured Bacilli bacterium, assembly GCA_944358445.1. Lineage (GTDB taxonomy): Bacteria > Bacillota_I > Bacilli_A > RF39 > UBA660 > Coprosoma. The sequence continues at coordinate 106,185 of CALVRC010000003.1, forward strand.
CGACATCATGACATCTATAATAGTCATGGTTTATTTTATTTAGATCTTTTCCATTATAAAGAATTTCACCTTCTTTATAGTTTTCTAAACCAGCCATTAGACTTAATAATGTTGATTTTCCTGCACCACTTTTACCAAATATTCCATATACTTTTCCTTTTTTAAATTCTAAGTTTATATCTTTTAAAACATAATCATCATTTTCATATGCAAAATTTAGTTTTTTTAATTTTAAAATATTATCATCTCCTTAATTTTGATTTCTAAGTATTTGATTTGGATTATATTTGGTAATGAATATAGCTGATACTGAGCCACTAGCAATAACTAATATTAATCCTAAACAAAATAATAAGATTACGGAATTAGCATCTAAGGTTACTTTTAAACTATCTTCATAATTTTGGTTTGCTCTTTGTTCGTTTGGTCTTTCAAATCCTCTACCACCAAAGTTTTCTCTTGTATTTTGAGAATTTGTTTGATATGAGGCTATTTCGTTTTCTAGCATTTTGTTTGTGACTGGCTGACTTATTAATTTACCACCTATAATACCTATGGTGAATGCTATGACTGTTACGATAAATAATTCGGTAAGTAAGCTTAAAATTAATTTTACTTTACTCATTCCTATGGCTCTTAAAACACCAATTTCATATTTTCTATCTCTAATATTAAGCATGTTTATGATTGCTAGTATAATAGCTCCAACAATTAATATGATTATTAGGAATGTCATAGAAAAGTTACTGATGTTTTGAATTGGGGTTAAGGTACTTGTTATTTCATCTGTATTATCAGATACGGTGTAATAATCACTCAATCCTTTTTCTTTGACTTCTTTAGTGTATGCTTCTAAATCATCTGGATTATTTAAATAAATGATCGAATTTAAACTATTTGGACTATCATCATTTTCTAGAATTTTATTTATAGCTGTTATGCTTGTATACATTTGGTTTTGAGCATTTAAGGCATTCATATTCATAAAGTCTTCGGATGCGCTATCATCAGTTGTTTCAAATATACCTATGATTTCAAATGTATAAGTGATAGAAGAATCAGATAGTAAATAAAATGTTATTTCATCTCCTACTTCTAAGTCGTTTTGGTTAGCTAACTCTTCACTAATAACGATATGGTTTTCTTCATCATCTTTAGTAATCATTGAACCAGATGTTATTTTAGATGTTCCATTTATAAAGTTTTCAATATAAGATGTATCTGAGTAAGCAGTGATTTTGAAATCACCTTGTGATGGCATATTTTCTTTTCTACTTTCTGGCATTTCTCCTTTAGGAACATCTTCTTTTGGTTCGAATTTTTCGCTTATGTCGATTGCTTCGATGTCATCTGATGATAAACTAGTGTCTAAGGTGTAATAGTAACTAGATACATAATCTGAGTCGGCATAGTTTTCAATATCATCTACTGTCAATTTTGTATATGTAGTATTTTCATCTCTTAGTTTACTCATGTCTAATTTGAAAGATACTTCTAGTTCATTTTTGTTTTTATAGCTTTCAATTAGTTTATTTCCTGAGGTGTTTATCGAGAGTGCTACTGTAGAACTCAGCGCTACTACTAATACTATTAACCCTATTAAAATATTTCTGCCTAGATGTCTTTTTATATTAATCCAAGCATTTTTTATAATATACATTTCTCTCTCCTTTCACGTTTAAGTATATTTTTAATGTGTGAAATAATTATGCGGTTAAAGTGAAAAATAACGCAAATTTTTAGACTAAATGCAGGTTTATGAAGAACCATTTAATTTACAAGACTTATTGCTGCTTTGGGATGTAA
>CALVRC010000004.1 GCA_944358445.1 uncultured Bacilli bacterium
TATAGAACACAATATATTAATGAGCTAACTGAGGAAAGTATTGGCAAAGAGATTAAAGCTTGTGGTTTTGTTGAAAACATTCGTGACCATGGTGGAGTTATCTTTGTCGATGTTAGAGATGAAACGGGTGTTTTACAAATTGTAAGTAATGATGATAGTATTTTTAATGGTTTAACTAAAGAGTCTTCAGTTACTTTAACTGGTACTGTACGTATGAGAGATGAAGAGAATTTTAATCCAAAAATTAGTACAGGTACAATTGAGGTTTTAGTAAGTGAATTTGAAGTTTTAGGGAAAGCTAATAATGAACTACCTTTTGAAATTATTACATCGACTAATGTAAATGAAGAGGTTAGATTAAAATATCGTTATTTAGATTTAAGAAATCCTAAAGTTCATGAAAATATTCGTTTTAGAAGTGAAGTTATTAAATATATAAGAAATATCATGGATGAAAAAGGATTTATGGAAATTCAAACACCTATTTTAACAGCATCTTCACCTGAGGGAGCTAGAGATTATTTAGTTCCATCTCGTAAATATAAAGGTAAATTTTATGCTTTACCACAAGCACCTCAACAATTTAAACAATTACTTATGGTAGCTGGTTTTGATAAATATTATCAAATTGCGCCTTGTTTTAGAGATGAGGATGCTAGAGCAGATAGATCACCTGGAGAGTTTTATCAGTTAGATATGGAAATGGCTTTCGCAACCGCTGAAGATGTTTACGAAGTGGCTGAAGATGTAATGTATAAGACATTTACTAAATTTTCAGATAAAAAAGTTTCTCCTAAACCTTTTAGAAGAATTACTTATAAAGAATCTATGGCTAAATATGGTACAGATAAACCAGATTTAAGAAATCCTTTAGAAATTATCGATGTGACTGATGTTTTTAAAAATACAACATTTAAACCATTTTCTGGGTCTATAGTTAGAGGTATAGCAGTAGATGATATTGCCTCTAAATCTAATTCTTGGTTTAATGAGTTAGTGGACTATGCGAAAAAAATTGGTATGCCTGGAATTGGTTATATAAGTGTTTTAGATGATATGACTTTTAAAGGCCCAATTGATAAGTTTTTATCTGAAGAAGAGAGAGGCGAATTAATTAAAAAAGCTAATCTTAAAAAAGGTTCTGTTTTATTCTTTATTGCTGATAAACATGAACTTACTGCTAGTACTCAAGCTGGTTTAATTAGGACAGCTTTAGCTGAAAGATTAGATTTAATAGATAATGATAGATTTGAATTTTGCTTTATTGTAGATTTCCCAATGTATGAATATAGTGAAGAAGAAGGTAGATATATCTTTACTCATAACCCATTTAGTATGCCACAAGGTGGAATGGATGCTTTACTTAACCAAAAAACAGAAGATATTTTAGCTTATCAATATGATATTGTATGTAATGGTGTTGAACTATCTAGTGGTGCTGTTCGTAATCATGATGTAGAGATTATGGAAAAAGCATTTGAGATTGCTGGATATACTAAAGAAGAGTTAGAAACAAGATTTAAATCACTTTATACAGCATTCCATTATGGCGCGCCACCACATGCAGGGATTGCTCCTGGAATTGATAGAATGATAATGCTTTTAAAGGATGAACCTAATATTCGTGAAGTAATTGCATTCCCACTTAATAGTAATGCGCAAGATATGATGATGGGTGCGCCTAGCGAAGTAACTGAAAAACAATTAAGAGAAATCCATATTAAAATTAGATAAGAGATACTGAAAAGTATTTCTTTTTAATTTATAATTTCTTTTTGATTTGACTAAAAAATTTTTTTAAGTTAGTATAATGGGTACGAGAGGAAAGGTACAATGATTTTAGATGATAATGTTAAAAAAGTATTTGTAAGAGATCTTAAATTAGTTAGGGATAAAATAAATTTAAAAGAAGATAATAGATGTGGCAGTTTATGGGCATTTGGTGTTGGATTTGCAGGAATGACTTATGGAGTTTTTTATGGGGTTCATGAAGCTGTAATTAGTGGAATGATTGTAAGTGCGGGAAGTTTGCTTTATAGATGTATTAATAATGATAAATTATGTGAATTAAAAGATGATGAAGCTTCTATTGAAGATATTTTAGATGATTCAACTGATTTTTTAGAAGCGATGAAAAAATTAAAAAAATAAAAAGAATTTTTTTTGTTAAATTGCTCATAATAAAAGTAGAAAGGAGTAAGTTATTTATGAGCTGTAAAAAAAATAAAAATAAGAAGAAAAATAATAATGACAAGGTTGAAACATTGTTAGTAGAGACAGTAAAGAAAGAATCAGCTGCCCCAGCACACATTCAATCTGATAATAAAAAAAGTATGTAAGAGCTTAATTTTCAAGTTCTTCTTTTATTTTTATAAAAATTTGGTATAATATGTAAGTGTTTTAATATTTATATCTTGAATGAGATGAAAAGGATGTGTTTTTGTATGCAAGAAAAGACGAAGAAAATATTAGAAAAAAGATTAGAAATAGTAAATGATAATATAGTAAAAAAACAATATAAGGTGAGTAATTGGAAAGCTTTTTATTTTACTGGTTTAGTTGGACTTAGTTATGGAGTTTTATCTATGCATAGTGAAAGAGTAATTGCAGGAGGAATTATTGCAGTAAGTGGATTGCTTTTTAAGGCGATTAATGATTTTTCTTTAGGAAATTTTAAAAGTGAAAAAGAATGGTTAGAATATGGATTAAGTCACCCAGATAAAGTTATAGAACATCATTTTTATGATGATGATAGTTCACAAAAAGGTGGCAAACACTTTAAAAAGTGATTGACATACGCTTTTATTTAAGGTAAAATTATAAGCGTAGTGTTTTGGAGTAGTACTCAAGAGGCTGAAGAGGCGCCCCTGCTAAGGGTGTAGGTCGGGTAACCGGCGCGAGGGTTCAAATCCCTCCTGCTCCGCCATTATTGATTATTAACTTACTTATTAATTTAAGTGAGTTTTTTTGTTAAATTGTGTAAATTTAAATTGTTTTTGTTTTATTTTTAACTTGATGTGATAATTTTTTGATATACTAAAAATAGTTGGTGAGGGATGTTTTTATGAAGTGTAATAATTGCGGCACTGTTAATGAAGATAGTGCTAAGGTTTGTGTTAAATGTTTATCGCCTTTAAATGCGGAAAATAATGTTCAGTCTGATGCAAATTTAAATAGTGGGGTAGATAATCAGGTTAAAAATCTTGTAAATGATGAATTGAATCAAGGATCAAATACTGTTTCAAATAATGTAGTTAATGAACAAATTATGGATACTAATTCTCAAAGTAATGTAAATAATAAAATTGATAATTCTATTATTAGAAGATCAATAAAAAAGGATGCAAAAAGTAGAAAAAAAGGGCCTGTAATTGTTTCATATATTATATTAGTATTATTAACTATTGCTATTTATGGGGTCATTTTCTTTTTTACGGTTCAAAATTTAATGAATCAATTTAATCAAACAATTATACAAACAAATCAAAATTTTTCTTTATATTATTTGGCTTACATTATAATTGCTATAGTGGAATTTTTCTTAATTTTTGTTATGGCAAGAGTTTCACTTGAGGTGAGTAGGGGTAATAAAATAACAGTTGGTAAGGCTTTTGGATATGCAACTGATAATATAGGAAATATGTTAATAACTTTTGGATTATATATACTTTTTATTATTGCTTTGGCTATTATTGGGTATGTTCTTTTATATAAATTGGCTATTCCTGCAATTTTTGGAATAATAATTTTAATAGCATTACTTTTGTATTTTGCACCAGTTTTAGTTGTATATTTATTTTTAGCTGTTGATGATATTAATAGTACAGATTTAAAAGAAGGAAGATTAAATAAATGTATGGAATTGGTAAAGGGGCATAGAACAGAATATTTTGCTTTACTATTAAGTTTTATAGGATGGATTTGGCTTATGGTGATAGTTTCTAATTTGATTGGAACTTGGTTAATTTCTTATGTAAGAACTTTTATTAGTTTAAGTATATATACAATTCCTTTAATGTATTTAGTTATGCTATTACCTATGTTATTATTTAGTATATGGCTTGTACCATATATGCAAGTTTCTTTTGCCAATTGGTATAGGTATATAAATAAAGAAGCAGAATATAAAAGTGCAAGTGATGGAATTACTAATCAACTGTTAATTGCTTTAGTTATTTTAGTTTATGTAATTATATTCGCACTTCAATTTATAAGATAGCTCGCTTGATTTAAGTGAGTTTTTTTGTTGACAAATTTTTAATTTTGTTGTATTATTGTGTTAGTACAGTGGGGTGGTTGATTGAAATTTAATAATGAAAGTCCAATATATTTACAACTTTCGCATGTTTTAGCTTTAGATATTGTGAATGGTAAATATAAAATAGGTGATAGGTTGCCTTCTGTTAGAGAATTGTCGGTTATTTTTAAAGTTAATCCAAATACTGTTCAAAAGGCTTTGGGGGAGTTAGAAAATTTAAATTTGATTTATACTGAAAGAACAAATGGAAAATTTGTTACTAAGGATAAAAAAGTAATTGATGATTTTTTGGAAGGTTTAGCAAAAGAAAAGACTAAATTATATGTGAGTGATATGAAGAGTTTAGGCTTTAATAAAAAAGAGATTGTTAAAATGATAGAGAGGGATGAATAAATTGTTATTAGAATGTAAAAATGTGTGTAAAAGTTATGGGAATAAAGAAGTTTTGAAAAACATTAATTTAAGTTTGCCTGCTGGTAAGATAGTGGGGCTGCTTGGTAAAAATGGTAGTGGTAAAACAACTTTAATTAAGGCTATTAACGGTCTTCTTTCAATTGATAGTGGTGAAATATTAATTGATGGTAAAGAAGTTGGCGTAGAAAGTAAGAAAATAATATCTTATTTACCTGAGAGAAATTACTTAAATGTTCATGAAAAGGTTAAAGATATAATTGATTATTTTAATGACTTTTATGAAGATTTTGATAAGGATAAAGTTTATAAATTGCTTAATAATTTAGATATTCAAGCTGAAGATAAACTTACTACAATGTCAAAAGGTATGAGGGAAAAAGTACAGCTTTCTTTAGTTATGAGTAGAAAGGCAAGACTTTATATTTTAGACGAACCGATGGGCGGAGTAGATCCTGCTACTAGAGATTATATTTTAGATACAATTTTAAATAATTTTGATGATGGTGCGACTATACTTATGTCTACTCATTTAATCAGTGATATTGAAAGAGTTTTAGATGAGGTTGTTTTTATTGATAACGGTCAAATAACAAGATGTGAGAGTGCTGAAAAGCTGCGAGAAGAAACAGGTAAGTCTATTGATGAAGTATTTAGGGAGGATTTTAAATGTTAGGTAAGGTTTTGAAATATGATATTAAAGTATTAAGTAGATACTTGATTCCATTATATGCTGTATTATTAGGTTTAGGTTTAATGATTAGATTACTTAGTTTTTTTGAAAAGGTTTCAATCATTAATATTATTTTAGGAATTATGATTGTTGCATTTATATTTGCAGTTACATTTTCTTTTATTTTAAATGGAATATTTGTTATTAAATATTATTTAGAAAATTTATATAAGGATCAAGGTTATTTAACACATACACTACCAGTTAAAAAGGGAACATTGCTTTTATCTAAGGTGTTAGTGGCTTTAATAACTATAATTATGACGTTTGTCATTATTATAATAAGTGTATTAATTGCTTTTTATACTAATGGGCTATTTGGAGATGTATTTAAAGTTTTAGGTCAAAGTTTAGCTGGTATGGAAATTTATAAGTTTATTTTATTTATGTTAGTTTATGGGTTGATTGGTTATTTAACAACAATTTTAATGGTTTTTGCTTCTATTTCTATAGGTTTTAGTAAAAGTTCTAATAAATTAGTAAATTCAGTTGTATGGGCATTAATATTTTACTTTGGTATGGAATTTTTATACATGGGGGTTCTTGGAATAGTTATGGGAATTAATCCATCTTTTATTGCCAATTTAGATAATAATACATTTATGATGGCTGATTTACTTAATTTCTTTATGATATTTATGGTGTTTACAGCTTGTATAGGTGGAGTTTATTACTATATTAGTTATAGATTTATGAATAAGAAACTTAATTTAGAATAATTAAGTTTCTTTTAGTTTAATTAATTATTTTAAATTTAATATATTTCTTATCATATAATAGGTGATATATATGAAATTATATAAAGAGTTTTTGGAGGCATGCAATAAAAATGATCCATCTTTTAAAAATAGATGGGAGGTTTTTTTATATCCTGGATTTTGGGCATTAGTTTATTATAAAATTTCAAAATATTTTTATATAAAAAAAAGTTATTTTTGGGCCAGATTTTGGATGGAGATTGGTAAGAGAGTTACTAGTATTGAAATACATCCTGGGGCGATTATTGGTAAAAGATTATTTATTGATCATGGATTTGGAGTTGTTATTGGTGAGACAGCAGTAATAGGGGATGATGTAATAATTTATCATGGGGTTACTTTGGGAGGTACTGGTAAAGAAAATGGTAAAAGACATCCGAATGTTGGTGATAGGGTAGTAATAGGATCAGGCGCAAAAGTACTTGGCAATATTAATATTGGTAATGATGTAAAAATAGGAGCAAATGCAATTATTTTAAAAGATGTTCCAAATGGGGTAACAGCTGTTGGTATTTATAAGTAAATTGTGGTAAAATTATTGTATGGAAAAAGATAAAGCAAAAATAATAGCATTTTGTGGAATAGATGGAGCTGGTAAGAGTACACAAATTAAACTTTCTAAAGATTATTTGAGCAAAAGTGCGAAGGTTTTAGTGGCTAAATTAGATTATTCTCCTTTTAATAAAATGGGAAATAATAAGTTTTTTGATTTAACTTTGAAAGGTTATAGTGGACTTAAAATTATTTCTTATTATTATAATTTACAGCACAAAGAAGTTTATGATTATGATTATATTTTATGTGATAGACATTTGCTTTGTTATTTAGCTTATGCTTATGCTTATAATATTCCGCACTTAGATATCGTGAGACAGTTACTTTTTATGGTAGATGATCCTGATTTAACACTTTATTTTGATGTGCCTGTAGATGTGGCTTTAGATAGAGTTAGTAAAAGGTCATTTAGGGATAAAAATGAAAATGTTAAAACACTTACACAAGCTAAAGAAGGATATGAACATGTAATGGGGCTTTTTGATAATGTTTATAAAATAGACAATACGCTTAGTGTTTTAGATAGTTTTGAAATGGTAAAGGAAAAAATTAAACTTTTAAAATAGTATTATAGGAGGATTTATGAATAAAAAGAAAGTTATTTTGTTAATAGTTGCTGCTTTAGTTATAATTTTAGCTATTTTATTTAGAGTGGTTAGTTTAGCTAGTACTAGTAAAAATGAGGTGGAATATGTTTTTAGTTTAATAGAAAAGCAAGAGGATGTGGAAGAAGGTTTTGAAAGTGAAGGTTATACTTTTGAAAAACCTAATGTTATTTTAAATCCATATGGAAATTCACCACTTACAGCTTTGATTATTTTTGAAACGGAAAAAGAAGAAAAGGTGAGTATTACTATAAAAGGAAAGGATGAGTTATCAACTTATAAGCATACTTTTGATGAAGGAAGAAGGCATTATTTACCTGTTTATGGATTATATGCTGATGCGGAAAATGAGGTTGTTATCAGTATTGGTGATGAGAAAAATACTTTAAAAATTAAAACTGATAAACTTCCTGATGATTTTATTTTACCAACTAAAGTTACTAAGAATAAAAGTAAACTTAATAATGATTTATATTTTTTTACACCATCATCTAAGGGATATACATGTGCTTATGATGTGAATGGTGATGTAAGATGGTATTTAAATGAAAGTGCGATTTGGGAAGTTAATAGACTTAAAAATGGTCATTTACTTTTAAGTACTGAGAGGTTAGTTAATACTCCTTATTATTCAACTGGTTTATATGAGATGGATATGCTTGGTAAGGTTTATACGGAATATAGTTTGCCAGGTGGTTATCATCATGATTATTTTGAAATGGAAAATGGTAATATACTTGTTGCATCTGATGATTTTGATAATGATTATGGAACTGTTGAAGATTATGTAGTAGAACTTGATAGAGAAACTGGAAATATTGTTAAAAGTTTTGATTTAAAAGATATTTTAAACATGGAAGATGGTAAGAGTGAAAATTGGATAGAATATGATTGGTTTCATAATAATTCCGTTTGGTATGATGAGAAAACTAATTCTATTACTTTATCTGGACGTCATCAAGATATAGTTATTAATATAGATTATGATAGTGGAGAGCTTAATTGGATTTTAGGTGATAATACTAATTTTAGCGAGGAATATCAAAAATATTTCTTTAAACTTAAAAAAGGTGAGTGGCAATGGTCTCAGCACGCGGCTATGATTTTACCTAATGGTAATGTCTTTGTATTTGATAATGGTAATAATAAGTCTAAAAATAAGGATGAATATGTTAATGCGAAGAATAGTTATTCAAGAGGGGTTATTTATAAAATAGATACTGAAAATATGACAGCCGAAGAGGTATGGGAATATGGAAAAGAACGTGGTAGTGAGTTTTATTCTCCTTATATTTCTGATGTAGACTATATTGATGATAATCATTATATTGTACATTCCGGTGGTATTTCTTATAAGGATGGAGTTATTCAAAATCAGCCTGCTGGACTTGCTAATTCTGATAAGTTAGTTAACGATACAGTAGAAATATTAGATGACGAAGTTATATTTGAGATGGTTTTACCTACAAATAATTATAGAGTAGAAAAAATGAGTTTATATGATGGGAATTTTAGTTTAGGTAAAGCTAAAGAACTTGGTGGTTTTGGAATTACAGAAAAAGCGGAAGAAAAGTTTGTTTTCATGATAGATGGTAAAGAGATTGATGATGAATATAAGAGTCACGATATTAAAATTACAAAAGAAAAAGATAGGCTGGTTGTTACTGGGACATTTAAAAAAGGTACACCAGTTAATGTTATTTTGTATAAAGATATGATGGAAAATGTTTATTCGATGAGAGTAAGTAAAACGCCTTATACAGCTTTATGTGTTGATTTAGGAAATAATAGTGATGATGAGAATATAACGGTAACTAAATACATTAATAAGGATGGTTTAATAGGTACATATAGTATTTTTATTGAAATAGATGGTGTTTTATATAAAACTGATGAATATGTTAGATTTTAAAGAGGTTATATGTCAATTTGTCATAATGGATTATTTGATGTATAATCTTTTTCTATGAGGTGATTTTTTGTGAAAGCGACTATAGTATATAATCCAAATGCGACTGGTATGAGTAATGAGGCTTTAAGAAGTATGGTTATGACTTTAGAAAAACAAGATGTGTGTGTTAGTGAACAGATGAGTAGATATCCTGGGCAAGCTATTGATTTGATTAAAAAATCTAATGAAGATAGTGATTTAATAATAACTATGGGTGGTGATGGTACTTTAGGTGAAGCGTTTAGAGCATTAGGAGAAGTAGATCAAAATGCTTTATTAGCGCATATTGCGACAGGTACTGCTAATGATACGGCTAGTAATTTAGGCTTATTTCAAGGTTCTATTTATTCTTCTATTAAACTTTATGATAATTTGAATAATCTTATGGTTGTTCCTGTCGATATGATTACTGCAAATGGGGTTCCATTCTCTTATGTTTCGTGCTGTGGAACTTTTACTAATTTAACTTATGAAACACCTAAAAGTTTGAAGAAAACTTTTGGAAAAATGGGATATTATATGTTTTCTTCTGTTATGGGACTTTCATGTTTACCAGATGTTATTCATAAACCACTTAAAATTAGTTATGAAAAAGATGGAGTGAGAAATATTACTTCAGCTATGACTATGCTTGTTTCTAATACTAAGACTTTTGCTGGATTTAAATTATTTCCTAGTGCTGATATTAGTGATGGAATATTTGAGGTTACTATTTTAAAAGGATTACCTGGGAAACATACGCTTAAGGCACTATCAGAGTTACTATATAAAGATGGTGAAAATTTTGATATTTATAAATATAGTAAATATATAGATACTTTTGAAACTGATAATTTTAAAGTTGTTTTTGAAGATGGTGAACCTAGACTTGGTTTTAATCATGATGGTGATCATGCTTTTGTTTCTTTGGATGAAAATAATGCTATAGAATATAAAGTTTCAAAAAAAATTAAGATGTTATTACCACAAAGAGCTATTAAGTAGTTTTTGTGGTTTTTTTGTGGTTTCGTTTTTTATGTTTTCTCATATATAAATTTAGGAGGTATGATAAATGGAATATAGAGGAATAGACGTATCTAAATATCAAGGTGATATTAATTTTAAAAAGGTTAAGGATTCTGGTGTAGAATTTGCTATAGTGCGTATAGGGTATGGTCAGTATGAAAGCCAAAAAGATGAAAAATTTGAAAGGAATTATGAAGGGTTTAAAGAAGTTAACATTCCAATTGGTGTTTATTTATATTCTTATGCGACAAGCGTGGTCGATGCAAGGAAGGAAGCAGAAGTGGTTTTAAAATGGCTTAATGGCCGAGAACTTAATTTGCCTGTTTATTATGATATAGAAGATAAGAGTCAAGTTAATTTAGGTAAAAAAGTACTTACTAGTATGTGTGAGACATTTTGTGATACTATAGAAAAGGCTGGATACTGGGCTGGAATTTATGCAAATAAATATTTTTTTACAACCTATTTAGATTATGAAAAATTACAGGAAAAATATACAATTTGGGTCGCACAATATAATGATACTAATACTTATAGAGGTAAATATGATATGTGGCAATATACTTCATCTGGTAAGGTGAATGGTATAAGTGGTAATGTTGATATGAATATACTTTATAGGGATATTTTTGATAATCGTGGTGATGTAGATGATGATAGAGGAGAATTACCTAATCTAAGTAATTATAATGGAACTTCAATTGTTGATGGGTTGAAATCGGTAGGTTATGATAGTTCTTTTGATAGCCGTAAAGAGTTATATGAAAAAGCTGGATTTAATGATATATATAAAGGTACAGCTAAGCAAAATGAAGATTTATTAAAGGTTTTAAAGGGTGAGAATTTAAGTGCAGGTTATTACGAAACAGATTATAAAGGTTTATCTTTTGTTGATGGTTTAAAGTCTATTGGTGTTGATTCTAGCTTTGCTAATAGGAAGAGAATAGCTGCAGCTAATGGAATAAGTAATTATAAAGGTACGGCTTTACAAAATATTAAACTTTTAAGTATGTTAAAAAAAGGAACACTTAAGAAAAACTAGAATAATAATCTAGTTTTTTAATTTTGCTGTGATATAATAGTGTTGGAGTGAGATGGATGTCTAGTGGTAAGAGGAAAAAAAGGGTAAATAAAAAACGAAAAAAAATATTAAAGAAAAAAACATTAGAACTTAAGAATAATTGTGTTAAGGATGCAAAAAAAGATATTGAAAAAGTTGCTTTAGAATATGAAAAGAAAAAAAGAAATAGATTGGTTAAAAAAATTATTTTAATTATTTTAATTATCATTTTGATTTGTATTGTTGTTTTTTTTGGATATAAGTTTTATAAAAGGAATGAGATTGCTAAGAAAATCAATGATAATATAGTGATTGAATATGGTGAAAAGCTTATTTTTGAATATATTTTAAAAGATAATTTTAAAAAGGTTAAGGTTGAGCCTAGTTTGAGTAAGGTTAAGTCTGTAGGGGTGCATGAACTTATATTTACTATTGATGGTGAAATCTTTAAAGTTAAAGTAAAGGTTCAAGATACAACACCACCTGATTTAGAGGTTAGAGATATTCAGAAATATTTGGATGAAGATTTGCCTAATGTTGATGAATTTGTTGAGAATGTTCAAGATTTATCAAAAGTTGATTTAAAAATGAGTGAAATTAAGAAAGAAGTAGGAGAACATGATGTTGAAATAACAGCTACTGATAAGTATAATAATAAAACTACTAAAAAAGCTAAATTAACTATTTTAGAATATAAAGGATCAGTTAAATTTACAGGCCTTACTACTTTAAGTGTTGAAGCTGGTAGTAAACCTGATTTAAAAAAGAATGTTTTGGCTAAGGACGGTAGGTTTGGTGAATTAGAATTTACGGTAGATGATTCTAAAGTAAATTATAATGTTCCAGGAACTTATAAAATATATTATAAGGTAATAGATAGACTTGGTAATGAAACAATTATGGAAAGAATAATAAAAATTAAGTCAAAGACATATATGATTAAAAATTTTCCAACATATTCGCAGTTTCCAAATTATCCTAATGGATGTGAGACTGTGGCTTTATATTTAATGCTTAAGTATTATGGAGTTAATGTTAGTGTAGAAACTTTAGTTAATAATTTAGCTAAGGGTGATGCCGTTCATTGGGAAAATGATATAAGATATGGTGGTAATCCTGAAATTGAATTTGTTGGTGATCCTAGAGATAAACATGGATATGGTGTTTATCAAAAACCAATTATTAATTTGGCTAGCAAATATAAAACTGGGATGGTGGATTATACTGGACATTCACTTAACCAGGTTTTAAATATAGTTAAAGGTGGAACACCAGTTCAGGTATGGGTTTCAATTAATCTTAAAAATACTTCGGTGTGTGCTGATTGGATACATAAGGCTTCTGGTAAAAAAATTAATTGGATTTGTAATTTACATAGCGTAGTTATTGTTGGTTTTAATGATAATTATGTCTATGTTTCAGATCCTTATGTAGGCAGTATAAAAAAATACAATAGAAATCAATTTCAAAAAATGTATAATTTATTTGGTAAAAGAGCAATTTATTTTAAGTGACATTAATAAATTACTTTTCTTTATGGTAAAAAAATGATAAAATTATATACGATAGGTGATGATAATGAAAAAGGGATTTACATTAGCTGAAATATTAGGAGTAATAGTAATAATAGGTTTATTATTAATTTTAATAGTACCTCCAATTATAAATAGAATATCAAGTAGTGGGGATGAGGCAAAAGATGCGGAGAATGAATTTATATATAATGCCGCAGATGTTTATATAAATGAACATCCTGATAAATATCCACCAGGAAAAAGTGGAAAATATTGTATATTAATACAAGATTTAATTGATGATGGTTTACTTGTAGAACCTGTTAATAATGTTGTAACAGGAGAGAATTTATCAGATAAATCAGTATTAGTAACAATATATAGTACAGGAACAAAGGAGTATGAAATAAAAGAAGGGGCAGAATGTAAAGATATATCAGCTTTACCAATGATAGATTTTATAATAGAACCTACAGGAAGTAGTTGGGTTAAACAAAGAAAGGTAACAATTATTTATCCTACTATTGAAGGAGAATATCAAGCAAGATATAGAAGAGAAGATGAAAATAGTAATAACTGGATAAATGATAATGCTTATAATAATGGGGGAAGACATACTAATATAATATTTAATAAATCAAGTAAATCTACAAAAATAGAAGCTCAGTTAAAAGGAAATCAAATAATAAGTGGAAGAGTAAATGTAGTAAATGTTGATAGTGATATACCGAGAGTAAAGAGTATAACATACTCAAAAGTAAGTGGTAATCAAATAACATTTAGAGTAGTAGGATATGATAAGACAAGTGGAGTAAATGGAATATATGTAAGTACGAGTAGAAGTACTCCAAATGAGAATGCATCAGGATGGGATTATTCGATGACAAGTGAAGGAGGAGTAGATACTGCACCGATGAATATAACAAAAGGTATCGGAAAGTATTACATATATGTAAAGGATAAAGCAGGAAATATATCAAATATAAATGATGGAGGAACAGTAGTGATATCAAATGCGACATATCATCCAGAAAGATGGTATTGTCCTAGTGGATATACTTCATCAGGAAGTGGTTCGTCTATGAGATGTAGCAAAACAACTTATACGAATGCACAGTATCATGCAGCTACTGAAACATGTTCACGTTCAGGTACGATTAATACTTATGCAATGTGTAATTCAAACAGACAACATTGTGGAATTAAGTCGACTGTATATACAAAAAGAGGAAGTAAATGTTATGGTAATTGGGTAAAAGTTACTGGTAGAGCTGATTGTGAAGGTGGGGTATTGTTGTGTAATACAGTTTGTCAGTCTAATTCAAATTATGATGAATGTGATAGTTCTACTTATCAAGAAAATGGGCCACATGCGTGTATAGGAACTCCAGCGGGTGTTGTTTCTACACAGTATCCTACAGTTATGTGTAGAAATATAAAATCTACAACAAGAATTCCGGCGTATTATTCATGCTCATCAGGAACATTAGTTGGAACAAGATGTAGGAAAACAACTACAAGAAGTCCTTATCACCAAAGTGCATATTATTCATGTTCGTCAGGAACATTAGTTGGTGGCAATATGTGTTTTAGAAATAGTTAATTAATTTTGTTGAAAAAAACATGATTAATTGTTTATAATTAATATATAAAATAGGAGAGTGTTTATGAAGTCAAATAATAAAAAAGAAATAATTATAGTTATTAGTATATTTGTAGTTGTAATGATTATATTTTGTGCTATTGTAGCATTTTCATTGAAAAAAAATACTAAAACTGAGGTGGAAATTGGTGGTCAGACCATTGATGTTATTGATAAAGGTGATGGATTATATTCTGATAAATATATAAATGATAGATATATTTATAGAGGAAGTAATCCAAATAATTATATAACTTTTAATGGAGAGCTTTGGAGAATTGTTTCTGTAGATAAAGATGGTAATATTCAAATAATGAGAAACGATATTTTAGATGTAAAGGCATTTGATAGTAAAGGCGTTCGTGATGTAAATGGCACTGATGGTGGTAGTTATTGTGAGGATGCTGATGATGGGTGTAATGCTTGGTCTATTAATGAAAATATAGTTGGAGAACCTAAAAACTTTGTAAATGGTGATTTTAGTGGTGAAGTAAAAAAAGATAGTGAAATGTTTACATATTTAAATGGAGAATATTTAAAGAGTTTAAAAGATTCTGATTATATAATTAATCATAATTGGTCAATAGGTGGTGTAGCTGGTGATGCAAGTTTAAAATCTCAAACATATACTGAACAGATGATTGAATGGAATGGCAAAGTGGGATTAATTACTGCTAGCGATTATATTAAAGCTACTACTGGTAATAATTGTGAATCTTTAGATTCAATGAATTTAAATTATGCTTCTTGTAAAGAAAAAAATTGGATGTTTAAAGAGGGCACTGCATGGTGGACTATTTCACCAATGGATAATGCTTCTGTTCAATTATGGTATATTGGAGAAGCTGGATTTATAAATAATGATTCTGCTAGTAAAGAATTTGGAGTAAGACCAGTAGTTTATTTATCAGATGATATTCTGTTAACTGGTGATGGAACAATTGATTCACCTTATATTTTGAAAAGTTAGAATTTATTCTAGCTTTTTTATATATAAGGAAAGTGCATTTTTGATTAGTAAACAAATGTTTGCCAGAACTATTTACAAATATAACTATTCGTGATATATTGAGTGCAATAAAAATGGAATGTGATGGTATGAATGTATTAAATGGTTATGCATTTAGAATGTATTCAACTAAAGAGAAAAAGAATTAATAAAATTTTTTGTTGCTTTAGATTTATATATAATTATTTTTTAAATGATAAAATAAAGAATATAAGATAGCAGGAAAAAGCAAAACTGCGAGGTAAGTTAATATTAAAATTTATTTTGGTATTTTGCTCTTATGTTAATAGATACACGCCAAACGAAAGATATGATGCAAATAATAACCATATTAAATATGGGATGTTTAATAATTCAGATAATTTATTAACTTTATAAAATTTTTTAATCATGATTATTACTAAAATGATTAATAAAATAATCCATAATAACGAGAATAAATACCATTTGAATACAAAAAAGAAAATAGACCATAGACCATTTACTATTAACTGTGTATAGTAGATGATTTTATTTTGTTCATTTTGATTATGAAAACTATATCCCATTATGATATATAAAATAGTCCATACAATAGGAAAAATTATTCCTGGTGGGGAAAGAGTAGGTTTATTTAGATTTTGATAGTTCATAAAAGGATTTATAATAAGTCCAACGATAGTACCCATAATTACGGGAATTAAAATATTTTTTATTAAATTTTTCATTTATCATCATTATTAGTTTATGGTTTAAATAAAAAAAATATACTAATGTATAAAAGTGTGATAGAATAATATTTGGAAAGAGTGATAATGTGTTGGACATCGAGAGTGTGAATGGAATTTTAATTGCTCCAAATGGAACATTTAAGTCTTTTGGAATACATAGTGATGAAAGTGTACGTAAGTTAACAGCTATTAATTTTCATGATAGTTCATTTAAAATGCAGATAGCTAATGATGTATGGTTTAAAAAATTACAAAAGGATTTAAATTTTAAATATACTAATGATACTATTCATAGACAGGCAATGGACTGGGCATCTAAAGGAGTAATGACAATGATACATGCTGGAGTAAAAGGAATGGAAGCATATTGTGTTTTATCTCCTGCACAAATATCTAAAGAACAAAAAGAATTATTAGAAAAAAATTATGTTAACTTAAAGAATCAAATTATAAAGAATAACGCTTATTTTGAAACTTATGTTTTTAGTGCAGATGAGGATTGTGTTTGCACTGGACCTTTATATGGTGAGGATTCATTTTATGATTTGTTTGAAGATTCTACTAAAAAAAATAAACATATTTAATAGGTGATGAGAATGCAAAAGATACTTATTATTGAGGATGAAGTTAAGATTAGAGAAGAACTTGGTAATTTTTTGAAAAATAATGGTTATGATGTTTTTACTATTGATAATTTTGATAATACTTTGAAAGATATTTTAAGTAAAGATTCTGACTTGATTTTGATGGATGTTAATATTCCAGGAGTGAATGGAATGCATTTGTGCAGGGAGATTAGAAAAGAAGTAAAGACGCCAATTATTGTAGTTACTAGTAGAAATAGTGAGATGGATGAGTTAATATGTATGAATTATGGGGCGGATGATTTTATAACTAAGCCTTATAATTTGCAAATTTTACTCGCTCATATCGAAGCCGTTTTAAAAAGAAGTAAACCGGAGGTTAGTAATTTTCTAGAGTATATGGGAATGAAAATTAATTTATCTAAAGGTGTTTTAGAATATGATGGTGATAGTATAGTTTTAACAAAAAATGAATTATCTATTTTAGCTTATCTTTTAGAAAATAGAGGTAAGGTTGTAAGCCGTGATGATTTAATGAGTTATTTATGGGATAGTGAAATGTTTGTTGACGATAATACTTTGACTGTGAATATTACAAGATTACGTAAAAAATTAGAGGAACTTGGATTTGAAAATGTTATTGAAACTAGAAGAGGCTGGGGTTATATAATATTATGAAATTTGGAGATTATTTAAAAGAAAAAATTCCTTTGATTTGTGCTTATTTTAGTGTGCTTATTTTAATTTTAATTGTTTTACTTGCTTTTAATTTATATTATACTGGTATTATTATGATTATGTTTTTGCTTTTTGTTTTAGGTATTATTTTATTTTTTTATCAGTTTTATCAAAAAAAATTATTTTATGATAAGCTTTATATACTTTTGGGTGACTTGGATAATAAAGCCTTAATTCATGAGACAGTTGGTGAAGCTAGTTTTATAGATGGTAGGATTTTACTTGATATATTAAGAGAAACTGATAAATATAAGTTGGAGCAGATTAATAAGTATAAATATATGCAGGAGGAATTTCAAGAGTTTATGGAGCTTTGGGTACATGAAATTAAAACACCTCTTGCTGCTATTAATTTAATTTGTGAGAATAATAAAAGTAAGGTTACAAACAGTATAAATGAAGAGTCTTTAAAAATTGATGGGTTTATTGAAATGATTTTGTTTTATGCACGAAGTCAGATGCCAGAGAAGGATTATTTGATAAAAATGTGCAAGTTAACTGATATTGTTAATAAGGTGATTATTCGTAATAAAAATAGTTTTTTGGAAAAAAATATTCGTTTAGATATGCGTGATTTAAATGTTTCTGTGAGAACGGATAGTAAATGGATGGAATTTATTATTAATCAGATTATTGTTAATAGTATTAAGTATACACAAGATAACCCGTTAATAGAGATATATTCAGTAAGTGATAAAGAAAGTGTTAGTTTGATTATTCGAGATAATGGAATAGGTATTAGTGCGAAGGATTTACCTAGAGTTTTTGAAAAAGGATTTACTGGTGAGAATGGCAGAAGTAAATATAATTCAACTGGTATGGGTCTTTATTTAGTTAAGAAGTTATGTTTAGCTTTAGGTAATAATGTTTTAATTGATAGTACTTTAGGTGTGGGAACAACAATTAAGATTGTGTTTCCGATTGGTTCTTTTACAGATAAGATGATAGGAGATGGAAATTATGGGACTAAAAGTAAAGAGTAATAGAAATGAAAATGATCCATTAACTTTTAAGGTTGATGATATGGATTTTGTTTTTTCTTTTGATAATATAGATAAAAAGGTAAAGTTAAATGAAAAGAGTGCAATTTTACTTGAGGAAGCTATTTTAGGAGGAAATACACTTTCTAAAAGTAAGAAAAAGATCGTGGCTGGAGATTATGAAGTAAAACTTAATTCTAGTGAAGATGTTAATAATCTTTGGTTAAGCTCTTTTGATAAGTTAATAGAGTATAAGTTAATTGAAAAAGATGGCAAAAATTATGTTGTTACTTCTAAAGGCACGGAACATTATAAAACTCTTTAAGGAGTTTTTTTCTTACGAAAGTGTAAGAATTTGTAAGGTTAATAAATTGTTATATAAAAGATATGTGAGTATAATTAGTGGCAGAGGTGAGGAAAATGGATAAAATTTTGAAAGTGGCAAATGTAGAAAAATATTATGGAAATCGCTCTAATTTAACTAAAGCGATAGATAATATTTCGTTTGATGTTTTAGAAGGAGAATTTGTTGGAATTATGGGAGCTTCTGGCTCTGGTAAAACTACTTTGTTAAACTGCATTTCAACAATTGACAAGGTAACAAGTGGTCATATTTTGATTAATGGGACTGATGTTACTGAACTTAAGGGTGATAAGTTAAATAAATTTAGAAGAGAAGATCTAGGTTTTATTTTTCAAGATTTTAACTTACTTGATACTTTAACTGGTTATGAGAATATTGCTTTAGCTTTAACTATTCAGGGAAGAAAACCAAAAGAGATTGATGATAAGATTAAAGAAGTAGCTAAAACACTTAATATTACACATGTTTTAAATAAATATCCTTATCAAATGAGTGGTGGTGAAAAACAAAGAGTCGCTTCTGCTAGAGCAATTATTACGAATCCTAAGCTTATTTTAGCTGATGAGCCAACGGGAGCTTTGGATAGTAAAAGTAGTAGAATGCTCTTAGAAAAATTAGGAGAACTTAATAAGAATTTAAAAGCGACAATTTTGATGGTTACTCATGATGCTTTTACAGCTAGTTACTGCTCTAAAATATATTTTATTAAAGACGGTAAAATATTTAATGAGCTTACTCGTGGTGATGATTCTAGAAAAGAGTTCTTTGATAGAATTATTGATGTTGTGACATTACTTGGAGGGGATATGAATGATGCTCTTTAAGTTATCTATTAAAAACATCAAAAAAAGTTTTAAGGATTATGCAATATATTTCTTAACTTTGGTGCTTGGTGTAGCTATCTTTTATGTGTTTAATGCACTTGATAGTCAAGAAGCTATGTTACAACTTACGGAAACTGAAAAAGAAATTATTTCGCTCATGAATGAATTTTTAAGTGGGGTTTCTATTTTAGTTGCGGTTATTTTAGGTTTTTTAATTATTTATGCAAGTAGGTTTTTGGTTAAAAGAAGGAAAAAGGAGTTTGGTATTTATCTTACTCTAGGTATGGGTAAGAGACAAGTTTCAAAAATTCTTTTAATGGAAACATTGATAATTGGATTTATTTCACTTGCTGTGGGTCTTGGTCTTGGAATTATTGCCTCACAATTTATGAGTATTGTGGTAGCTAAATTATTCGAAGCTGACATGTCTCGGTTTGAGTTTGTCTTTTCACAGACTGCTATGCTTAAGACTGTGATGTATTATGCGATTATTTATTTAATAGTTATGGTATTTAATGTGTTTGCGGTTACTAAATATAAACTAATTGATTTACTTAATGCGGCTAAAAAAGGTGAAAAGATTAAGACACGTAATTTGACTATTTCTTTGATATTATTTATTATTTCAGTAGGAATACTAGGATTTGCTTATTATTTAGCTACGCAAAGACTTGATAGTTTAGATTTATTTGGACTTTCTATATTACTTGGAATTATTGGAACATTTTTGTTATTTTTCTCTATGTCAGGATTTATTTTGAAGTTAGTTCAAAGTAATAAGAAGTTATATTTAAAAGGGTTAAATATATTTACTTTAAGACAGATAAACAGTAAGGTTAATACAACTGTATTTTCTATGAGTATTATTTGTTTACTTTTATTTTTTACAATTACAATTTTTTCATCAGCTTGGAGTATTAATGTAAGTTTAAAAAATGATTTAGTTTATGGAACACCAGCCGATATAGTTATTGCATCTTATGCGGAAGAGACTAAAGATGTCAAGATGGATATTTTAGATAAAGTTGGATATAGTACTGATAACTTTAGTGGATATGCCAGAGGCAATACTTATGGATTTGAAAGTGTGACAGTGGGTAGTTTACTTACTCCAATATTAGATGATGTTTTAAAAAGTTATCCTTATTTGATGGTAGATAGTTATTTGCCAGTTATGAAAATATCAGATTATAATAAGTTTGCTTCATTTTATGGAAGAGATACTTACAGTTTAAATGATGATGAGTTTATTTTAGTTGCAGATTATCCCGGGATGATAGAATATGAAAATATGGCTTTGGAAAAAGGCGTGACCATTAAAATTGGTGATAAAGAGTATCACAATAAATATGATGAATGCAAGGAAGGTTTATTACAGATGAGTGGTAATAAAACTAATACTGGTATTGTAGTGGTACCTGATAATGTAGATATTAGTTCAAATGAGACAATTCGAAGTTATTTGGCAGCAAATTATAAAGGTGATAAAAATAAGGCTGAAGAAAATTTAAGAGAATATATGGATGAGATAAATTCTAATGGGGCAGTAGCTGATACAAAATTAGATATTTATACAGCAAGTACGGGTTTAAGGGCCATTATGATATTTATCGGTCTATATTTGGGAGTTATATTTTTAATTTCCTCAGCAGCTATACTTGCTTTAAAAGAATTATCTGATAGTAGTGATAATAAGGAAAAATATCAGATGTTAAGGCGTATTGGTGTAGATGATAAAAAATTAAATAGAGCTTTATTTACACAAATATTTATATTCTTTATGTTCCCACTTGTAATTGCTATTATTCACTCAATATTTGGCATAATGTGTGCGAATACGATTATGGAAAGTATGAGTGTGACTAGTAATATGACTTCAATACTTACCACCGCATTACTTATTGTTGTTATATATGGAGGATATTTTATAGTTACTTATACAACAAGTAAGCGAATTATAAATGAAAAATAATCAGAGTTATCTGGTTATTTTTTTCATAAATAAAAGGAAATGTTAATTTTTTGTCGTATGTTATATATAGGTGATGATATATGCAAGAACTGGTGATTCAAGAAAAAATGGAAAATTTAATTTATGAAGTAAGGGGAAAACAAGTGATGTTAGATAGAGATTTAGCCAGACTTTATGAATGTGCAAATGGTACTAAAGATATTAATAAGGCAGTAAAGAGAAACATTGATAGGTTTCCAGAAGGTTTTATGTTTCAATTGACTGAAGAAGAATTTAATATTTTGAGGTTCCAAAGTGGAACCTCAAAAGTGCAAGGTGGGCGTAGATATAAACCTTATGTTTTTACTGAACAAGGTGTGGCTATGCTTTCTAGTGTACTTCATTCTAAAACAGCGATTCAGGTAAGTATCAAAATAATGAATGCTTTTGCAGCTATGCGTAAATATATTTCTTCTAATTTGATAGAACAAAAATATATAAATGAATTAGTATTAGAAGATTATGATAAGATTAAAGTTTTAGAAAATTCTTTTCAAAAGCTAGAAGAAAAGAAAAAAGTTAATGAAATATATTTTGATGGACAAATATATGATGCTTACTTTAAGATTCAAGAAATATTTAAAGAAGCTAAAAAAGAGATAATTATAATAGATGGGTATGCGGATAATACAATTTTAGATATAATTAAAAGATTAAAAATTAATGTAACTATTATAACCAAACCCAATAATTTACTTACAAAACAAGATATTTTAAAATATAATAGACAATATCATAATTTAAAGGTTGTGTATAATAATACATTTCACGATAGATATTTTATATTAGATGGTAAAACTGTTTATCACTGTGGGTCAAGTATAAATAGAATAGGTTATAAAACATTTTCTATTACTTTAATTGGTGATATGGATGTGTGTAAAATATTAATAAATAGAGTAAAGAAGATTATATAAGCTAAAAATAAAGTATTTTTTAGTTTTTAAAAGGAAATGTTATTTTTTTATCGTATGTTATATATAGGTGATGATATATGCAAGAACTGGTGATTCAAGAAAAAATAGAAAATTTAATTTATGAAATAAGAGGCATACAGGTAATGGTTGATAGAGATTTAGCAAAGCTTTATAACGTTGAAACAAAGCGAATTAATGAAGCTGTAAAAAATAATATCAATAAATTTCCAGAAAGATTTAGTTTTCTTTTAACTGATGCAGAAATGATGAACTTGAGGTCGAGATTTTCGACCTCAAGTGTAAGTACTCACGGTGGACGTAGATATGCCGTGAGAGTTTTTACAGAACAAGGTGTGGCAATGCTTGCAACTATATTAAAATCTAAGACAGCTATTCAAGTTAGTATTGCTATTATGGATGCTTTTGTAGCTATGAGAAAATATATTTCTTCTAATTTGATAGAACAAAAATATATAAATAATATGGTGCTTGAGCATGATTCTCAAATCAAACTATTACAAAGTACATTTGATAAATTGGAAGAAAAGAAAAAAGTAAATGAAATATATTTTGATGGACAAATTTATGATGCTTATTTTAAGATTCAAGAAATATTTAAGGAGGCTAAAAAAGATTTAATTATAATAGATGGTTATGCGGATAATACAATTTTAGATATAATTAAAAGGTTGAAAGTTAATGTTATTATTGTAACTAAACCAAATAATTTACTTACCAAACAAGATGTATTTAAATATAATAAACAATATAATAATTTAAAGGTTGTGTATAATAATACATTTCACGATAGATATTTTATATTAGATGGTAAAATTGTTTATCACTGTGGGTCAAGTATAAATAGAATAGGTTATAAAACATTTTCTATTACTTTAATTAGCGATATGGATGTGTGTAAAATATTAATAAATAGAGTAAAGCTGATTATGTAAGCTAAAAATAAAGTATTTTTTAGTTTTTTTGTATTTAAAAAAGGAAATATTATATTTTTATTGTATGTTATATATAGGTGATGATATGCGATTAATAAAGTCTAACTCATTTTTAAAGATATTTTTACCTAATTTAGCTATTAGTTATAAGAAGGTTAATGGAAAGTTAAATATTAGTGGATTTTATAAGAAAGTAGAGTTAAAAATGAGTAAAAAGTTTGATTTATAAATAGGGGTTTGTTATAATTTATTTAGGGTAGAAATGGAGAGTGAATATTATGACACCACACAATAGTGCGGAAAAAGGAGATATTGCGAAAACAGTTATTATGCCTGGAGATCCAATGAGGGCAAAATATATAGCTGAAAAATATTTAACTGATTATAGATTAGTTAACGAAGTTAGAGGAATGTATGCTTATACTGGGTTATATCAAGGTAAAGAGGTTACGGTTATGGCTCATGGAATGGGTATGCCAAGTATGGGAATATATGCTTATGAGCTTTATAAGTTTTACGATGTAGAGGAAATTATTAGAATAGGTTCTTGTGGAGCTTATTTAGAAGAGATGAAATTATTTGATATTATTTTATCAACAGCTGTTTATACGGAAAGTAGTTTTGCTTTAACACTTAATAATGATTTATGTCACGTTGCTTATAGCGATGAGGATTTGAATGTTAAAATTGGTAAAGTCGCTTATCAAAATGACATAAAATTATATCGTGGTATGACTGCTTGTTTAGATTGTTTTGATGTTTATGCGACTGATATTAGTAAATTTTTTGATAGAATGCCTAAGGATGTTAAGCCAATTGCGGCTGAAATGGAAGCTTTTGCTTTATTTTATGTTGCTAAAATGCTTAATAAGAAAGCGGCTTGTTTGATGAGTGTTGTTGATTCTAAATATATTAAAGATGTGGCTACACCAGAAGAGAGAGAAAAAGGTTTAGATAAAATGATAAAACTTGCTTTAGATTCGGTTTTATAATTTGATTTTGGTACATAATAATATGGGGGTGCGGAATGGATTATATAGATTATGATATGAATGGATTTGATTTGCACGTTATAAAGACAGACCGGTTTAAAACTATTTCTTACAATATAAATATAAGATTTGATGATGAAAAAGATACTGAAAGATATATGGGATTACTTAGTAGATTACTTATTCAAACTAGCAAGAAATACGATAGTTTGAGAGATATTAATGTAGCTTGTGCAAGTATTTATGATCCTTCTTATAATATTAGGGTTTTGAGTAGTGGCTCAAAAGATATACTTACTTTGACAGCTAGTTTTGCCAATGAAAAATATACTGAGGCAGGCATGAATGAAGCTAATTTTAAATTTTTGACAAGTTTTATTTTTGAACCTAAGATTATAGATAATGGTTTTGATAGAGAAGTATTTGAAATACAGAAAGAAAAGTTACTTGAATATTATAGAACTATGAAGGATAGGCCACAAGATTATGCGGGTGGTCGTTTATCTGAAGAGATGAAGTGTAAAAAATATGATGTTATGAGTTTGGATGATTTGATTAAAAGTATTGAAAGTTTGACAGCTAAAGATCTTTACAGTTTTTATAAGAAGATTATGGATGAGGGTAAGCTTGACATATTTGTATGTGGTGATGTAGAGCCTTTAGAAATTCGTGATATTTTTAGTAAATTAATTAAATTTAAAGGAACAAAAGAAAAAATAGAACATTTAGTTAAACAAACTAGTTATAATAAAAAAGAAAGAATTATAATTGAACCATCTAATAATGTTCAAAGTAATTTAGCTATTGGTTGTAAACTTATGGATTTAACTGATTTTGAAAGGAATTATGTGTTTGTTTTATATTCTTGGATTTTAGGTGGAGGAATGAATTCACTTTTAACACAAACGGTTAGAGAAAAGAATTCGCTTTGTTATTATATTTATGCGGTTCGTCAGAATTTATTTGAGACAATGAAAATATATGCGGGAATAAATGGTTCTGATTTTGATAAAACATATTCTCTTGTGAAAGAAGAGATGAACAATATGGAAAAGGGAAATTTTTCTTCAGAATTATTTGAAGGTGTTAAGGAAATATATTATAATTCTTTAATTAAAATAGAGGATTCACAAAGTGAAATTGTTGGAAATTACACATCAGAACTTTTTACTCATAATGATAAGATTGATGTTAGAAAAAAACAAATGGAGAAAGTTACTAAAGAAGATGTTATGAATTTAGCTAAAAAGGTACATATTGATACAGTGTATTTACTAAAGGGAGAAAGATAAAATGGAGAAAAAAAGTTATGATGTTTTAGGTTTAGATGTATATGAAGAAGTTTTAGATAATGGACTTAGAGTGTTTATTTCTCCAATTCCTAGACATACAATTCATGCGAGAATAACTACTTTCTTTGGTGGCTCTATTTTAGAATTTAAAATGGATGGGTCTAAAGATTTTATTAGAGTTCCTGGAGGGATTGCTCATTTTTTGGAACATAAGATGTTTGAAAAAAAAGATGGTATAGATCCGCTTTCTGTTTATGAAAATAATGGGGCTTCTGGTAATGCTTTTACAAATGAATTTATAACTGCTTATCATTTTACAGGAGCTAGTCATTTTTATGAAAATTTAGATACTTTACTTAACTGTGTTCATGAACCTTATTTTACTGATGAAAATGTTTTAAAGGAAAAAGGTATTATCTCACAGGAAAAGAAACAAGATTTGGATAATCCATTTTCAATTGTTTATGATAGAAGTTTAGTAAATACTTTTCATAATTTAGATTTTAAAAATACAGTTTTGGGAAGTTTAGAAGATATTAATTCAATTACTAAAGAGGATTTATATAATTGTTATAATACTTTTTATCACCCTAGTAATATGATTTTGACTATTAGTGGTGATGTGAATGTGGAAAAGACAATAAAGTTTATTAAAGAGTTTTATAAGAAGTATGATTTTAAGAAAAGACCTAAAGTAGAGATTAAACACAAAGATGAACCAGAAAGTGTAGTTAAGAAAAAAGATATAATTTATATGGATAATTTATCTAAGGAAATATTAGTTAGTTATAAGGTGAAAAAACCAACTTATATCAAAGATGATTATTTAAATAAAGTTTATTTTTCCTTTTTACTTGATATGAAATTTGGAGCAATAGCGCCAATAACTGATATATTTGCAAAAAATAAAAATATAATTTCACCTGTTTCTGCTTATTTGGAAGTTGTGGATGATTATTATGTTATTTTATTTAATGCGACAGTTAAAGAGAATGAGAATGAAATTATTAATTTAATTGATAAAACTATTAAGGATTTTGATTTTTGTGAAAAAGATTTTAATTTAATTAAAAAAGCAATTTTGAATTCAACTGTTTTATCAACAGAAAATTCAACTGGTATATGTAATATGATATCTAATCAAGTTTATTTTTATGGTAATCCTATTTATGATATGTATGATAAATTAAAAGGACTTAATTTTGAAACCTTTAAAAATTCTATTAAAGATATTAATTTAGATAATAGAAGTGTGGTTATTTTGGATAATAAAAACTCAAGAGGCTAAGGTTATTTGCTTCTTGAGTTTTATTTTACTTAATTTAGTTAATTCATTTTCTATTTGGTTAAATTTTTCTTTTTCAATATTGAAAGTGTATGTTATATTGGTTTGATAAGTTTTTTTAATATCAATATTTTTAAGTAGGTAATCTATTTGTTTTAAGTTATCATAAGGAAATTCGATAGTTATATTATATCCATTTACTAGATTAGTGATATTAGCTTTGTTTAATGCTTCACTTGCACTAGTACTATATGCTCTAATTAATCCACCAGCTCCTAATTTAATGCCACCAAAGTATCTTATTACTACACATAGTATATTAGTTAAGTTATTTTGCTTTAAAACATTTAAGATAGGCATACCAGCAGTACCACTTGGTTCACCATTATCAGAACATTTTTCGTGATTATTTATAATGTATGCATAGCAGTAGTGAGTCGCATCTTTATATGTTTTTTTTATATCTTCTAATTTTTCTTTAATTTTATTTATATCATTTATATTAGTTAAAACTGTAATAAATTTAGATTTATTGATAATGATTTCGTTTATGACTTCTTCTTTAATAGATTTCATTAATATCACCAATTTAATTATAGAAAAAACAATTAAAAAATACAAGATTTTAGTGATCTTGTATTTAGCTCAATGCTTTTTGTTTTGAATTTGATTTTTCTAGGGTAATAGGTGTTCCTGAATATGGATAAGCAATTTCTTTTGTTTCAGTGTGTTTATATTCAAGAGCTGTTACAGGTACTACATTTATAAAATTATATTTAATTTGATAGGTTGTGGATCCAGGTCCTGACCTTGATGTGATGGTTTCACTACTTACATATTCATATCCTTCTGGAATGTTTATCTGACCGTTGTTTTTGTATTGAATGGAAACAATTGTATATATGAAGTGCTCGCCTGGATTGAAATCTTTAGAGTTTCCTGTTGGTTTCCAAAATAAATTTTCAGTTCCGTTTTCATCATGATATATTTCTCCGTTTTCTTCTTTTTCTTCTGGTATTTCTTTGCAACCGGTTAAATTATTTAATAAGATGATTCCACTTAGCGAACAAAATAATTTTAAGCAATTTCTTCTAGTTATATTTTCCATTTTAAACCTCTTTTCTGGATATAAATTTATTTTGTTTTTGAATTAACAGCTTTGAATAATTCACTATTTTTAGATAATATATCAGATTGGTATTTTTCAATTTTGTCTAATTTGTCTTTACTATTTGATGTAAATGTATAATTTATGTTATCTTTAGTTTCAATAGAAATATCTTCTATAGGTGTTATTAAGCCATCCTCTTTTTTAGGTAATGTATAAATATCACATCCATCATGATTTATTATTTCTTTTGATATTAGTTCATTTGCAAATTCTTCTTCTTGACCTTGCATTAAAATACCATTTATTAAAATATAAATAACGCCTTTCGAATCTTTATTTAATATTAAAAATTCATTTGGATTTACCATAATATTTGATATATATTTTGTTTCTATTTCCTTTGGTAATTTAGAAAATACTAATGTACTACCAATAATACCGGCTGCAGCTGAGCCACACATTAATACAAATTCCTTTCTTGTTAATTTTTGCATTTATAAAACCTCCTTTTTACAGGTGGTTATTATAACATTTTTTTTGTTTTTGTCAAATTGACGCTAATGAATGTTTTACTTGATTAAATAGTAATATTTCATTATAATTACTTAGAGAGGTGAAGATGTTATGGTAATAGATAAGTTGAAGTTAATTCCACATAAACCTGGTTGTTATTTAATGAAGGATAAAGATGGAGTAATTATTTATGTTGGTAAAGCTAAAGATTTAAAAAATAGACTTAATTCTTATTTTCATTCTTCACATACTGGTAAAACAGCTAGATTAGTTAATGATATTGCGGATTTTGATTATATTGTAGTGTCATCTGAGACAGAGTCTTTGATTTTAGAGATTAGTTTGATTAAAAAACATGATCCTAAATATAATATATTACTTAGGGATGATAAGAGTTATCCTTATATTGAACTTACGGAAGAAAAGGTTCCTAGATTATTAATTGTTAGAAATGTTCATAGGAAAAAGAAGAAAACAAGGCTATTTGGTCCTTATCCTAATGTTTATGCAGCAAGAAAGGTTGTTAATTTATTAAATAGATTATATCCTTTAAGAAAATGCAATACATATCAAAAAAGACCTTGTTTATATTATCACATAGGACAGTGTTTGGGTTATTGTACGAATAATGTATCTAAAGAGAAAATTGAGGAGATGGAAAAAGATATTGTTAGTTTTTTAAAAGGTAATGATGAGATTGTTACAAATAAGTTGAAAGAAGAGATTCAAAAGGAAAGTGAAATTTTACATTTTGAAAAAGCTTTAGAACTGAAAAATTTACTTGATGATATTAATGTAATCTTAGTTAAACAAAAAATTGAAGTTAACGATAATATAGATAGAGATATATTTGGTTATTATAATGAT
Organism: uncultured Bacilli bacterium; assembly: GCA_944358445.1. GTDB lineage: Bacteria > Bacillota_I > Bacilli_A > RF39 > UBA660 > Coprosoma. The sequence goes on from CALVRC010000004.1 coordinate 29,643, forward strand.
GGAAATTATTTGAGTGTATTTGTATTATTTGTTAGAGGTAGCAAGATAAGTGGGCATCATCATCAAATTATTCCACTTATTGATGAAGAGGGAGAAGAACTTACTAGATATATTGCTAAATTCTATGAGAAAGCATTGATTCCTAAAGAGGTTTTGGTGCCTAATATTGTAGATTGTGAACTTCTTTCTGATTATTTTAAGGTTAAAGTAATTGTACCTTTAAAAGGTGTTAAGAAAAAACTAGTTGATATGGCTTCTGATAATGCAAAGAAACAACTTGAAGATGAGTATGAGCTTGTTATTAAGAATGAAGAGAAGACAGTTAAGGCTAATGAAGAGTTAAAGAATGTTCTTGGTTTAAATAAATTAGATAGAATTGAACTTTTTGATAATGCACATTTATTTGGAACATATAATGTGTCTGGTATGGTTGTATTTATAGATGGAATGCCGGCTAAAAATGAGTACCGTAAATTTAAAATATCAGTTGATAAGAACGATGATTATGGAACGATGCGAGAAGTTTTATATAGAAGATATTTTAGGGTTTTGAAAGATAACTTGGTTAGACCAGATTTAGTTATTGTTGATGGTGGAATAGGTCAGATGAATGTTGCTAAAGAGGTATTAGATAGTTTAGGTATGAATATTAATTTAGTTGGTCTTAAAAAAGATGATAAGCATTCGACTAATGCTTTAGTAACGTTTGATGGTGAAATACCTATTGAGAAAAGAAGTAATTTATTTCATTATTTGGAGAGGATGCAGGATGAGGTGCATAATTTTACTATTAATTATCATAAACAAATTAGAAGCAAAGGGCTATATGCTTCTATATTAGATGATATTCCAGGTATTGGCACTGAACGTAAAAAAGAATTACTTAAAAAATATAAGACTGTTGAGAATATGCGCAAACAAAGTGTGGAAGAGTTATCTAGTGTATTACCTCATAAAGTTGCACAAGAGCTTAAAGATATTTTGGAGAGTATGAAGGAAAAAAATGAAATGAAAGATGAATAAATTTACACACTAATCTTGACAAGACCCGTTTCTTGAAAATAAAAACGAAGTTTTTAAATGTGTTTTTTGAATTTATTAATGATATTTTTGGGGATTTTAAGAAGTATTAAAAATCCCGAAATTTTTTATTAATTTTAAAATTTTATTAGGTATTGAAATACAAGGGATATTATGTAGATTAAAAAAATGATGGTAAAATTTTACTCGACATAACTTTACATTTTTTTTTTATTTTGATATTATGGTATAAGATAAGAGGGTGCAGTTATGAAGAAGTCTTTGATGATAATTGGGGTTGTTATTTTAATTATCGTTGTTATATTTATAGGAGCATGGATTTGGGTAGATGGATTAAAAGTGGATAAAGCGGCTACTAAGGTAAAAATGGATGAAATAAAAGAGGCTTATCCTGATTTTAATACAGCAGTTGATGAATTTTCTAATTTAAGAAATCAATTTTATACTTATAAGGAAGATTTATATTTAGAAACTTTAAGGGATAATTCAGAAGAGTGGAATAATTTTATTAATACTTATATGGCTGGGATTCAAAAGGTAGAAGATAGTGCGAGAACATTAAAAGAAAATTGTGATATAGAATATGGGGATGTAAGTGTCAGCACAAAATGTAATACATTTAAAGCTAATTATGAGGCGGCTATGAATTATTATATAAGTGACGCTAAACTTTATAATCAAATGGTTGATGAATATGATAAGTATAATGCAGAAAATGGTAATACTTTTGCTAAAGTAAATAGAGCTGAACTTAGTATTTATCAAGATTATATAGATTATGATAAAGATGGAGAATGTTTTGGTAAAGAGGAGGCAAGTTTGAATGAATAAAGATGAGATTGAAAATTTATTTGATGATGAAGAGTTAGAGGATAAAAATAATAAGGAAATAGAAAACGATATTACTAATAAATTAGATGATAAAAATACTGATGAGTCAGAAAAAAAAGATATTTATGGGTTAGAAAACAAAGAAGAATATATAAAAGATCCATCTTTGGATGATGTTTTTCCTGATAAAAATGATGTAGATATTGATAGATTACTAGATAAGTTTGAAGAAGAGACTAAAGAATATGATGATTCTAAAGATGATTTAGAGGTTAAGTCAGATGAAGGTGAAATAAAAGAAAATAATAATATTTCTAAAAAAGAAACAAAAGATAAAAAGAAAATGAAACTATGGCAAAAAATAGTTGTAGTTTTAATTTGTTTAGGATTAATATTTGGTAGTGGATTAGCTTTTCTCTTATATGGTCCTTATCCTGTTTTTAGAAACTGGCTTATAACAACTGCAATGACAACTATGAGTCATAAATATTTGGCTACTTGGTTTTATGATGATGAGACTATTAATAAAGTTATGCAGGATAATTATGTTAGGGAATCTGATGAAGAAACTGATTTAGATGCGATTAGTTTTGTTGATTATAGTAATTCTAAGGTTATGTATAAAAATAAATACGAAAAAGAAATTTTAACACATGAAGAGGGTGCAACTTATAAATTAATTAATATAAATGGTGATGGTATAAGAGGTTATTTAGTGGCAATTTATGATCCTTCTAAGGTAAAGGTGGCTACTGCTAGTAATATGAATAGTAATGGTGAGATGCTTACAACTATTGCTGAAAAAAATAATGCGGTTGTAGCTATGAATGCTAGTGGTTTTTATGATCCTGGATACATGGGTAATGGTGGAAAACCTCATGGAGCTGTTATCAAAGACGGAAAGTTAATTAGTAATTTACCTAGGTCTGGTGTTGGCGGAGGTATAATGGGATTTACTCAAGATAATAAATTTATTATGGGTAAGATGAGTGCGGAAGAAGCTTTAAATAAAGGTGTTCGTGATGCTGTTGAATTTGGACCATTTTTAATTGTTAATGGCGAGCCTTCATTTATTAAAGGTAATGGGGGCTGGGGTACTGCACCTAGAAGTGCAATCGGTCAAAGAAAAGATGGTATTGTTTTATTTTTAGTTATGGATGGAAGAGATTATCTTAATGGTATTGATGGAGTTGGTATGGTTGAACTTACTGAAATTATGATGCAGTATGGTGCTTATAATGCAGCTAATTTAGATGGTGGTACTTCTTGCGGATTAGTTATTAATGGAAAGCTTACTAATAAACCAGTAAATGGTAGTGGTAAAAAAACTACTAGAGCTATTCCTAATGCTTGGATAGTAACTAAATAATTTTTAATAAATAGACATATATTTACATTAGAGAAATTATTTAGTTAGTTTGTTATTTATATCAAGTGATATAATGATAATACAAAGTGAGGGATAGTTTATGGCTAAGAGAAAAAGAAATAAAAACAAAAAGAGAATAGGTATTATTATTTGTTTATTATTAGTTATTGGAGGATTTGGAGCATACTATTTTTATACACATCCTGAAGAGGTTAAAAAGTATGCGAAGAAGGTGGAGCCTGAAAAACATTTGAAAATTGTTGATGAGGATTCTAAGACAAGACCTATTGCAGTTATGATTAATAATAATCATGTAGCTTGGCCACATGCTGGACTTCAAGATGCATATTTAACTTACGAGATTTTAGCCGAAGGTGGTATTACGCGTTTAATGGCATTATTTAAAGATAAAAATACTGAAAAAATTGGTTCTGTTAGAAGTGCAAGACCATATTATTTAGATTATGCATTAGAAAATGATGCAATTTATGTTCATTATGGGTGGAGTGATCAGGCTAAGCGAGATATTAGTTCTTTAGATGTTGATAATATTAATGGTTTAACTGCTTCTTCAGTATTTTGGAGAGATAAAACTTTAAATAAAGCAACTGAACATACTGTATTTACTAGTATTGAAAAGATAAATGAATATGCGAAAGAAAAAGGCTATGATAGAGATACTAATAAGGATTTACTTTTAAATTATAGTGTAGATGAGATTGATTTAAGTAAGAGAGAAGATGCAATAAAAGCTGATACAGTTTTTATGAAATATTCATATTATACTAATACAAGCTATGAATATGATAGTGAAAATATGGTTTATAAGAGATTTATGTCAGATACTCCTCATGTTGATGCGGTAACTGATGAACAATATACTGTTAAAAATATTATTATTACTCCGATTGCTACTCATACTTATGATTCTTATGGAAGATTAAAGTTAGATGATGTTGGTTCTGGTGAGGGGTATTTTATAACTGATGGTTATGCAATTCCTATAACTTGGTCTAAAGATAGTAGAAGTAGTCAAACGGTTTACAAAAATATGGATGGTGAAGAGATAAAAGTTAATGATGGAAATACATATATTCAGATTACTCCACCATCAGAAGAGGTTAAAATAGAAGGAATACAAGAGGAAAATGCTGAATAGATACCAATTTGTAATTTGTTTATAAATGTGGTATACTGTTTAAGTAACTTTGAGGTGAATTATAATGAGTTGTCACAAAAAAGACTTACAATATATGAGTATAGTTAATAATATTTTAGATAATGATGAATTTTTAAAAATTAAACAAATAGAACATCATGGAATAAGTAGATATGATCATTCTTTGAAAGTATCTTATTATTCTTATAGGATTGCTAAAGCTTTACATTTGGATTATGAACAAACGGCTATTGGTGGTTTACTTCATGATTTCTTTTTAAGTCCTGAAGATAGAACACAAAAAGATCGTTTTAAGTCAGTGTTTACTCATCCAAAGCAAGCTGTTATGATGGCAAAATCACAATTTGACCTTACTAAAAAAGAAGAGGATATGATTAGATCTCATATGTTTCCAATTAATCTATCTGTTCCTAAATATGCGGAAAGTTGGATAGTTAGTATGGTTGATAAATGTGTGGCTACAAATGAATTTGCAATTAAGTTTAGATTTAGACTGAAATATGCATATAATTTATTCTTATTATTTGCAATTAGTATTATGAAAATTTAATAGGGTCTTTATAAATGACTCTTTTTTTGTTATAATTAGATTGTTGTCCTTGTAGCTCAGCAGGATAGAGCAACCGCCTCCTAAGCGGTAGGTCGGCAGTTCGAATCTGCCCAGGGACGCCATTTTATGTATTAGACTGATTTTATATCAGTTTTTTTCTTATAAAGTTTTAAAATTGGTTCATTATAATATTGGTGATAAGAATGAAGGCAAAATCAATTTGGCAAGATAATTTGAGTTTTGATGGAATTAAACTTGATAAAAACATTGATGTGGATGTATTAATTATTGGTGGAGGAATGACTGGACTTAGTACGGCTTATCATTTAAATGATTCTAATTTAAAAGTAGCTTTAGTTGACAGTAATTCTATTTTAGAGTCAGTAACGACAAAGTCGACAGGAAAGATTACTTTTTTACAGGATGTTTTAATAAATATTGATGATGATTATTTAGATAAATATGTTCAAAGTCAGATTTTAGCTTGTAATTTATTGGAAGATATTATTAATATAAATAATATTGAGTGCGATTATACGAAAGTTAAACATCGTTTGTGTTCTAATGAAAAAATTTATAAATTAGAAAATTTATATAATAAGATAAAAAAATATGGAGTAGTATTTGAGGACAATTATATAGAGGCTGAAAGTGCGGTGTTTAATCCCGGTAAGTATTTGTATGGGTTAAAGAAATGCTGTAAAGGTGTTAGTATTTATGAAAATACTAGAGCTTATGAAATTTTAAAAGATGGTGAGACATTTATAGTTAAAACAAACTGTGGTGATATTAGGTGTAAAGATATTGTGCTGGCGACACATTATATTTCTTTTTTCAAACCTTTCTTTTTACCAATAAGGTCTTATTTAGAAAAATCTTATTTGTGTGCGGTTAAAACTGATAAAATAGATGATATTTGCGGGATATCAATAGATGATGATGTTATTGCATATAGGTATTATAAGGATTATTATATTTATTTATCAGAGTGCAAGAATACTAGTAATTTAAATTCAGATGAATCTTTTAAAAAAATGGTTAGAAATTTTGATGATGTTAGTTATGTATGGTCTAATAAGGATATTATGACAGTTGATAGCATGCCTTATATAGGGGAAATTATTCCTCATGTTTTTTGCGGAACTGGTTATAATACTTGGGGTATGACTAATGGTACTTTAGCTGGTAAAATTATAAGTGGTTTGATTTTAAATAATAATAATGAATATGAATTTTTAAACTTTAATAGAATGATTAATATTAAAAATTATATTAAATTTCCAATGATTATAAATAATACTTTAGCTTCTTTTTTTAAGACTAAGTTAATTAAGCCTAAAGAAAAAGATGTTTTTTACAAAGTGATTAATGGTAATAGTGTGGCTATTTATAATGATGGTAATAGTGTTCATGCCGTTTATAATAGATGTCCACATTTAAAGTGTGGAGTAGTTTTTAATAAGACTGAAAATATTTGGGAATGTCCTTGTCATGGTTCAAAATTTGATATTGATGGGAAGTGTATAGAGGGACCAAGTAATTTTGATATTAAATATAAGGGAAATTTAGATGATATATTAGAAAATGAATAGTGTTGGTGTTTTTTACGCATCAACACTATTCATAATACAACCGAGAATTATTTCAAACTTTATTTTAAAGTTTCATTTATTTTTTTTGTAGCATTTGATATATCCGTTTTATTAGGAATCATTACATATGTTTTGATAGTTGGCATTGAATATGTTTCTTTTTTACTACCACTACCACTTACGGAAGAGGATTCAAAGTTCCATGGTGTCATATCATTCAATTGGTTTTTAATTAATTTTTTTATGTAATTACTAGGTATATCTGTAATATATAATTTATTTATTGAATTTAATATTTGGTTATATTTTAATAAAATAGTTTTATCATTTGTTATTTTTTCTATGATGGCTTTTAATACTTGTTGACCATTTAAAATTCTTTGATTATCTCCATTACTATAAGCGTATCTTTCTCTAACATAGCTTAAAGCTTGTGCTCCATTAAAATGATTTATTCCTTTAATGACATTTGTAACTTCCGCGCCACCATCTCCACAATGGCTTCTAAAAGCTTTATCACTATAAATGTCTACACCTCCAACTAAGTCGACAATTGTAATTACTGAATCAAAGTTAACTTTGATTGAGTAATCAATATTTATATCTAATAAGTTTTCTATGGTTTGGATAGTAGTATCTAATCCATAAATACCACTATGAGTTAGTTTATCATATAAACCTGGGCGGTTGGCTAAAGGAACATAGTAATCTCTAGGAATACTAGTCATTAAAATGGTTTTAGTTCTAGGGTTTATAGTTAAAATTAAATTAAAATCACTTCTAGATTTATTGTATAATCCATAGTTTCTAGAGTCGCTACCAGAAATGTAAATATTTATAGGTTCTAAATTGTCTTTTTCATTATATTTTTTCTGAATTGTTTTTTTTATATTAAAACTATAAATCGGTGTTATTTTTTCATTTAAATCTGGATACATTTCTTCTAATATACTTATATAACCTGTATCTAAAATTAAAGCATCACTATTATTGTTTAATGAATCATAGGCATCAATTAAACTATTATATTCTTTGGCAGAAAAAATAATCTTTTCGTTTAATTTGTTTAAACTTTCTTGATACTGAGTATCAATATTTAAATAACTAATGTTTTTATTTTTTAATTCATTAACTTTTGTGTATTTGTCTTTTTGAACATATACGTTATAATGTGTTACTTCATAGTTGTTATTTTCAAATGATGTGCTAAAGAAACTTGATGTAGTAGTAGTTATATAGATACAAATAACTAAAGCTATTGTGGTAATTATATATATCATTATACCAATAATTTTTGAACATTTTTTTTTAATCAATAAACATATACTAGTTATTATGTATAATAAAATAGGAGTTAGTATTATTAAATAGAAATATTTATTTGGTAGTAAATTTAAATCTATTATATTTTTGATAAACCATGTGTATAAAGCAATGGTAATAAGAATTATAAAAAAAATTATTTTCTTTTTCATATATAATCATCCTTTTATATAGTTTCCCTTTTTGGGTTTTATATTATAGCGTATTTTTTTAAAAATGCCAAATTTAGTGATTGTATTTTGACATTTTAGATAATGTGTGTTAGAATACGCATTATCTTTTTGAGGGGGATTATATGAGAGAATTTAGTTTGTTGGATGTCATTAAGTATTACATCCGAAAGATTTGGATAGTTGTTGTTACTTCTTTTTTTGCATTTTTGATGGGTTACTTTTATGTTAATGAGTATTTTACACCTATGTATGAAGAGTCGGCTACGATAATTTTAGGTAAAAGTAAAGGTGATAAAACTGAAAGTGAAATGTCATATTCGACAATTACGTTATATGACAGTTTAGTTAATAACTATTTACAATTATTAGAAAGTAATAAATTATTTTATGAAGTCGGCAAGAATTTAAATTTGAATTATTCAGAATCTGAACTTTCGAACATGGTTGAATATTCAGTAGGGGATACATCACAAACGATAACAGTTTCTGTAAAAAATTCTGATGATAAAGAAGCTGTTAAAATATGTAATGAGATTATTAATGTATTGAAAGACTATGTGTACGATATTTATGGTTTAGATAATATTATGATTGTTGATAATGCTGTGGCTACATTTAATTTGGTTTATAGTAAAAATACAATAATTATATATTTTGTTGTGGCTTCTGTTATAGTATCTAGTTTTATTATTGTTTTGAAATATATTTTTAGTAATAATCCAATTAAAAAAAGAAAAAAAATCGAAAAAATAAACTATTCTATTTTAGGGAAAGTTAAACAGATAATATATCCGAGAGATTATACACTTGCTGCAGATATTAGCGTGAGTGAAAAGAATAGTTTTAGAAATATTCGTGTTAGTTTGATGAATGAAATTAATGATAATAAAGTTATTATGATTTCAAGTTTAAATAGGAATAGTACAAAAAGTTATGTAGTGTATAATTTAGCTCAAGCAATACAAAAGACTGATAAAGAGGTTTTGGTTATTGATGCTAATGGTAGGGATGGTTTAATCACCAAAACATTTTTAAGCGGGAAAAAAGGACTTTTGGATATATTAGATAATCAAGGTACTATTGATGAAGTTAAAACTAATATTCATGGCGTGGATATTATTCCTTTAGGTGATAAGGATAAATTAGATTTAATTTCATCTATTCAATTTGAAAATTTGATTGATACTTTAAAAGATGAATATGATTATATTTTTGTGGAAGGTCCATGTTTTAAAAACAATTTTGAACCTGTTTCTATTTTAAAAATTACTGATGCGACAATTATAATTAGTAAATTTATAATTAATAATAAAAATTTAAACTATCTTATGAATAAAATTGATGAAAATAGTAATTCTTTATTAGGAGTAATTCTAGTTCGTAAAAAGAAAAAAATAGATTTAAAAGCGAAAATAAGATTAATGAGAGATAAGGTCAAAAAAATTGGATTATTTAAAGATAAGAAAAAAATAAAAAAAACGGTAAAAGTTAAACAAGATGATGTAGAGGAAAATAAAAAAATAGTGACTAAAGCTACAAACAAAAAGAAAGTAGCTTCTAAGAAACAGTCTACTGTCAAGAAAGAAGATAAGAAAAATACAGGCAGTAAGAAAGTTGCATCAAAAAAGTCATCTAAAGATACTAAGAAAACTACTAGTAAGGTTAAAAAATCTTAAATTATATAAAACTTTTTAAAATGGTAAAAAGGGGTAATGCTTTTGTGGGGAGTGTAGTTTATGAAATATCATTTTAAAAAGAAAAAAGGGAGAAAAGTTTACAATTTAGTTAAAAGAATATTTGATATTGTTATGGCATTATTTGCGCTTTTAATATTGTTACCGGTTTTTATAATAATTGCTATATTAATTAAATCGGATGATGGTGGACCGATATTTTATAAGCATAAAAGAGTTGGTAAAAACGGAAAAAGTATATATGTGTATAAATTTAGAAGTATGGCTGTGAATGCTGATGAGATATTTAGTCATTTTACTGAAGAACAAATAAAAGAGTTTGAAAAATATTATAAACTAGAAAATGATCCGAGAATTACTAGAATAGGTGATTTTTTAAGAAAGAATTCTTTAGATGAATTACCTCAATTTTTAAACATATTAAAAGGAGATATGTCTTTTGTTGGCCCAAGACCTGTAGTTTCAAAAGAACTTAATAAATTTGGAGATAATCAAGATTTACTTTTAAGTATAAAACCAGGTCTTACGGGTTGGTGGGCTTGTAGTGGTCGTAGTGATACTTCTTATGAACAACGTGTTGATTTGGAAATATATTATGTGAATAATTATTGCGCTAAATTAGACTTTCTTTGTTTAGTAAAAACTATTGGGGCAGTTATAGAGAGAAAAGGTGCAAAATGAAATATAGTGTATTAATGTCAGTTTATAAGAATGATAATTATGAGTGGTTGGAAGAGGCTATTATAAGTATAATGAATCAGACCGTAAAAACAGATGATTTTGTGATTGTAGAAGATGGTCCTATTACTTCAGAGTTAGAAAGTGTTATTGATAAGTATAAGGAAAAATTACCTATTAAAGTAGTTAGTTTAGAAAAAAATATGGGACTTGGAGTTGCTTTAAATAAAGGAGTTCTAGCTTGTAAAAATTCATTAATTGCGAGAATTGATTCTGATGATATTAGTGCCAGTGATAGAATGGAAAAACAACTTCAAGTATTTATGGAAAACGATAATTTATCGATTTGTGGTACACTAGCTAAAGAATTTACTAATAATATTAATAATGTTGTATCTCTCGCAACTTTTCCTTTGACTAGTGCAGATATAAAAAATTATGCTAGAAAAAGAAATCCTTTTTGTCATCCATCAGTGATGTTTAAAAAAGAAGATGTTTTAGCTGTAGGTAATTATCGTAGTTTTCATCTTTGTGAAGATTATGATTTATGGGTTAGAATGATTATGGCTGGTATGGAATGTGTAAATATAAATGAGTATTTACATTATTGGAGAATTAGTGATGATTTTTATAAAAGAAGAAGCGGAATTAAGTATTTAAAATCTATTTTGAGATTTTTAAAATTGCAATATCAAAATGAGTTTTTATCGGCAGGTGAATATTATAAGTCTGTTGTTATTAGATCTATTGTTTATTTAATGCCTAATTTTTTAAGAAGTTTTATTTACAAGACATTTTTAAGAAAGAAGGCACTATAATGGAGACAATAAAAGTATTACATGTAGTACCTAATATGCAGGCTGGTGGACTTGAAACTTTGCTTATGAATATTATGAGAAATATCAACCGTGATAAGATTCAGTTTGATTTTTTAGTTCATTATAAAGAGCGAAAATTTTATGATGATGAAATTGAACAATTAGGCGGAAAAATATATTGTTTTTCTGTTAGAGAAGATTCTAATTTTTTAAAGTATATTTGGCAGTTAAATAAATTTTTTAAGACCCATAAGGAATATAAGATTGTCCATTGCCATATGCCAAGTGTTGGATTTTTAGTTTTGTTGATTGCAAAAATTCATGGAGTAAAGGTAAGAGTTGCTCATTCACATAACAATAGTTGTGAAAATACTTTAAAGGGTAGAATAAAACGTTTTTTAATTCAGTTTGAAAAATATTTAAGTACAGATAATTTTGCTTGTTCTAATGATGCAGGTAAGTTCTTATTTGGAAATAGGAAGTTTACTGTCTTACCTAATGCGATAGACTTAGACAGGTTTAAATTTAATGGTGCTAAAAGAAAACAAATTAGAAATGAACTTGGTATTGATGATGATACAATGGTGATTGGTCATGTTGGTAGGTTTTGTGAACAAAAAAATCACAACAAATTAATCGACATATTTTATAATTATCAAAAAACTAATGAAAATAGTGTATTAGTTTTAGTGGGTGAAGGTGAACTACTTGAAAGTATAAAAGAAAAATGTAGAAATTTGAATATAGATAACAAGGTTAAGTTTTTAGGAATAAGAAAAGATACGGACTTTTTATATTCTGCATTTGATGCATTTGTTTTTCCTTCATTATTTGAAGGTTTGGGTATTGTTTTGATTGAAGCTCAAATGAGTGGGTTAAAGTGTTATACTACGGATGTTTTTGTATCAAAAGAAGCATTAATTAGTGATAGATTAACTTATTTAAAACAAGATGATAAAAGATGGGATACAAAAATAGCAAAAGATAATAAGTATGACCGAATTAATGTGAAATTTAATGATAATAAAAATAATTATGACATTAAAACTCTTTGTCAGAGATTAGAAAGATTTTATTTGAAAGGTAAATAGGAAAGTGGAAAAAATAGTTAAGATTAATAAGATTATAGTTATGTTAATTGCTGTTTGTTTTAGATATTTTGCTTTATATTATAATAGTGCTATTTTGAATTATGGACTTATTTTTGTGTTGTTTTTATTAGTATTATTTAATATATTAAACAAAAAATTTGAAAGCAAACAATTTCAGCGAATAACTATTTTAATATTAATTAGTGCTATTATATTTTTCATAAATAATGAGGATAATTTATTTATTTATGTTGTGGCATCTTTAGCTTTTGTGGATGAAAGTTATGATAAGATTATAAAATATTTTTTGATTTTTTCTATTTTATCTTTTGTGATAACGATTATATCAGGACAACTTGGAATTATTGATACTGTAGTGGCCGGAAGATATATTGATTATGAAACAGTTTATAGAAACAGTTTAGGTTTTGGTAATGTCAACACTCCTTTTATATATTTTTTAGGAATTGTCTTTGGACTTTATTATTTCTTTAGAAAGAAACCTTTTAAATTATTTTTAATTTATATTGTTACAACATTAATTGCTTTATGGATGTTTAAGGAAACTGACTGTAGGACTGGTATGTATATTTATGGACTGTTTGTTATTGTTTCATTATTATATAGTAAAAAATTGAATGATAAATTGAAACCTATTCTTTCATATTTATTTATAATTTTTACAGTATTTAGTATCGTATTGGCTTTAGGTTTTGGAAATACTATTCATAATTTTGTCAATGAAACTTTAAGTAATCGTCCTTATTTTTCGAATTATTATTTAAAGAATAATTTGGTTTTATCTTTATTTGGTACAGGAGTAGTTGGAAGTTATGTTTTAGATAATTTTTATTTATCTTTGATGGTAAAAAGTGGAATTATTAGTTATTTAATTTTTTTATATATTTTTGTTAGAGGAACAAAAGGGTTATTAAATGACTATAGATTTGTTTTGATTATTGTGTTTACACTTTTATATGGAATTTTAGAGTGTAATTTATATGGTAATTTTATTTTTGTAATATTGTTAATTAGTACTATCAAAAAGGGAAGTGAGCCGGTATATGAAGATTAGTGTTATTGTGCCAATTTACAATGCTGAAGATTATTTATTAAAAAGTATTTCGGCTATTTCTTGTCAAACTTATAAAAATTTAGAGATTATTTTAATTGATGATGGTAGTACAGATGGAACATTAAAAATTTGTCAAGAGTTTGCCCAAAAGGATGATAGAATTAAAGTTTATACTCAAAAAAATAAAGGGGTAGCCAGCGCAAGAAATAAGGGAATTTCTGTGGCGACAGGAGATTATATTGCGTTTGTCGATTCTGATGATGTTATTTCTTTTGATATGTATGAAATTTTAGTTGATTTGATTAATACGACTGGAAGTCAAATTGTTGGATGTCATTATAGTAAATTTCAAAAGAAACCCGGATTTACTAGAGATGAAAAATATAAAATATATAATGTGGAGGAAGGCATTAGAGCTTTACTTAAAGAAGAAATTAGTAGTTTTTTATGGGACAAGTTATTTTATAAAAAGTTATTTGATAATTTAAAATTTAAAAATGGAATAATTTATGAGGATTTTGATTTGTTGTATAAATTACTTATGAAAACTAATAATATTACAATTACTTCTTCTATTTTATATGGTTATTATCAAAGACCGGGTAGTTATGTGCATAGTAATGATGAGGAAAAGGTTTTGAATTATATAGAGGTTTATCAAAGAAGATATAATTATTTGAATAAATTTTTTCCCAACTTAAAGGAGGAAATAGATGCTAGTTTAATTGTTTCAGTATTTATCGTTTTTAGAAATATTGTACTTTCTAGAAACATCAAACTTTTAAACAATTCAAAAATTAATAGTGAATATGAAAAACTTAAGGAATTAGTTAAAACGACACCCTATGAGTTTTCTTGCTTGAAAAAAATATTGATTAAAATACTATGTTTAAATAGATATCTTTTTTATTTTATTTCTAAGGTATTTTATAAAGTAAAAGGTGATATGTAATGGAAAAAAGTAGAACTAAAAATAGTTTTTTAAATGGTGTAATTGGTAGTGGCTCGCAAATTATAAATACTATTTTAAATTTTATTGTTAGAACTATTTTTATCTATAGTTTAAGTAATGAATATTTAGGTATAAATGGTTTATTTACAAATATATTAATGGTATTAAATTTTGCGGAACTTGGTTTTGGGAGTGCGATAGTTTATCATTTATATAAACCTGTGGCTTTTGATGATAAAGAGAAAATTAAGTCGTTTGTAAAATTTTATAAAAAAGTATATTTAGTAATAGGTTTAATTGTTTTTGTTTTAGGTATTTTAGTAATTCCACTTATGCCATATCTTATTAATGGGGAAGTAAATATTAAAGAAGGTTTAGTTCTTATTTACTTATTGTTTTTAACTGAAACGTTAGTAACTTATTTTTTTGGATATAAAAGAAGTGTTTTACTTGTTTATGAAAAAAATTATGTTAATAATTTATCTGATTTAATATTTTCAATTATTAAATCTATTGTGCAAGTGTTTATTTTAATTTTTACGCACAATTATATTTTATATTTAATTGTATATGTATCATCAATTGTTTTTTCTAATATTTATATTACAATATATGTAAATAAAAAATATCCATTTTTAAAGGATAAGAAGGTTAAAAAATTAGAACAAAGCGAAGTAAAAAAAATATGGGATAATGTTAAATCTTTAGTGGTTTTTAAAGTAGGAACTGTTGTACTTAAAGGAACTGATAATATAATGATTTCTATGTTGATTGGAATAACTTTAGTTGGAATTTATTCGAATTACAGTTTGGTTATTTCAGCAATTAGTGGAGTTATGTGGACATTTTTAACTGGTTTTACTGGTAGCGTTGGTAATTTGAATGCGAATAGTAGGAAAGAGAAAAAAGAAGAAGTTTTTAATAAAGTATTATTTGTATCAGCTTTGTTATATGGTTTTGCTTGTGTTTGTTTGGGTAATTTATTAAGTCTATTTATTGTTGTTTGGATAGGTGAGGATTATTTACTCGATGATATAACAGTTTTATTTTTAATGATTACACTTTATTTAAATGGATTAAATTTTCCTCAAAATGTTTACCGTGATACTTTGGGGTTGTTTAAAGAAGGTAAACTTGTCCCACTTATTTCTGCTATATTAAATATTGCTTTATCAATTTTACTTGGATTATTAATGGGTATACAAGGTATTTTTTTGGCTACTATTTTATCTATTTTAGCCACTACTTTTTGGTATATGCCAAGTGTTATTTATAAAAAAATATTTGATAAGGATATATGGGCATATTTTAAAAAAGTTGGAATATTCACTTTACCATTTATTATAAGTTATATTGTTATTTATTTGGTACTTTCTTTAATACCAGGCACTTCTATTTTGTATTTTATATTAAAAGTAATTATTACATTAATTATATTTAGTGCTATCAGTATTTTAATGCTTAGAAATACTGATGAGTATAAGGAAATTAAAGTAAAAATTTTGAGTATGTTAAAAGAAAGAAGGTTTAAATATGAGTAGGAAATTATCTTTAGATGAACAAAGAAAAATTCAAATTGAAGGATTAATATATTTAAAAAGTATTTGTCAGAAGTATGATTTGAAATATTATTTAGCTTCTGGAACATTACTTGGTGCGGTTAAGTATCAAGGTTTTATTCCTTGGGATGATGATATTGATGTATTTTTGATTAGAGATGATTATGAACGTTTGTTAAAAATTCTTGAGACTGAAGATAACGCAGATTTTATGGTTTTAACATGTTATAATACGAAAGATTATTATTATCCATATGCAAAGTTAGTAAATAAACATACAAAGGTAATAGATAATGCAAGAAATATAAAAAAACTTGGAGTTTTTATTGATGTTTTCCCACTTGATTATTTGGATGATAATGTGTTGGATTATTATCACAAAATTCGTTTTGTAAGAAATTTGGTAAGTAGAAGAATGAAAATCAAAAAACATATTAAAAAGTCTAATTTTAAAGAATTTTCAGAAAAAAAGGTTAAATTTAAGATTTTTAAAGATTTTATTTATGAGCTTGTATCGGTTTTATCTTTACCTTTAGGTTATAATTTTTGGGCAAAGAAATTGGATAAATTAGTTCAAGGTCAAAGTGGAAATAAACTCGGTAGAATTTATAAAGATCCAATTAATATATTTGATTCAAAATTGTTTTCATTATCAAAAGAGTATGTTTTTGAAGGTCACAAATTTACTAGTATAGCAAATGCTGACAAGTATTTGTCACAGACTTATGGTGATTATAAAAAGGAATTACCAAAGTCTAAGCAGATAACACACCATCAAATGGAAGTTTATGAGAGGGATTAATATGAATGATTTAATTAGTGTAGTAGTACCTGTTTATAATGTAGAAAATTATTTGGAAAGATGTTTAGATTCTTTAGTTAATCAAACATATAAAAATTTGGAAATTATTTTAATAAATGATGGTAGTAGTGATAATTCTTTAAGTATTTGTCAGAAATATGCTGAAAAAGATAAAAGGGTTAAGGTTTATAGTCAAGAAAATAGTGGTTTATCTAGTGCGAGAAATAAAGGTGTTTCACTTGCGAGTGGTAAATATATAGGCTTTGTAGATTCCGATGATGTAATTTCCTTAAAAATGTATGAAAATTTATATAAAGTAATGATAGAAAATGATTCCGAGATAGGTTTATGTGATTTTGTATGTTTTAGTGAGAAACCTTTATTTGATGATGTTTTTACATATGAAAAAATGAATAGGATAAAGGCTTTAGAAAATTTGATGATAGATAGAAATATTACTAGTCATGCGGTTGATAAGTTATATTTAAAATCTTTGTTTGATAATACCAAGTATCCAATTGGTCAAAAGTTTGAAGATATTAGTACGACTTTTAAATTATTTATGAAGGCTAATAATATTGTTTATATTCCTCATGCTTTATATGGTTATTATCAAAGAACAGGTAGTATTACAGGTAGTTATAGTAAAAGTTCGACAATTGATTTTATTAATGCAGTTAATAATAGATATAGTGAACTTTATAATTTTGATAAAAAATTAAATATATATTTAGATATGAATAGAGTTAATAGTGTACTTAGATATTTTTTAGATATAGCAATGTTTAGAAAAAAAAGTGTATTAAAAGATTTAAGTTTTAAAAAAGTACTTTATACTGAATTAGAGATTGCTAGAAGATTGAATACTACAGATATTAGAAAAATTAATACAAAGAAAAAAAATATATTGCTTCATTTATTGTTTTTTAACTCTAATATTTTTTACTATGTTATGAATTTATACTTTAGATTTATATAGTAAGAAATTGATAGATTGCTTTTAACATGTTTTTGTGTTATAGTCACTTTGTAAATGGTGAGGTATATTATGATGAAAAAAATTATAACTTATGATGGTTTATTAGATATTAATTTAGAAGATGAAACGGTAAGCAATACGTTATATGAAGGAGTTCAGAAGAAAATAAAATTAAAAAACGTGACTTTTGAAGATTGTATTTTTAAAAATGTGGATTTCAATGAGATTGAGTTTGATGGTGTTGATTTTGTTGATGTTATATTTGAAAATTGTGATTTATCAAATAAGAGTTTTAATGAAAGATTACTTAAACATGTTATATTTAAAAATTGTAAGTTAATAGGAACTAGTTTTATAGATGGGTTTATAAAAAAAATAGAATTTATGAAAGTAAGTGCGAGATATATAAATATGTCTGGCACAAAAATAAATGATATGAAGATTATTGATAGCGATTTTTCTGAAAGTTCTTTTATAGAGAGTTGTTTTAAGAATATAGAGTTAATGAATGTTAAATTTAATAAAGCTGAGTTTTTAAAAACACCATTAAATGGAGTAGATTTTTCTTCTTCTGATATAACTGATGTAATGTTTGATTTGATGAGTGTTAAAGGTATGATAGTTAATCAATTTCAGTGTGTGGAATTAGCTAATTTAATAGGAGTACAAGTAAATTAATTTTTCAAGAAATTATTTTATACTTTTAAAAGTGATAATATCTTAATTGTTATGTAGCAATGAATGTAAAACCATATTATATGTTTTTGTGCTTTTTTGTATAATGATACAAATATCTGCAGTGTGAAATTAAAATTTTATAGTTATAATGAATTATTAGTATTTTTGAATTATTAGATTTGATAGTTGAGGATAAGGCTACTAAAAAAATTAAAGATTATGTATGTTAATAATGTAATAAATTACTTTATGTATATGACTTTACATTTTTTTTAATATATTAAGAAATTTTCTTTGTAATATGTTATAATTTTAGTAGATGTCGTAAATTTGACAGAAAGGTTGTTTTATTATAGAATAAGGCCTTAGTAAGGGAGTTGATTTCGTGGATTTGGAGGCTAAAAAAAGGGAACTTGCTGATATGCAGGCTGAGTTAGTTAATTTAGAAAGTAGATATTCTAGGGAACAAGATAATGATACTTTAGGTAGACAAATTGATAGTTTAAAAAATGATATTACAAAATTGTCTGGTGAAATTGATATTTTACAAAACATGGATTTATTAGAAAAAAAATATTCTAATAGTGAACCAATTAATTTTTATTATGTTGATAGTGATGGTTTAAGTGATTATATTGAGCTTACTAGTGGTGATGTAAACTATGATCGTGCTTATCAACAACAAAGAGATTTGTTACAATTAGAATATAATCATTATAATAAATTGCCATTAAGTTATATTATTAGAGATAATAGAGGTTTTTTAGAAGGTGTTGTTAATAGTGGTAATGATAAATATGATGAGGTTTATAATCGTAAGAAAAATGAAATTTTAAATATGGATATTATTTATACTAGGAAAGATATAAAACCTGTTGATAAACAAGATGAGTTACAACCGATTAATGTTCAAAAAGGAAATATAAAAAACAACGAAAAATATTCTGATGTGCATTTTGATAAAATGGATAATGAAACTATGCAAGAAGATTTAGATGAACAATATGTTGACCTAGGGTATAGATTATTAAACTCTAATGGTCAATTTATTGTTGTTGGTGATATTCCCTTAGAGAAAAAAAATAAAGTTATACAATACATTGCTAAAAATTTCGGTCAATCAGCTGCAGATAATATGAAAGTTTTTGATACAAAAACACTTGTAGATATTTTAAGCAAGAATAAAATGTACAGATTAGCTGATAGCGATTATTATGCTAATATGGATGAGTATGGTAATATTGAAATTCTAAATGATAATAAAGTTATTTATGTTATAAAGTCAAATAATAAATTTATTAATGGAACGAAATTAAAAAATTTAATTAGTAAAAAGAATGCTTCTAATGAACAGAAATCTTTAAATAAGAAGGTTGGGACACACATTGGTAATGGAAAGAGATTTACACCTAATAATTTGGATTCAGAGTATGTCGTGTTTAAAAAAGATGGTTATTTACATTTGATTGGTAATTTCACTGGTGATTTTGTAAGAGATAATGCTGAGATGTTTTTTGGTGATTTAGTTAATGATAAAAATATTAAGGGTATTAGAGTTTGGAATAAACTTAATGAGGGAAAAACTCCTTTAGATGGTTTTAATATTGATGTAGAAGTGAAGGATGGAAGCATTAATGTCTTAGGGGATGTTGATAATTTTAGTTATTATAATAAATTAGATGAAAATGAGATGATAACTAGAAAAGATGGTAAACATTTTAAAAATGATGAAGCAGAAAAAAATGATGAAGCAGAAAAAAATGATGAATTAAATAATAAGGATATGTCGGGATTAGATATTATTCCTGAAGATAGTATAGATAATTTGAGTAATGGTGCGGTAGCTATGGAGCCTGTGAAAGGAAAAAAGGTTAACCGTAAAGAGGCCAAACCTTCTTTATTAAAAAGGGCCGTAGAAAAGTTTAAAGGTTTAAAAAAATGGCAAAAGGTTGCTATAATAGCTGGTGTGATTGCGATTGCTGGTGTTGGTGTGTTTGCTTTAGGACCACAAATAATAAATGGGGTAAATCATTTGTTTAATCCAGAAAATGTGAATGAAGTAAATCAAGCTGCTCAAACTATTTCATCTTCATCTATTACTGATACAGCATCGCAAACTATGCAATCTATAGATTATTCTAGTATGGGTGGTGCTGGTCATACAGTGTTTACAAATGCAGCTGATGCGGCAAGTAATGCTAATAGTGTTGTTTCAAATGAATGGTTTAGTAATAACCCGATAGATGTTTTTAATACAGCTACAAATAGTTATATGGGATTAACTCCAGAACAACTTAATGATCCTAATTTTATGGCTGAACTGGCTAAAGATCCTAATAATGCAATGTTGTTTGGTAATAGTATTTCTGATGCTTCTGGATTTGTTGGTTTAGATGATGTGGTTAATCAAGCAACTAAAATAAGATAATATGAAAAGGGGAGTTTTATAATGAATAATGGTTTACACACGGTAGTTGAATTTGATGAGAATGATAAATGGTTTGTTTTAGCTGAAAAAATGATAGATGGTTCAAAGTATAGTTATTTAGTTAGAGTAAATCAAAGTGAAGATGATTTTATAGATGAATATCAAGTTGTTAAGAGTTATTTTAGCAACGGTGATGAGTATATGGATGTAGTAAATGGTGATGAACTTAGAAAAGTAGTTCCTTTATTGATACCTGAGGCTAAGGAATATATAGAGCATCCAGAAAAACTTAAAGAATTATTAAATGATTAAACGGTTTAAACCGTTTTTTCTATAAAGGAGGATAAAAGTATGATTAAAACTAAAAAACAAGGATTGTTAATTGTATTATCTGGACCTAGTGGTAGTGGCAAGAATACTGTTTGTGATGAGGTAAAAAAAAATAATTCTAATATATGGGAATCTATCTCAATGACAAGTAGAAAGCCACGTAAGGGTGAAGAGGATGGCAAAGCTTATTATTTTGTGAGTGAAAATGAGTTTGAAAAAAATATAGAAGATGATAAGATGCTTGAATGGGCAAAATTTGCTGGTAATTATTATGGTACACCTAAGGAAAGTGTTCAAAAACATTTAGATAAGGGTGAGGATGTTATTTTGGTTATTGAGATTCAAGGCGCATTACAGATAAAGAAAAAATTGCCACAAGCTTTATTTATATTTTTGCTTCCTCCTAGTATGAGGGAACTTAAAAGAAGATTAACTGATAGACATACTGAAAGTGAAGAGAAGATTTTAGAAAGATTTGAGACTGCTTATAAAGAAATTAATGAGATATCTAAATATAATTATGTTATTATTAATGATAAAGTAGAAGAGGCAGCTCAAAAATTAGACGCGATTATTAAAGCTGAAAGATGTAGAGTTGACAGAATAGAAGAGGTATTTTTAGATACTTCAGAGGAGAAGATTCACGAAATATTGGTTGATAAAGATTTGGAAAATAAACCGGTTGATGTGAATAAGATTTAAAAAGGGTGAAATATGAGAATATTAGTTGATAATTATTTACAAGTTAGGTATGTTAATTTATATAATCAAAAGGTTAAAGATGATATAAAAATTTTAGTAATTGGTGATGTTCATATTAGTGATATGGTTGGTTTTAAGAAACTTGATTTAATTAAAGAACAGATTTTGATGGAGAAAGCTGATTACGTTGTTTTCGCTGGTGATTTAATAGATAGAGTTGAGGAACTTGATAATGCCTCTTCTTTAAAAAAACTTAAGGGTTTACTTGAGACATCAGCTAGTGTTTCTAAAACTTTTGTTATTTTAGGTAATCATGATTATATTCATAGAAAAAACCATAGTAATTGTATAAAAGATATTAGTAATGTTATTAGAAATATTGCTGGTGTGACTTTGTTAGATGATGAAGTATATTCTGATAATAATATTTTGTTTATGGGGTATACAGAAACTTTAGGCTATTATAGCAAGAAAAATTATGGTTTTGATGATTTTTATAATGATTTTAAAAGTCATGATGTTCTTTATAGGAATATTAATAAGAGTTTACCTACTGTTGCGGTTATTCATTCTCCAGAATTTAGTTATGATGAAAAATGTGTTAGTTTATTAAAAGATTATGATTTGATTATATGTGGTCATACTCATGATGGATGTGTTCCTTTTGGATTTGGTAATTTTAGAAGAGGTGTAATTAGCCCTAAAAAAACATTTTTTCCTAAGGATGTTAGAGGGCTTAGAAAATTAGGTGATAATTATATTTTAATTACTGGTGGAGTAGTTAAGATTCAAAACTGCGCACCTAAGTTATTGCATCCGCTTAATCATTTGTGTCCTATGCAGATGGATGTAGTTACTCTTAGTAATAAAAATGAAATTAGTATAAATAAGAAATGGTATTAAGGAGATAATATTTATTAATTTAAAGAAAGTGCAGAAAGAAATATGGCAGAATAAATTTAATAAAAACAAATAGTGAAAAAGAGTCTTGTTTACTTAATGAAATTGTTAAAAAATAATAAAGGCATTATAAGAATGTAGATGGAGTTAATGTTAGAATAAGTGATTAATATTTTAAGTAGATGTAGTTCTGCTTTTTTTTGTAACTTTATAGGCACTTTTACATATTTTCATGTAGAAGTGTAGTTATGAATAATTTATAGTTTGCTATCGATGCGGGACATGATGGATACCTTTATACCCTCTGCATGATGGACAAGCCTGAAGTCTTATAATATTGTTTATTTGCTAAGCAATATGTTTACTTTAATGCAAAAGTAATTTTTTGTATGTTAAAATGGTAAAAAGATGAAGAAATTTGTAAAAAAATGTTCAAAATGTGTTGACAAGGTATTTAATAATGTAGTAATTTATTTATAAATATTTTGTGAGAGGAAAATAATATGATACAAAAGAGAGGTATATTAAAAAAAATATTATCTTGTAAATTATTATATAACATAAGTATAATTCTTTTTGTGTCTTTTGTTTTCTTTGAAAGTGTGACACTGATAGCATAAGTGTGTCATGCTTTTTTTATAATTTGTTGGGGGTTTTATATGAAAAATATTGTATTAGATGATTTGATTAAAATATTGAAAGAGTATAATCCTGAAGAAATCGAAATTGTAAAAAGAGCTTATGACTACGCAAGTGATTTACATCAGGGACAGTATAGGCAAAGTGGGGAGCCTTATATTAGTCATCCTTTAAATGTAGCATATATATTATCTGAATTACATGCTGATAGAGATACGGTATGTGCCGGACTTCTACACGATACATTAGAAGATACAAAAATTACAAAAGAGGATATTGCTCATGATTTTAATCAAAATATTGCTAATTTAGTTGATGGGGTTACTAAACTTGCTAAAATGAATTTTTCTTCAAAACAAGATCAGAATTATGCAAATACTAGGAAAATTATTACTGGTATAACTGAAGATGTGAGAATAATTATTATTAAATTAGCTGATAGACTTCATAATATGAGGACATTGCAATTTAAGTCGGAATTTAAACAAAAAGAAAATGCTTTAGAAACTATGGAAATATTTGTACCACTTGCTTATTATATAGGGGCATATAGAATCAAGTCTGAACTTGAGGACTTGTCATTACAATATTTGAAACCAGATATGTATAAAAGAATAGAAGAAAAGAAATTAAAGATAGAAGAAGATAGTGACGAATGTTTAAAAGAAATGTTTGCTACGATTCAACACTTGTTAAATGATAAGAATATTCCTAATGAGATAAAAATAAGGACAAAAAATATATATGGTATATATAAAAGATTAAATGAAGGACATAGACTTTCTGATATTCATGATTTACTTGCATTAAAAATTATGGTTGATGAAGTTGAAAATTGTTATAGGACTTTAGGAATAATACATTCGGAATATCATCCAGTAAATAATAAGTTTAAAGATTATATATGTAATCCAAAAACGAATATGTATCAGTCACTGCATACAACCGTTTTTGGACTAGATGGTAGATTAGTACAAACACAAATTAGAACATTCAAAATGGATAAGATAGCTTCTTTTGGATTAACTGTATATTGGGATGCTGAAAAAGGTAAAGCAAGAGATATAATGCAGAAAAATTTAAAAGAAAAATTCCAGTTTTTTCAATCATTAATGGAAATTAATTCAATGTTTGGTGATAATCAACAATTTGTCAATCAAGTTAAAAATGAACTATTTTCTGATAAAGTTTATGTATATACTCCTAAAGGTGATATTATAGAATTACCAAAAGGTGCAACACCAATAGATTTTGCTTATAAACTTAATACTGATATTGGAAACACAATGGTCGGTGTTTTTGTCAATGATGAATATGTTCCAATCGATTATATTTTGCAAAATAAGGATAGAATAAGAATTGTTACTGATGATTTATCTTATGGTCCTAGAGATGATTGGATGGAAAAAACACATACTAGTTATGCAAAACAAAAAATAAGAGATTTTAATAGAAAATAAAATGGTGTTTTGAGTTTATAGGCTAAAAACAAAGGATAAAAATATATGGAAATTTAAAGAATATTTAAAAAGTAAGTATCATGCGAATGATGAGATAGTTTTTCATAGTCGATTAAAAAAAGAATTTTCAAAATATATTAACATTTCTGAAAAAGAAATATTAAAAGAGATAAAACATTATATAATTTCTGATGATTATAAAATAAGACATGCTTACTTTAGAGCATTCAGATAGGAAAGCATTTAGAGATATTATTATTTATGATAATTTAGATGAAAAATTGATTTCTAGTAATTTAATTGGAATATCAGTTTTTTTACTTAGAAAAAAGATTTTGGAATATTTGAACAATAGTCAAATTTTATTAAATAAAGGGTTTATTTATGAATTTAATAATAATATTATTACTGGGACGTTAGAAAAATTAAAACAGGAAAGGAATAGAAATATGGACAAAAATATTAAACCATATAAACAAAGAGGGGATACATGTGCGATTGCATGTTTAATGATGGTTTTAGAATATTATCAAATTATGGATAAGGCTAATTGGTATGATGAGAGAAGATTATATAAAGTATACGGTTCAAAATATATGGCTGGGACTCCGTTTTCGGCTTTAGCTTTTCATTTATCTAAAAATGGATTAGATACAACTATATATCATTCTGATATAAATCTTTTTAATAATGATAAAAAAAATCTTAGTGAAAATGATTTTAAATGCGCAATGGATGAATACAAAGTATATTTAGATAGGGCTGTCTCGAAAGGGGCACGTGCTATAAATGGGATTGATATAGATGCTAAATTATTGAAGGAACTACTTAAAGTTGGTAAAAAAATAATACTTGCGGGTGAACTTGCTAGTGCATATCATGCTATTTTAGTTTCTGGTTATGATGATGATAAATTTATTGTTTGTGATCCTTTATACAAAACAAAACAAATTAGGACAGCTAATGAACTTAACAAATTTATGGATACAAGTATTGGAAAATGGTTTATTGCGATTAGTGATAAAACTAAAGAAAAAGAAGAATTGATGCATAATTTAGATGTTTTTTCATCAGAGGCAGACAGTTTAATGAATATTAAAGAAGGAAATATTTTAAAACATGGCAGAAAATAAATATTTATTTTATAGTGATTTTTTGAAAAATCAAAATATTAATAATAAAAGTATTTTAGTTGCTAAAACTAAAAGTTCATATTTAATTGGTCCTAAAATTAACCATAAATTTGATGGTGTATTGTTTTATAAAAGAATAAAATCAAATTGTATTTATTCTCCCAAAATTTATAAAAAAATGTTTAAAAGAAAATGTGTGTTTTTAATTAATAAATATGCTAAAAGTCTAAAAGATAATGAGGTTATTGAAATCTTAAAAAACGGTGAAACATTAGTTCATAAAATAATTAAGGTTCCGGGTGAAAATTTGTGAAAAATAAGTTAATTTTAAATAAAGAGATTAATCGTTTAAAAAATTGTAAAATAGGAATAGTTTTTGTCTATATAATTAGAAGTTATTGATATTTATGTTATAAATTATTATAATATAAAAAGTAAGTTATTTAATATAATGTATAAGGAGCTTTTTATGAATATAAATAAAAGTGAATATCAAAAAGAAGAAAAATATTTGGAGAAAGTAAAACGTTTTGCTGATGTATGTATTTCTGATGTTAATATAAAAATTGATAAACAAAAAAAAGAAGTTTTTGAGATTAAACAATATATTTGGAATGATTGTAAAGCTTTAAATGATTTAGAATATGGAAATTTACTTAATGATACAGATGCAAAGGTTAATTGGACAAATTCACAAATAAGACAAGTTATGAAATACCAACATATAAAACAAAATCCTTATTTTGGGCGAATAGATTTTAAAATAGATGAAGATATTATGCAGGTTTATATTGGTATTTATGGATTTAATTATGATAACTATAATTATATTTTTGATTGGCGTGCCCCAATATCTAATTTGTTTTATGATTATGGGATTGGTGAGGCACAATATGAAGCTCCAATTGGTATAATCAAAGGTGAAATTACTTTGAGACGTCAATATAAAATTGAAGATGGTAAATTAAGAAGACTAATTGAAAATGAAATTAATATTAATGACGAAATGTTACAAGAAGTATTATCTGACAATTCTTCCGATAGAATGAAGAATATTGTTACTACTATTCAAAAAGAACAAAATGAAATTATTCGTAATACATCTGATAGATATCTGATTATTCAAGGTGTGGCTGGTAGTGGTAAGACTTCAGTGGCTTTACATAGAATTGCTTATTTACTTTATAAAGAGAAGAATTTATCTTATAGTAATATTTTAATTTTTTCTCCTAATAATATTTTTGCAGAGTATATTTCTGATGTTTTGCCAGAATTAGGAGAACGTAATGTATTAAATACGACTTTTAATGATTTATTAAAACAATATCTGAAAAAGTTTGCTAAATTAGAAAGTTTTTCTGATTTTTTAGAGCGAGTATATGAAAAAAATGAAAAGCCAATTTATATATTTGATAAACAACAATTGGATGATTTTATTCAACAATATATAAAGAATCATATTTTTTTAAAGAATATTAATATTGGGGCTGAAATGTTTAATAGGTTTGAACTTAATGATTTATTACTTAATAAGTATGAAAAACTACCACTTTTGGAGAGAATATCTAGTTTATCTGAATATCTTTGTAATAGATTAAAAATTTCTGTAAAAAAGAATAAGAAAAGAATTGAAAATTTGATTATTTCTAATCTGAGTATTTCTTTAGATCCTATATCTATATTTTTAGAATTTTTAAATTTGAATGGTGTGACTAAAGAAATAACTAAAAAAATTGATTATAATGATTTGGAATATATAATATATATTTATTTTGAATTAAGCGGTTACCCTTATAATTCTAATATTAAACATGTAGTTATTGATGAAGCTCAAGATTATTCTCAATTACAATTTTATATTCTAAAAAGGTGTTTTGATAAGGCATATTTTACAATTTTGGGGGATGTGAATCAGGCAATTAATCCATATTGTCAGTATGCTTCACTTGAAACTTTGTCGGATGTTTTTAATGATGGCTATAAATATATAGAATTAAATAATACTTATAGATCGAGTCCAGAAATAACTGATTATGCAAATAATATTTTAGATAAAAAAAATATCAAATCTATTCGAGTGAGTAATAACATTCCAGTAAAACAATATAAAAACAATGAAGATATTAATAAAATTTTAAAAAATATTGATTATATTTATGAACATGGTTTTAAAAATATAGCAATACTTACAAAAAATAGTATTGAAGCAAATAAAATATATAATAAATTCATAAAAAAGCAAACGAAATACAATTTTGTAAAAAATAAAATAAATAAAAATAGTATTTCAATAATGCCTTCTTATTTATCTAAAGGTTTAGAGTTTGATGGTGTTATCATATATAATGATATTAATAATGGATATAATAGTTTTGAAAAAAATTTATTTTA
The DNA here is from genome assembly GCA_944358445.1 of uncultured Bacilli bacterium. GTDB lineage: Bacteria > Bacillota_I > Bacilli_A > RF39 > UBA660 > Coprosoma. The sequence goes on from CALVRC010000004.1 coordinate 58,011, forward strand.
TGTGGCCGTGACTAGGAGTCAACATATTTTGTTTGTTTATAATAACTAAATTATAAGTTAATTATTCCATTTTCACATTAATTATTCCATTTTCTCTTATTTTCTTGCTTTTTTATTGGGGTGGTGCTAAAATGTATTAAAGGAGGCATTGTTATGAAGATTGTCAAGGTTAATAAGGCAAAAAATAATGTAAAAGATTTAAAAAAAATAACCGAAATGACAGTTGCCAATGCATTACTTGATGCATGTGGTTGTACAGGAAACGGTTATTGTCAATAAATAGAGTGATGTAAATCACTCTATTTTAGAAAGTAGGGTTAATTAGATGTATAAGATAAGTAGATATAACATAATAAAAAAATACGATGATAAAATTATAGTTTATAATTCGTATACTAAAGCTAATATTTTTTTATCAATTGATTCTTCTACTAAGGCATTTGAAGATATTAAAGAGTTTGAAAAGTTAGATAATGATACTAAGAAGCTGTTAATAGATAATGGCTTTGTTATCGATGAAAACAGGGATGAATTATCTGAGATAAAATATATGTTTGAAAAAAGATATTATGATAAATCTTTTTTGAATATTGTTTTAGTTCCATCACTTGCTTGTAATTTTTCTTGTCCATATTGTTTTGAAAAGGATTTAAGTAGTGGCAAAGAAAATGTAAAACATTATTTTGAAGTGTTAAAAAAATATGCTGAAAAGAATTTTAAAAATTATAAATGTGTACAAATAAGTTTGTTTGGTGGAGAACCTTTGCTATTTATAAAGGAATGCTTAGATTTTTTGAAATTTGTTGATTCAAATTCTAAGAAGAATAAATACAAGTATTTTACTTCAATTGTTACAAATGGGTCTTTATTAAATGAAAATAATTTGAAGGAAATGTTAGACTATCATTTAAAAATGTTACAGATAACAATAGACTCTGACAAAGAAACTCATGACAAAACTAGAAGATTTAAAAATGGAAAACCGTCATTTGATTTATTAATTAAAAAAATTGAGTTGGTTGTTACTATGACCAAAAATATTCCTGATTTTAATTTTGTGTTGCGTATTAATTTGTCAAATACAACAGTTGAAAAAGTAAAACAATCATTACAATATATTGATGAGAAATGTCGTTCAAAAATTAATTTATTAATTAGATCTGTTTATAATACTCATAAATATAAAGATAAAAATAGTAATGATAATTCTCAAATAGATAAATATTTTGCAATGGGTAAAGAGTTAGGTTTCTCTGTTTTTCAAGAAAGTTTTCAGTATCAAAGTTGTGAAGCTTGTGCAGATGATAAATTCTTTTATTTAATGCCTGATTTAACTATGTGGAAATGTATTAATGATTTAAATTATAAAGAGGCATGTATAGGTAAAATTAACGATGAGGGCGAAGCTGAAATTATACCATTAAAAAATGTCTTTTGGGCAAAAAATGCTTTATCAGCTTTTTCAGATGAAAAATGTTTAAATTGTAAGTTGTTACCAGATTGTTATGGTGGATGTATTTTACAAAAGTGTAAAACGTGTAAAAAGGCATGTAGACCATTTGAAATGGTAAGCATGTTACATATTTTTAGATAGGTGTAATATGAATATTTGTGAAAAAGAATTATTACTTGGAATTCAGCAAAAATCTAAATTTAGATTATATAATTTTATGGATTGTGTTGCATTAATTGATAGAGGTAATTTCAGAAAACATCAGGAGGATTCTATTTTAGTATCTGAACGGTTAGGAAATACACTTATGTTAGTGGCAGATGGTATGGGTGGTTTAGAAGATGGAGCTTTTGCAAGTCGTATGGCTGCTATTGATGCATATTATTGGTTTCAAAATTTAGAGATACATGATTTTAATTTTATTGAGCAAATAAAAGAAAAATATGAGAGCTTTATTGAAAAACTCGATATAAAAATAAGAAATAGCTGTGATGGTGGAACTACTATGTTACTTGCTATTGAAGTTGAAAATTCTGTTTTATGTTTTAATATAGGTGATTCACGTGCATATATATGACAGTCTAGGAAATTTAAAACAGGTTACAAAAGATCAGTCTATTACTCAAGAATTGTATGAAAAAGGTGAGATATTATCTAAAGATGATATGCGATTCCATAAAAAAAACAATTTGATTTGTTCAAGAGTTGGTTGTGAGAAAAAAATTTTGACTATTGAGTTTCAAAATATTTCAAAAGATGAAATCAACGATATGTTTTTGTTTACTGATGGTGTTACAGATTGTATTTCTGATGAGGTATTACTAAATATTATTTCTAATGACGATGAGTTTGTAAGTAAGCAAATATTAAATTATGTTATGACAAATGATTCTTATAGTAAACTTTTTAGCAATGATTATTATGATAAAATAGAAGCTGGTAAGGATAATGTTTCTATTATTCAAAAGAAAATTAGGAGAAAATAAATATGACAAAGATTCAAAAAAAATGGCGTGAAAGTAAAATAGATTTATCTACATTACAATTAAAAGAAATACAAACTTATAAAGTAATTAGTTATCCTCCAGCTGGAAATGATGTTTTTGATTGTGTGGGAACATTAAAATCTGGTGAAAATGTTAATTTTATAATAAAAAGTGAACGAGGAAATTTTGCAAATTTTGATAATGAAATAAAGATATTAAATACAATTACCGATTTTCCCATTCCTAAGATTATTGAAACTGGTAAAATTAATAATTTTAGATATATCGTAATGAATAAAATGGAAGGTGAAAAACTTTCAGATATATTTAATGAAAACAAAGATGTGGATAAAAAAAAATATTTGTTCTTATATGGTCAAGAATTAGCTAAGATTCATAAAATTAATATAAACTGGGATATTGCTAGGCAACGAGATATAAATGATGTTCCTAGCACGGAATTTTATAAAGACTTAAATGATTGGGAATGTAAGACAATAAAGTATTTAGAGAAAACAAAACCAACAATAGTAATGGATACTTTTATTCATGGAGATTTTCACTATGGAAATATTTTATGGCAAGGTTATAATATTTCTGCTATTTTAGATTGGGAATATTCTGGATTAGGTTTTAAAGAACAAGATATAGCTTGGGCTTTAGTCTTAAGACCGGACCAAAAATTTATGGATAATTTGCTTGATTATAAGGCTTTTTTAGAAGGTTATAATTCGATTGAGGATTTTGATTATATTAAATTAAAATGGTGTTTGATAAATGGATTACTTCATTTTTATTTAATAAACAAACATCAAAAAAACAAAAATTATCTTTCCAAAGTAAAAAAATTAATAGAGCAATTAAAAAATTATGATTTTAAACATGTTTTATAATGACATGTTTTTTATGTATAATTGGTTTTATAGTGTATTTGAAGTTTTATACTTTTTATGTTATTATATTGTATACATTTTGGAGGTATCTATGAATAATATTGATGAAAGTGTTTTGGCCGAAGAAAAAGAATATTTAAAAAAAGTTGAAGAAATATTAAATGATTTAATTGAAGCTTCTGGTGAGCGTGTTGCAAAGCAACAGAGAGAGAATCAAGCATTGAAAAAGATGATATGGGATACTAGGACTGAACATACGGATTCTGAGTATAACTCACAACTTAGCGAAATAAATCATAATACAAATATGTTGAGTGAAAATGTAAAACGGGTATTAAATTACCAAAAAGCAGTGTATTCTCCATATTTTGGTAGAATAGATTTTAAGCGTGATGGTAGTAATAGGAGTATGCATATATATGTTGGCTTAACTACGGTTAAGGAGAATATGGATTTTTATGTATTCGATTGGCGAACTCCAGTTGCAAGTTTGTTTTATAATTATAGTATTGGTGAGGCACAGTATGAGGCACCAAAAAGAACTATAAAGGGTAAAATTGATTTAAGACGTCAGTATAAAATAGAAAATGGTGAATTAAAAAGACTAATTGAAAGTGATATTAATATTGATGATGAGTTTTTACAAGAGATTTTGTCTAATAGTTCTTCTGATAGAATGAAGAATATTGTGACTACCATCCAAAAAGAACAAAATGAAATTATTCGCAATAAATCTGCTAATAATTTGATTGTTCAAGGCGTGGCTGGTAGTGGTAAAACTTCGGTTGCACTACATAGAATTGCTTATTTGTTATATCAGCGTAAAGATTTAAATTCAGATAATATTTTAATATTTTCACCTAATAATATTTTTGCAGATTATATTTCTGATGTATTACCGGAATTGGGAGAAGATAATGTGTTAAATACGACTTTTTCTGATTTGGCAAGTGCTTATATTAAAAATAAAAAAATTCAAAGCTTTTCAAATTTCGTTGAAGAATATTATGATAATGAAAAAGATGAATTTAAAAATGAAATTATAAGTTTTAAATTATCAGATGAATATAAAAAAGTTTTAGATTTATATATGTTATATTATACTAAATCTCATTGTTTAAAAGAAAGTTTTGAATTTGTTGTTGGAAATTCTAGAGAAGTCTTTATTGATAAAGATGAAATTAATGATTTATTTGTAAATAAATTTGGACATTTACCGATTATTGAAAGAATAAATCGAATTGTTGATTATATCTGTTCTAAGGATAATATACCTTTTTCAAAATATAATTCTACTGTTAGAAGTCAATTGAGAAAGGCAATGGGAATAGATTTGGATGTAAAAAGAGTCTACAATGATTTTATGAATAGTGAAATATATACTAATAATTTCGATTTTGATGTTGCAGGCTTTTACAACAAAAATAAACCGGTTTCTTATGAAGATATTATGGGAATGTTATATTTAAATTTTGAGTTGAATGATTATCCATATAACATACATGTAAAACATATTGTTATAGATGAAGCTCAGGATTATTCTAAATTACAGTTAGATATTATTAAAAAGATTTTTCCTCATGCAACGTTTACTATTTTAGGGGATGTAAATCAAATTATTAATCCTTTTTATAAGTATGATACTTTGGAATCTTTAAAAGATATATTTGGTGATTCTACTGAGTATTATGAATTGTTAAAATCATATAGATCTAGTCCAGAAATAACTGATTATGCAAATAATATTTTGGGATTGGGTGAAGATTTGGCTGTTAGAAATTCTACTAATAAACCGGTAATTAATGAGGAAGAAAATTCTTCTATGTTTGAAGAACAAATATATGAAGATATTCAAAGAATGAGTAATGATGGTTTAAAAAGAATAGCAATTATTACTAGAAATAAAAAAGAGGCAGATGAGCTATTTTATAGGTTAAAAATTGGTAATAATGATATAACATTTTCTACCTCTAGCATGCAAAATAATAATGTAATTATTGTTCCAGCTTATATTGCTAAAGGGTTGGAATTTGATGGTGTTATTGCATATACTAAACCTGATGATTATTATACGGAAGATGAAAAGAATTTGTATTATGTCGTGTGTACAAGAGCTCAACATCAGTTGGTAGTATATAACCAGCCTCAATATGTTTTAGAAAAGCCTAAAATGTTAGTTAGAAAAAAATAGCAGGATATTATTATTTTAAAATTTTAATTAAAAAATAATTTTTATTAAGCAGTATTTCAGATGTTTATACATCTTTTTTTGTAACCAAATGCCTACTATTTCATATTTTAATGTAGAGGTGGTTATGTGAATAATTTACAGGTAGTTGTGGATGCTGGTCATGGTGGTACAGATCCTGGGGCTGTAAGTAGTTCTGGAGTACAAGAAAAAGATTTAACTTTAATGATTGCTCAGTATATGTATGAAGAGTTTCAAAAAAGAGGAGTTCCGGTTACTTTAATTAGAAGTACTGATGAGACTATTTCACCATCAGATAGAGTAAATAGAGTGCTTGCAGCATATGGAGATAATCCCAATGTAGTTGTGATTTCGAATCATATTAATGCAGCTGGATCTGGAATACAGGGCGCTGAAGGGGCAGAGGTTATATATGCTTTAAGGGATAATAGCGATTTAGCTTCTAATATTTTAACGGCTTTGGGTAATGCAGGACAAAAGATGAGAAAATTTTATCAAAGAAGGCTTCCAAGTGATACATCTAAAGACTATTATTTTATGCATAGAAATACTGGAAGTAATACTCATCCGGTTATAGTTGAATATGGTTTTATTGATAATCCTAGCGATTTAGCTAAAATACAAAATAATTATAGAGAATATGTTGATGCTGTTGTTGATGCAGTAATTGCGACTTATGAGGGAGAGACTATTCCAAGTTTGCCTGAAAGTGGTAACTATTATGTAGTACAAAGTGGTGATAGTTTATGGAAGATTGCGAATAAATATGGAATTACAGTTGATGAGCTTAAGAGTTTAAATGGACTTACAAGTAATAATTTAAGTGTTGGGCAAATTTTAGAGGTGCCTGGTAGTTCTAGTAGTGGAACTTATACAGTTAAGGCTGGAGATAGTTTATGGAAGATAGCTAATCAATATGGGTTAACAGTGGCTGAACTTAAAAATTTAAATGGATTAACAAGTGATAATTTAAGCATTGGTCAGGTATTGAAGGTAGGTAATTCATCTAGTTCATCAAGTAATTCTAATACTTATACAGTAAAAGCAGGAGATAGTTTGTGGAATATTGCGAATAAATATGGAATTACAGTAAGTGAACTTAAAAATTTAAATGGCTTAACGAGTGATAATTTGAGTATAGGTCAAGTGCTTAAAGTTCCGAGTGGAGGTAATACATATATAGTTAAAAGTGGAGACAGTTTGTGGAGTATAGCAAATAGATATGGGATAACTGTAAATGAACTTAAAAATTTAAATGGGCTTACAAGCAATACTTTGATGATTGGTCAAGTTTTGAACTTACCATAAAAAAATAGGGATTAACCTATTTGATATTTTTAACAAGGTCGAATCTATATCCTTGTTTTTTCATGTTCTTAATAAAGGTATCTAGAGCGAGATAATTACCTTTGTTTTTAGGATGCATTAAGTATATAGCTCCATTATGAACTCTTTTGGTAAGTTCATTTAAGGCTTTTTCTTTTGATACATCTTCTTTGTAATCTAAATAATCAGCACTATAAAAATATGATTTATATCCTAAATCTTTCATAATTTGTAAGTCTCTATAGCTCCATTCTCCTCTAGGATCACGATATATTTTTTCCATATTTTTGCCTGTTATTTGGTAATAGGCATTTTCAACAGCTTTAATTTCTTGAATGTATTTATTAAAATTTTCTTTAGTTGCAAGTTCTGGCATATTTAAATGATGTGATGTATGGTTAGCTATTGTATGGCCAGTTTCTGCCATTTTTTTAATTAATTCGGCATTTTCTTCCATAAACTTTTGACAGAGAAAGAATGTGGCTTTAACATTATTTTGATTTAAAACATCAACTATTTCTTTGACATAAGTTTGAAGTCCGCCTTCATCAAAAGTAAGGTATAAAATTTTTTCATCAGGTCCCATAAAGAAAGCATTATATTTTTTAAGTTCATTGATATCAGCGCCACCCGATGGCCTTTTACCATCTAATTTGTTGTCACTCCACCAACCTCTAGTTTGATTATCAATTTTGTCATATGAATCTTTATAAGTCGGTGTTTTATTTTCTATTACTTTGATAAATCTATGAGCTTTAGCTGTTTCACCTTTAGAATTTGTTACTGTATATATTAATTCATAGGTTCCGGTTTGGTCTGAGGTTATTTTTCCTTTTATTTTAACTTTATTTGTAATGTCACCATCACTTGGGTCGGTTGCTTTATAACCAGGCTCTTTATAGTTATTACCTTTATAAATAGTTATGATGTTTTTTCCTGATAAAGTTATTTTTGGTATTTCTATTTTATTTTGTTTAATGAATTTAAGATAGATTGTTACAGCTATTAAGACTGTGCATAATAAGGTTAGAAATAATTTTATTTTTTTTGACATTTTTACACCTCATCAAATTATACTGAATATACTTTTGAAATATGAAATCTATAATTTAATAATTGTACATTTTTTAAAATTAATATATAATTATGGTAGGAGGATAGGGGTATGAAAATAACTAATAAAATTAATCCAGCAATTTTTAGAGAGTATGATGTTAGAGGTGTTTATAAAGAGGATTTGAATGAAGATGTGGCTTATACTATTGGAAGAGCTTTTGGTAGTTATGCCTTTAGACAAGGTGAAAGCAAAGTTGTTTTAGGACATGATAATAGAGAGAGTCATAATGTGATTTATCCGGCTTTGATGCAGGGGATTTTAGATAGTGGAATGGATGTTTTAAGTTTAGGTTTAGTTACTACACCGATGCATAATTTTGCGAAAATATATTATGATATTAATGCGGGTATTATGGTGACTGCTAGTCATAATCCTAAGGAATATAATGGATTTAAGATGTCTTTGAAAAAGGAAGATTCTTTATATGGTAAAGATTTACAAGATTTTAAACACTATTTAGATGGTTATGATTTTAAAAGTGGAAATGGTTCAGTTATTAATGAGGATGTTTTTCCAGCGTATCTTGATAATTTGAAAAAATCTTTAAATATTGGAAAAAGAAAAGTAAGAGCTGTTATTGATTGTGGAAATGGTACTGGTAGTATATTTATAGAAAATATATTGAAAGAATTTAATATTGAGTATGAACTTTTATACTCTGAAAGTGATTCTAATTTCCCAAATCATATTCCAGATCCAGCAGTTAAAGCTAATTTACAAGATTTAGGTAAAAAGGTAAAAGAACTTGGATTTGACTTAGGAGTGGCTGTAGATGGTGACTGTGATAGATGTGGTTTAGTTTTAGAAGATGGTACATTTGTGGCTGCGGATATGATTATGATTTTATTTTATAGAGCTTTGGCTGATATGATGGAAGTAAAAAAAGGTGTATTTGATGTTAAGTGTTCAATGAGTTTAATTGATGAGATTAAGAAACTTGGACTAGAACCTTGTATGAATAGAACAGGTAGTGTTTATTGTAGAAGTTATGTTAAGAATAATAATTTGGATTTTGGAGGAGAGTATTCAGGACATTTGTTTTTTAGAGATAGGTATTTAGGTTTTGATGATGGAATTTATGGAATACTTAGAATTATAGAATTACTTTCTCATACTGATAAAAAAATAAGTGAATTATTTGATGGAGTTAATCATTATTTTTCAACTGAAGAGTTAAAAGTGAGAGTTACTGATGATAATAAGTTTGATATTGTTGAAGGCGTTATAAAATATGCGAAGAGAAAGAAATATGAATTTTCCTTAGTGGATGGTATTAGAGTGATTTTTGATGATGGATGGGCTTTAGTTAGGGCAAGTAATACAGGACCTGATTTAACGGTTAGGTTTGAAGCTAAAACTGAGAAGAGGTTGAACGAGATTCAAGATGAGTTTACTAAAGTTATTGATGATTTGAAATAAGTTAGTAAATACTATATAATTTATTTAAAGGTGATTGATTATGAAAAACAAAAATATGGGAGCGAATGTAATATCTAGGCCATTTCCAAAGCTTAAAGTTACAAAGAAACTTCGAGATGATATTAAGGCACATCCGTTGAGTTATTATAATTGTGATGTTAGAATTCGTTTAGGTTTATTTTATACAGAAGAAGAGTGGGAAAAGAAACGTGATAAAATATTAAGTAAAAAATTACCTTAAAATCGTTGAAATTATATATGAAATATTATATAATTTCTATATGCCGCAATAGTATAAAGGTATTACGAGGCCATGGTAAGGCTTTAATCGGCGTTCGATTCTCCGTTGCGGCACCATAGGGAAATCCGCTCGAACTTTTTATAGGGTTTGAGAATAAATAGACAATCAATTCTAAATTAGGATTGATTTTTTTCTTGTTTAGAAAAAAGTCTTTCAAAGAAAGGATTGATTAAAATGGTAAATGTTACTAAACAAGAAGTTAGAATGGAAGAATCATTAAGAAAGAGATTAGAGTTTATATGTGAGTTTTGCAGGGTTAAGCCAATTATTATTAATGGTAATTTAAGAACCATAGATAAAACTAATCTTACTTATCTAGAACCACATAGAATTATAATTAATGATATAACCTTTTTAGCTTTTAATTATTCCAATGAAATTTTTATTGAAAACTTAAATAATAAAATTAAATTATCTGAATTAGAAAACTATTTAAAACACAACTAATATCCATACCCTAATCAGGGAATTGACAAAATGAACTTTTAAGTATATTATATAAAACCAATAAATGACAAGCAGTATCCGTCTTTTATTAAAAAGGAGGTACAATATGGTCAAAAGCACAATTAATAAAAAATATAATATGAAATTAAGTGGAGTCAAAGGTATTAGTTTGAACTAGTATTTTTGACTCCATTTTTTGTGGGAAAAGGAGTTGAAGAATGATGAACGAAGAAAAGAAAATAGCAGGACTTTATATTAGAGTTAGTACCGAGGATCAAGCAAGAGAAGGATTTAGTTTACCTGAACAAGAAAAGCGATTAAGGGCTATGTGTGAATATAAAGGTTATGAAATATATAAAGTCTATAAAGATGCTGGTATAATTGCTAAAACTGGGAATAAAAGACCTGCATTTGAAGAATTATTACAAGATATTAAAGATAAAAAATGTAATACCATTGTAGTATTAAAACTAGATAGACTTACAAGAAGTGTTTATGACTGGGAAAATATTATTAAATTTTTAGAAGAAAATAATGCTTATTTGGATTGTGCTAATGACGATATAAATACTACTAATGCTAATGGAAAAATGATTTCTAGAATACTAATGAGTGTATCTCAACAAGAAATAGAAAGAACAAGCGAGAGAACAAAAGTAGGATTATCTGGAGCAATTAAAGCAGGTCATATTCCAGCAAGAGCACCATTAGGTTATAAACATGTAGATAGATTATTAATACCTGATCCACTTACAAAAGATATTATTATAAGAATATTTAATTTATATTTTGAAGGTTGTACTTATGTTAAAATAGCAAAAATTTATAACGATGAAAAAGTATTAGGTAAAACAAATTGGAGAGATACAACTATCTTAAAAATAATATCTAATGAGATTTATAAGGGAGATTATGTATCTGGTAAAAGAAGTGGTAATTCAGTTTATTATGAAAATGTAGTTGAACCATTAGTAAGTAAAGAACTATGGGAAAATTGCCAAGTACAAAAGAAAAAGAACTCTAGGAATTATATGAGAACTCAAACATATCTTTTCTTACAAAAATTAAAATGTCCTAAATGTGGAAGAATACTTGCAGGTGGAGCTACTCATAAAGTTAAAAATGATAAATGGTATTTCTATTATAGATGTGAAGATTGTAAAAATAATATTAAAGAGAATAAAATTGAAGAAGCGATAATGCATATTTTAAATGATGTATTTGAATATGATTCAGTTGTTAATGAATTTTTCCTACCAGTACTTAAAAATAAATTAGAAAATCCTAAAGATAAACTAGAAGAAGAAATTAAGAAACTAAATAATAAAAAGAAAAGATTAAAAGAAGGATTTGTTAATGAGTTATTTACAATAGAAGAATTTAAAGAAGAAACAGAGAAATTAGATAACTTAATTAAAGATTTAGAAGAAAAGATAATATCTAATCAACAAGCAGAACAGTTAAATTTTACTGTTGATGATATATTACTTAAAAGAGATATGGATTACATTAATAAAATTAAATTACCACTAACATATCATGTATTTGAAGAATGTTGGCCTGATTTAGATAGAGATGATAAAGCTGATATTGTTATGAGATATATTGACAATATTGAACTTGAAGAAATAAATAATATGTATGTTGTTAAGAAAGTAAATTTTAGAAGTACTTTCTATGAAGATTTTAAGATGTTATTTAATCAAGGTTATATAGACTGTAAGAGAGAAATGATTATTGACTTTAATGGAATACAAACTTCAGTACCAGTAAGATATAGTGAATTTACTAGTATTAAAGATATAATGCAAAACTTTTATAGGTTGAATGAATGTTATGAAGTTAATTTATATAAAGGTACATTTTATAAAGATACTGAGAAATTGGACATTGGACCGATATTAAAAGATGAAGTACCAGTAAGAATATTCCCATTACAAAAAAATAATAATAGAGATAATAACTGGTTATCAATGGGAATGCTTGCTACAAAGAATAACCCGAATGATATAAAGGTAAACATTAGAGATGTATTTGAAACAATACCTGATAATGTTAACGAAGAAGATTTTTAAAATGCGTGGCACGTTATGAAATTACAAAGTAATTTTGTAAGTGGCGATAGCAATTTAAAAATTAATACTTTATGTAGTTTTAACTATTTACGAAGTTTATAGTTATTACGAAATAAAGTAAACGGATTCTAAGGTGTTAAACCTTAGCCCACTGGATATTTTGTATGGAACGTACAAAATTCCTAGGGGGTTAGAAATTTTGGATGAACAAAATGGCCACTCAAGTGATCACATCTAGAAAGGAGGAAAACAATGTCAGAACTTGCATATTCATTACATTTAGGTAGTGATAAAAATAGAAAAAATATATCTAAACAAAATGGCAAAAATAATTTAAGTGGAACAACTTCTTTACCAAATAATGCTATTCAAAATGTAAGACAATTATCAAAAGTAGATAAACATAACTATAGAAAATATGATGATAATCAAGAACTAATAGAAATAGTTAGAGGAACTTCATCTCCACTTGATGATGTAAAAAAATTATATTTAACTGAATTTGAGGAAGCAAGATTAGAATATAATTCAAAACAATCAAGGCCTAGTAGAATGATAGATAATTATTTTGAAAATGTTTCTAATAATGAAAAGAAAGATCTTGCTTGTGAAATAATACTTGAACTTGGAGATAAAGAATACTGGGATACTAAAGATGAAAACTTTAAAAAGAAAATGTCTGAAGTATATAAAAAACAAGTTGATGATTTAGAAATGCTTGTTCCTAACTTTAAAGTAGCTAGTGCTATTATTCATTATGATGAAACAAGTCCGCATTTACATATTGTTGGTGTTCCAATCAAATATAAAGATAAAAATGGTATGGAAAAACAAGTTGGTAAATCTGATGTGTTTACTAAGGAATCTTTAGTTAGATTACAAGATAAAATGAGAACTTTATGTATTGAAGAATTTAACCAAGTATATAGTTTAGATTCAACCTTAAAGCAAAAACAAAAAGGAAGAAATAGAGATATTCATGTATCTGATATGGATAACTATATTGAAATGAAAAAACAAATTAAAAAGAATACTGAAAACTTAAAACAAGCAAATAAGAAATCTTCAGAGTTAAAACAAAACTCTAAATATATAAAAGATAAAATTGATAAATTAAAAGTAACTAAATTAAATAAAGATAACTATATTTTATCAAAAGAAGATAAAGAAACATTTATCGACTTTATCAATCAAGTTAATGACACTAGTAAAGAATATGATAAAATCCAAACTCTATCTAATACACTAATTAATGCCTATGAACAACTAAAAGATAAGAATAATAAGATTAAGACGCTTACTGAAAATAACGAAGCACTTAATTTAAGAGTTAAAGCTTTAAATGATACGATTAAAGAAAAGGATAATGAAATATCATTTTTAAAATCTAAAATACAAGATTTAAAAAACACATTAGATTACTGGAAAGATAAATTTGAAAAATTAATATCGTTCTTACACGATAAACTTCATAGTTGGTATGATAAAGATGATAAATACATTGATGTAGTTAATGATATGTATGAAGATAACGTTTTAGATGATGATGACATTGAAGAATTAGATTTAAGTAAAGAAAAAGATGATTTTGAAAGATAAAATTATATAAAAATAGTTAAATTAAACAAATAATATGGTATAATTAATTTGTATATTGCTTGTCAGGAGGGTTAAAAATAAGTATTAAAGATGAATTATTAAAATTTAGAACAAAGCTTATTGGAGCTACTGAAGTAGAAAGCACACTAATTGATTTAGATGCTAAAGTTGATGAGTTTATTGATTGGTATTTTAAAAATATGGTGAAAGGAAATTATACTGACATTGGAGAATATCATGCTCCAAGAGAAATGAGAGATTTAATTGAAAAAATAGCAGTATGGTATGAATTAAGATACCCAAGTTATGAAATTAATAGATTAATGCCAGGAAGTGGACAAGAACAAATTAATGTTAATGATGTAATGTTTAAAAATAATCCTTATGTAAATGAATTACTTGATGAAAATTCAGATGCAAAGGAATTAGACTGGAATGATTTTTACAACACTAATGTATTTATGAAATCATTACCATGGGAAGAAAGATGTTATTTTACTAAACCAAGATATAGAAACATAGTTTATTTAAATCCAAATTCTAGAGTTGCACATTTACATTTAACAAAAAATGGATTTGTTGAAATGGCTGAAGATGTTACAGGCTATACAGAGTCAGTTATAAAAGATGAAGAATTAACTGGATTAAATGTTAGAGATGTTGTTAAATTGTTTCAAGAAAAAGGAATTGAACTACCAGAAAATAATGAATTAGAAAAAACTATCAATGAAGCTAATAAATGGATTCAACAAAAAGAAGGAATATTAGATTGTGCAATGTATAGAATTATAGAACGAGGTGGAAATAGAATTGGTCCTCGTAGAGCATTCTTATTTGCTAAAGAATTTGGAAGAAATATTGATATTCCAATGATGTATGCAGTAGATCGTTCTGATCCAGGATTAAGATTATTTATGAATGAATATATTAAATCTGGAGGTTCAAAAGATTTAGAATGTTATGTAGGATACTTTTCAAGAGCTAGTAAAAAAGAAAAATTAGATACTGTAACAATACAAGATTTAATTTTAACATTATGGAATAATGCTGCAACTTTCTATACACCAGAAGAAGATGAATTACACCAAAGATTAGCCAATGCTATTGCAAGTCAAGTTGACCAAGAAACAGTCAAACAAGAAGAAGTTAAGAGATTAAGATTAGAAAGAAAATTAGAAAAAAGTAGAATAAATAAGGGCTAGTAGAGGCTTATTAAGAATAAGATTTATTTTGCTCTTTTTCTATATATAGAAATGAGGTGGATATAAATAATGAAAGTTAGAACAACAAATGCTTTAATGAAATATTTAAGGGAAAAACATAATATTTCCATTGAAGGTACTAAAGATAAAAAGAATCTAAGAAATATAGGTTATTATCATGGATATAAGGGTTATAGATATATTAATAATCCACAAAATAGAATAAATTTATCTAGTTTTGATGAAATAGTTTCAATAGTTGATTTTGACTCTAAATTAAAAAGTTTATTATATCCACAAATAATGCAAATAGAAACGATTTCAAAAAATATTGTACTTCAAATATTAGTAGAAGAATATAAAACTGATGAATTTAATGTTATTTATGAAAATGGTATGACTGATTATAGAAATAGTAATACTAGTGAAGAATATAAAAAGAAAATGAAACAAAGATTATCAGTACAAAATAATATTTATTCTTCTTTATCTAGAAGTTATAATAATGAAAATAAAATTGTTAGTCATTTTTATTCAAAAGATAGACACGTTCCAATATGGGGTATATTTGAAATAATTACATTAGGAACATTCGCAGATTTAATTAAGAGTTTAGAATTTAAAGTTAGAAATAAAATTGATAAAAAAATGAATATAAATATTGCATTTGATACTAATGCTAAATTTCCTGAAAAAATTATGTATTTAATTAAATCGTTAAGAAATTCAATTGCACATAATGATGTAGTTTTTGATGTAAGATTTAAAGATGGAAAAATTGATACTAAATTATGTAAATATCTAGAAAATGAAATCGGTTGTACAGGAATTGATTTTAATACAATTACTGATTATGTTCTTATAATTTCAGTGTTATTAAAGAAGTATGGAATTACTAAAACTGAAATTAATAAATTTGTAAATGATTATGAAAAAATTATTGAAGAATTTAGAAATAAAATTTCCATTAGTATTTATAATAAAATTATATATTCAGATACAAAGAATAAATTATCGGCTTTACGAAATTTCATAAAAAATTGATCAAATTATTGCATAATTTTTGCAATTATGGTATATTATAAATGTGAATGGCGATGGTGTATCTTCGGATCCCATCTGAGCAAGTTGGATGCGTCTGACTTGCTTTTTTGTTTTAAATAATGTAATATTATATATGAAAAGTGCCTAGGAAACTTTAGAAGCCTTAGGTCTTTTTCATTTTTATAAAAATAATTTACCAAATTAGTAAAAGTCATGGTATAATTGTTATAGAATTAAATTGTTTATTTATTTGTCGTGATGGTTTCGAACTATCTTAACTATGGCACCATATAAAAATAACTCGAACATTTTTTGTTCGAGTTTTAATATCTTTAAATTTTTTAATTATTAATTTATTTAAGACTATGCAAATTTTCTTGATAATTTAAATTTTTATTTTTTCTCTTTTGACTATATGTTTCAACTATTTGCATACAATTACTATCGATTTCTCCATTATTATTTAAAAAAGTTCTCACTTTTTTTGATTTCCAGGAAATGGAAGAACTTGGCCCCCAACAAGTAAATGAATCAATGTTATAAGTTGCCGCACAATCTAAAACTGTTCTAAAAACTCTGTTTATTTGTATATCGTTAGGATTATTGATTTTAGTTATGTCCATTTCTGAAACTTGTAAGTTTTTTCTAGTTTGTGATAAGTCTGTGTAGGTTGCTTTTATTTCTTCATCTGTAGTATATTCGTGATAATGGGATTGTAATCCTATTGAATCAAGTAATATGGTATCTGTTTTTGTTTCTTCTTGTTTGATATCGTTAATTATGGATATCATTTTGTCTCTTTTTTGTTTATTAGTTTCATCATATTCGTTATATGTTAAATTGGAATTAGGAAAGTTTTGTCTTGCTAATTTTAAAATGGTTATATAATAATCATTACCAAGTTTTTCTTTCCATTTTGAATTGCGCAAGACATTTCCTTGTTTAAATTCTTCGGAATTAATATTTGCGACTATTTCATTTAAAACATCAATTGTATAGAAGATATTTGTATCATATCTATTTGCAATATACGAAAAGTAGGAGTATAAGAAAGTGATAATTTGGTCTTTGGAACAATTAGCTAATATTTTTGGAAAATGTTTGTGCCATATTAATGTGTGTAATCTTACTTTCATATTATTTTGTTTAGCAAAATTAATAATGATATCTAAGTATGAGAAATTGAATATTTTTGTATTAACACTGCCATCATTATTAAATGGTGTCATTGAATTATTTATTGTTAATGTCATTTTAGCTTCGACTTCTGGTGTTATAACATCGCAGTTTTCTATAATATTTTTATAAATGTTTTTAATCTCTTCATAAGTGGATTTTTGAAGTCCAGGAAATATTGTTGGTTGAGATTGTAAGTATTGATTTTTCATAATATTAAATTCATTTTCAGATGAAACACAATTTAATATTTTAAATAATTCTACTAATTGATAGTTAATACTTGTACCAAAGTTAGTCTTTTTTAAACTTTTGTTAGTTATTGCTTGTTGCATTCTTAAATATTCTTTTATCATTGTAGGTACATTATCATAAATAAGTTTTTTTATTTGTTCTATTGAGTAATTTTCAGTATTTATTTTATTTAATGCTTTTATCCCTTTTTCTAATAAATATTTTTGAAGTTCTAAATCGTTTGGATCATAATTTAAATTTTTAATTACTTCAATAATGAATTCTTTTATTTGTTTTTTCATATTTCCCTCCAGTTTTTCTTAAATATAGTATTACATAATAAGATGATACTTTAAATTTATGTGGGTAAATAAAATAACGATAATTTATTTTATTGTATTTTTATAAATTTGATACATTTGTTTTGGATTAATATAGTAAACTATATCATTGGGGCAGTATTATGGAATTTGGGTTGTAAAAAATTCAAATTTGTATGTATTGAGGTTTTTAAGTTATATATTTGTGAATTTAATTGTTTGGATTATTATCTAATTTTTTGTAAATATTTTGAGTTGTTTAATTGCTAGTGTATAATGGATATGTAATTGTAGGAGGAAAAGGATGAATTATATACTTAGTATAAAATGTAAAGACTTGTTAAAAGAAAAAAATTTGGTTTTAGAAAGAGCTAAACTTAGCGATGTAGATCAAATAATAAATTTATATGCTGAAAGAGTAGAGTGGTTTAAAAAAATGAATATTGATCAGTGGACAAAATATTTAATACATCATTCAAAGGATGAATTTTTAAGAGAAATACAAAATGATTATTTTTTTGTACTGAAAAGGAACGGTAGTATTGTGGCCGCATTTGAGCTTTCTACTGATAGTAGATTATGGAATGATGATGATACACAAGCTTATTATATATACAAAATTGTAACTAAAATCGGTAGTAAAAACATTGGCAGTATAATAATGGCTGTTTGTAAAGATATTGCTAAGACGAACCATCAAAGATATTTGAGATTGGATTGTATTACTAAAAATAAAAAGTTAAATAGCATATATGAACATTATGGCTTTAAGTTAATACGAATTGGTAGTAAAGACTATTATTGTTATTCATTGAGAGAACTAGATTTAAATGAAAAAGGCTTTAAAAATATAAATATTTAAAGCCTAATTTTTTATAGATTGTAGAGGCTCTTGGAAGTGAAAATAGGTTTGCAAATATTAAGTTATAAAGTTCATCAGCTAAAAATATAAAACATAAGGCATAACTGATTATTAAAAATGTTTTTTTATTTAGATGGGTTGCTAGAAAAAAGCAAAAAGGAACAACTAAATACATGAGTAGTAAACTAAATATTCCAAAGATTAGGACGCTTCTTAAGCAGACATATCCATTTATGTTTCCAAAGTTTAATATTTCCTTACTATAATCCCAACATCTTACATCATTGATGTTTTCCATATACCATCCACCAATATATTCTATTATCCCAGTAGCTATAACACTTATTAAGAATATATATAATGGATGTTTTCTTTTTTTATAGGTTAAGAAAAATATTGTTACAGCGCCTATTGCATATATATTAATCCATGGTAAGAAGTTACCTCCACGCCAATAAAATTCTTTCATACCACTATTGAAAAAATAGAAAATAAATTCATATAACCAGCCGCATATTCCTGAAATTACGATTATTAAACATATTATTCCAATTAATGTTGGCTTATCAAAATTATGGTTATTATTTAAATAATTTTTAAATTTTTCTTTCATAAAACTCACATCCATATATATTGTATCAGAAAAATTAATTTAATAAAATGTTTGACTTTGTGTGTAAATGTTTACATGTATGCTTTACAATAATTTGTGGGCGTGATATATTGAATATAAAGTAGGTGATAGTGATGCTTAAAGTTTTAAAGAATGAGATAGATAATAGTATAAAGGTATGTGAAATATTTGAGAGAAATTCATGGATTGATTTAGTAAATCCAACTACAGAAGAGATTCAAAAGGTTTCTGAAATTTGTGAGATTAATTCATCTATTATTTTGCAGGTTTTGGTTGAAAAAGAGTTTCCGAGAGTAAAAAAATTTGGTGGTGGTACGCTTATTGTTATAGATGTTCCTTATATGAAGGATAAAAATATTAAAAATAAATATGTTACATATCCTTTAGGAGTTATTATTTGTGATGCTGGTTATATATTGACTGTCTCTTTAGTTGAACATGAATTTTTAAATAAATTTAAGCAAAACAAAGTAGAAAATTTTGATGTAGTTAAAAGAGAAAAGTTTTTGATGCAGATACTTTTTAGCTCTTCTAGTGCTTATTTATTTACTTTAGATGCTTTGGAAGTCGATATTCATAAGATAGAAAAAAATACTTATCATTCTACAAATAATAAGCAATTATTAAACTTTTTAAATATTCAAAAATCATTAGTTTATTTTATTACTTCTTTAAGAGCAAATAGTATGGTACTTGAAAGATTACAAAAAGAAGATATAATTTCTTTGAATAAGGAGGAGAAGGTATTATTAGAAGATGCAATTATGGAAAATAAACAGTGTATAGAAAGCTGTGCGATTTCAAGGGAAATTTTATCTTCAACTATTGATGCTTATGGAACGATTATTTCTAATAATTTGAATGTTATAATGAAATTTTTAACCGGAATTACAATTGTGTTTTCTGTTCCAACAATGATTGCTTCATTTTTAGGGATGAATGTTCCTTTGGGAAATTTAGGGGAAAGTGATATATCTTTTATTTTAATAGTTATTATTTCTTTTATAGTTTCATTTATTTTAGCGTGTTGGCTTAAGAAAAAAAATATGCTTTAGATGGTGGTGTATATGAAGGTAAAAGTGCTAATTGAATTATTAAAAAGCAAAGAAATTGATTTTGATATTTTTAAAGGAACTGAAGTTAATGCGAATGATACAGTTATTAATTATGAGTTAGATGATAAGGTTGATAGGTTTATTAATTGGTATTATCAAAATATTGTTAAAGATAATTATGTTGATATGGGTAGAGTTTATATGCTTAATGATATGCGAAATTTTATAGAGAAAGTGGCTGTCTTTTATGAATTAAAATATCCTGATTATGTAATAGAAGATATAATGAATAATGATGAAGATTTGAATAAGGAAGATGTAAAATATAATACTCATGAATTTATTAATAATTTACCAAGTGATGAAAAGTTTTATTTTCAAAGGCCAAAATATTCATCTATTGTATATTTTGGAAAGTGTTTAAGTCATGTACGGTTAAGTTCTAAAGGAACGGTAATTGCTTCAAAAAGGATTAAGTTGATAGATAGCTCTTTAGATGATATAGATATAATAGGAAAAAATATTAAAGAAGTTTATCAGATGTTACAATTAGACGAAATTGATATTTCTTTATATAGTAATCTTTTAAAGGCAATAGACGATTATGATAATTGGGTTTATCAAAAAGATGAGATGCTTAATACTATAATGTATAGAATAATCGAAAGAGGAGCTGATAGGTTTGGTCCTAGAAGAGGTCTTTTGTTTGCTTTAGAATTTGATAGAAATATAGATATTCCTATGATTTATGGTATTGATATTAGCGATCCTTATTTAAAAGAGTTTATTTCTTTTTATTTAAAATCTGGTGGGAAAGAAGATTTACTTTGCCTAGAAAATTATTTTTTTAGAAATTATAAAAATGAACCTTTATATACGGTTAATTTGAATAGAGTTAGAAATTTAAAATCAATTGATTATGATTTGCAAAAGCAAAAATTATATCAAAGTTTAGTAAATGCTTTGACTAATCATATTTATAAAGATGAAATGGTTAAGGTTAAAAAATATGTAAAAACTTAAAAATAATGTTAAGAAGATGTAATTTGTTTGAAGTTTTAAGATTTAATCAAAAAATGTGATATGATAGGTAAGAAAGGTAGGGAAATTTATGTTACAAGATAAGGTGGCAATTGTTACTGGTGGAACTCGTGGTATTGGATTTGCAATTGTAAAGAAGTTTTTAGATAATGGAGCAAAAGTTGTTTTTTTTGGAACTAAAGAGGAGTCTGTTCAAAATGCTTTAATTAAATTAAAACAAGAAAATTCTATGTATGAGGTTATGGGAATGCATCCTGATATTACAAATATGCATGAAGTAGAGAAAGCTTTTGCTGAAATAAATAGTAGATATGGTAAGATTGATATAGTTGTAAATAATGCTGGTATTTCTGCTCGTGAAAGTATATATAATTATACGGAAGAGTCTTTTGATAATATTATTGATTTAAATATTAAAGGTGTATTTAACTGTTCTAAGGTGGGAGCTAGTTATATGAAAGCAAATGGTGGAGGAGTAATATTAAATACTAGTTCGATGGTTAGTATTTATGGCCAAGCTGCTGGATGTGGATATCCAGCTAGTAAATTTGCTGTTAATGGTTTAACTAAATCTTTGGCTAGAGAACTTGGAAAAGATCATATTAGAGTTAATGCTGTGGCTCCAGGAGTTATTCATACTGATATGGTTGATAGTTTACCAGAGGAGATGATTAAACCAATAATCGCTTCTATTCCTATTGGTAGAATGGGAGAACCTGAAGATATTGCAAATGCTTTTCTATTTTTAGCTAGTGATATGGCAAGTTTTATTACAGGGGCTATTTTATCTGTTGATGGTGCCGGAATGTGTTAAGATGTTTATTATTGACATCTTTTTTAATTTGTAGTAATATGTTTATATGAACAAATATTCATATAAAGGAGAAAGATATGTATAGTAAAGAATTTTTAGGAGGACTTGCGGAGTTTTTTAAAATTTTTGCAGATGAGACAAGACTTAGAATACTTGATTTACTTGTTTCAGGAGAAAAATGTGTTAATGAGATTGCGGAGAAGTTAGATGTTAGTCAATCAGCTATTTCTCATCAACTTAAAACTCTTAGAAGTTCTAATTTAGTTAAGGCAAATAAAGTTGGACAGACGGTCAATTATAGTATTAGTGATGAGCATATTAATATTATTTTAAAATATGGCGCTGAGCATTTAAAGGAGAAAATTGATAATGAAAATTAAGGTTAATTTTGATATTTTAAAAATTTTTGTGAGTTTTATTTTATTTATTTTAGCTTTATTTTTTAAAGACAATAATGTTTTATATTTTATTTTGCTTTTGATGAGTTATTTTATTGTTTCTTTTAAAGTTTTTATAGAGGCTTTTCAAAAAGTTTTAAAGGGTAATTTTTTTGATGAGAGTAATTTAATGATAATTGCAACTATAAGCGCTTTTATTATTGGTGAGTATCCTGAGGCTGTTATGGTTATGTTGCTTTTTGAATTTGGCGAATATTTATCTGATTTGGCTGTTGAAAATTCTAAAAGATCAATTGTTAAGCTGATGGATTTAAGAAGTGATTATGTTAATTTAAAAAAGGGTGATACTTTTAAAAAGACAGATATTAATGAGGCAAAAGCTGGGGATATTTTTATTGTTAAACCAGGTGAAAAATTTCCGCTTGATGGAGTTATTATTCAAGGTAAAACTGAAGCTGATACTTCTAGTTTGACAGGCGAGAGTGTGCCACGAAAATTAGTGGTTGGGTCAGAGGTTTTAAGTGGTTTTGTTAATGGTAGTGGATTAGTTACTGTTAGAGCTGTTAGTGAGGCTTCCTCATCGATGGCTAGCAAGATTATTAATTTACTTGAAAGTGCGGATGAGAAGAAGACTGTTACAGAAAAATTTATTACAAGATTTTCGAAAATTTATACACCAATTATTTTAATTTTAGCAGTTTTAATTGTTTTATTTGGATATTTATTTGAAGTTAAAGATTATTTTTATAATGCTTTGGTATTTTTGGTAACAGCTTGTCCTTGTGCTTTAGTTATTTCGGTTCCTTTAAGTTTCTTTTGTGGTGTGGGACGTGCTAGTAAGGAAGGAATTTTGATTAAAGGTAGTAATGTTTTTGACAGTTTAACTAGGTTAAAGACAGTTATTTTTGATAAGACGGGTACACTTACTGAAGGAAAGTTTTTGGTTAGAGAAATTTTTAGCAACAAGGTTTCTTCTTTAGAGCTTTTGAAATTAGTAGCTTATGGGGAATATTATTCTAATCATCCACTTGCTAAATCTATATTAGCTTTTTATGATAAAGAAATCGATGAGACGAAGATTAAAAATTTTAAGGAAATAAGTGGCGAAGGAGTTTTAGTTACAGTAGATTCAAAAAAATTGGCTATTGGTAATGAAAAGTTAATGGAGAGGGAAGGCGTTTTATTTACTAGTACCACTGTTTTTGGAAAAATTGTGTATGTTGCATGTGATGGAGAGTATTTGGGATATTTAGTGGTTGGTGATAAGATTAAAAATTCAGCTTATAATCTGGTTCATGAATTGAGGAAGGTTAATGTTGATAAAGTAGTAATGCTTTCTGGCGATAGTGAGGATATTTGTCAAAAGGTAGCATCAAAGCTTGATATTACAGAGTATTATTCGGAATTATTGCCAACTGATAAAGTTCAAAAATTAAAGGATATTAAGAAAAATTCAATTGTAGCTTTTGCTGGTGATGGTGTTAATGATGCGCTTGTTTTAAAGGAGGCTTCTATTGGTATTTCAATGGGCGGTGTTGGTAGTGATGCGGCAATTGAGGCTTCGGATATTGTGATTATGCATGATGATTTAGAAAAGATTGTAACTAGTATAAAGATAGCGCGTTTAACACAGAAGATTGTGAAGTTTAATATTGCTTTTGCTTTGATTTTTAAATTTTTGATGCTTATTTTAGCTGTTTTGGGATTAGCTAAAATATGGATGGCTGTTGTGGCTGATGTTGGAGTTACTTTGTTTGCTATTTTAAATGCTCTTAGAATAATGAAAAAGAAAATATTATAAAAAAATCAAGGAAATATTTAACCTTGATTTTTGTTGATTTAGATTAAAAGTTTTTTTACTTTGAAATTATCATCGGTTTGGTTTTTATTGATACTTAAATAGTCTTTTGATGAATAAGAGGTGTTTTTTATAATGTTGTGTAGTTTGTAAGAGTTTGTATTTGGTACTTTTGACATAAATGTATAAATTAAATTAGGGTCATTGCTTGTAATAATTGCCTTTTCTAATTTAGAAATATTTGCATTTACTATGGATGCTGCAAAATCAATAATTAAAGTATACATTTTATGTTCTATTAAGTAGTTTTCAATTTTTTCAATATTAATATAAGTAGCCTTTTTTATAATTTCTTTAATATATATGTAGCAAGATATTTCATTAGGATAGTCAATTTGTGTTAAAAGCTTATCTAATAATTCCTCTGGTATTTCAATATGAGTATAATTACTACCATCAGTAAAAACTTCTGTTATAAATTTATATATTTTATCTGCGGGTATGTCAGCAGATAGAATGAATTTTATTACTTTATTTAATGTGTTTATATTACAAAAATTTATTATATAAAAAAGTTCTTCAAAATTTTCGGTTTTTATAAGTTGGTTTATATTTTTATCAATTGTGGTGTTTAATTTAGAAATATCAGCTTCATTTATGTTTTTCGCAAAAATATATTTTGTATTATCACTTTCAATAATAGCCTCTTCTAATTTAGAAATATTAGCCTCATTTATGTCTTTAGCAAAATTACTTTCAATAATTTTTTTGCTATTGGTTTTGTTTGTTATTTCTTTATTTATAAAGAAATTTTCAAGATCTTTTGAATCAATATTTAATTCATGACAGGTTGATATTACTTCTTCTAATAATTTTATATCTCCATATTTAATGATACTTTGAAATATTTCATCTTTAAATGTTTTTAAGAAAATTTGATCTAAGATAAAGTTTTCAATTAAAAATAAATTTTTTTCTTCTTCTAGGCAGCAATGTTCGTCCTCATAAAAGAAAAAATGGTTTTGATCAGTATAATATTGGGAGTGATTTGAAAAATCATTTTCGAGAAAAGCATTAAATATTTCTATATCTTTTGTTTTTGAAAATTCCTCAAATGTCTCAAAAAATCTATAGATAAAATATATGTTTCTAGTTGATATAACAAACTTTTTTAGTTTTTCTAAGTTTGTTTTTTTAACATTTTTATAAAACCAAATTAAAGTATTAAAATTTCTCAAAGACAATAGTTTATCTTCATATTTTTCTTTTGTTTTTTCATCTCCATATTTATTTTTATATTCACTAATTTCATTAATTAAAGAATTTTTCATAGTATATCACCTTTTGAAATTTTTGAATATTATATCATATTTTTATGAAATTTGTAGTTTTTTAAAAAAAATTAATTTTTTTTGCCTCAAAAAAAGGAAATGAGAAATTTTTGTCGTATGTTTTTAATAGAGGTGAAAAATATGGAAATATTGAATGTTAAAAATTTGTGTAAAAAATATGGGGACGGCGAAAATGAGATTTGGGCTTTGGATGATATAAGTTTTAAGGTTCAAAAGGGAGAATTTATAGCAATTGTTGGTAAAAGTGGTAGTGGCAAGAGTACATTACTTCATTTGCTTGGTGGTTTAGATTTACCTAGTCAAGGAACTGTTATTATAAATAATCAAGATATTTATACAATGTCAGATAAGGATTTGACTGTGTTTAGAAGAAAATACATTGGATTTATTTATCAGTTTTATAATTTAATTCCAGCTTTAACAGTTAAGGAAAATATTGTTTTACCTGCTTTGTTTGATGGTAGAAAGGTTAGTGAAGAAAAAATTGATGAGTTAGTTAAAAATTTAGGGTTATTAAATAAAAAAGATGTTTTTCCAAATGATTTATCAGGTGGGCAGCAGCAACGTGTTGCGATTGGAAGAGCTTTAATAAATAAGCCTAAAATAATTTTAGCGGATGAGCCGACTGGAAATTTAGATACTAAAAATAGTAAACATATTATGAAGTTATTAGAATTTTACAATAAGAAATATAAGCAAACTATTATTATGGTGACTCATGATATGAGTCTTGCCAGAAGAGCTGATAGAATCATTACGATGCTGGATGGAAAAATTATAAAGGATGAAAGTAATGATAGGTTTAAGTATTAGATATTTAAAGTATAATAAAAAGCAGACTTTTACTTTAATAATTGGAATTATTTTAGCTTGTGTTTTATTATTTAGTGTAGGGATTTTATTTTCTTCTTTTAGAGGTTATTTAATAGAGAAGGTTGACGATTATCATGTTAAGATAAGTGGTAATTTAAATAATATATCTAATGATATGTTATCTTCATTTAAGATTTATGATGGAGAATATTTTGTTAAGTTTAGAGATGTTAGAAAAACTTATTATAATACTGAAAAAATATGTGAGGTAAATGATTGTGATAATGTTGTTTATAATACAAAATTATTATCGCTTTATGGAATTGGGAAAAATAATTATTTGGATTTATTTAAGGAATTGATTTTTTTAATTGTGTTTATTTTAGGTTTTTCAGTTTTTTTTATAATATATAATTCATTTGGTTTAATGCTTTCTAAGAAGAAAAGGGATATATTTTTGTTTAAGGCTGTTGGGGCTAGTTTTTCTTATTTATGTAAGCTGTTTTTTTTAGAAGGATTGATATGTGGTATTATTGGAATAATATTTGGATTTATCTTTAGTTTGATTTTGGTTTATGGAACTTTAAATCTTATAAATACTCTTTTTTGTGAGGTTTTAGTTAGTGAGGTGAATTTGTCTCTTTATTTTCCTTTTATATTAATCCCGCTTATTTTTATTTTGCTAATTATTTTTTTAGCTAGTTTATTTCCTATTTTTAGAATAAGAAAATATAAAGTTATGGAACTTTTTAGGGAGAATATTAAAAATAATGGAAAATTGAATTTAAGGTGTTTTACTTTAAGTTATGCTTATAATAACTATGTTAGAAATATTAAGAAATATAGAAGTTTAATAATATGTGTTTTTATTTTAATAATTCTTTTTAATAGTTTTATGAGACTTAATAGTTATGTTTTAAAAATATTAGATGATTATGTAAGAATACCTAATTATGATGTTAAACTTGAGGTGAGTAAGAGAGATTATTCTAAGTTAGAAAAGATGGCAAAATTTTTAAATTCTGATGAAAAAAACATATATAGAAGCTGCACGCAAAATATTGTTATTCCAAAGGAAAGTTATAATGATGGTGCTAAAGAAGTAAATTATGTTTTAGTTACTGATTTGGGAGGTAATGAAGTTATTAATGTTGTTTCAGATGTTTTAGAAAAAAATGGAAAAATGAAAAAGGTTAACTATAATATTTTTAATAAATTAGATGAGGTTACTATAAATAATAAGATTGGAGTTAAATTAACTAATGATATTCCTTTTGGGTTTGAAAATGAACTTATAGAAGGAAGAATAATTTTAAATTTAAATAATGATGATTTTAGTAAGGTGTGTTTTAATTATAGTGGTAATGCTTTAATAAAAAGTTTAGAAAGCGGTTTAGATGATAAAATAACTAGTTATGCTTCAAAAAATGGCTTTGATAATTTTAGTTATGTTAATGTTAAAAAGGCTTATGAGCTTATTGATAGCTTTATTTTATTAATTAAACTTTTTTCTTATTCTTGTGTTTGTTTAGTTTTTTTAATTGCTTTTTTTACTATATTAAATATTATTTCTTTTAGTATAAAACTTAGAAAAAAAGAGCTTGCCATTTTAAAAAGTTTGGGTTTTGATGGCTTTAAAATAAATTTAAGTTTACTTTTAGAAAGTTTTATTATAAGTGGTAAAGGATCTTTGTATGCTTTTCCTTTTACGTTATTAATTAGTAATAGTTTATATAAGAATTTGGGAGATTATTTTAGTATTAATTTAGGTATTTTTGATTATCAGTCATTTTTGCTTAGTTTTTTTGTTTGTTTTTTAATGATTTTTATTTGTATGGTTATTAGTCATATAAGTTTATATAAAAAAACAATTATTCAAAATGTTAAGAGTGAACTTATATAAAAATAAATCTTTTTATAATCTGCTTGCTGAAACATATAATTATGATATATAATTATTTTAAGGATGTGGTTTGATGCGTGTGATTATTAGTGCGGGAGGAACCGGTGGACATATTTATCCAGCTTTAGCTATTATTAATAAGATAAAAGAAAAAGAACCAGATAGTGAGTTTTTATATATAGGAACACACAATAGAATGGAAAAAGATATTGTTCCTAAAAAGGGTATTCCATTTAAATCAATAGAAATATATGGTTTTAGTAAGAATCTTTTTAAAAATTTTAAAACAGTTAAATGTTTATTTAAAGCTTTTAAAGAATGCCGCAAAATGATTAAGAAATTTAATCCTGATATTGTTATTGGGGTTGGAGGATATGTGACTGTTCCTGTTATTATGAGTGCGAAAAAGTTAGGCTATAAAACTTTTTTACATGAACAAAATGCTTTGCCTGGAAAATCTAATAAGTTTTTGAGCAAGTATTCGGATTTGGTAGGTGTTTCTTTTGAATCTTCTTTGAATAAATTTCCTATAGGAAAAGCAGTTGTGACTGGTAATCCTTGTAGTGAGGATGCTTTAAAGGTTGAATCTTTTATGAAATCTTCTTTAGGTTTATCAGTTAGTAAGAAATTAGTACTTATTGTTATGGGGTCTTTGGGAGCTTTAAGAGTTAGTAAGTATTTAGAAAGAGAGCTTAGTTATTTTAAAGGTAAAGATTATGAGATTTTATTTGTAACAGGTAAGGGTTCTTATGAGGAGGTTATGAAAGGTAGTTATCCAGAAAATGTAAAAATAATTCCTTTTTATGAGGGTTTAACTTCGGTTATGAAGAAAACTGATGTGATGGTCTCTAGAGCTGGAGCTTCTACTTTAAGTGAGATTATTGCTTTGGAGGTTCCTTCAATTTTAATTCCTTCACCATATGTTGCTAATAATCATCAGTATTTAAATGCTTTAGATTTAATTAATAAAGATGCAGCTTTGATGATTGAAGAAAAGGATTTGGAAGATGGAGTTTTATCTAAGAAGGTTGATGAATTAATTAATGATGAAAATAAGATTCAAAAAATTAAAAATAATTTAAGAAGTATGCAGGTAAAGAATAGTGCGGATATTATTTATGAGAATTTGAAGAAAGTAGTTTTAAATGATGAAAAAGGTAAATAATGCAAAGATAAAGCAGTATACAACTTATAAATTAGAAGGGGAGATAAAGACTATTTATTTTCCTGAGAATATTTTGGAATTAAAAGAATTGATTAATAAATTAAAGAGTAATAATACTAGATATAAGATTTTGGGTAATGGTTCTAATTTAATTATTAGTTCTAGTTATGATGGAGTTTTGATAAAACTTTCAAAATTTGATAAACTTGATATTGTTAATAATATAGTTAGGGTAGGAAGTGGTTATAATTTATCAAAGCTTGCTTTAAAATGTGCGGAAAATAATTTAAGTGGTTTGGAATTTACTTTTGGTATTCCCGCAACAGTTGGCGGAGCTATTTATCAAAATGCTGGTGCTTATGGTTTTGATATGGCTTCAGTTTTTAAAGAAGCTTTAGTTTTAGACGAGTTTGGTGATATTTTTACTTTGTCTAAAGATGAGATGGAGTTTGGGTATAGAGATTCTATTTTAAAACATAAGGATTATATTTGTTTAGAAGTTACATTTGAATTAAAAATGTGTTTATATGATGAAATTATGTTAAAGATGAAAAATAATTTTAATTTAAGAAAAGAAAAACAGCCACTTGACTATCCATCTGCAGGTTCTGTTTTTCGTAATCCTTTGAATTTAAGTGCGGGAAGGTTAATTGAAGAAGCTTCACTGAAGGGATATAAAGTTGGTGATGCAATGGTTTCTTTGAAACATGCTAATTTTATTGTTAATTTAGGATGTGCTAACGCAGAAAATGTGATAAAATTAATTAAGATTATTCAAGATAAGGTTAAAGATGAAACTGGAATTTTATTAGAGCTTGAACAAGAAATTTTAAAATAAAAAGGTGGTTTAATGGCACGTAAGGTTAAGAAGAAAAGAAAGTTAAAGGTTAAAAATGTTTTTTTAGTATTTTTGTTTATTATATTAATGCTTTTAGGAATAGCTTTTTTAACTGATATAAAGATTAATAATATTGTTATTAAAGGTAATTCTTTATATAGTGATTGGGAAATAATTGAAATGGCGAGGCTAGATGATTATCCTAGTAGTTTAAAGACACTTTCTTCTAGTATTGAAAAAAGATTAGAAAAAGATGCTTATGTTAATAATGTAGAAGTGGAAAGGCCTAGTTTAACTAAGGTTGTAATTAATATTGAAGAGAATTTGCCATTATTTTATTATTTGCCGGCTGAAAAAACTATTTTAGCTGATAAGACTGAAGTGGATGATAATTTTCCAGTGCCTACAGTTATTAATTATGTGCCAGATAAGGTTTATTCTAAATTTTTAAAGGCGATTGCTTCAGTTAATTATGATATTGTTAAGAGAATATCTGAAATAAAATATGATCCTAATGAGGTTGATGAAGGGAGATTTTTCTTGACAATGAATGATGGTAATCAGGTTTATTTAACTTTAAATAAGTTTGATAAAATAGATAATTATTTAGATATAATTAAAGAGTTTGATAATAAAAAGGGAATACTTTATTTAGATTCTGGTGAATATTTTGAGGTAAAAGGTTAATTTTTCTTTAAAAAAATTAATTTGGGTTTACATTTTCTTTTCAATAAGGTAAAATTATAGTATAATTAATGATAGACCATAGGAGGATGATGTTATGGAGCATGTTTATGCGAGTATTGATATTGGTTCAGATTCTATCAAGCTTGTCGTTTGTGATCTTTACCAAAATCATTTAAATTTACTTGCGGCTACATCAATACCTTCTAAAGGAATAAAAAAAGGATTAATTGTTAATCCGGAACTTGTTAAAAAGTCAATTTTACTGGCTTTTAAAGATGTTGAAGCTATGCTTGGAATAAGTATTAAAAAAGTAATTGCGAATGTTCCTAATCATATGGCTGAATATAAAATTATTAAAGGTGAATGTGATGTTCCTGGTGATTTAATTACTTCTCGTGATATGATAAATTCATATAAAGCTGGAATTAGATCTAATTTAATGCCTAATGAGGAATTTGTAACGGTTGTACCTATTGATTTTAAGATAAATGGTAAAACGGTTATGAAAGATCCTAAAGGATTTCCAGGCAAGAAATTAATGGGAAGAGCTATGATGGTTACAACACCTAAGAAAAATGTTTATTCGGTTGCTAGTATACTTGAAAGTTTAGGAATAGAGATTGTCGATATTTCAGTTGGAAGTATTGGTGATATAAACTGTTTTAAAAATGATAATTTTGATAAAGGAATAAGTGCAGTTATTAATATAGGTGCTGATATTACAACAGTTTCTTTGTATAATAAAAGTATTCCTGTTAGTACTAAAATAATAGGTGCTGGTGGAAGAGATATTGACAAAGATTTAGCTTATATGTATAAAATAGATATAGAAGAAGCTAGGAAGATTAAGGAAAATTTTGCTTTAGCACATACGAGAAATGCTGATAAATTCGATGTTTATGAAACAATGAATGAAGATAATGTTAAAATTAAAATTAATCAGTCAGCGGCTTCAGAAGTTGTTATGTCTCGCATTAATGAAATACTTACTTTAGCAAAAAATGAGTTAAATGACTTAACAAATAAGCCAATTCAGTATATAATAATAACTGGTGGCAGTAGTAATATACTGGATTTCGAATACTGTATTCATGATATTTTGCCAACGGCGAATAAAGGATCAGTAAAATTAATAGGAGTTAGAAATAATAAATATAGTACTGCAATCGGAAATATTATTTATTTTCTAAATACATTAAAATTAAAAGGAATGAATTATTCAATGCTTAGTGAAGATGATATGGAAGAACTTTCTTCACCTAGAGAGAATACAAACGATGATACAATGCTAGGAAAAGTATTTGGATATTTTTTTGGCGAATAGGAGGAAATTAATATGATGGGAATTGAAATGGATCAATTAGCAAAAATAAAAGTAATAGGTGTCGGGGGCGGCGGCTGTAATGCAGTTAATAGAATGATTGAATCAGTTGAAGGAGTAGAGTTTATAGTTGCTAATACTGACTCACAAGTGCTTAAAGCATCTTTAGCTGAAAATAAAATTCAAATAGGTGAGGAACTTACACATGGACTTGGTGCAGGGGCTAATCCACAAATTGGTAAAGAAGCTGCACTTGAATCTAAAACTGAATTAGAAGAAGCTTTAAAAGGCGCTGATATGGTATTTATCACCTGTGGTATGGGTGGTGGAACTGGTACTGGTGCAGCTCCAGTTATTGCTGATATTGCTCAAAATTCAGGAGCTTTAACAATTGGTATTGTTACTAAACCATTTTCTTTTGAAGGTAAAAAGAGAATGAGTCAAGCTTTAGATGGTATTGAGGAACTAAAAAAACATGTAGATACTTTAATTGTTGTACCTAATGATAGATTAAGAGAAATTATTGATAAATCTACACCACTTTTAGATTCATTTAAAGAAGTTGATAATGTTTTAAGAAGAGGTGTTCAATCTATTTCTGATTTAATCGCATGTCCAGGACTTATTAATTTGGACTTTGCTGATGTTAAGACAGTTATGGAAAAACGTGGTAGTGCTTTGATTGGTATAGGTGCTGGTGTTGGTGAAGATAGAGCTATCGAAGCAGCTAATCAAGCAGTACTTAGTCCACTTTTAGAAACTAGTATTGATGGAGCAACTGATGCTATTATCAATGTTACTGGTGGACCTAATTTAACTTTATTTGAGGTAGAGGAAGCTGTTGAAGCTATTAGAAAATCGGCTAATACAGATATTAATACAATATTTGGTGCTGTTATTAATGAAAACTTTACTGATGAGTTAATTGTAACTGTTATTGCAACTGGATTTGATCAACATAAAGAAAAAGAGGAAGAAGAAATTCCAATTCCTGGTTTAGATGATGAAGATACAGTTATTCCAGCATTCTTAAGAAAAAGAGGTAATTATTAAGCTTTCGAATTTTTGAAAGCTTTTTTCATATAGTAAACAAAAAATGACAAGTAAATATCAAAAAAATGATTTATCAAAAATGTTACTTGTTTTTTTGGTTTATACTGTTTTTGTAAGATAAAGGAGTGTATGAAATGAATAAAAGATTAAACAGAACTAATAGGAATTATATAATAGCCGGATTATGTATGATATTAGTAATAATGGGAGTAGGGTATGCAGCATTCCAATCACAATTAAAAATATCAGGAACATCAAATATAGCAAGTAACTTCTTAGTAAAAATAACTGATATACAGAGTAGCGTACAGAGTGGACAGGCAAGTGATGCAGAGGCACCAACACATACAGATACAACGGCAACATTTAAAACAAATTTAGTCTCACCAGGAGACTCAATGAAATATGATATTACAGTAGAAAATCAGGGTAATATTGATGCAGTACTTGAAAGTATAGAAATAAATGATGGAAATAATCCAGCAATTACATTCCAAACATCTGGAATAGAAAATGGAGATGAATTACAAGTATCTCAAAGTGATGTTTTAACAGTAATCGTAAGTTATGATAGTAATGTAACTTCTCAGCCAGAAAATACAAGTTCAATAATAACAGTAACCTTAAATTATAAACAAAAAGATGGAACCGGAGGAATAACACCGGGAGGAGACCAAACAATAGGAGGACAAGAAGTAGAAATAGTTGAAAGTGGAGATGGACTTTATAAAGACACATATGAAGAAGGAAGATTAATATATAGAGGACAAAATCCAAATAACTATATAACATTCAATGATGAAACATGGAGAATCATAGCAAAAGAAACCGATGGAACATATAAAATAATTAGAAATGATGTATTACCATACCGACCATTTGATGAAGCAAATCACCGAAATACAGAAAATAATTCATATTGTGATGATCCACGTTACGGTTGTGGAGTATATGCAGCAGTTGATGGAACATTTTCATCACAAAGTGGATCACAAAGTGGAACAGTAACTGAAGATTCAAGTATAAAAATATATTTAAATGATGATTATTATGTAAATAATATAAATAGTACAGCTAAAGGACAAATGACTTCTCATTTATTTAATATAGGGGTAGTAGAATGGTTAGACCAAAGTGGAGCCGAAGCAGATAGTATAGAAAAAAATATAGCAGGAGAGAAAAAGTACCAATGGACAGGAAATGTCGGACTAGTCAACGTATCAGATATATTAAGAGCAAGTATCAATCCACCTTGTACATCTTGTACATCTGTAGCAAATAACGTGTTTGAAAGTGGCACATCGAATTGTGATTCAAACTATTTATTTGAAATCCCGGATATGACAGCATATTGGACAATAAATGCTGTTTCTTACGAGTCTGGTGGCGGTTCTTATGATGCTTGGTATGCTTTTCGAGATAGTGGTGGTGTTGGCGTAGATTCCTATCGCGCCTATGCTGGCGGCTACCTTTTTGCTCCCCTCCCAGTAGTCTTCTTAAAATCTAGTACTACTTTGTCTGGAAGTGGAACTTCAGAAGACCCATTTACAATAGTCTGAATGACGGACAGTTTTAAAAGAGCAAGTAAATACAAGGAAAAATAGACTAAAATGTACGTCCAGTGATGTACATTTTGGTCTATTTTTAATATTGGAGTAACAAATATTAAAATTTAAAATGATTTGGTGATTATAATTATAAAAAAAGCATGAAAAGTAATGTTTTAATATAAATTGTAATTACAAATTAAACTAGTATGTAAGAAATATACTAGTTTTTAAATGAAAAAAAGCCAAATGGCTTTATAAAGTTTTATTATTATTTAAATTATATTCATATACTGGTGTTACTTTGGTGTAAACAGAAAATCTATTATTTCCTGATATGGCGCTTCCTCTATCAGGACAGCACTCTAATATAATTACTTGATCATCTGGAGATACTTGAACATCTGAAACAAAATTAGAAGCATTTTTATTATTATTCATATCTTGTAAGAATGCATCTTGATTTTCATAGTCAAATTCTTGAGTAGTACCATCTTCTTCTAAAGCAGCAAAAACATCTAATTCATAAACACCTTTTTCTGTGTATAAAGTATAAGTTTTATTTTGGTCATAAAATGCTTGTCCTTGATTTTGATATTCAGTTAAATCACCAAACATATTTGCTCCAAATAAATTATGTCCCCAAATTCTACTTACTTGATTGTTCATATCTTTATCATTTTGGTGGTCTAAAAATACTGTTCCAGAAACGCTATAATTTCCATCTAAGGTATGTTTAAGGTAATAATCTTCTTCTTCTCTAGAATTAGTTTCAGCAATAGGGAAAGCAGTGCCATCTGGTTTTTCTAAGATTCCCCATGCGTTTGGATATGTGGCTTGTAATTCAGCTACATCATATTTTGGTGTATATTCTTCTATTATTTCAGGAGTTGCTTCGTTTGTATCAATTACGTCATCTTTTACAACAACTTGTTCGATTATATCATTATTTACTTCAGTGCCTTGAACCTGACTTAAAATGGTAATACCAAATTTTCCGGCTCCAATTAAAGCTAAAGCAAGTCCACCTGCTACTAAAATTTTACTTAATGTACTTGATTTTTTTCTATCTACTTTATAAGACATTTTTTCACCTCTATATTAATTGTACCATTTTATTGAAAAAAAGTAAAAAAAGAAGGAAATTCATAATAAATGTTGTATATATATTATAAAAGCGACTTTAAATGACAAAAAGAATATTCCTTTTAATTTAGAATTATTTTAGGTGATGGTATGAAAAAATATTTATTTCCAGTAACGGTTTCTTTAATTATAGGAATAGGAATGGCATATTTTATTATTAGACAGTATGAAGATATGCCGGCTTTGGCAGTTTCTTCCGAAGCTGAGACTTTATATTATATTCAAAGGGGTGTTTATTCTGATTTAGATAGTATGAAAGATAATATGAAAGATTTTACTCATTATATTTATAGTGTTGAGAATAATCAATATTATGCATATATTGGAATTACTACTAGTAAGGAAAATGCTTTAAAAATTCAAAATTATTATAAGTCGGTTGGTTATGATACGTTTTTAAAGGATAAGATAACAGATAACAAAGATTTTATTAATATTTTAAGGCAGTATGATGAGTTACTTTCTAAAACGGATGATAGTGAGTCAATTAAGGTAATTTGTAATCAGGTTTTAGCAAAATATGAGGAGTTGGTTGAATGAATGTTAAGATGAAAGATATTCCTGAGTTAGAAAGACCTAGGGAAAGATTAATTAATGTTGGTGTAGAAAATTTAAGTGATGAGGAGTTACTTTCAATTATTTTGAAAGTAGGAACTAAAGATATGTCTGTTCAAAATTTATCATCATATATATTAAGTAAGTTAAATGGAATTGAGAATTTAAAGAATATAAATTATCATGAAATTAATAAAATTAAGGGGATAGGTAAGGCTAAAGCTTGTATGTTTGTTGCTTTAGCAGAAATAGGAAAAAGAATGAATAGGAAGGTTGTTTCATTAAATGGAATAAGGTTAAATACACCTTTAAAAATATTTGATTTTTATAAAACTAAGGTTAATAATTTTCAAGAAGAATTTTACTGTATTTATTTAGATGCTTCTAAAAAAGTAATTGAAGAAAAATTACTTTTTATTGGAACTGTAAATTATAGTTTAGTTCATCCAAGAGATATATTTAAAGAAGCTTATTTATTAAATGCGACTGGGATAATTTGTGTTCATAATCATCCAAGTGGTGAGGTGAAACCTAGTAAGGAAGATATAAGTTTAACTAATAGGTTAAAAGAGATTGGGCTACTTTTAGGAATTAAGGTGATTGATCATATTATTATAGGTGATGATAGGTATTATAGTTTTTTAGAAAATGGTAAAATGTAGTTGGCTTTATCTTTAAAATGTATTATAATTTTAATGGGTGATGGCTATGTATAATAAAAGACGATTTGATAAAAGATATTTATTTATATTGGTAGTTGTAGCTATTGCTTTAGTTTTAGTTGTTTTAGCATTTTCATTACAAAAAGACCGTGATTTAAATCCTATTGAAAAAGTTGCGAAAGATACTATAACAGTAGTTTTAAAAGTTGTTTCAGCTCCTTTTAATTTTGTTCATGATACTGTAGATTCTATAATAGAAAAAAATAATTTATATGAGAAGTATAAGGAACTTAAAAATAAAGAGGAACAAATAGATTCTGTTGTATCACAAAATGATAATTTAAGGGATGAGGTTAATAAACTTAAGGATACTTTAAATTTAAATACTATTTTGAGCGATAAAGTTTATATGAATGCAACAGTTGTTACCCGTAATATTGGTTATTGGTATGATGAGGTAACGATTGATAAAGGAAGTAAGAACGGTATTGAGAAAGGTATGGCGGTGGTTAATCCTAAGGGGTTAGTCGGACAAATTACTAAGGTTAGCAATTATTCTAGTACAGTAAAATTACTTTCTAATGAAAATATGAGTGATAAAATAAGTGTTAAAATTAAAGTGGCTGATAAATATGTATATGGTTTAATTTCTCAGTATGATTCAAAAACTAATACTTATACAGTTGAGGGTATTAGTGAAAATGTGGATATTGAGGAAGGGGCAGATGTTGTTACTACAGGTATGGGAACTATTTTTCCAAGTGGACTTATGGTAGGAAAGGTAAATAAAGTTACAACAGATAATTTTGATTTATCTAAAGTGGTAGAGGTTCAGGCATCAGTTAATTTTGATGATTTGGATTATCTTACTGTTTTAAAGAGGAAGACTGAATGAAAGCATTGATTTTAGTTATCTCTTTTTTACTAGAGGGAATTGTTTCTAATTTTGTACCGATTAATGGATTTTTTGCCCCACTTTTTACTTTAATTGCTTTAATTATCATTTATCCACTTTTTGACGAAGCGACAGAATATTATAAATATGCTTTTGTTACTGGACTTGTATATGACTTATTTTATACTGATACGATTATTTTTCATGCTATTATTTTTTGCTTTATGGCATTTTTGATTTCAAAACTTAATTTAGTTTTGAGTGATAATTATGTAAATGTACTTGTAATAATGGCTATATGTATTTTAATTTATAGAATTGTAACTTATGGTTTTTTAGTACTTGTAAGTAGTGTTTCTTTTGATTTTATTGCTTTAATTATGAGTGTGTTAAAATCACTTATTATTAATTTAATTTATAGTGTTATTATATTTTTTGTGGTTAAGAGATTTCAAAAAAAGTCAAAATATAAATTTTAATACCTTTTGAGGTATTTTTTTCTTGTTTTTATTTATAAAAAGTGTTAATATTATTTATAATATATTTGAAGTTTGGAGTGGGTTTTATGAGAGAAGTAACTTACGATGACTTGATGAAGAATGTGATGGGGTATATTGAGAATGAAAAAGAAATATGTATGATATCTAAGGCTTTTGATTGTGCAAAGAAATTACATGAGGGCCAGAAGCGACAAAGTGGTGAAGATTATATTGTGCATCCACTTTCTGTCGCTTTTATTTTATCTGAGATGAAAGCAGATAGTGATACTATTTGTGCGGGACTTTTACATGATACTATTGAAGATACTAAAATAACTAAAGAAAAAATAAAAGATGAATTTAATGAGACGATTGTAAATTTAGTTGATGGGGTTACTAAGATTAGTAAGATGAATTTTTCATCTAGAGAAGAAGAGGTAGCGACTAATACTAGAAAGATTATTACTAGTTTGGAAGAAGATGTAAGAATTATCATTATTAAACTAGCAGATAGATTACATAATATGAGAACATTGCAATTTAAAAGTGAGTTTAAACAAAAAGAAAATGCCTTGGAGACTATGGAAATTTTTGTTCCTTTAGCTTATTATTTAGGAGCATATCAAATTAAATCAGAACTTGAAGATTTATCTCTTTATTATTTAAAGCCGGATGTTTACAATACTATTGATTATATACTTAAATCTATTAAGATGGATGCTGATAAGGTTATTAATAAAACTTTGGAGGATATTGGAAATATTTTAACTGATAATAATATACCTTTTGAACATAAGCAGAGGGTTAAAAGTATATATGGATTATATAAACAAATGCATAGAGGTAAAAAAATAATAGATGTTCATGATTTACTTGCTATTAAAATTATGGTTGATAGTGTGAAAGATTGTTATTTATCTTTAGGATTAATTCATAGTGTTTATCCACCAATTAATAGTAAGTTTAAGGATTATATTGCAAGTCCAAAAACTAATATGTATCAATCTTTACATACAACTGTATTTGGTCCAGATGATTATTTTGTACAAATGCAGATAAGGACTTATGATATGGAAAAGATTAATACGTATGGGTTAACTGCTTATTGGGAGTTAAATAAAAGTAATGCGGATACAAGTATGCAGAATGATCTAAAAAAACATTTTCAGTTTTTCAAGTCGATTGCTGAGTTAAATACAATGACAGCTGATAATAGTGAATTTGTCAATATGGTTAAAAAGGAACTATTTGATCAAATGATACATGTTTATAC
This sequence comes from uncultured Bacilli bacterium, assembly GCA_944358445.1. GTDB lineage: Bacteria > Bacillota_I > Bacilli_A > RF39 > UBA660 > Coprosoma. The sequence continues at coordinate 98,103 of CALVRC010000004.1, forward strand.
AACAGAAGGAAACGTTATTGAGCTTCCTAATGGTAGTACACCTATTGATTTTGCTTATAAATTAGGATCTAACGTTGGTAATACAATGGTAGGAGCTTTAGTTAATGATGAGACGGTTGATGTTGATTATAAGCTGAATAATAAAGATATAGTTAAAATTTTAACCGATGTTAATTCTCGCGGGCCTAGATTAGAGTGGCAGGGGAAAGCTAAGACTATGAGAGCTAAAAAGTTAATTAAGGAATTTAATACTCACTGTAATTTACAAAGTAATTAGTAATATTTTCTAATTTTAAACTTCTAGATGCTTTAATTAAAATTAAAGTGTCTTTTATTTGTATTTGTTTTAAATAATTTATGGTTTCTTGGAAGTTATTAAAATGATTAGAATTTGAATATTTTATTTTTTTCATTTCTTTTCCTATTAAAATTACTTGTTTGTTATCTATTTGATTTAATAAATTTGGTATTTTTTGATGAATTTTAGTACTGAATTTTCCGAGTTCTTTTATATCTCCTAAAATTAAAAGTTTTTTTTGTTTTTCTTTTTTTATTATGTTTAATACTCCAGTTAAAGATTCTAATGAGGAATTATAACAGTCATTTATAATGGTATTATTATTTTTATCTTTTAGAATATTCATGCGCATATTAAAACTTTGAAAGTTTTTAAGAGTATTTATAATATCATTTATATCAATATTTAAATATAGACCAATATTTATGGCAATTAAAACATTACTTATGAGGTGTGATGGTAAGTTTATTTTTATTTGATATGTATGATTATTAATATTAATGTTAAAGCTTGATGAATATAAATTTGATTTTAAATTATAAGCTATTAAGTCATTATTTTCATTAAAACCACTTTTTATTGCGTATTCATGTTTTAATAATTCATCGTCTCCATTTACAAATAATGGTCCTTTTAATCCTTCTTTTATTTCTAATTTTGCTTTTAATATATTTTCTTTACTTCCTAAGTTTCCTATATGAGATGAACCAATATTGGTAATTACAGCTATATTGGGAGTTACCATTTTAGATAGGTATTTTATTTCATTTAAATGATTCATTCCCATTTCAATGATGGCTATTTCATCATTTTTATCTAAATCAAATATAGTGAGTGGAACACCAATGTGGTTGTTATAGTTTTTTTTATTTTGATGACATTTATATTTTTTACTTAGAATACTATATATTAATTCTCTAGTTGTAGTTTTTCCAACACTTCCTGTGATGGCAATTACTTTGGGATTGTATATTTTTCTAATGTATGAGGCTAATTCACCTAATACTTTTATCATATTTTGAACTAATATGGTAGGAGTATTACATGTTTTTTTTCTATTTACTATTATTAGTGAAGCACCATTTTTAATTGCTTCTTCAATATATTTATGACCATTATTCAAGGCTATAAAACAGTCATTTTTTTTGACTTCTTTACTATTGGTTTTAAATTTATTGATTTTAAAATTTAAATCAATTTTGTTTATTAAACTTCCTTTTGTTATATTTAAAATTTCTAAAATATGCATTTTTATCACCTAAAATAATATATGTATATGCCTATAAGTTGTTCTAAAATTAATTATAATTAAATAATTTATTATAGGTGATTATGATGGCAAAAAAGAGTTTGAAAAAAGTTAGTTTGATAAGTAAGTTCTTTAGTAAGTTTTTGGTATGTGTTGTTTTGCTTTTGGGAATTTTAATTGCTTTAAAAGCAAGCCCTAGTTTAAGGGAAGGATTATATAAGTATGTTTTTCAAGATCATTTTAGTTTTGCTGAGGTGAATGCGGTTTATGAAAAATTATTTGGTTCCTCATTACCCCTTACTGGAACGGATAGAACAGCTTTAGTTTCTAGTACTAAAATAGAATATGAAGATAGTAAAGATTATAAAGATGGGGTAGAACTTAAAGTTACTGATAATTATGTTATTCCAGTTATTAAAAGTGGGATAGTAGTGTTTGCGGGAGAAAAAGAAGGATATGGTAATACTGTTATTATCCAGCAGGGTGATGGAATTGAAGTTTGGTATGGAAATATTAAAGATATAAAAGTAGAGATGTATGATTATTTAAAAACAGGTGATATTTTAGGGGAGACTAATGGTTCAAAAATGTATTTAGTATTTACTAAAGATGGAAAGAGGCTAGATTATAAGAAATATATTTAAAGTTCATCTTTTTTATTATTTTGTAGCATTTATTTCGGTAATTACTGGTCATTTTAAGGGGTTTATTTTATTTAGTTTGATTGTTGTTATACATGAGATTGGACATGTTTTGATGGGAGTTATATTTAAATGGAATATTGAAAAAGTTATATTACTTCCATTTGGAGCTTTGACAATTTTCAATGAGGATTTAAATAGAAGAATGTTTGAAGAATTTTTAATTGTTATAATGGGACCTTTATTTCAAATTATTTTTACTTATTTATTTTATTTTTTTACTAATTCGAATGATGTTTTATATTATAGTTTTTCTATTTTGATTTTTAATTTACTTCCTATTTTTCCTTTGGATGGTTCTAAAATATTGAATTTGTTTTTCAATAAATTTACTAGTTTTAAAAGAAGTCATACTTTGATTATTATAATTTCTATTTTATTAATGCTTTTTTTATTTATAAGTAGTGACTTTAATTTAATCTTATTTTTAATTTTAACTTTTTTATTTTTTAAGGTTTGTGAGGAGATTAAAAATCATGAAAGTTTGTTTAATAGGTTTTTATTAGAAAGGTTTTTAAAAGATTATCGTTTTAAAAAAATTAAAAAAATTAATTCTCTTAATATGGATGAAATGAAAAGAGATTATAATCATTTGTTTTATGATGGGGTAAGGTATATTTCTGAAAGAGAAAATCTAAGGAAAAGGTTTGACTTTAAAGGAAAATTGTGATAGAATTTGTAAATGTGTAGATCTCCATCTACAACCGCACAAAAAAGGTTTTAAAAGATTATTCTTACCTTAATGGCGAGTCTTAGTTATAAAGGAGGTAAAAGTATGAAAGCAGTTATTGAAACTGGAGGAAAACAATATTACGTTGAAGAAGGAACAGTTTTATATGTTGAAAAACTAGATGCGGATGCTGATAAAAAAGTTACATTCGATCACGTTTTAATGATTGGTGGAGTTTGCGGTAATCCTTATGTTAAAGGAGCTAAAGCTGAAGCTAAAGTTTTAAAACATGGTAAAAACAAAAAGATTAAAGTTTATAAGTATAAACAAAAGAAAAAATATCGTCGTACTCAAGGTCATCGTCAACCATATACTAAGGTTGAAATTACTAAATTATTTGCATAATGATTAGAGTAGACGTAAGTAAAAAACATATTAAAATAAGTGGTCATGCGATGTTTGATGATTATGGCAAGGATATTGTGTGTGCTGCCGCAAGTTCGATTGTCATTACGAGTATTAACGGTATTTTAAGATTAGATGAGAAAGCAATTAGTTATAAATTAACTAAGGATGAACTCTCTATTGATGTTTTAAAGGAAAATCGCGAGACTAATTTACTTATTTTAAATATGGTTAGTTTGTTAAAAGATTTAGAGAAACAATACGGAAAAAATATAAAGGTAAATGAGGAGGTGTAGTTTATGGCATTATTAAAGTTAAATATCCAATTATTCGCTCATAAAAAGGGACAAGGTTCAACTAAAAACGGACGTGATTCTGAGTCTAAAAGATTAGGGGCTAAAGCCGCTGATGGCGAAGTAGTTACTGGAGGTTCTATTTTATATCGTCAAAGAGGAACTAAAATTTATCCAGGTGTTAATGTAGGTATTGGAAAAGATGATACTTTATTTGCTAAAATTGCCGGACGTGTTAAATTTGAACGTTTAGGACGTGACCGTAAACAAGTGAGTGTTTATCCAGAATAAGAAGCGTATGCTTCTTTTTTTGTATATAAGGAAAGTGCATTTTTTACCCAAAAACATTCGTTCGCCAAAAAACTTTACAAAATAAATAGTATGTGATATAGTGAATGCAATAATGATAGAAGGTGATGATATGAAAACACTAAAAGGTTATGTATTTAGAATGTATCCAAACAAAGCTTAGGAAGAACTAATTAATAAAACTATTGGGTGCTGTAGATTTATATATAATTATTTTTTAGATGATAAAATTAAAGAATATAAAGAAACTGGAAAAAGTAAAAGTGCATATGACCAAATTAAATTAATACCATCACTTTCTATAGAAAAGCCATGGCTAAAAGAAGTAGATAGCTGTGCTTTAAGAAATAGTCTGTTTAATTTAGAAGATGCCTATAAAAGACTTTATAACGGAAGTGGTTATCCTAAATTTAAAGTCAAAGGTGTACATGAAAGTTATAAAACTAATAATATAAAAAATAGTTATAAAGGTAATAATTATAACTCAATCAAATTAGATTTAAAAAATAAAACTTTAACACTTCCAAAATTAAAAGAAGTAAAAATTAGAGGATATAGGAATAAAAATATTATACCTGGTGAGGTAAAAAGTGCAGTAGTTAAGAAAGAGGCCGGTAAATACTATGTAAGTATCTTAATCGAAGAAGAACTAATAAGACCAGAATTTATTCCAACAAGTATAATAGGAATAGATCTAGGGATAAAAGATTTAATAGTAACATCATTTAATGAGAAAATAGAAAATAAAATTAAAATAAACACAAAAAGAATGATAGGCTTACAAAGAGGAATATCAAGATGTAAAAAAGGAAGTAAAAATAGATATAAAATGAAATTAAAAATACAAAGATTATATCAAAAAATAAGAAATGCAAGAAAACATATGATACATGATATAACAAATAAATTAATAAACGAAAATGACATTATAGTAACTGAGAATTTAGATGTAAAAAGTATGCAAAAGAATCACTATGTGGCTAAAGGACTAAACGAAAATCCTATTTCAGAAATTATCAGAGTACTTAAATACAAAGCTAACTTTAATAATAAAAAATTAATACAAATAGATAGGTATTATCCAAGCAGTCAAATATGTAATGTTTGTAATTATCAAAATAGAAAGGTAAAAGATTTAAGTATAAGAAGTTGGGAATGTCCAGTGTGTCATACAGAGCATGAACGTGATTATAATGCAGCAGTTAATATAATGTTTAAAGGTTTAGAAAAATACATGTTATATCTAGAGCAATCTATCTAATCATAAATTTTGACATAAATAAAATATAAATTAGGGTAGCGACTATCCGATATTGGTCTATGGAGAAGCCTTAGGTTTCTGTGAAGTAGAAAAAGCTTACCGTGAGGTAAGCTAATGTCAAAATTTATTTTGGCATTTTGTTCAAGAATATTTGAATACAATAACTCAGTATATTAGTAAAATAGTTCCGCATGTTTGGAATATTGGTGGAGTAGTATATAACAATAATAATTTGATTTCTCAAATAAATGATGAAAAAGATCGTCAATCACAAAGTAGCAGTGTTGGAATAATAACTGCAAGTGAATATATAAGAGCAAATGCAAATATAGAACAATGTGAGAACATTTAATTTAAATAATACAAATGCTTCAATATGCAAAACAACAAACTGGATATATAATATTATTCCATCAGGAAACTTTTTGTGGACTATTTCATATAATGCAAGTACTAGTGGTAGTGATATATTTGCTTTAAATAATGATGGTATGGTAGCTAACGTTGCCTCACTTAGTACTTATGCTGTCTTTCTGTCTTTATATCTAACATCAGATATTACACTTTTAGGCGATGGAAGTGAGGGTAATCCGTACGTGATTAATAATTAAAAAATCAGGGATTAAAATAATCTCCGATTTTTATTTTATCAAAATAATCTACAGGGGTTTCATAAGTGTATTTAATTCCTTTTTTTGGCAATATTATTTTATTTGGTTTTAAATTTTTATAAATGTATAATATTTTATTATTTTTATCAGTTAAGATAACGTCAATATTAGATTTCATAAAAAAGGTATGAATACCATTGGTTTTAAATTTTAATATATAGTTAATTTTATCTTGAAACATAAGGCCTTTTAGTTTTTGAAAAAATGTTTTTGCTTCTTTTACTTCCATATTTTTCACCATTTTTATATTAACACATTTTTAATAATTTGTCTTTATCTGTTTGTTTTTTGCAGGATAAAAACATGAAAAAAATATAAAATGGTCAAAAAAGCAAATAAATATAAGCTTATTGGCCATTTTTAAATATAAAAATTAGTGAGCTA
>CALVRC010000005.1 GCA_944358445.1 uncultured Bacilli bacterium
CAAACTTTAGGTCGTTTAGCTACTAAAGTAGCAAATGTTTTAAGAGGAAAACATAAACCTACTTATACTCCACATATTGATGGTGGCGATTATGTTATCGTTGTAAATGCTAATAAGGTAGTACTTACAGGTAACAAATTAAATGATAAGATGTATTACAATCACAGTAGATATACAGGTGGATTACGTGAAAGAACAGCTAAAGAGATGGTTGAAAAATATCCAGTAGAAATGATTGAAAGAGCTGTTAAAGGTATGCTTCCAAAAGGAAGATTAGGTAGACAAATGTATAAAAAATTATTTGTATATGCAGAAGGAAATCATCCACATAGTGCTCAAAAACCTATTGAGATGAAAATGGACTAGGAGGAATTTAAATGGAGACAAGAAAATTTGTAGGAACTGGTCGTAGAAAAGCATCTGTTGCTAGAGTACAAATGGTACCTGGTAAGGGAACTATTACTGTAAATGGTAGAGATGTTAGAGAGTTCTTCCCATATGAGACTAATATTATGGATTTAATGCAACCTTTAGTTGCAACAAATAATGAAAATACATTTGATATTACTGTAAAAGTAAATGGTGGTGGATTTACTGGTCAAACTGGTGCTATTCGTTTAGGTATTACTAGAGCTTTACTTCTTTATGATAAGGAAAATGAAGGTAAAGAAGATAGTTATAGAAAAACTTTAAAAAGAGCTGGATTTGTTACTCGTGATCCTAGAGTAAAAGAAAGAAAGAAACCTGGATTAAAAGGTGCACGTAGAGCTCCACAATTCTCAAAGAGATAATATATTTTATCAAAAAACATTGGATTTGTTTCCAATGTTTTTATTTTGTTCTTTATAAATGGTGTAAAAAAATGTGTAAAGTTAAGATTATTTTATTTTTTAATATTGTTAAAATTTGGATATATACATATAATGTTAGTATAAGGTTGGAAACATAAGGGGCTGGCATACGCCAATTCAATTTTCCAACTTTTTTGTATTAAAATATTGATTGATTGTTTTTAATTTTAGTTTGATATGGATTTTTCTATATTTTATTGACATATTAAATAGTTTACTTTATACTATTTGTAAGTTTGGAGGAATTTATATGAATGGTGCTGAAATTACAATGCTTTCTCTTAGTATTATTGCTATTGTCTCTTCTGTATCAGCAATTGGAAGTTTTAGTAGAAGTAGAATTAGAATGTTAACAGAAAAAAATAAATATATTGATGAAAATATTAAGCCTTATATTGATTCTTTAGATTATAATGAGCTTTTGGTTGTAGCAAATGCTATGATTAATTCACTTAGTGATGATGAAGCAAATGTTTTTCAAAATGATATAGAAAATATTGATTTATTTTTATGTGATGATGAAAATTTTAATGAAGTTGTTTGTGAAAAGTTACGTGATTTAATAGAAGAAAAAATATTTTCATTTTCTAGTGAAGAATTAGAAGCGTTTAAAATAAATTATCGTAAATTAAAACCAAAGTCTAAAATTTATAAAAAGTAGAAGAATAAATATAATAGTTTATTCTTTTATTATTTGTTAGTAGATTTTGTGATTGTTTTTTTTATCTACTACCATATTCAATTTTTACAATTTGTGAGAATATGGTATACTATTATTTGGTGATATATATGCTTAAAATTAGTGATAAATGGTCAGATTATGAGTGTTTAGACGCTGGAAATGGCGAAAAATTGGAAAGATGGGGGTCGTTTATTTTAAGAAGGCCAGAACCACAAGCAATGTGGGAGACCAATTTTGATGATAATTGGAATAATATTGATGGTGTTTATTATCGTTCTAACAAGGGTGGTGGACACTGGGAGTTTAAGAGAAATCTACCTGAATTTTGGACAGTAAAATATAATGATTTAACTTTTAAAGTTACACCAACTAATTTTAAACATACTGGTTTGTTTCCAGAGCAAGCGACTAATTGGGAGTTTATGGCTAGTAAGATTAAAAAAGCTGTGGATAGTGGCCGAGAGGTTAAGATTTTAAATTTATTTGCTTATACTGGTGCGGCTAGTATGGCGGCTTTAAAAGCTGGAGCTTCTGTGGTTCAAGTTGATGCCTCTAAAGGTATGACTCTATGGGCTAAAGAAAATAGAGATTTATGTGGTCTTTCCTCAAGTAATATTCGTTTTATTGTGGATGATTGTTTGAAATTTGTTGAAAGAGAGTATCGCCGGGGAAATAAATATGATGGTATTGTTATGGATCCGCCTAGTTATGGCAGGGGTCCAAATAAGGAAGTTTGGAAGTTTGAGAAGAATATGGCAGTACTTTTAGATGCTTGTTTAAAGATTTTAAGTGATAAACCTTTATTTTTACTTATTAATTCATATACGACGGGTATTAGTAATATTGTACTTTCTAATATGCTTAAGACGATGATGTTACCACTTTATCCAAATGGTAAAGTTACTTCTGGTGAGATTGGATTGCCTATTAAAAGAAATAATTTGATATTACCTTGCGGAATATATGGGAGATGGGAAAGTAATGATTAATATTATTTATGAAGATAATCATTTACTTGTTGTAGAAAAGCCTATTAATGTACCTGTTCAAGCGGATAAGAGTGGCGATGAAGATTTATTAACTATGTTAAAAAAATATTTGAAAGAAAAATATAATAAACCTGGTGATGCTTATTTAGGTTTAGTACATAGACTTGATAGACCAGTAGGTGGTGTTATGGTATTTGCAAAAACATCTAAGGCCGCTAGTAGACTTTCTAAACAAGTTCAAAAACATGAATTTAAGAAAATATATATGGCAGTTATAGAAGGTAAAGTTAGTGAAAGTAGTACTTTTAAAGATAAATTAAAGAAAGATGAAAAGACAAATATAACTAGAGTAAGTGAAGATGGTAAAGAAGCTGAGCTTAGTTATAGTTTGATAGGATTTATTAATAATTTATCTTTAGTTAGAATTAGTCTAAAAACGGGGCGTAGTCATCAAATAAGAGTTCAGTTTGCATCTAGAAAAATACCACTTTATGGTGATCAAAAGTATAATCCAAATGCAGTAAAAGATCAAATAGCTTTATTTGCTTCTAGGTTAGAGTTTAGGCATCCAGTTACTAAAGAAGTTATGAGTTTTGAGCTCCCACTTCCTGAAAGGTATCCATTTACTTTATTTAAAAGTATTTAAATGAGGGGATAATTATGAAAAAATTAAAAAATGTTATTATTATTTTGGTTGTTTTAATTTTAATGTTTTTTATTGTGCAGGCATTTTTAAAGAAACCTAACTTAATGCCTGTTAAAGGTCAATTAGAAGAACTTAATTTGACAAATGTTAATAAATTAATGATTGTATCACATCCTGGAGATGAAAGTGTTTGGGGTGGAGCACATTTATTATCTGATAATTATTTGGTTGTTTGTGTGTCTTGTGGGTATGATAATAATAAGACTAAAAGTTTTTTAGATGTTACTAAAAATAGTGGTGATCTTTCTATTATGATGGGATATTCTGACAAAATTTACTTGGGTAAAAACTATAAAAAAATAAAAAAGCAACTTAAGTATATCTTAAGGTATAAAAACTGGAATGAGGTTGTAACTCATAATCCGGATGGTGAGTATAATAATTATCAGCATAAGCAGATTAATAAGATTTTAAGTGAACTTGAAGTTAACAATCTATATTATTTTGGTAAGTATTATACTAAAAAAGAAATGGAAGATTTAGATAAAGAGACTAGCTTAAATGGTAAAATTATTAAAAACAAAATTAATAATATGGTAAAAAAATATGATAATTTATATGATGATTATAAGCATATGTTGCCATTTGAGGATTGGATTGGAGCAAATAAATGGAAAAATTAAGTAAAAAGGATAAGGTTAATTTATTTTGGATAATTGCTATTTATTTTGGTATAGCTTTAATTATTACACACGGTGAATATGTATTTGGTTCAAAGATAGATTGGGGCTTTCAACATTTTGTTTTTCCAGAATATTTTAGGATGCTTTTTTACGAAACAGGTGATATATTTCCTGATTTTGCCTTTAATATTGGTGGTGGACAAAATATATATTATTTTGTTTATTATGGTTTACTTAGTCCAATTATTTTATTTTCTTATTTACTTCCTTTTGTTCCAATGAGTTTTTATATTCCTTTTGTAATGCTTTTAATGGGCGCTATTTCAATCTATTTATTTTATGTGTGGATAAAGGGATTTAAATATTCAAATAAGCTTAATTTTATTATGACTTTGATGTTTGCAATGGCTGGGCCACTATTATTTCATAGTCATAAACATATTATGTTTGTAAGTTATATGCCATTTTTGATTTTAGGCTTGATAGGAGTTAGAAGGTATTTTTCTTATGGTTATAAAGGTTTAATGATGATTAGTATATTTTTAATGATTATGACTAGTTATTATTATAGTGTTGGAGGAATACTTTGTTTAACTATATATGGTGTTTATGAATATTTAAGAATAAATGATAAATTTATTTTGAAAGATTTTATTAAAAAAGGATTTAGATTTGCTTTACTTGTGATAACAGGAATTTTAATGGCTGGAATTATTTTGCTTCCGGTTATATATACTCTTATGAATGGTAGAGGTGAAAGTTTTGGCTCTGTTTCTTTATTAGAAGCAATTACTCCTAGTATTAATTTAGATTTTTTACTTTATAAATCTTATTCTATTGGACTTTTAAGTGTTACTTTTATTTCAATAATTTATTTGATTTTTGAGAAGAAAGAAAAAAGGTTTTTGGGTATTTTACTTTCTTTATTGATTGTTTGTCCTATTTTTGTATATGTTTTAAATGGGGCTTTATATTTAGATGGTAAAGCTTTAATTCCATTTTTACCACTTTATGTTTTAGCAACATCTTTATTTTTAAAGGATGTTTTAGAAAATAAAGCTTATTTTAAATTAATATTTTTAATAATAATTATTAGTTTAACTTTGATATATTTGAATGGTAATGCTTTAAAATTATACTTTACAATTGAATGTTTTATATTTTTAATTTTACTTTGGTTATATAAAAAGTATAAGAAAAGTTTAATCATTCTTTTACCACTCGCTTTAACCAGTTTTGGTGTTTGTTTGGGAGTAAATTTAAATGATAATTTAATTTCTATTTCTGATTTTAAAGAGCAAAATGATCCTGTTATATCTGAAATTATAGAGGACATTTCTAATGAAGATGATGGTGTTTATAGAACAGCAATTAATTTAAAAGCATCTAATGAGGTAGTGAATAAAGTAAGTCATATTAATGAAAATTTAATAACTCTTTACTCTTCTACTTATAATACATTATATAGTGATTTTTTCTATGATTTTAATAATAACAGAGCTTCACGTAATATGTTTATTATAAGTGAGAGTGGTAATAATTTATTTGAAAGCTATATGGGTGTTAAGTATTTAATTACTGATGGAAAGGCTCCTTTAGGTTATAATTTTTTTAGAAGTTATGGGGATTATACAGTTTATATTAATAAAAATGCTTTACCACTTGGATATGTGACTGATAGAGTAATGAGTTATGATGATTATAATAAATTAAAATTTCCTGATGATACTTTGTCTTTAATTGGAAATGTTGTCAGTACTGATGGAGATTATGAGTATGAAAGTAAAGTTATAAGTCATGAAATAGATTTAAATGATGGTGAAAAGAGTAATTTAAAAATTGAGGATTACAAAGACGGTTATAAAATAACAGTTAATGATAATAGTGGGTTTTTAAAATTAGATTTAGATAATGAGAGTGATGAGTTATATTTACTTAGATTTACTTTAGAAAACCCTCAAAAGTGTTCGAAAGGGGATACCCAGATAATTGTTAATGGTATTAAAAATAAATTAACATGTAAGAGCTGGAAATATTTTAATAGTAATTATACTTTTGATTATACTTTAAATGGGGATTTAAATATTGAATTTTCTAATGGTGTTCATTATATAAAAAAAGATGAACTTTATAGTATTAATTATGATGATTTTGTAAATAGTTATAGTGATATTTATGCTTTTGATAATGTTAAGGTACATGGTGATAAAATAAGTGGTACTGTGGATGCGAATGAGAGCGGATATTTTAATTTATCAATACCTTATGATAAAGGATTCATTATTAAGGTTGATGGAAAAGAAATCGATTATGAGAAAGTAAATAAGGCTTTTATTGGATTTCCTATTTCTGAAGGTAATCATAAAATTGAAATTGAATTTAAGGCACCAAATGCATTTGCGGGTAAAATCATGAGTATGATTGGTTGTTTAATTTTTGCTATTATTATGAAATATCAATATAGAGAAAAGAAAAAACTTACATAATTTTGTGAGTTTTTTTAGTTTTTTGAAGGAAATGATATATAAAATGTTGTATGTTAATATATGAAGGGGCTAGAAAGGAGATATATGAAAAAAATATTTATACTTTTATTTTGTTTATCTTTTGGACTTAACTATGACGTAAAAGCTATGGAAAGTACAAAAATAACATATAATAAGTTAGACGGAATTGTTTATAATCAAAAAATTGATGGTAAGTTAAAATCTAATACAGTTACAATGTTTGGGATGAAAGATAGAATTGCTTATTGTATTGAACCTGGTGTTGAGATTAATGAAAAATATTATGATATATATACTGACTGGAGTATGGTTGATTTTTCAGATGATGTTAAAAAGTTGATTGAAAAGATTGGGTATTATGGTTATGAATATCCTGGCCATCAAACAAATTATTATTATATTGCAGCTCAGGAATTAATATGGAAAGCTGTAAGACCAGATATTGAGGTTACATGGACAACTGGTAAAAACTTAACAGGTAAAGTTATTGATATTAGTAAAGAAAAAAAGGAGATATTAGATTTGGTAAATAATTCAGATTTGTTGCCTAGTTTTAGTGAGGAAAGTATCAAAGATGAAGTTGGAAAAACAATTATTTTAGAAGACAAAAATAATGTTTTAGAAGAATATAATATTTCTAATAGTAGATATCATAATGTAGTTAAAGAGGGTAATAAACTTAGTATTACATTAAATAAGCAGGTTGTTCCTTCTGAAACTTTAAAGCTTACTAGAAAATATTATGATGATGCACCATTACTAATTTATAGTAAAGGTGATTCTCAGAAACTTGCTGCTTTAAGGATTAGTACAAATAAAGAAAGTTATATTAGTTTGGCAAATGAGGAATTGCCTGAAATAGTTGAAGTTCCAAATACAGGTTTTTATAATGTTTCTAGTGTTGTTGGAACTGTTTTAGTTGGTCTTGGAATTGTTTTTGTCAAAATACATTAAAAATATAGGAATTATATTAGTAATACTTGGGCATTATTATTTCTGTGGTTATGTTTTGTCAGAAGTTCATGATATGAAAAATTATGAACCATTAGTAAAAATAATTAATAATAGTTCAAAAGAAGGCATTCAAGTGAATGAAAAAAGTAATAGTGATTTAGCAAATACTAAACAGATTTCTTTTAATAAATATCTCGGAATAATTGAAATACCTAAAATTAATTTAAAAAGGTATTTGTATGATATAGATTCTAGTCAAAATGATGTTGATAAAAATATTGAAATTTTAAAAGATTCTGATATGCCAAATGTTCGTGGTGGAAATTTAATTTTGGCTGGGCATAATGGTAATTCTGCTGTTGGACATTTTAAAAATTTGCATAAGGTTACTTTAGGGGATAAAGTTGTTATTAATTATAATAACATTAATTATACCTATGAAATTTCTAAAATTTACGATGTTTTAAAGACGGGTAGTGTTGCTATTAAACGAAATAAAAATAAAAATACAATTACGTTAATCACTTGCCTTGGAAGTGATAGGCAATTAGTTGTAATTGGATATTTAAAGGACAGTTTTTAATACTATTTCAAATAAAAGAATTTACAGTACCAATTAGTGGTATTGTTTTATTTACTAAGAATTTGTTTTGTAAAAGATGAAAGTATGCAAAAATTATTTATAAGTATAACTATTTGTAATATATTAATGACAATAAATTAATTATAAATTTTGATAAACTAAAATAGAAATTAGAACACGTAACTCTTCATTATTGTTCTATGAAGAAGTCTAAAACTGCAAGAAAAGCGAAAAAGTTTTCTGTGAGGTAAGCTAGTCAAAATTTATTTTGGTATTTTGTCTTTTTTATACATATAATTTAGTGGTGAGATATATGAAATATAAAATAGGGGCTTTGGTTATATTACTTACACTTCTTTGTTTTTTTAACTATGTTAGTGCAAAAAACAAAGATTTACCTTTACTTTCTAAAGTTATTTATTTGGATGCGGGACATGGTGGTGCGGATAGTGGTGCTTTTTATAAAAATGTTAAAGAGTCAGATTTGAATTTGAAGATTACAAAGAAGGTCATGGATTTGCTTAAAAATGAGGGCGCTATTGTATACTTAACAAGGTATGGTGATTATGATTTGTCGGTTGGGAATGCTTGGAATAGAAAACGTAGTGATTTATCAAGAAGAGCTAATATTATAAATAGAAGTGAGTGTGATTTATATTTATCTATTCATTTAAATGCAGAAGATAGTGGAACTCTTCATGGGGCTGAGGTTTATTATGATACAATTAATCCTGAAAATAAAAAAATAGCGGAGATTTTTCAAGAGGAATTTAAAGAAAATTTAAATACTACTAGGGATTACAAAGAAAATAGTACTAAATATTTGCAAAGAAGAGTTAGTAGACCAGGCGTTTTATTAGAAGTTGGTTTTTTATCTAATTCTAGTGAACGAGCTTTATTAAGGGATGATACTTATCAGAATAAGATTGCTGATGTTATTAGAAGAGCAGTAAATATTTATTTTAGTAATTAAATTTCACACTTTGTTCATAAAACAAAGTGCTTTTTGTGTTATAATGTTTGGTAGGTGAGAGTATGACTGAAAAGATATTCAAAACTTTGGATGAACAAATTGATATTTTAAAAGATAAAGGCTTGATTATAAACAATGAAGATAAAACTAGAGAAATATTACTTAGAGAAAATTATTTCTTTATAAGTGGGTATCGTCATTTATTTACTGAAAGAAAAGATAAATTTCTGCCTGGAACTACTTTTGAAGAGTTATATGCAACATTTTTATTTGATAGAGCAATTAGAAATACTTTTTTTAAAAATATTTTAGTTGTAGAAAATAATATTAAATCTATAACTAGTTATCAACTTTCTAGGAAATATGGTTTTAAAGAAAAAGATTATTTGAATCCAGAAAATTTTTCTCAAGATAGTTTACAATCAAGACAGGTGTATGATGTTTTAAATAAGGTTAAAAGACAAATTAGAGTGAATGGCAGAAAGCATACAGCAACTTTTCATTATATTGAACGTTATGGATATATTCCATTTTGGATTTTAGTTAAGGTATTGTCTTTTGGAATTATGGCAGAATTTTATGATATTTTAAAATATGAAGATCAAGAGGATATAAGCAATTTTTATAAAGTAAATCCTGAGGTATTAGGCATTTATTTATCACTTCTTTCTAATTTTAGAAATGTGTGTGCTCATGAAGATATTTTGTATGATCACAAGACACAAAGATTAATACCTGATACTAAATATCATGAGCTTTTAAATATTCCTAAAGATGACGATGGGTATATATATGGTAAAAATGATTTGTTTAGTTTAGTTATTATGATGAAGATTTTATTAAGTAAAGATGACTTTGAGGATATGATTGATGAAATTAGAAGGGAAGTTAATAGATTAGATAGAATTGTGAATGTGGTACCACTTGATACTATTTTAAATAGAGTTGGTTTTCCAAGTAATTGGTATGATATAAAAGATTTATAGGAGGGATTTTATGCGAGAGCGAATAATTAATATTGTTATTGTTTTAGTTGTTTTAGCTTTAGGGGTTACAGGAACTTTATATTTTGTGAATAATGATTCTAGTACTGATACTTTAGTTAATAAGAATGTAAATATTACTTCTAATGATTCGATTAGTGAATCTATTGATAAAGTTTATGACTCAGTGGTTGTTGTTAATAATTATAGAAATGGTCGTTTGACAGGTTATGGGTCAGGCTTTGTCTATAAAAAGGATAATAAATATGGTTATATTATGACTAATAACCATGTTGTTGAGGATGCAACTGAACTTATGATTACTTTAAGTAATGGAGAGGAAGTAGAGGGTGAAGTTTTAGGTACTGACCCTTATATGGATGTAGCAGTTGTTAGAATAGATGCAGATAAAGTATTACAGGTTGCTGAGATTGGTGATAGTACTGAGTCAAAACTTGGTGATACAGTTTTTACTGTTGGAACACCAGTAAGTACTGAATATGCTGGAACTGTTACTAAAGGAATTGTTTCTGGAGAAAACCGTGAAATTACAGTTACTAATAATGGTAGCGAATATATGATGGAGGCTATTCAAATTGATGCTTCAATTAACCCTGGTAATAGTGGTGGTCCACTTGTAAATATAAATGGAGAGGTTATTGGAGTTAATTCAGTTAAGCTTGTTGAAAGTTCTATTGAGGGTATGGGATTTGCTATACCAATTGAAGTAGCTATGTCACAAGTAGATAAGCTAGAAAATGGTGAGGCAATTGCTAGACCAGTAATTGGGGTATCACTTTATGACTTAGATAGTTTACCTTTATTAGGTAATAGTGATTTGAAAATTGATAGTAGCATTAAATCAGGTGTGGTGGTTAATAGTGTTGATAGTGGTTCAGATGCTGAGACTGCTGGTTTAGAGCGTAATGATGTTATTATTAAAGTTGATGGAACTGATGTTAAAGGTTCAGCACATTTAAAATATTTACTTTATAAACATAATATTGGTGATAGTGTTAAATTAACTATTATAAGAAATGGTAATGAAAAAGAGTTAACACTTAAGTTAACTCATCAGTTAGGGGACTCTAATTAAGAGTTCCTTTATCTTATTTCTGGGCATTCACCCGGATCAGGTACATAGAAACAATGGTTTTTGTATCTACCACTATTATATTGATTCCACCATGTTGATTTACATGATTCTCCTTCTTTTGGCGCATAAAACCATAAAGCGTTTGTTGCTGGATGATAGTATTCTCCCTTAATAACTCTATTTGCTAAATTTCTTTCTACAGTGGTGGGGTTACTAAAAAAAAGTGGACTATCAACACCAGAAAAACCTCCTGGGTTTTGATAAATTACTTTGCTTATTGTATCAACGTTTTTAAATGTTAGGCAGTTTGCTAAGGCTCTATTTACTACAACATTTCCCACCATTAACATACCTAAATCTCCTTCACCAACTGCTTCTGCTCTCATTAATCTAGCAAGTAAATCTCTTTCTGTATTAGTAGATCTAATTATAGACATAGAAAATCACCAATATATCATATGTTTTTTTATATAATATTGTGAATAAGTTGAAATACTTGTTTTAATGTGATATAATTTATTTGTCTTTGTGACAATAGGGGAATAGTTCAGTTGGTAGAACGTCGGTCTCCAAAACCGAATGTCGTGAGTTCAAGTCTTGCTTCCCCTGCCATTTTTGTGTTTAACGGTTTATTCTTATTAGAGTAAATCGTTTTTTATATACTAGGAATTTGCTTTGTAAAAGGTAAAAGTTTGTAAAAAGTTATTCACAAATGTAACTATTCGTGATATATTGATTGCAATAATGATAGAAGGTGATGCTATGAAAATATTAAAAGGCTATGTATTTAGAATGTATCCAACTGAAAAGCAAGAAAAATTAATTCATAAAACAATTGGTTGCTCTAGATTTATATATAATTATTTTTTTAGATGATAAAATAAAAGAATATAAGATAGCAGGAAAAAGTAAAAGTGCATATGAACAAATTAAATTAATACCATCATTTTCTAAAAAAAATATGGCTAAAGTACTTAATGAAAATCCAATATCTGAAATAATTAGAGTACTTAAATATAAAGCTGATTGGTATAACAAGAGATTAATACAAATATATAGATATTATCCAAGCAGTCAAATATGTGGTATTTGTGATTATCAAAATAAAGAAGTTAAGGATTTAAGTATAAGGAAATGGGAATGTCCAGTATGTCATACAGAGTATGAACGTGATTATAATGTAGCAGTTAATATAATGTTTAAAGGTTTAGAAAAATACATGTTATATCTAGAGCAATCTATTTAATCAATAAATTTTGGTAAATAATATAAATTAGGGCAAAAGACTATCCGATACTGGTCTATGGAGAAGCCTTAGGTTTCTGTGAAGTAGAAAAAGCTTACCGTGAGGTAAGCTAGTCAAAATTTATTTTGGTATTTTGTTCGTAATATTTTATTAACAGTATTTTGATTTTACTGGTTTTATGATAATTATAATTTGTTATGTGTGTTATAATGTTGATGGAATATGTTTATTAACATTTATAATATGGAGCTGAAGAATTATGTTAGAAAAAAAGTTATTAGAAGAGGCACGTAGAGAATATGATTTAAAAAGAACCATTTGTTTAGTTTCTGATGAAAAGCAAAATAGTTTGGTGTGTGATTTAATAAATTATCCACATGCTTTTGTATTGGCTGCTATTATGGATAGGCAAATTACTTTTGAAAGGGCATGGGCTATTCCTTATTTGATTAAAGAAAAGTTAGGAGATTTTTCTTTAAACATATTATATAGTTTATCTTTGGAAGATTATAAAAAGTTATTTAATGATAATAAATTACATAGATATAATGAAAAAATGGCGGAAATTTTTTATAGTGCAGTTAGAAAAATAGTGGATGAGTATGATGGCGATGCTTCTAATATTTGGAGTGATAAGCCTAGTAGTGCTTTGGTAGTTTCTAGATTTTTAGATTTTGATGGTGTTGGAATAAAGATTGCTACAATGGCAACAAATATATTAGTAAGAGATTTTAAAATTAAATTATCTGATTATTATTCAATCGATATATCTCCAGATGTTCATGTAAAGAGAGTTTTTAAAAGGATGGGGTTTATTAAAAGTAAAGATATCAATAATTTAGAAAAAATAATATATAAGGCTAGGTCGATGAATCCGGATTTTCCAGGTTTAATTGATTATACTTGTTGGAAATTGGGAAAAGATATTTGTAAATCTCAAAATCCAAAATGTAGTGAATGTTTATTTAATAATGATTGTCCAAAATATATTGATAATAATGATTTTTAAAATGTCGAGGTGGTAAGAATGATTATAACAATGAAAGAAGAAGGAACTAGATTTGGAGTAAGAGCAGGTGCTATCATATATAATGAAGATAGAACAAAGGTTTTGTTAGAAAATCAAGGAAGGTTTTATAGATTTCCAGGTGGTCGAATTGATGTTCATGAAGATAGTCAAAAGGCAATAGAAAGAGAACTTAAGGAAGAATTAAATTTAAGGGCTGATTTAAAGTTAAAATATATAGTGGAAATGTTTTTAAATTCTATGAGAATAAAGTATCATGAAATTGGTTTTTATTTTATAATGCAAATTAATGAGGATAGTATTTTAAATAAGTCTAAATCGTTAGATGGTGATAGTGATTTTGAGTGGATATTAATAAGTGATTTAGATAATTATAATATTATTGCTAAACCAATTAAGGAAAAGGTTATAAGTAATGAAATATGTAATGATGATTTAGAACATTTTATATATAGAGAATATTAATATTGTTAAGTAAAAATAAAAGTAGTATAATTTGATGTGAAAGTTGTAAAAAGGGTGATAATTTATATGAAAAATGTTGTTTTATGTGGTAGTATGAAAGTTAAGGATAAGATAATTGCAATATCTGAAGAGTTAAAGAAAAGAGAATATAATGTATTATTACCTATTGAATGCATGGAAGAAAAAGATAAAATCATTGCTTCAAGAGCTCATTTTGATAGAATTTGTAATCCTGATAATGAAATAGTTTTAATTGTTAATGCTGAGAAAAATGGAATTTCAAATTATATTGGTCCCAATTCTTTTGCTGAAATTGCGTTTGGATTTTATCATAAAAAGCGGGTTTATTTACTAAATGATATATATGATCCTTATAGTGATGAGTTAATTGGGTGGAAAGTTATTCCTTTAAAGGGAAATTTAGATTTAATTAAATAAAAAGTAATGCTTTAATTTTTAGGCATTACTTTTTTTCTTTTTTTATAAAATATTATTACAGCTATTACAAATATTATGGCTAATATTATGACAATTATGTGTGAATAGTTATCCATTATGGTTAAGATATCAGTCCAATTTTCACCGACTATGCTACCGGCAATAGTTAGGGCGGTATTCCATATTGCTGATCCAGCAATTGTGTAAATTAGGAACTTTTTCATTGGCATTTCACTCATACCGGCTGGAATTGAAATTAAACTTCTAATGACAGGTATGAATCTACAAAAGAAGACAGTTTTATTTCCTTTTGTATCAAACCAAACATCCGCTTTATCAATATCTTCAGGGGTTAATCTTAATATTTTACCTGGTTTACTGGTAATTATTTTTTTTAATCTTTCTTTGTTTAGAATTTTACCGATATAATATAGGACAATCGCACCTAGTAGTGATCCTAATGTTGATGCAATGATAACTCCTATGATATTCATATCAGTGAATGTTGTCATAAATCCACCAAATAGTAATATTACTTCAGATGGAATTGGTGGAAAAATGTTTTCTATTGCTATTAAAAGAAAAACACCTATATATCCAAAATTGTTCATTATTTCTATTATTGCTTCTTGCATAATTACACCTCGTGCTATAAGTATAACATGAATTTATGCTACTATCAATACTTACAAAATTGTAATATTATTTAACTTAAAAAAATGTTATAATAATTTGGTTGATAGTATAATTGAAATAAGAGGTGAGGAGTATGTTTGAGAATGCTTTAATGGCTATTTTGGCTTTTATTATTTTATTTTTATTTTTTGCGTTAGTCGCTTTTATTAAATGGGTTAGAGATAAGAAATGAGTTATTTAGAAGCAATTAAAATAGCATTATTTACTTTTCCCTTTTTAGCTTTTGTTATTACTATTCCTTTTATACTATGGCAATATCATAAATATGGTTCAATTAATAAACTCAGAGCTTTAATTATTTATTCTTTTATTTTATATATGATGTGTGTTTATTTTTTAGCTATTTTTCCACTCCCTGATAGAGATAGTATTGATATGAGTAGTCCTATTTATCAGCTTATTCCTTTTAATTTTATGTTTGATGTTTTTAAAGAAAGTTCAAATATGAAAAATGTTTGGGATGTGCTTTTAAATCCAAGTGTTTATACTGTACTTTTTAACATTTTAATGTTTATTCCTTTTGGAATGTATTTGAGATATTATTTTAAAACTAGTTTAAAAAAAACAGTATTATTTAGTTTTTTATTTAGTTTATTTTTGGAAGTAACTCAACTTACTGGTTTATATTTTATATATCCATATCCTTATAGGCTTTTTGATGTAGATGATTTGATTATTAATACACTGGGAGGTATTTTTGGATATTATTTTGTAAGTATTTTTATGAAGTTTTTACCTTCTAGGGAAACAATTGATTCAGATAGTTTGGAGGAAGGTAAAAAAGTAAGTGGACTTAGAAGAATTACCCGTTTTTGTTTAGATTTATCAATATGGTTTTTCTTTGCCTTAATTTTAGGGGTTATAGTTAATTATGAACATGTTATTTTAGTTTCATTAATCATTTATTATGTGATTATTCCTTTTATATTTAATGGTCAAACTTTAGGAAGTAAGTTTTTAAATATGCGTTTAGTGTTTCCTAATAAAAGATTATTGAGATTATTTTTAAGATTAGTTTTAATATTTTTGTATTATGTAGTTATACCGTTTGGTTTAGGCTTGTTGTTTATTTTTGTGATTAAACACTTTAGTATACCTAATGTATTAGTATTTGTAATTGGGGCAATATATGTTTTATTACTGGGAATATTTTACTTAGTAAATGTAACTAATATATTTAAAAGAAAAATCTTATTTTATGATAGAGTTTTAAATGGTGAGTATGTTAGTACGATTGGTGAAGATGATTTAAAAGAAGATGAGAAAGAAGAATAATAAAACTTCGTTTTGAAAATATAAACGAAGTTTTTATAATGGCTTATAATTTTTGATAATGCTTTCAGCAACTTTAATGCCATCGATGGCTGATGTTGTAATACCTCCCGCATATCCGGCACCTTCACCACATGGATATATTCCTTGAATGTTTGAGGTAAAGTTTTCATCTCTTAATATTTTAATTGGTGAGGAAGTTCGAGATTCACATGCGGATAGGATTGCGTCATCACAATCAAAGCCTTTTATTTTAGTACCAAAATTTTGAATACCTTCGATTAAGGCTTCTGAAATATATGTTGGAAAAATGTCTCTTAGATTAGCTAAAGTGTAATTTCCTTTAAAAATTGGGTTTATGGAATTAAATTTTTTACTTTGCTTATTTTGAACAAAGTCTTTAAATATTTGAACGGGAATATTCCCATTACCAATTTCGTAAGCTTTCTTTTCTAATTTTCTTTGGAATTCAATACCATCTAAGGGATTTTGTCCATAGTCTTCTGGAGATACTGTGACGATAATGGCACTGTTAGCATTTTCACTATCACGATTATGATTACTCATGCCATTTACTACTAACATGTTTTCTTCAGATGAAGCATTTACGACATAACCACCAGGGCACATACAAAATGAATAAACGCCTCTTTTTTTAGAAGTTTGATAAGTTAGTTTGTATGATGCGGGTGGGAGATTTAAGTGATTAGTACCATACTGTGAATAGTTAATTAAAAATTGTGGGTGCTGGATACGGATACCTATAGCAAATGGTTTTGGTGTTATATTTAAACCTTGTTTTAATAACATTTCAAAGGTGTCACGACTACTATGACCTAAAGCTAAAATTAGATGTTCACAAGGAATTATTTCTTGATGATTAATTTCGATGTGGGTTAGGTTATTTTCCTTAGTTATAATATTGGTTAGGCAAGTATTGTATTTTATTTGACCGCCCATGTTTATTATTTCATTTATCATATTTTTTACAACATCTCTTAATAAATCAGTTCCGATATGTGGTTTGTTTAAGTATAAAATGTCTTTAGGGGCGCCATGTTTAACAAAGATTTTTAGAACTTCTTTGCCACGGTTAAATTTATCTTTAACGGTTGTATTTAGTTTACCATCGGAAAATGTTCCGGCTCCGCCTGCTCCAAACTGAACATTGGAATTTAAATTTAGTTTTCCGGTTCTCCAAAAATTTTCCACAGTTTTAATGCGGTGATCAATATCTTCGCCACGTTCGATAATTAAGGGGTTATATCCAGCTTTAGCTAACATATATCCGGCAAATAGTCCAGCTGGACCACTACCAATGATAATAATTTGATGGTTTAAGGTTTTATTACCTGGTTTAGGTAGTTTGTATGTTTCATTTGGTATTTCAGTAACGTCTTTTAAATGGTGTTTTAATATTTGTTTTTCATTTTTTATATCAGCATCTATTTCATATACATACATTAAGTTGTTTTTTTCTCTGGCATCGATAGATTGTTTATTAAGTTTAAAGTTTAGAATATCATTTTCTTTTATTTTTAATTTTTTAGCTATTTTATTTTTTAAATCATTTTCATTATGATCAATCGGTAATTTTATTTGTCTTATTCTAAGCATTATTTCACATTCTTTCCAGCTATAATACCACTCATCCAAGCCCAGCCTAAGTTGTATCCACCACAATCACCATCAATATCGATAATTTCACCAGTAAAATATAAATTTTTAACTTTTAATGATTCTAATGTTTTACTATTTATTTCGGTTAAAGGAATACCTCCTGAGCATACTTGGGCGTGATCTAAAGTGTGGGTATCTAAAATTTCGATTTGAAAATCAGTTAATGTTTTAATTAGATTATTTAATTCATTATCAGTTAAGGTATTTAAAAGTAAATCTCTTTTTAAATGAGTTTTTTTAATAATAATGTCTACAAGTTTGTAGTGCAGGATACCTTCAAGTAATTCGCTGATGGTTTTGTGGTAAGAATTTTTGTTTAATGTTTGTAAAAATGTTTTGGGATTACTTGCGAAAGGAATAAAGTTGATACTGATAATAACATTTTTATTTTGATTTAAAGCTTTGGCGGCTTCACCACTTAAATTAAATATACATATACCACTGAGACCATAGTTAGTTAGCTGGACTTCTCCAGTTTCACTTTTGATATATTTATGATTAATTAGTAAATTAACTTTGACATCAGTTCTGATGCCACTCCAGTTTTTGAAATATGGTTCATCAGCTTTTAACTGAACTAAAGATGGCAAGGGAGTTATGATATTATGACCTAATGATTTAGATATTTCATAGCCTAATCCATCTGAGCCTGTTTTAGGGGCAGCTTTAGAACCAGTGGCAATAATAATGTTTTTAGCAGTGATCTTTTCTTTGTCTGGGTTAATAATAAAGCAATCTTTTTTTATTATTTTTTCCACAGTAATGTCGTTTATGATTTTGATATTTAATTTTTTGCATTCTGAAAGTAAGGCGTTTTCAACAGTAAAAGCTTGATTAGAAAATGGATAGTAATATCCGTTTTTGGTTTTATAAGCTAAACCTAAAGAATCAAAAAACTTTAAAATACTATTCTTTCTTTCATCAGTAATAAATTCTTTTAATAAATTTGAATTAGATGAGTGAAAATGAGATAGATTTTCATCGGTGTTCCAAAAATTACATCTTCCATTACCCGTAATTAATATTTTTTTACCACATTTATTATTTCTTTCAATAATAGTTACATCTTTGCCATTTCTAGCGGCTGTAATAGCGGCTGTTAAACCAGAGGACCCACCACCAACAATAACAACTTCTTTCATTTAAATCACCATGAATATTATAACATAAAGGTATGTTATAATACGAGATAAATGTTATATGCTTAATAAACTGATGTAGTTATGTAATTCTTGAAATAAACTTAATTTTATGTTATTATGTATATAGATGAGAGAAATCTCATAAAATAAAAAAGGGAATACTTAACAACCCAAAGTTGAGTACTCGCCAAATTATTGGTCTAGCACTTAATCTACTGATGAAAGTAAATTGAGTGCTTTTTCTTTTTATAATTCATTATTTAAATAATAAAATTATAAGTAGAAGGATGATAATGATTAAAGCAAAGATTAAAAAATCTTTTTTAGTCATTTCCCCACCTCCCTTCGGAGGCAAGCACTCAATTGTTAAAATATTCCCTGTATACATTATATAATATAACTATTCGTTATACAAGTGAACGTTTATGAAAATGACTAATTAATTTGGAATAAAATTATAGGTATGTTATAATTTGTTTAGAGGGTGATTGTATGCATTTTCTTAAAAGTTTTGTAGCAGGTTTATTTACTTTAGTTTTTGGAGTTTTGGTGGTTGCGACTATATGTGTTTTTAGTATAAGTGCTTTTGCGACTAAAGATAATATTGTGAATAAGATGCAGGATACAGACATATTAACTGAGGTTAAGAAAATTAGAAATAGTGGTAGTACTGAAGGTGCTAGTGGAGTTACGCAAGTTATTGATGAGATGTATTCTTTAGCTTCACAATTTTCAGTTTCTGAAGAAGTGGTTGATCAAATTATCGATTCTGATTTAACTAAAGAGATTATTGGTGAAGCGGTTGGAAATTTAACTGATTATATGGTTAATGATAAAGATACAAAAGCATTAACTGAAGAAGATGCATATAATTTAATAAGTGATAATTTAGATGAAGTTTTAGAAGAAAACGATTTAACAATTGATGAAGGTCAAAAAGAAAAATTTTTAAGAGAAGTGGAGAAACAACTTCCAGATATTATTGAAGTTATTCCTACTTCTGAAGATTTACTTGGAAGTAGTTATGGTTCTGATATAGAAAGAATTCAAATAATTTTTAGCGATAATACAAAAATACTTTTATGTGCGAGCTTAGTTATAAGTGGTGCGATAGTAATTGTTCTTAAGAGAAAAGAATTTGAATGGTGTGCGAATTTAGGTGTTGCATTATTGATTGCTGGTCTTGTGACGATAGGAATATCATTTGTTATGCCGGGAATGGTTATCGATATTATGGGAACAACAGATTTATCAATGTTTGCTTCATCTTTAACAGATGCGCTTGCGGAGCCAATTTTATATAGTGGTATTGGTGTTCTCGTTTTAGCAGTACTTCTATTTATTTTCTATAAGATTATGGAAAAAAGAAGAGATAATAAAATTAAGAGCTAGACTGTTTCTTTGTCTAACTCTTTTTTGTTTGTTCTACCTAAAATGTAATCAGTACTAACATGATAAAAATCAGCTAGTTTTATTAATAAATCAATAGGTATATCTCTTTTGCCGCTTTCGTATAAGCCATATTGTTGTCTGGTTATTTTTAGTATATTGGCAACTTCCTTTTGATATAAGTCGTTATCTATGCACAAATCTTTAAGCTTCTTTAAGTACATTTACTTTGCACCCTGATAAAATTTTATCAAGAATTTATTTGAATTCATTGACAGGCATTCACTTGAATGCTAATATTGAATTATAGGATAATAATGTAACAGATAGTGTTATTGTTTGTTATATATTGTGAATAATTTATTTTTTATTATTCATAATAGTAGTAAGGAGAAAGGAAAAAATGAAAAGAAAATTCAATAGAACTAATAGAAATTATATAATAGCCGGATTATGTATGATATTAGTAATAATGGGAGTAGGGTATGCGGCGTTTTCTAGTCAACTTAAAATATCAGGAACATCAAATATAGCAAGTAACTTTAGCGTAAGAATATCTAATATACAAAGTAAAGTTTTAAATGGTAATGCGAGTGATGCAGAGGCACCAACACATACAGATACAACAGCAACATTTAAAACCAATTTAGTAAGCCCAGGAGACAGTATGCAGTATGATATTACAGTAATTAATGAAGGAGATATTGATGCTGTACTTAACAGTATACAGGTAAATACTGGAAATAATGATGCTATATTATTTGAAACATATGGAATAAATGAAGGAGATGCCTTACTTAAAGGAGCAACTGATGTACTTACAGTTATAGTAAGATATGATAGTAGTGTGACAAGGCAACCAGAAAATACAGAATCAACAATAACTGTAACATTAGATTATGGGCAATCTAGTGGAACAGCAGTGCCAGGTGGTGCAGTAACACTTCTTGGAGGACAGTCTGTAGATGTTGTTGATAGTGGAGATGGGCTATATGCTGATGAATATGAGTTCGGAAGATATATTTATAGAGGACAAAACCCAAATAACTATATAACATTCAATGGAGAAACATGGAGAATCATAGCCAAAGAAACAGACGGAACATATAAAATAATTAGAAATGATGTTTTAGCAAGCCGACCATTTGATGAAGCAAATCACCGAAGTACAGAAAATAACTCATATTGCCAAAACTCAGAATACGGTTGCGGAGTATATGCAGCAGTTGATGAAACATTTTCATCACCAAGTGGATCACAAAGTGGAACAGTCACCGAAGATTCTTCTATAAAAATATATTTAAATGATGATTATTATGTAAATAATTTAAATAGTACAGCTAAAGGACAAATGACTTCTCATTTATTTAATATAGGAGCAGTAGAATGGTTAGACCAAAGTGGAGCTGAAGCAGATAGTATAGAAAAAAATATAGCAGGAGAGAAAATGGACCAATGGACAGGAAATGTAGGACTAGCTAACGTATCAGATATCTTAAGAGCAAGTACAAACCCACTATGTACATCAGCAACAACTTCTATAGAAGGTACAAAAAATGAATGTAATAGTAATTACTTATTAGATAAAGGAGCAGCAAGTGGATTACATTACTGGACAATAAATGCTTTTTCTTTCGAGTCTGGTGGTTATTCGTCTCACACCTGGAAGGGTTCTGTGACTAGTTCATACGCGTCGATGAACTTCATTTCTGCGCACAATATTCGTAACGCTCCCCGCCCAGTTGTCTTTTTGAAATCTGATACTACTTTGAGTGGAAGTGGAACTTCAGAAGATCCATTCACTATAGTGTAATAAATACACAATAATAAGAATAAATTAGTAAAGGCGAAGCCTTTTAACGACCGCGAAGCGGTCGTTTTACATAGGATTTTTTAATATATATTTTTGTTAACTAAAAGCAACTTATAATTAATTATGATTTTTTATGATTTTAAGGTATAATTGTTTTAGGAGGATTAGGTATGTCTGATGTAGATAAAATAGTAAAAGAAAATGATTATGTTATAAGTAATAGTGAAGAAAATATGAATGATAGGATTGTAGTTTTAAAAAACAGTGAAGAGTTTTTAAAATGGTTTTTAGGTGATAAGAGTTTACATGATAAAAAAATCGGGTTTATTTTTGATGATAATGGCGATGTTAAAAAAATGGAGGTACTTTATAATTTTTTAAAGTATTATTTATCAGTTAAAGATAAGTTTACTTTAAAGATGGAAGATTATAATGATTTATTTGTTAAGGGGTACACTAATAGATTTTTAGAAGAGGCTTTAGAACAATTTGTTTCTAGTAATAAAGGTGGTAAATTTTTAAGAGCCTCATTAATAGCACTCGGTTATCAAAGTTTTGGAAAAGATGATGATAAATATTTACCTTTAGGTATTGCTTTAGAAATATTTCAAACATCAATTTTAATTCATGATGATATTATTGATAAAGCTGATAAAAGAAGAGGTTTAGATACTATTCCTGTTAAGTATCAAAAGATATATGGAGATGCGATTAAAAATGGAGATAATTTTAAAGGTAAGAGAAAAGATATTGGAAATTCAATGGCTTTATGTTTAGGTGATTTAGGTTTTTATTTAGCTTTACAAATTATAGTTCAAAATTATAGGAATAATAAGAATTTAGATAGGGTTTTAGAATATTATAATGATGTAGCTATTAAAACTTGTGAAGGAGAAATGGTGGATGTCATTTTACCATTTTATGAAGAGTTTTATGGTGAAGAAGATAATTTAGAAAAACATGTAATGGAGATTTATAAGTTAAAAACAGCTTGGTATTCAGTTGTTGGACCTTACTCTTTGGGGGCTATTTTAGGTGGATTAGATGATGAGAAGGTTCATAAATTAGAAGATGCATTACTTGGCTTGGGAATAGCATTTCAAATTAAAGATGATTTACTAGGTATATATGGTGATGAGAAACATATAGGAAAATCTGTTACTTCTGATGTAAGTGAGTTTAAACAAACTATTTTATATGCTTATACAATTAATACTGAGTATAAAGATGAACTTTTGAAGTATTATGGTAAAGATATAAGTGTTTGTGATATGGATAAAGTTAAAGAAATATTTGATAAGTCTGGAGCTAGGGAATATGCGAATAAGACTATGGATAAATTATTTAAAGATAGTTTTAATGATATTTTAGATTTAGATTTCTTAGATTTAGATAAGAAAAAGTTGTTATTAGGATTTGCGGAATTTTTAAAGGTAAGGTCTAAATGATTAAGAAAGTAGTATTATGTTTGTTTGCTTTATTATTAGTAGGGTGTGGAGTAGAAACTAAGGTTATAGATGAAGCAAATGGTGATTCTAAAACATATTTATTTTTTAAAGATTTTGATCCTAATAATTATTATGTTGAACTTTGGGATAGAAATAACAATAAAAATGATGATACAAAGATAATAATGGCTAGAAGTGATGATGAATATTATTATGAAATTGACGGTTCTACAGAAATGATTGTTATTCAAAAAGATGGTTATATGTATACAATAGACCCTCAGATGAAAAATTATAATAAGATTGAAAGTCCTCTTATAGATTATGCTTATGGGGTTTTACCAAATGATATGAAAGTTTTAAGAACTAAAGGTTATGAAACTGGTGAAGAAAAAGTTTATGGTAAGAAGTATATATATGAGAAATATACTTTTGATAATGATAAAACTACATATTATTTTGATGGTGATGATTTAGTTTATATTAAACATAAAGGATTACAAAACACAGTATTTTTCAGGTATAACTTGACAAAAGATAAAGTTAGTAGTAAGTTATTTGAAATTCCAAAAGATTATTTGGAAATAACTTATTAAGGTGATTTTGTGTTAGATAGATTTAAAGAATTTGAATTAAAAATTAAAATTGAAAATTTACCTTTGAATATAAAATATGAATATTTAAAAAGTCTCAATGAACTTTTGAAGACTTATGAATATTCTTTTTTTGCCTTTGAAGAAGGATTTAATAGTTTAAGGAAATCTTTTAATCATGATGTATATGTTTTTAATAAATCTATCTCTATTACTTTTAATTATTTGAAAGAAAAAGGAAATTTTTTAAATGTTGAGCAAGATAGTTTTATTTATAATTTTCTTTTAAAGAATATAGGAGTTTTAATATTTATGAAAGAAGATTATAGAGCTTATGATATTGTTTCAGAGCTTTTACTTGAAAAGAAATTTAATGTTTTTAAAATATCAGATGATTATATTTTGAAGTTAGAGGAAATTTTTTTACATTTAAAGAAATATGGTGATTTACCTGTTCAAACGGATAGAGAGTTTAAACTTAAATGTGGAACTTATATGGGAAGTTTTCTAGCGCATAATAAAAAACGAATATATATGCTTAAAGATGGTAATGAATATGCTTATGCGATAAGTGAGTATTTTGAAAAAAAGTATTTGAGTTTTGAGGATAGGTTAAAAGAAGTTTATGAATATTTAGTGTACAATGGTAGTTTACCTTATATAGGTGATAATAGGGTAAGATTTAGCAACGGAGAGGTAATAAGTTGTTTTATATCTCATAATAGAAAAAAAATAAGTTTAACGGATAATGATATGGCTAAAGAAATTACTATATATTTAAATTCTAGAAGATTAAATTTTAACGATAAATTGGAAGAATTATATGTTTATATAATTAATAATAATGAAGTTAAGAGCGGATTATTTAGTGATGGTTCATATATGAAGAGTTTTATTTATGATAATAAAGAAAAATTGATTATAGAAAGTAAGTTTAATGATAGGGCTAAATATGTTTTAAATTGGTTTAATAATCTTAAGGTTAGTTTTAATGATAGATTAGATGAGATTATTTTGTTTTTTAATGAAAATGATTATTTACCTAATAAAAGTGATAAAAATATTTGCTTTTTAGATGGTGTTTATATGGGGTATTACATAAATAATCATTTAGATATGTTTAAACATTGTGGTATTAGTTATATAGAGGATTATTTGATTAAAAAAGAAGCGAGTAAATTAAGTTTTGATGATAAGATAAATGAAATATATGAATATGTGGTAGAGTATAAATGTTTACCTGATAAGAGCGTTAGGTTTAGTAATGATGAGATAATGATTTATTTTATTAGTCATAATATTAAGAAATTTTATTTAATGGATGATGAAAGAATTCGATTTATATTAGAATATATCAAAGCTAGAAAAGGACTTAGTTTTGAAGAAAAAATATTAGAATTATATGATATTTGTTTGAATGATGACTTAACAAACATTAGTAAATTTAGTGATGGGGTTAATATTAAAAGCTGGCTTAGTGATAATAAACAAAAATTAGAAGGATTTAAGGATAATGAAATTGTTTTATTTATATGGAAAAAGTGTTATAGGTTAACTTATGAAGAAAAATTAGCTGAAGCTTATGAATATATTAGTTTAAATGGTTATATTCCAGCTCAAAGTAATAAAGAGGTTTTGTTTAGTGATGGTTCATTTATAGGAATGTGGCTTTCTAATAATAAAAGGAAGATTTATTATGATGATATTATGAGAAATAAACTTTTAAAGATAAATGAAAATTATTTTTCAAAGTTGAAGTTTAATGATAAAAAATTAGTTAAGAAAATATAATTTACAAAGGATTATTTTCATGATAAGATTTAAGTGGAGGAAAGAATATGAAGAAATTTATTAAATTGTTTTTGGTTTTACTTGTGACATTTATGAGTATTAGTAGTGTTCAAGCAAAGACAATTGATCATTTTTATGGGAAAATTGATAATGAAGTAGAGCTTGAAGATGATGTTAATGGGTCAGTAGTTTTAGTTAGTGAAAATACTGAAATGAAAAGTAAAGTGGAAGGTGTTAGTTTTTTACTTGGAAATAAGGTTGTTTTTGATGGTAATAGTGAATATGGAGTATTTGTTGGTAATTCTGTAGAGGTTTCCGGAAAGGTTTTTAAGGATGCTTTTATTGGTGGTAATATTATTACAATTGAAAAGGATGCAGAATTACAAAGAGATACTATAATAGCTGGTGCTAATGTAGAAATTAGTGGTAATATTAGCCGTAATATTAGCATATATGCTTCAAGTGTTAGTTTTAAAGGAGCTAAGATTGAGGGAAATGTAAAGGTCCAAGCTGGAATGATTGAAGCTGATGATAAAACTGAAATTAATGGCAATTTATCTTATCCAGAGGATGCTAATATAGATGTTTCTAAGGATATTATTAAAGGAGAGTTAATTAAGACTGATGCTTTAGCAAATAATGAAGATAGTTTTGCTACTATGATGATGAGTAAATTTTGGTCATTTATGTCTTTAATGCTTGTGTTTGCAGTTTTGAGCTTAATAGCTTCTAAGATGTTTTTAAGAGTACAGGAAGAATATGATAAATTTGATTTTAATAAAGGTTTAGAAACATTTACAAAAGGTTTAGTATTTTTGATTTTAATACCAATTATTATTTTCATTTTGTTCTTAATGAGTATCGGAATTCCACTAGCGTTAATTTTGCTTGCTTTGTATTTTATTATTATGTATTTATCTTTTATTTTTACAGGTTATTTATTGGGTTATAAGATATGGCAAAGATTTTTTAATAATGATATTAATTTATTAGTAGTTGGTATTTTCGGGATTGCTATTTTATTTGTTTTAAGTTTGATACCTGGTATTAGTTTTATTGTATCAACACTTTCTATGATTATAGGTATTGGTATTATTTATGATACATTGTTAAAGAAATTTGGTTCTGATGAATAGAACCTTTTTTGATACGTTTTATTATTAAATACATATAATATTTTGGGGTGAATAAAATGTATACTATTTATCAAGTTCAAAATGGAGATACTTTAGCTAGTGTAGCAAGTAAATTTGGTATTTCTTTAGATATGCTTTCTAGTTTAAATGGTATTATGGTGGGAAGTGTTTTAAATCCAGGGGATTATATTGTGGTTCCTAGGATGCAGGTGGAAAATCCTTATTTTATGGAATATACGGTAAAAAAAGGTGATAATATTTATGAGATAGCTAAAAAGTTTAATATTGATTCTAGTCAGCTTTTAAGACTTAATGGTTTGAATGATACTGATATTATTTATCCAAATCAAATAATTATGATTCCAAAAAATGAAGTGAGATTTTATATAACAAAGCCGGATGATACTTTGAATAAGGTAACAAGAGAATTGAATGTTAGTGCTAATGAACTTGCTAGAGCAAATGAAATAATTTATTTGGTAAACGATCAATTATTGGTCTATAAAAAATAAAGTTTTTAATGCTTTGTTTTTTATTTGCCTTTTTTTTTAAGTTATTTTGTTATATAATATTTATGATGGTGGTAAGATGAAGAAATTATTTTTATTAATAATAAGTTTATTTATGTTAACTGGATGTTCTGGTAATACAACGTATGATGAGATTGATTATAAAGAGTTAAATAGTATGCTTGATGATAAAGAGAGTTTTATTTTATTTATTGGCTCAAGTACGTGCAGTGCATGTGCAACGTATGAAGGAACTTTAAACTCAGTTATTGAAGATTATGGAACAGATGTTAAATACATTGATTTGTCTAAACTTTCTAGTGCTGAGGAATCTAGTATTACTAGTCAATTTCCTATAACTGGAACTCCAACAACTGTTTTTATAGAAAAAGGTGAGGAAGAAGATACTCATAATAGAATTGTTGGTAGTGCAAAGAAGAGTAAAATTATAGAAAAATTTAAAGAAAACGGATATATAAAGGGTTGATAAAATGAATGAAAGTAATATGAATAATCAAAATAATATGAATAGTCAAAATAATATGAATAATCAAAATAATATTAATGTTGTTAATCCAATTTATAATAATATTTCTACTGGTAATATTAGTAGTGTTATGGGTAATAATGTTAATGGGGGTATAAATGTTTCTATGGATAGTAATGTTATGCCGATAGATCCTGATGAGTATCCAATTCTTACAAGTTATTGTGAGAATTTGACTACTAAAAAGTATGTTACTAATCCGGCTATTGCTCGTGAAGAAGAAATTAAGAAAACGATGCTAGTTTTACTTACACCTGATAAATCAGCTTTGCTTATAGGTAAACCTGGTATTGGTAAAACTGCTATTGTTGAGGGTATAGCTTATAAAATTCAAAGAGGGGATGTTCCTAATGCTTTGAAAGGATTTAATATTTTTAAGATTAATACTTCTTCTATGTTAGGTAATATGGTTGTTAATGGAAAACCTGAATCTGTTACTAACTTAATTGTATCTGAGCTTAAAAGATGTCCTAAGGCTATTTTGTTTATTGATGAGGTGCATACTTTAATTGGTGGATCTAAAGACGGACCTATGGATTTAGCTAATATTTTGAAACCGGCTTTAGACCGTGGAGATATTAAAGCAATTGGTGCGACAACGACTATTGAGTATGAGACATATATTGTTCGTGATAGAGCTTTTTTAAGACGTTTTGATAGAATTGATGTTGCAGAGCCGGATAGAGAAGCGACTATACAAATTTTACTTGGTACAATTCCTAAGATAGAGTATAAAACTGGTATTAAAATGATGAATAATAGTTTTATTACAAGGATGCTTATGGAGTCTATTGTTGATGCGACTAGTGAATATAAAAGAGTATATGGACTTTCTGCGATGTATCCAGACGTTTCTCTTTCTGTTTTATCAGGTGCTTTTTCAAATGCGCTTTTTGAAAATAAACCAGAAGTTGGGATTGAAGATGTTTATGTCGCAATTAGAGATAGTAAAAGAATTTATCCTGATAGTAGAGTTAAAGAATGTTCAGCTTTTAGAGAGAAGTTTTTGAGAATATGTGAAGATAGGAAAATTGTTTTACCCGATGTGAAACTAGAAGATATAGATGATGAAAATGAGCTTTAATTTTTAAAAATTCATCATATAATTAAATGTAGATTGGAGGGTGTATATGAAAAAAGAAATACCTTTAAAAAATTATTTTATTTTGATACTTGTTATTTTATTAACTATTTTAGCCGTATTTTATATGAGGGATTGGTATAATACTTCTAAAGAATTTTATGCACAAAATTCGGTGATGACTAAGGTGGTTAGAGAAATAAAAAATGATGAAATTTCTAATTATATTTTAGAAAATCAAAAATTTATTTTGTATGTTTCTTCTGGGCGAAATACTAATATTAAAAGTTTTGAGGATGAATTTAAAAATTTAATTCAAAAAATGGATTTAGGAGAAAATGTTTTATATATGAATTTAGATGAAGTTGATGTCAGTGATTTTTATAATTCATTAAATAGTTATGCGTCTAGCACAAAAGTTAAAAATCAGATTGCAAGTTCAGATGCTAGTATGTATGTTTTTACTGATGGTAAATTAACTATGCTTTTAAATAATGTAAATAATTATTCTATGAAAAGACTTGAATCTATAATTGATAGGTGGGAGATAAAATAATGCGTAATGTAGTACTTTATGAGCCAGAAATTCCACAAAATACCGGAAATATTATGCGTACATGTGCGGCTACTAATACTAAACTTCATCTAATTAAACCTTTGGGCTTTAGTTTAGATGAAAAATCTATTAAACGTAGTGGTGCTAATTATATTAATGAGTGTGATTATACTATATATGAAAATTGGAATGATTTTTTGAGTAAAAATAGTGGAACCTTTTATTTTTTAACAAGATATGGTCACAAACCACATTCTTCATTTGATTATAGTGATAAGAGTGAAAATATTTATTTGGTATTTGGAAGGGAAAGTACTGGTATTCCAAAAGAAATATTAAAAGATCATTTAGATACTTGTCTTAGAATTCCAATGACAGATAAAGTTAGGGCTTTAAATTTATCAAATACTGTTGCAATTATGGTGTATGAAGTTTTAAGGCAGCAGAACTATGAAGGACTATTTTTTGATGAGCCTTTTAAAGGAAGAGATTATCTAGAAAGATAGGACTTGAAAAGTAGCAAAAAAAATGATATTATGTGTTTATAATAGGAAGGGGTAATTTTAATGGAAATATTTTCAAATTGGATATTTTGGGTTGTTTTAGCGTCTATTGTATTTGTTTTAGCTTTAATTGGTTATTTAACTGAAAGTATGAAAAAAGATAAGAAAGATGATAAGAAAAAGGAAGAGCCTGATGTGGTACTAGAGGTAACTACTTCTGTAACTCCAGAAACAAATGAAGTTAATATTCCAGCTCAAAATGATGATTGGACTACTATGCCAAAGGTTGATAGTTCACTTGAGGAAGTTAAGGTTGATTCTATTAGTGAGGTTGCTGATAGTACAAATAGTGCGGATAGTGTATTTACATCACCAGTTAGTGATACAGAGGTGTCTACTTTAGAGCCAGTTACTCCTGAAGTTCAAGGGCTTAATGTAGAAACTCCTGCTATGTCTTTAAATAATGAATCAGTAAATGAATCAGTTTCTAGTGATAATGTTACTATGGAAACACCTTTAGAGGTAAGACCAGAGGCAACTACTCAAGAGACTCCTTTAGTTGATACTAGTGCACAAGAGACACCAATAGAAACATTAAATACAGATGATACACAAGCTGAAAAAAATTCAGATATTTGGAATTTATAAAAAGATGAGTTTCATCTTTTTTTACATGGGTTACTTTAGTTTTTTTTGTTTTTGAAAAAAAATAAAGGGTTTTATCAAGCTCTTAAGTATGATATAATTAATTAAGTTAGATGGAGGTTATTAAATGACGATAGAAACATTAGTTGAATTAGCTAGAAAAATACTCGATATTTTACTAGTATGGGCATTATTTTATTTTATTTTAAAAAGTTTAAGAAAAAATGTAAAAATGATTATGCTTTTTAAAGGTATTTTAATTATTGTAGTTACAAAAATTTTGGCTGATGTCTTGGATTTGGTGACAATTGGCTATTTAATTGACTATGTCATTGAATGGGCGCCACTTGCTTTAATCATTATATTTCAGCCAGAAATTAGAGATGCTTTGGAACAGTTAGGTAGAGCTCAATTACTTGGAAGACATAAAACGCTTTCTCTTACTGAACTTGAAAAATCAATTGGTGAAATTACAAGTTCAGTTGATTATATGAGAAAAATGCGTATTGGTGCTTTAATTGTTATTGAAAGAGAAAATAGTTTAGCTAGTTATGTAGAAAAGGCACAAAAGATATATGCGGACATATCAGGTCCACTTTTGTCTTCTATTTTCTTTACTAATAATCCACTTCATGATGGTGGAGTTATTATCAGAGGTGATAAGATAATATGTGCGGGAGCTGTTTTCCCAACTAGTGATAGTATGGCAATTAGTAAAAGGTTGGGTACACGTCACAGAGCTGCTTTAGGAATTGCTGAAAGAACTGATGCAATTGCGCTTGTTGTTTCAGAGGAGACTAGTAGAATTTCTATAGCAATGAATGGAGAACTTATTTATAATCTTTCTTTGGATGAAGTTAGAATTCGTTTGTTAGAAGCTTTAGCACCTTCACATAAAATTTTAGACGGAGCGAAAGAAGGTGGAATAAATGAATAAGAAACCAGGAATATTTAAAAGAATAGCTCGTTTTATTGATAAGAAAATTGTTGTTCCAGTAACAAAAGTTATTATGAAAGTTGGTAAGAAGCTTGGTGGTTCTAATAGGTCACTTGAGACTTGGCTTTCTAGAAGTAATACATTACTTTTTGTTTCTTTGTTTTTTGCTTTATTAGTATTTATTTTATTTGACCAAAAAACTTTGATGTTTAACGATACGAGTGCGGAAGTTTTAAAAGATCAAGCTGTTGAGGCGGTTTATAACGAAGAAGCTTATGTAGTTGAAGGTTTACCTGATAAGGTTGATATTACTCTTATGGGAAGTAGAAGCGATTTGTTTATTGCAAAGCAATCAACTACTTCAAAGGTTACAGTTGATTTAACTGGTTTAAAACCTGGTACTCATAAGGTTAATATTGAATATATGAGACCAAATGATTCTGTTGATTATAGTGTTAATCCTTCTGTAGCAACAGTTAATATTTATCCTAAGGTTTCTGAATCTAAGACATTAACTACTGATTTATTGAATCAAGATAGTTTGGATTCAAAATTGGTTGTTGATAATGTAAAACCTGAAGTTGATAAAGTTGTTATAAAGGGAACTGATGATGAAAATGCTATTAATAGTTTGACAAAGGTTGCTACTGTTAAGGCGTTAGTTGATGTTTCTAGTTTGAATAATCAAGATGTTGGAACGGTTACTTTGAAAGATGTACCACTTAAGGCTTATGATTCAAATGGTAATAGTTTAGATA
Organism: uncultured Bacilli bacterium; assembly: GCA_944358445.1. Taxonomy (GTDB): domain Bacteria; phylum Bacillota_I; class Bacilli_A; order RF39; family UBA660; genus Coprosoma. Next base: position 32,620 of record CALVRC010000005.1, read on the forward strand.
TCGAAATTGTTCCTTCTAAAATAGAAGTTAGTGTAGATTTATCATCTCCTAGCAAAACAGTTCCTATTAGAGTTGTTCCAAAAGGGGATATTACCTTTGGTAAGGCTATTAGTTCTATTTCACTTAGTCAAAGTAATGTAACTGTTTATGGTAAGCAAGAGGTATTGGACGAATTAGAGTATGTACCTGTAAATGTTGATGTGGATGGTTTAAAAGATGATAGAGAATATAAGCTTGAACTTGATAAGCCTAAGGGTGTTAAATCTATGAGCATTAATAATGTAACTGTAGGTATAACTTTAGGCACTTCTACTGATAAAGATATTAATAATGTAAATATTGATGTTCGTAATTTAGATGATAAGTATAGTGTTCAAGGTTTATCACAAAATGATATTCAAGTTACAGTTAATGTTAAAGGAGTTGAATCGGTACTTAATAATTTACAAGCTGAAGATATTACGGCTTATATTGATTTAAAAGATTATAAACCAGGTGAATATGAAGTTGAAGTAAAAGTTGAAGGTACTGATCCTAAGGTACAGTATTTATCTAAAACCAAAAAGGTTAAAATTAGAGTTGTTGAAAAGTAGTATATAAGACCATGTTTAAACTAAACATGGTTTTTTGTAAATTGTACTGTATAATAAATTTTGATATAATATTTTAGAGGTGTTAATTATGGATGAAAATTTTAATGAATATTCAGGTATTAATCATATGTGTCAGCAATATATTAATAAATATCATACTTTATTAGGATTCCCAAAGAGGTATATTACTTTTGAAATGTGTCAGCAATATTTTAATGAATATCATACTTTGGAAGGGATTCCAGAGCAGTATATTACTTTTGAAATGTGTCAGCAATATTTTAATGAATATCATACTTTGGAAGGGATTCCAGAGCAGTATATTACTTTTGAAATGTGTCAGCAGTATTTTAATGAATATCATATTTTGCGTAGAATTCCAGAACAGTATATTACTTTTGAAATGTGTCAGCAATATTTTAATGAATATTATACTTTGGAAGGGATTCCAGAGAAGTATATTACTTCTGAAATGTGTCAACGGTATTTTAATAAGAAGTATAATTTGCGTGGAATTCCAGAGCAGTATATTACTTCAGATATGTGTCAGCAATATTTTAATAAGAAGTATAATTTGCGTGGAATTCCAGAGCAGTATATTACTCCAGAAATGTGTAAAAAATATTTTAATACATTGAAAAGGTCTTTTGTTGATATATTTAAATTAAAATTTTGTTTAATTCCTGAAAAATATAGAACAGAAGAGATGTGCCAGTATTATTTTTCAAGAACATCTGATTTGAAAGAAATACCAGAAAAATATAGGACAGAAGAGATGTGTCAGTATTATTTTTCAAGAACATATGATTTAAAGGAAATCCCAGAGAAGTATATTACTTTTGAAATGTGTCAGCAATATTTTGCTGAAAAACATACTTTGGATGCTATTCCTGATAGATTTAAAGATAGAATATTTGAAATAACTCATGATTTAAATTTGGTTTCAGAAGAACGCAGAACTAGAGAAATGTGTGAAGAATATTTTAATATATTAAAACAAACTGATGATATTTATGAATTTGAATCAAATTTTCGTTTAATTCCTGAAAAATATAGAACAGAAGAGATGTATCAGTATTATTTTTCAAGAACATATGATTTAAAGGAAATCCCAGAGAAGTATATTACTTTTGAAATGTGTCAGCAATATTTTGCTGAAAAACATACTTTGGATGCTATTCCTGATAGATTTAAAGATAGAATATTTGAAATAACTCATGATTTAAATTTGGTTTCAGAAGAACGCAGAACTAGAGAAATGTGTGAAGAATATTTTAATATATTAAAACAAACTGATGATATTTATGAATTTGAATCAAATTTTCGTTTAATTCCTGAAAAATATAGAACAGAAGAGATGTATCAGTATTATTTTTCAAGAACATATGATTTAAAGGAAATCCCAGAGAAGTATATTACTTTTGAAATGTGTCAGCAATATTTTGCTGAAAAACATACTTTGGATGTTATTCCTGATAGATTTAAAGATCAAGTATGTGCAACATATTATTTGGATTCTGGTAAATTAAAATATATTCCTTCACAATATATTAATGATATACTTCAAAATATTTTAGTTTTATTAAATACAATTACATTTACTAAAGAGTATCTACTTGCTAATTTAAATTTAAGTGAAACGCAATTTAATAATATTTTGAATTATGCACAAAATGAAAATCCTGAATTATATAAAAAAATAAAGGATATTTTAGATAGAAATTCAAAAAATTATGTGGCGATTACTAGAAATAGAATAAATTTTTTAAATGTTATTGTGTCTAATATGGATTTAGGAAAAGAATTAACTAAAGAACAAAAAATATATTTTACTTATCAATTTTATTCTGCTAAGCCAGCAAGGTCTTTAGAAACTATATGGACTTGGCTTATGCGTAATCCAAAGGATAATAAAGAATTAATTATGTTTTTTAGAAATTATTTAAAATTTAAAACAGCTAATGATATGTCTGATTATGAAGTTTTATCTCTTAAAGAACAAAAACAAGAGCAGTTGCCATCTTGGATAAAAAATTATGATTTACGTAGTAAAATGGGTAATGAAGAAAGAGAGGTTACGCTCCATTTTATTAAAGGTGAAGATGATGTTACTGTTAGTAAGGAGGAAGTAAAACTTGTTTTAGCTATTTTAAACAAAAATGAAATTCCTACTAAAAATTGTATAGTAAATGAAGCTATTAGACAGTATGCGATTGGTGATTTAAATGAATTTATTGTTGATTTACAAGAATCTTTAGTAGTTAATACAAAGAGTAATTTGAAAAAATAGTTAATTGACTTTAATTATAAAAAATATTATCATTAATATAAAAGGAGCGTGTTATGAATGTTTGAAAAGATTAGGAATACATTGATTGCAACATCAGTTTTATATTTATTATTGGGTATTATTATGTTCTTTTTTCCAGATATGGTTATTAAATCTGTTTGTTATTTAGTGGCTATTATGTTTTTGTTTGTTGGAGTATCTGGAGTTGTTATGTATATGAAAACGAATATAAAAACTGCTTTTACTAGTTTTACTTTAGTAATGTCTATTATTTTTGGGGCATTTGGGATGTATGTTTTATTGAATCCAGAGGCTTTTGCTTCATTTTTACCACTTGTAGTTGGAATATTTTTACTTGTTGATTCAGTTAGTAAGTTATCAATGGCTTTTGATTTAAAGAAGTTTGAATATAAAAATTGGTGGCAAATGCTTATTGTGGCTTTTATTCTTTTAGGATGTGGATTATTACTTGTGTTTAAACCATTTGAGGTTTCGAATGTAATTGTTCAGATTATTGGTGCTATATTAGTGGTTGATGCTGTTTCTAATATATTTACTATTTACAGTTATTCTAAAGTTGAAGCTTTTAAAAAAGATAAAATTATAGACGAAAAAAATCTATCTGAGTGATAGATTTTTTAATGATTTTCTAGATGTGTAAATAATAGTCCAATATTGATTAGCCCGGCAATACCAACTAAGGAATAGACTATTCTTGATAACATGCTCATATCTCCAAATAAGAATGAAACTAAGTTAAAATCTAATAATCCAATTAATCCCCAGTTAATAGCACCTATAATTGTTAGGACTAAACAAATTTTTTGTAATATTTCCATATTTTTCACCTTCCTCTACTATATATAATGGTTAAAAGTTTAAAATTTATTCATAAATAAAATATAAATTCCATATTATTAAGCAGAAAGATGGTGAGATGATGAAAAAATTTTGTTTAATTTTATGTGTTTGTTTTTTAATGGTAGGATGTGGTAAATATACGGTTAAAGATGCTGAAAAAGATTTGGAGAAAAAAAATAATAAATTAAATGGTTATAATTTAACTGGGGAAATGGAAATAATAAATAATGATGATGTTTATAAATATGATGTTGATGTTTCTTATAGTAAGAATGATAAATTTAGAGTATCTTTAAAAAACAAAACAAATAATCATGAACAAATTATTTTAAAGAATAATGATGGGGTGTATGTTTTAACTCCAACACTTAATAAGAGTTTTAAATTCCAAAGTGATTGGCCTTATAATAATTCGCAGGTTTATTTATTACAAACATTACTTTCTGATATTCAAAATGATAGTGATAAGGAATTTAAAGAAACAAAAGATAATTATATTTTTACAACAGCTGTTAATTATCCAAATAATAGTGATTTAGTTAAACAAAAAATATATTTTGATAAGAAATTAAATCCAGTTAAGGTAGAGGTTTTAAATGAAAATGATGATGTTTTAATAAAAATGACATTTAAAAAAGTTGATTTAAAAGCAGAATTTAAAGATAAATATTTTTCGTTAGATGATAATATGAAGGTATCTGAGACGGATAATGAAGTTGATGTAGTAAGTAAAATTGAGAATGAAATTTATCCTATGTATATTCCAGAGAATACTAAATTAGCGGATAAAGAGGTTGTTGAATTAGATGACGGTGAACGAGTTATTATGACATTTGAAGGAGATAATCCATTTATGCTTGTACAGCAAACGGCCACTGTTAGCGATGATTTGGCTATTGTATCTGTTATGGGTGAACCTTATCAGATGGCAACTAGTGTAGCAGCAGTTTCTGATAATATGGTAAGTTGGATAAGTAACGGAATTGAATATTATGTGGTGGCTGATAATATGAGTGAGAATGAGCTTTTGAGTGTGGCTAGTTCTGTATCAGTACTTCCAGTAAGTAAGTAGACTAACATTTATTTGTTAGTCTTTTAATATTTTTTTTTATTTGTTATAATATAAATATAATAATTATAGGAGGAAGATTGTATGGATGAATTAGAATTTAGAGATATTGTATTGAAAAGTTTGCACCCTGAGCAATATCCTGATAAAGTGGTTAGATGTAGAGTGATTCAAAATGAAGATATTAATGCATATGTTAATGCTATTTCTGATGAGAAAAAGATGGTTGCAACAAAAACAGCACCTGTTGAGGCAAGATTAGGTCAGGTTGGTGAGACTGTTCATACTACTTTGACAACTGTGTATGAAGGAAATGAGTACATTTTATCTGAGGAAGATAATGTGGTTGGTGAAAGAGAATTAGAAGATGGGACTAAAGCGCCTGATGTTGTGGTTACTAATATTAATAGTACTTCTAATGAACAATATGTTGTTAAAGCCAATAAATTTTCAAGGATGTATACAGTAAATGAAGATGGTACATTTACACCGGTTCCTGATCCTAGAACATTAACAAGAGTCTCTGAAGATGTAATTATAATGACTGCTTGGGGTGCTCCAGCTGTTTGTTTGGCGGGTTCATATATTGTGACGTATGATGCTGCTAATAATGATTTTAATACTATTGAGCAGGGTGCTTTTGATTCTACTTACGAAGTTCAAAGCGCTTTGGGTAAACAATTATAACTGACATTTATTGTTAGTTTTTTTAATAAAGTTTTAAATTTAAAGAAAATGTGCTATAATGCTTTCAGGTGATGAGAAATGGCAGAAAATGAAAAGAATAATAAAAAGGGTAATACTAATAAAAAAAACACTTCTAAAAAAAATGTTAAATCAGTAAGCCAAAAAAAAGATATTAACAAGGAAGTGGTGAAAGTTAAAGAGGAGGAAAGAATTGAGGAAGTTTTAGAAAGTAAAGTAGAAGACAAGAAAAAAGCAAAGGATAAAGAAGAAAAGAAAAGCAATTTAAAACAAGCTAGAAAACAACTATATTATAATGATAAATCTGAGTCTAGTGAGCTTTCTAAGTTAATTAAAATTGTTTTAATTGTAACAGCTATAATGATTGTATTTTATGGAGTTACAGTTGTAGTTACAAAAAAAGCTGAAGAGGCGGCAGAAGAACAAAATAAGCAAGCGGTGGAAATTCAATATGATAGTATAATGATTGGTTCAATGCTTAATATTGATGGTTCATATTATGTGCTTATTGAAAATCCTGATGATATTAGGTTATCTGAATATGCAACTTTACTTCAAACAATTAAGGCTAATGTTGATGCACCAACTATTTATACGGCTGATTTAAGTAGTGGCTTTAATCAAGATTTTTTAAGTGATAAGAGTAATTATGCTTCTGATATGGAAAAATTTAAGGTTACTGGTACAACATTAGTGAGAATTCGTAATCATAAGATATCTGATGTTTATGATAGTTATGATGAAATAGTGAAAAAGTTAGAAGAATTAGATTAATACGAGTGTATACCATTCGTATTTTTTTAGTTTTTTTAGTTTTTAGTTTTATTTTTGTGTTATACTTTAGAAGGTGATAATTATGGATGATAAAGAGAAAAAAGTTATGGATAGTATAGAAAAGTTGTCACAATCTTTAGATATTAAGATTAATAAGAAAAAGAATTTACCAACTTTTAAGACCAAGGAGGTTGTTTGTCTTTTGCTTTTTACTGCTTTAATTGGTTTAGCTATGGGTGGTATAGTTACTTATAATGTGGTTTTAAAGGGTGAAAAGGTAGATGATGAACTTCAAGAGTTTATTACAAATTATGATTATATTGTGGATAACTATTATGGAGAATTGGATAAAACTAAGTTAGTTGATTCGGCTATTGCTGGAATGCTTAGTACTTTAGATAAGAATTCTGCTTATGTTGGCGGTTCTGATACTAATTTTAGTATTTATTTAGAGGGAACTTATGAAGGTACTGGTATTCAGGTTTTTAATGATGAAAATAATAATATTGTTATATATAGTGTTTTTGAAGGAACACCGGCAAGTAAGGCTGGTTTAAAAGCTGGGGATATAATTGTTAAATTAAATGATAAGGATACAACTAATATGTCGGTGAGTGATTTCTCAAATTTAGTGAAAAAACAGAAAGATGATTTTAAATTAACATATAAAAGAAATGATATAGAAAAGACAGTTAATTTAAAATCAGATACAGTTGAATTAAAGTCTGTTTCTTCTGATGTTTTTGAGAAAAACGGTAAAAAAATAGGTTATATAAGAACAACTATATTTGCAAATAATACTGATGAACAGTTTAAAAAAGAACTTACACGTTTAGAAAATAAGAAAATAGATGGTCTTATTCTTGATTTGCGTGGTAATTCTGGCGGACATTTAGTGACAGCTGAGCAAATTATTTCTATGTTTTTAGATTCTTCCCATCCAATTTATCAAATTAAGTCTAAAGAAAATCAAAGTAAATTTTATTCTACTGGTAAGGAGACTAAGAATTATAAAATTGCCATTTTGATAGATGGGGATAGTGCGTCTGCTTCTGAGGTTGTTACTTCTGCTTTGATGGAACAATATGGAGCTAAAGTAGTTGGTGAAAAGAGTTATGGTAAAGGAACTGTTCAAGAGTTACAAACTTTACCTAATGGTGAACAATATAAATTAACTACTAAATCTTGGCTTACATCTAAGGGAAAAGTCATTGACGGTAAAGGTATTGAACCTGATTATAAAGTGAGTTTAGATGATAAATATGTGGAAAACCCATCTTTTGATAATGATGATCAATTACAGAAAGCTATTGAAGTGATTTTTGAGTGACACAATTTAGGTGTCCTTTTCTTTTTTAAAAAAAATGTTATAATGTATAAAGAGGTGCGAAGTATTATGGAAAAATTAAAAAAAGGTGATAAGCTTCAAATACAGTGTTATAAGCACGATGGTAAAGTTCATAGATGTTGGGATGAAGCAATTTTCTTAGATGAAAAAAAAGATTATATGGTATTCGGTAATGAAAGGACTTTAGTTACGGAAGCTCAGGGAAATACTTGGAGGACTAAGGAACCAGCTATTATGTATTTTTTTAAGAATAGATGGTACAACATTATTGTTCAGCTTAAAAAAGATGGAGTTACTTATTATTGTAATATTGCTTCGCCTTATATTATCGAAGATGGAACAATTAAATATATTGATTATGATTTAGATCTTAGAATTTTTCCTAATGGAAGTTTTAAAATATTAGATAGGCAAGAATATAAATATCATAAAAAGAAGATGAATTATTCTAATGATTTAGATGTGGCTATTAGAAGTGCTTTATCTGAATTAATAACTGATTATCAAAATGGTGGATTTATGTTTGATTTGGATGCCAATTTGAAGTATGAAGATGAATATCAAAGATTACGTAAAAAGTAATCATTTTTTATTTATAGGAACATATATTATAATGGAAGTAGGAAAAACAAAAAAATTAAAAAAAATGCGTCTTTTTTGTTGACCTATATTCTTAAAAGTGTTATATTATTTGTGCATTCGACAAAAAAAGACATTATTTTGAAAAAAATTAAAAAAAATCAAAAAAAGTGTTGACAGATGTCAAATGTTCTGTTATATTAAGTGAGTACTTTTGAGGGAAACCTTTTATTAAGTCAAAAAAATCAAAAAAAATTAAAAAAACTATTGACTTAACAAAGTGCATTTGGTATATTGGAAGTACCGCTGCAGAAGTGGTATGAATGATCTTTGAAAACTGAGCAAAATGTCAATTCATAAATAGTTAGGATTAAAAACAGATTCAAAACTAATTAAAGTTTTATTTTTTTTGGAGAGTTTGATCCTGGCTCAGGATGAACGCTGGCGGCATGCCTAAGACATGCAAGTCGAACGAAGCGGCCCATTGAAGATTGCGTGCTTGCACAAAATTGGATTTGGATTCCCGCTTAGTGGCAGACGGGTGAGTAACACGTGGGTAACCTACCCCTTAGTCTGGGACAACTGTTGGAAACGACAGCTAATACCGGATGATTCACAAGAGGATAACCTTTTGTGCTAAAAGGAGCTTCGGCTTCGCTTTGGGATGGGCTTGCGGTGTATTAGCTAGTTGGTGAGGTAATGGCTCACCAAGGCAACGATGCATATCCGGGCTGAGAGGCTGATCGGACACATTGGAACTGAGATACGGTCCAAACTCCTACGGGAGGCAGCAGTTAGGAATATTCGTCAATGGGGGAAACCCTGAACGAGCAATGCCGCGTGAGTGATGAAGGTCTATTAGATTGTAAAGCTCTGTTGCGAGGGACGAATAGCTTTCATAGGTAATGATGAAAGTGTGACGGTACCTCGTCAGAAAGCCCCGGCTAACTACGTGCCAGCAGCCGCGGTAATACGTAGGGGGCGAGCGTTATCCGGATTTATTGGGCGTAAAGCGTTCGTAGGCGGTCTGTTAAGTCTAAAATCAAATCTTGGGGCTTAACTCCATTCAGTTTTAGAAACTGGCAGACTTGAGTGTGGTAGAGGCAAGTGGAATTTCTAGTGTAGCGGTTAAATGCGTAGATATTAGAAGGAACACCAGTGGCGAAGGCGGCTTGCTGGGCCATTACTGACGCTGAGGAACGAGAGCGTGGGGAGCAAATAGGATTAGATACCCTAGTAGTCCACGCCGTAAACGATGAGTACTAAGTGTCGGGTTACCGGTGCTGAAGTTAACACATTAAGTACTCCGCCTGAGTAGTACGGTCGCAAGGCTGAAACTCAAAGGAATTGACGGGCACCCGCACAAGCGGTGGAGCATGCTGTTTAATTCGAAGCTACGCGAAGAACCTTACCTAGGCTTGACATCCCCGGCAAAGCTATAGAAATATAGTGGAGGTTATCCGGGTGACAGGTGGTGCATGGTTGTCGTCAGCTCGTGTCGTGAGATGTTCGGTTAAGTCCGATAACGAGCGCAACCCTTATTGCTAGTTGCTAACATTCAGTTGAGTTCTCTAGTGATACTGCCGGTGACAAACCGGAGGAAGATGGGGATGACGTCAAATCATCATGCCCCTTACGTCTAGGGCCACAGGCGTGCTACAATGGCCGGCACAAAAAGTTGCAATACCGTGAGGTGGAGCTAATCTCAAAAACCGGTCTCAGTTCGGATTGGAGTCTGCAACTCGACTCCATGAAGTTGGAATCGCTAGTAATCCTGGATCAGAATGCCAGGGTGAATACGTTCCCGGGTGTTGTACACACCGCCCGTCACGCTATGGGAGTTTGTAATACCCGAAGTTGGTAGCCTAACCCTTTTGGGAGGGGGCCGGCGAAGGTAGGACAGATGACTGGAGTGAAGTCGTAACAAGGTATCCCTACCGGAAGGTGGGGATGGATCACCTCCTTTCTATGGAGAAAGATTTATTATTTATATGTATCTAACTGTTTATTAAACATTTTGCTTAGTTTTGAGAGATCATTCTCTCAAACAGATTTTTTCTGGAAATAGTTCTTTGAAAACTTGGTAATGTAATTATAATGTATGAGTGTAACTTGTATATTGTATTAGAATATCTCATCAAATTAGGAAAACAATCAAATGGTGATTAAATTGCTAAGGGCGCATGGTGGATGCCTTGGCACTAGAAGCTGATGAAGGACGTGACGAACAACGATATGCTTCGGGGAGCTGTAAGTACGCTTTGATCCGGAGATTTCCGAATGGGGGAACCTAATTAGGGTAATGCCTAATTACTGCATACTGAATACATAGGTATGTAGGAGCAACCCGGTGAACTGAAACATCTTAGTAGCCGGAGGAAGAGAAAGAAAAATCGATTTCCTGAGTAGTGGCGAGCGAAACGGAAACAGCCCAAACCAGTCTTTGGACTGGGGTTGTAGGACTTCCTATATGGAGTTAGAAAATCATAGGATAGCCGAATTATCTGGAAAGTTAAATCGTAGAGGGTGAAAATCCCGTAGGCGAAATCTTGTGATCTCTTGGAAGTATCCTGAGTACGGCGAGACACGTGGAATCTTGTCGGAATCTGCGGGGACCATCCCGCAAGGCTAAATACTCTCTAGTGACCGATAGTGAACAAGTACCGTGAGGGAAAGGTGAAAAGAACCCCGGGAGGGGAGTGAAATAGAATACTGAAACCATGTGCTTACAAAGAGTCAGAGCCCGTTAATGGGTGATGGCGTGCCTTTTGCAGAATGAACCGGCGAGTTATTGTATTATGCAAGGTTAAGTTGAAGAGACGGAGCCGAAGGGAAACCGAGTCTTAATAGGGCGATTTAGTATGATGCAATAGACCCGAAACCAAGTGATCTATCCATGAGCAGGCTGAAGTTTGGGTAAGACCAAATGGAGGGCCGAACCGACTTATGTTGAAAAATGAGCGGATGACTTGTGGATAGCGGTGAAATTCCAAACGAACTTGGATATAGCTGGTTCTCCCCGAAATAGGTTTAGGCCTAGCGTTGAGATTAGCGCACTGGAGGTAGAGCACTGAATATGCGATGGCGGCGCCTAGCCGTACTGAGTGTAATCAAACTCCGAATGCCAGTGTTAGCATGCTCAGCAGTCAGCGTATGGGTGATAACGTCCGTGCGCGAGAGGAAAAGAGTCCAGATCGCCAGTTAAGGTCCCAAAATATATGCTAAGTGGGAAAGGATGTGGAGTTGTCAAAACAGCTAGGAGGTTGGCTCAGAAGCAGCCATCCTTTAAAGAGTGCGTAATAGCTCACTAGTCTAGTGACACCGCGCCGAAGATGTACCGGGGCTAAGCATATTACCGAAGCTGCGAATCTTGTTTACAAGATGGTAGGGGAGCGTTCCAACAGGGCTGAAGGTCGATCGTGAGAACGGCTGGACTGGTTGGAAGTGAGAATGCCGGTATGAGTAGCGCAAGATGGGTGAGAATCCCATCCACCGTTTGCCCAAGGTTTCCTGGGGAAGGTTCGTCCTCCCAGGGTAAGTCAGGACCTAAGGCCAGGCCGAGAGGCGTAACCGATGGACAACAGGTTTATATTCCTGTACCGCCTATATAACTGATGGAGTGACGGAGAAAGCTAGGAAGAGCCAGTTATTGGATTCTGGTTTAAGCGCTTAGGCTTGTATGCTGGAAAATCCGTAATACTATTTAGCTGAAACGTGATGACGCCGTCAACTTCGGTTGACTAAGTCTTCTGACGCTATGCTTCCAAGAAAAACTTCTAGGGTTAATTATATAGGTGCCTGTACCGAGAACCGACACAGGTGGGCAAGGAGAGTATCCTAAGGTGAGCGAGTGAACTATGGTTAAGGAACTCGGCAAAATGACCCCGTAACTTCGGGATAAGGGGTGATCAAGTGATTGATCCGCAGTGAAATGGCCCAAGCGACTGTTTATCAAAAACATAGGTTTCTGCTAATTCGTAAGAAGATGTATAGGAGCTGACACCTGCCCAGTGCTGGAAGGTTAAGAGGAGTGCTTAGCTTGACGTTAGTCGATTTGCGAAGGTACGAATTGAAGCCCCAGTGAACGGCGGCCGTAACTATAACGGTCCTAAGGTAGCGAAATTCCTTGTCAGGTAAGTTCTGACCCGCACGAAAGGTGTAACGATTTGGGCACTGTCTCGACCATAGGCTCGGTGAAGTTCTAATACCTGTGAAAATGCAGGTTACCCGCGACAGGACGGAAAGACCCCGTGGAGCTTCACTACAGCTTGATATTGGGATTTGGTCTATTATGTAGAGAATAGGTGGGAGACTTTGAAGCTAGGACGCTAGTTCTAGTGGAGTCACCTTTGGAATACCACCCTTAGTAGACTGAATTTCTAACCTGGCACCATGAATCTGGTGTGGGGACAGTGTCTGGTGGGTAGTTTGACTGGGGCGGTCGCCTCCTAAAGAGTAACGGAGGCGCTCAAAGGTTCCCTCAAAATGGTTGGAAATCATTTGTAGAGTGTAAAGGTATAAGGGAGCTTAACTGCGAGACCTACAAGTCAAGCAGATGCGAAAGCAGGACTTAGTGATCAGGCGATTCAGTATGGAATGGTCGTCGCTTAACGGATAAAAGTTACCCCGGGGATAACAGGCTGATAGCGCCCAATAGTTCACATAGACGGCGCTGATTGGCACCTCGATGTCGGCTCGTCACATCCTGGAGGTGAAGTCGCTTCCAAGGGTTGGGCTGTTCGCCCATTAAAGTGGCACGCGAGCTGGGTTCAGAACGTCGTGAGACAGTTCGGTCCCTATCCGTCGTGGGCGTAGGAAAATTGAGGAGAGCTGTTCCTAGTACGAGAGGACCGGAATGGACATACCTCTGGTGTAGCTGTTGTCACGCCAGTGGCACTGCAGCGTAGCTATGTATGGAATGGATAACCGCTGAAAGCATCTAAGCGGGAAGCCAGCTTCAAGATGAGTTTTCCCATTTTTATAAAGTAAGATTCCAGAAAGACTATCTGGTTGATAGGCTGGAGGTGGAAGCATGGCAACATGTTGAGCTGACCAGTACTAATAGATCGAGGATTTAATCCTATTAATTGTTTTCTCTAATGAGATATTTATTACGTTACCATGTTTTCAGAGAATTATTTTCTCTATATTTGATTTGTAACGATAGCGAAGTGGATACACCTGTTCCCATCCCGAACACAGAAGTTAAGCACTTCTACGCCGAAGATAGTGTAAGCGAAAATAGGACGTTGCAAATCTTTTTTTGTGCTTTAATAGTTATAAAAAATGTATTAGTTTTTGCTAATACATTTCTTCATATTCGTCCTCTTTTTTTTCTTCAATACATAATTTATACATATCTATCTCTAATATTAAAGATAATCTCCATAGTGTTCCAATTGAAAAAGTTTGATGGACGTTGTTTTCAATATTAGATATAAATTGTTTTGAATAGTTAGCTTTTTCTGCCAACTTTGCTTGTGTTAAGCCTTTAGCTTTACGATATTTTCGGACGTTTTTTCCAATAAATCCATATACATAATTTTCATCATTTCTATTAAACTGCATATAATCACCATCTATTAATATTTTGCCATATTTTGGTAAATCGTAGGTGTTATTGTTCGTAGTACATTTTGCTATAGTTGCTATATGTTTATATTATAACTTTTGTTTTTGATATTTTTAAAAATTATATAAAACTATTGTTTTATTTCTTTGTTTTTTGATATACTATTATTGGTGATTTTATGGAATATAAATTAACAACTCGAAGTGAGATGGATACTATTGCTTTTGCACAAAATCTTGAATCAGAAAAATTTCCTAATATGGTGATTTGTTTAAATGGTGAATTAGGAAGTGGTAAAACTATTTTTACTAAAGGTTTTGCAAATGCACTTGGAATTGAAGAAACAGTTACTTCACCAACTTTTAATATTATAAAGGAATATGATGGTGAGCTACCTTTATATCACATGGATGTTTATAGACTTGATGGTAATACTGAAGGTGTGGCAATCGAAGAATATTTTACTAAAGGTGGCGTTGTTATTATTGAGTGGGCAAATACTATTAAAGATATTTTACCTGATAAAAGATTGGATATTAAATTTAAAATTGCTGGGGAAAATTCTAGAGTATTAGTTATTACTCCTCATGGCAAAGAATATGAAGAATTATGTGAGGCCGTACTTTGAAATATTTATTTATAGATTCAGCGACTACTAATTTGGTAGTCGCTATTATTAATAATGGTAAAATATCTTATATTTATAATAATAATGATGGTCATGATACTTCTAGTAAAATGATGCCTGTTTTGTCTGAAGCTTTTGATAAAGCTAGTTTAAAACCTAAAGATATTGATAAAATCTTTGTGGTAAATGGTCCTGGTTCTTTTACAGGAATTAGAGTTGGGCTAACGGTCGCTAAAACTATGGCGTATTCGTTAGACATTCCAATTGTACCTATTTCTTCTTTGGAGGTTATGGCAAGTAGGAGTGCAGGAACTGCTTTAATTAATGCTAGAAGAGGATATGTGTTTGCTGGAACATATGATAATGATTTGAATAATGTATATCCTGATAGTTATGTTTTGATGAATGATAGTTTAACTAAACCATATATTAGTTATGATAATTTTGATTTTGAAACTGTAAAACCAAATATTGATGTTTTAAAGATTGTTATAAAACATGAAAATGATGAGGCTGTTAATCCACATACTATAAATCCTAATTATTTGAAATTAACAGAAGCTGAGGAAAAGTTAAAAAAACATGATAGAGAAAGTGAATAATATTAATTTAATATTACCTTTTATAACAAAATATTTTCCAAATTATACTGTGGAAAACTCTCCTTATGAGAAAATATTTTGTTATAAAGATGGAGATAATATTATTGGTTTTATTTCTTATAGTATGATTTATGAGAGAGCTGAACTCAATTATATTGTGACGGATGAGCAATATAGGCGAAAAGGTGTTGGTCAGAAGTTACTTGATTATGCTATAGACGATTTAAAAAATAATATGGTGGAAAAACTTAGTTTAGAGGTAAATGTGAATAATAAAGTGGCTATTATGTTTTATTTAAAAAATAAATTTGAAATAAAAGCAACAAGGCATAATTATTATACGGATGGTGATGCTTATTTAATGGTTAGAGAAGTGGGGTGATATTATGTATATTTTAGCAATTGAATCAAGTTGTGATGAGACAAGTGTGAGTATTATTAAAGATGGGTGTGAAGAGGTTAGTACAGTTATTTTGTCACAGATGAATACACACGCGAATTATGGTGGGGTAGTTCCTGAGATTGCAAGTAGAATGCATGTTGAAAATATTACTTTAGTTATAGATGATGCTTTAAGAAAAGCTAATATGAAAATGGATGATATTGATGCGATTGCGGTAACTTATGGGCCTGGGTTAATTGGATCTTTATTAGTTGGGTTAATGGCGGCTAAAACATTAGCATTTATTTATAATAAGCCTTTAATTCCGGTTCATCATATTGCAGGTCATATATACGCGAATAATTTAGTTAAAAGGCTTGAATTTCCATTGATTGCACTTGTAGTTAGTGGGGGTCATACTGAACTTATTTATATGAAAGAGGATTATAGTTTTGAAAAATTAGGAGGAACTTTAGATGATGCGGTGGGAGAAGCATATGATAAGGTAGCAAGAGTTATTGATGTACCTTATCCTGGTGGCCCTCTTGTGGATAAACTTGCTTTTGAAGGTGAGAATACATATGATTTACCTCTTCCATTAAATGATGATAGTTATAATTTTAGCTTTAGTGGTCTTAAAAGTGCGGTTATTAATCTAGCACATAATGAAAAACAAAGAGGTCATGAAATAATTAAAGAAAATATGGCATGTTCTTTTCAAGATAGAGTAGTAGAAATTTTAGTTAAAAAAACTATGAAAGCTTTAAAAGATTATGGTGTTAAAAATTTGATAGTTGCTGGTGGGGTTGCAGCTAATAAAGGGTTAAGAAATGGCTTAACTGAGGCTTGTGAGGAAGCTCATGTTAATTTAATTATTCCAGAGATGAAGTATTGTACAGATAATGCGGCAATGATAGGAGCTGCTGGTTATTATGCATATAAAAGAGGAGATATAGCTGATTTAGATTTAAATTCGAAAGCAGTTACTGAGTTGAAGTGAATATTATAGTTTTTATTTACAAAAACAGCAAAATGAATTTAATATCATTTTACTGTTTTTTTGTTAGTTTTTTTTCTATAAAAACAATTAAATAATACATTAAACTAGCCATGATAGCGAGTAGTATGACACCAGTCATTACTAAGTTAAGATTAAATACTTGTGAACCATACATAATTAAATAACCAATACCTGCTTTAGATACTAAGAATTCACCCATAATGACTCCTATAAATACTAGCCCTATGTTTACTTTACATACGTTTATTAAGTTTGGATAATTACTTGGTAATATTAATTTAAAAAATATTTGATGAGGTTTTGCATTAAAACTTTTTAATAATCTTATTTTATTTTCATCGGTGGAAGTAAATGCTTGGTGAACATTGATAATTGTTATAATAATTGATATGAATAAAGCCATGATGATAATTGATTTAGTACCAGCTCCCGCAAGTATGATTATTATTGGTCCTAGTGATACTTTAGGTAGGCTATTTAATATGGTTAAATATGGATCAATTACTTTAGAGATAAATTTAAATCTCCAGAGAATTGTTGCGATTAAAATGCCACCTATTGTCGCGATTAAAAAACTAATTATAACTTCGTAAAAGGTAATCCAGAGGTGATGAAATAAAGTATTATCTTTATATAGGTTTATAATAGTGTTTACGATTGATTTTGGACTAGAAGAAATAAATGTATTTATTAATTCGTGATCAGCAGCAAATTGCCAAATAGATATGATTAAAACAATTATTAGTAATTGGGTAAATTTGATTAAGAAATTATTTAATTTTATTTTTTTTAAATATTCTTTATGTTCTTTACTATACATGGTAATCAATATCCTTCCATATTTTATCATAATATGATGCGAATTCTTTAGCTTTTCTATTTTGAATGGGGGTGGATTTATTTGTTAATTTGATTTCATATATATTTTTGATTTTACTTGGTCTATTAGTCAGAACGACTACTCTATCGGCCATAGAAATTGCTTCCGATAAATCGTGGGTTACCATAATAGCACTTTTCTTTTCTTTTTTAATTATTTGATAGACATCATCTGATACGGCTAATCTAGTCTGATAATCTAAAGCTGAAAATGGTTCATCTAGAAATAATATATCTGGTTTGGTAGCTAAAGTTCTAATTAGTGATACTCTTTGTCTCATACCACCAGATAAATTATTAGGGTAGGCTTTTTTAAAGTCTTTTAATCCATAAGTATCTAATAATTTATTGACATACTTTATATTTTCTTTAGTTAATTTGTTTTCTAATTCTAGGCCTAAAAGACAGTTTTTATAAATGGTTCTCCAGTCAAATAAATTATCTCCTTGAAGCATATAACCAAATTTAAGACCTTTTTCTATTTCAATGTTTCCACTAGAGGCTTTATCTAAGCCACATAATATTGAAAGAATAGTACTTTTTCCACAACCACTTGGTCCAACAATAGCGACAAATTCACCTTGTTTTAAGTTTAACGAAAAATTTTCCACAGCTAAAATTTCACTATTTTTAGTGTGGTAAATTTTTTTTAAGTTTTTAACTCTTAAAATATCCATTATTTTTTGGCATATTCATTATTTACTAGTTTAGAATAAGGTGCTTTTTTGTCTAGCTCACCGGCATTTTTGACTATCTCTTCTATGTGTTTAAAATCTTTTTCACTTATGTATGTTGTGTCATACCATGAATCAATATCTTTATATCTTTGAACAATATTTATTAAGTCTTCTTCTTTAGTGTCTGGGAAATAATCTTTAATATTTTCGGCTATTTCTTTACTAGTGTGATTATGAACGTAATCTAGACCTTTTTGGATGGCTTTTGTAAATCCTTCTATAATTTTAGGATTCTGTTCAATATAGCTTTTTTTAGCATTATAAGTTGTATAAGGTACATCACCACCTAATTCACCAATTGATGCGACAATATATCCATAGCCTTCTTTTTCAAGTTCTGATGCGGTTGGTTCAAATAGGGCGACATAATCTCCTGTTCCTCCTATAAATGCGCCTGACATAGAAGCAAAGTCAATGCTGGTATCAATGTTTGTTGCACTACTTTTTATGCCATTGATATTTAGGGCATATTCTAATGTCATGGCTGGCATTCCACCTTTTCTTCCTCCTATGATGTGTTTTCCCTTTAAATCTTCTAATTTGAAGTTTTCTGTTTTTTCTCTTGCGACTAAGAAACTACCATCTTTTTTAGTTAGACCAGCAAAATTTATTAGATAATCTTTATTTCCTTGGTTATAGTTATAAATTGTAGATTCACTTCCACAAAAACCAATTTGAACATCACCTGATAAAACGGCTGCTGTTACTTTATCAGCACCTGATGTTAATATTATTTCAACATCTAGCCCTTCTTCTTCAAAGTAACCTAATGAATGGGCAATATACTGTGGTGCATAAAATATACTATGAGTTACTTCAGCCACCTTTACTTTAGTTAAATCTTTATTTTCTTTTTTAGGAGTGAAAACAAAAAAACCAGTTATTATTAGACCAATAATTAATAAGATAATGATAAATTTTTTCAAAAACTCCTCTCCTTTCTAATTCCATAGTATTATATTCTAAAATTTATAAAAGGTTTTATAAATTTGTGGTAAAATGTATATAGGTGATTGAAATGGAAGATATTACAAATTGTAAAGTAGTTTTAATTGATAGAGAAGGCGCTATTTATAAGATGGGAAAAGTTGGAGATGGTATATTTCATGTAGATTATTTGTATGATTTTTTGGAAGATAATTATTCTGATGATCCTATTTTTTCAGCTTTGAAAGATGAATATAGAAGAGATGTATATGCTTTTCATTTTGGTAATTTAGGTTATGTTGTTTTTTATAATAGTGTTCACGAAGGTTTTGGATATGGTATGTTTTACTTTCCAAGTGATCTTACAATGGCACAAAAGGACGTAATTAATAATTTAAATTTAGGTGATGAAAAGGTAGCAATATGTTATGATTTAGAAAACTTTGGTTCTTTTGTTCATTCTAATATAATTGGTGAAGATGGTGAACATTCTTTACAAGATGCTATGGAAGAGTATTCTTCATTAAAGCAGAAGAATAATGGTCATAATTTATAATTTTGGAAGGATGTTTTTATGGAAAATGTAATTAATAGTAAGGTTTCTATTATTGATGATAATGGGGTTATTTATGTTATGGGAAGAGTAAATGAACCTCGTTTGCATGTAAAATATTTGCTGGATTATATTAATTTAAAATATCCGAATATTAATACTAATAATTTAACTGTAGGTAATGCAAGAGATAGATTTGCTTATCAGCTTACTTCAAGAGGAAATATTATTTATTTTAATGATATGAATTTTGGTATGTTTTATTTTCCGAATGACCTTACTAAATCTCAATTGGAACTGATGGAAAATTTGTATTTAGGAACACAAAAGGTAGCTATTTGTTTTAATTTAAAAGATATTGGTAAATTTATTAATTTTAGAACAATAGGACTTGATGGTGATTATAATTTAGAAGATGCTATGTCAGAATATTTGATTAAAAAAGATTCAAAACACAAAAGGAGATGAATTTTGTGAATATAAATGATTATAAGTTAGCTATAATTTGTGGGGCTGAAGATGAGGATGGGTTAATTCGTTTTTTTGGCGAAAATAATGAATATAGGTATCATTTAGAATGCTTGAAGGATTATTTATATACTTATTATAATGATTTAGCTAAGCAGATTGGTGCAGATGATTTGAGAGCTAATGAAGAGATTATTATTTATTTAAATACTTTAGGAGATATAGTGTATCTACATTCTTTAGGGTATGGGTTGCTCTTTATACCTAAAGAGGTTAGTGAAAAACAAATAGACACATTATATGAATTATTTTCTTCAATTGAAAAAATGCCAATTTATATTGATTATCATTTAGTAAGAAAACATGGAAAAATAGTTGCTCAAGAAATAATCAATGCGGATGATGATTTAGAAAATACTGAATTTTTGGATAAGTTTTTTCAAACGAAACCATATATTAAGAAAAAGGTGAAATAATGGATAATTATATGATTGCTATTATAAATGGTAGTAAAGAAGACGATGGAAAGATAAATTATTTAGGTTCTAATTTTAACTTTAATTATCATGCTGAATGTTTACTCGATTATGCTTTTAAAAAATACCCTGAGATTTCTGGCTTTAGTAAGCTTGATTATATGGATGAGCCTAATAGCCCTATATACTATTTATCTTTACTTGGAAATATTATATTTACAAATATATCAGTAGATGGAGAAAAAAGAGGGGTTTTATATTTTCCTAAAAAAATAACGAATAAACAAATAGACACATTATATGAATTTATTAATAGTATATTGAATTATAATGTGTGGATAGTTTATGATATGGCTATGGTTGATGGAATGTTTGTTGGTGAAACATTTGATTTTGATAAGGAAGTTGATTTGAAATCTAAGATAGATGAATATATTAAATATAATAAAGAGGTTGAAAAAAATGTGCAAAAAAATAGAAAATAGTTTAGTGATGATTATTAATGGTAAAAATGAAAAAGGGGATATTGATGGAAATATAGATTTTGTTGGAAAAATATTTTATGATAAAAATATTCATAATATTCAAGAAATAGATGATATCAATGATATTGATAGATTTAAAACGCATATTGATTATTTGCTAGAATATGGGCAAGAGAAATATCCAGATGTTCAAATTTTTAATTTATTATCAACAAATCATTTTTATCAAGTTATAATATATTTTTTATCTGTTTTTAATAATATTGTTTATCTTAATATTTCGGTTAGTAAATATCAACAAAAGGGTTTACTTTTTATGCCTGATGAGATAAGTGAAAAACAAAAAAATTCTTTATTTAAAATTGCTCAAGAGAGTCCTAATGTTAGTGTACAAATACTTTATGATTTAAATTTAAACGATGGAAATATAGATTTACAAGAATTTGATGCTATGAGAGGTTCTTCTTTTGAAGATGTATTAAGTGATTATTTTATTTTAATGGATAGGAAAAAGGATATAGAAAAAAAGTCTAAAAATTAGACTTTTTTAAGTTTCCCTTGTTTTAAAAGGTTTAGCATTTTAATATTTTGAAAGTATGAACCTTTATAATTTGTAATACCATTTTTAATAGCTAGTTTTTTTCGATAATTGTATGAACTATTAATACCAATTGATTTTAATGCATCAACAATTGAACCATGATGGTATTCTTTTGCACTTAGATAGTTATTGTTTGAAGTAGGATTTGTATGATTTTTATTTTTTGAGGTATTAGTTTGTATATTTGTTATATTTTTTTGAACATTTTTTTGATTGTTATTTTTTGTAGAAGAAGTAGAATTTTCTTTTAAAGTAACTATAGGATTTTCTTTAATATTATCTTTATTTTGAATTTCTAAGTGTAAATGTTTTCCGTAGGCATTGCCTGTTTCACCAATTGTTCCTATTACTTCGCCCTTTTTTATATATTCTCCTTTATTTACTTTAATAGAATTATATTTCATATGGGCATATAAGGCTGTTTTTCCATTATCTTGTTTTATTTTTACATAATTTCCGTAAGTGTCTAAACCTTTACTTTTGTGATTAGTGCTTTTAATATCATTAACAACGGTTTCAACAGTTCCATTATTTATGGATATTATGTTAGGTTCACTATTATCACTTGGTACGATATCAATTGCTTTATGGTCATTACTATAATTATTAGTTATGACTTCATTCATACTTTCTAGTACATGTGTAGTTATCAATTAATGCTAAATCACCTCCCTTCATATATTAACATACGACGTTAATAGGTTATTTTCCTTCTTTTTTTTAAATTTTGTTCAAAAATTTGATATAATGGTTATGGTGGTGAATAGTAAATGGACTTAAGCACATTAAATGACAAACAAAAAGAAGCGGTTGAATGGCCTGATGGTCCAATACTTGTTTTAGCGGGGGCAGGTAGTGGTAAGACTAGGGTACTTACTACGAAACTTGCCTATTTAGTTAATGAACGAGGAGTTAATCCTTATAATATATTAGCTATTACTTTTACAAATAAAGCTGCCAAAGAGATGAAAGAAAGAGCATTTAAGATGCTTGGAAGTGATGCTTATCAAATGCAGATATCAACATTTCACTCTTTAGGTTTACTTTTGATTAGAGAAAATTATGAGAAATTAAGATTTGAAAAAAATTTTACTATTTTAGATAGTGATGATAGTTTAACTATTATTAAAAAAATTTTGAAGGATATGAATTTAGATTCAAAGTTTTATAATCCTAGAGCTATTAGAAATAAAATAAGTAGTGCGAAGAATGAACTTATGGATTCAAATTATTATAGTAGGTTTGCAAATTCCGAGTATGAAGAAATTGTTTTAGAGGTGTTTAGAAAATACGAGCAAAAGGTGCTTAAGAATAATTCGATGGATTTTGATGATTTGCTTTTATTACCAATAAAATTATTTAAGAAATATCCAGAAGTTTTAGAAAAATATCAAGATAGATTTAAATATATTTTAGTAGATGAGTATCAAGATACTAATGAGGCGCAGTATATTTTGATTAAGATGCTTAGTAAGAAATATAAAAATATTTGTGTGGTTGGTGATTTGGATCAATCAATTTATGGGTTTAGAGGAGCTAATTTTAGAAATATTTTGAATTTTGAAAAGGATTATCCTGATGCTAAGGTTATTCCTCTTGAGGAAAATTATAGATCAACTGGTAATATTTTAAATGTGGCTAATGATATTATTAAACACAATAAACAAAGAAAAGAAAAAAATTTATGGACTAAGAATGATAGTGGTCCAAAGATTCGATATCATAGGGCTTACGATGAAAAAGATGAAGCTAATTATGTAATGGAAGAGATAAAGAAATTAATTATTAGTGGTGAAGAAAAGTCTAATATTGCTGTTTTATATAGGACTAATGCACAGTCTCGTAATATGGAAGAGGCATTACTTCGTGAGAATATTCCTTATAAAGTAGTAGGTAGTTTTTATTTCTATAATAGAAAAGAAATTAAGGATTTAATTAGTTATTTAAAACTTATATATAATTCTAATGATGATGTTAGTTTGATGAGAGTTATTAACGTTCCTAAAAGACAGATAGGTCCTAAAACTATAGAAAATTTAGCCACTAAATCTGTGGATAAAGGTGTTTCATTATATGAAGCGATTGATAGCGGTAAGGAACTTGAATTTAAAAAATTAATTGAAAAGTTAAAGAAAGAAAGTGAAAATATTTCTTTAACTGAGTTAGTTGAACTTATTTTAGTAGAATCTGGTATGAGAAGGGAACTTGAAGATAGTAAGACAATAGATGCGGAGATTAGACTTGAAAATTTGGAAGAGTTTAAATCTATAACTAAGAATTTTGAAGAGAATAATGGAGTTATTTCTTTGGAAGAATTTTTACTTGAAATAAGTTTAGTTTCTGATATGGAGGAACATAAAAATAATAATGATGTTGTTACTTTAATGACAATTCATTCGGCTAAAGGGTTAGAATTTGACCACGTATTTATTATTGGTTTAGAGGAAGGGTTATTTCCACATTCTAACTGCTTGGATAGTCCTGATGAAATTGAAGAAGAAAGACGTCTTTGTTATGTGGCGGTTACTAGGGCTAAAAAAACTCTTACTTTAGTAAATGCAAGAAGACGTATGCTTTATGGCAATACTAATTCAAATCCACCTAGTAGGTTTATTTCTGAGATTAGTGATGAATATTTAGATAAAGATGTTAAGGAAGAAGTTAAATTTAATAAGGAAGAAATGATAGATAAAACGGCAGAGTATAGTGTTGGAGATCATGTTATTCATGATATTTATGGTGAAGGTGTTGTTGTTGCTATTGGTTCTGTTTTGTCTATAGCATTTAGTCATCCTTATGGAATTAAGAAGATAATGAAAGGTCATAAAAGTATTAGAAAGGTTTAGGTGATTTTAATGATTTTATCTATTATTGATTCAATTAATGAATTTATTGAGCCAGCTAAAGCATGGGTTATTGATAATCATAATAATCCATTTATGTGGCTTGCGTTTGTACTTATTGGTATTGCTGTTTTTGCAATTACATATAATGCTTTAAATAAAGATCATTAGGAGGTTTTATGGATTATACTTTAGTTGTATTAGCTGCTGGATTAGGTTCTAGATATGGTTCTTTAAAGCAAATGGAACCGGTTGGACCTAATGGGGAATTTATAATAGATTATTCTGTTTATGATGCTATTCGTGCTGGGTTTAATAGGGTAGTTTTTATAATTCGTAAGGATTTTTATGATGATTTTAGGGAAACTATTGGTAAAAGATTAGAAGGTCATGTAAATGTTAAATATGTTTTTCAAGAGTTAGATGATTTACCGTTAGGTTATGAGTGCCCTAAGGATAGGGTTAAACCTTGGGGAACTGGGGCAGCTATTTATAGCGTGAGAGACAAGATTGCCGGTAATTTTGCGGTAATTAATGCCGATGATTTTTATGGGCCAAAGGCTTATAAGGTGCTTTTTGATTATGTGAAAAATAATACTGATGAGGATAGAGGTTTGGCTTTGTGCTATGAAGTGGGTAATACTTTATCTAAAAATGGAAGTGTTAAAAGAGGCATTGCTATTGTAAAAAATGGTAATTTGGATGGTATTAAGGAAAGCAAAATAGAAGGATATTTTGATTATGTAATAGCTAAACCATTGGATGGTAGTGAATCATTTAAAACTTCTTTAGATACTTTAGTAACGGTTAATTTATTTGGGATTACTTCTAAGATAAAAGATATTATTGTGGATAATTTTTCTACTTTTTTGGATGATAATATCGATAAATTAGATAGCGAGTATTTAGTCCCTGATGTTATTAATAGTGAAATTAATAAAGGTAATATTTTTTTTGAAGTAAAGGGAACTAATTCTAAATGGCATGGAGTTACTTATAAAGAAGATAAAGATGAGCTTGTGGCTGCTATTGATGAATATATTAAAGATGGGGTATATCCTAAACAGTTATTTTAAAATTATTACGAAAAAAGCAATATTTACTCATAATATTGCTTTTATTCTTGCTCTAAACAGGTAACTAAATTTACATCAATTGAATTTAAAAATTCTATTAGTTTTTCATTTGTTCCAGATGTTGTATATTTATTACCATTATTATCTGTTATTGTATATGGGTCGTAATTTTCTTCATTGTTATTTATATTGTTAATTATTTCATTTATATCGTAGTTAAATGTCCCTGTTTTTGGTGTAGGCTGTTTTTCATTAGTAGTAAATGTATAATAATATTCATAAGTATTATCATTGTATAATATTAAACTTGGTGTAGGACAGTCTATACCATTATATTTTATTGTATATAATTGTTGTTTATTAGTATTTGAGTTATTTTTTTCACTTGTTTCTTTTGCATTATTTGAATTGTTTGCTTCATTTATTTCATTATTTTTTGAGATAATGATATAAGTGATTACAATTATAATTACAAATAATATGAGTCCAAAGATTAGTTTCCACGCCGTTTTCTTTTTATTTGACATATTATTTGAACTGTTATTTTGATTTGCTGTTACTGGATAGCCACAGTTACTACAAATAGTTTCTCCTTCCCTAATTTGCGTATCGCATTTTGCACACTTCATATATATTTCCTCCCTTATTATAAGGGTATCATATATATAAATAAGTTACAATATTTATGATTGCAAATCTTAAAATTGTTTATATGAAACATTATTTAGTGAAATTTTTATAAATGAGATTATGATAGAAGAAATAATTAAAGAATTTATGGAAATTAATAATAAAGTAATGATGAAGTAAAAATTTTAATTTAGTTTTTATTATTAATACAAAATACAGCATATAGTGGTACGGATTTAATGTTATTTTCAAAGCCAAAGTTTTTAGAAGATATTCTGATACTATATTCTGGTTTATATTTTGTGATATATTCATTTAAACTTTTACTAGTATTTCTTTTTCCAGCTTTAACTTCTACTGGTATTATATTTCCATTTAATTTAATTAAGAAATCAATTTCATATTTGCCAAATGTGTAATAATATAATTCTTTAAATGTTTGCATAAATTCACAAGCAATATAGTTTTCAGTTAAAACACCTTTGTACATTTCATTTTTGTCTAAAAGGATTTCATCATAATCGATATTTGATAATGTTCTAAGTAGTCCGCAATCACTTAAGTATATTTTAAATTTGTCACTATTTATATATGCTTTTAAAGGCGATTCTGGTTTTTCTGTTTTATTGCATTTTAAAATCATGTTACTGGCTAAAAGCCAATCTAAACTACTTTCATATCTTATTTTTCTTGCATCTTTATCTACAATACTATATTTGAAAGTGTTATTTTCTCTAGCAAGTTCTTTAGGAATAGCATTATATATTTTACCATTTTTTATTCCTTCTGTATTTTCAGTATATTTATTCATGTCTGCTAGATATGAGGTAATAATTTGTTCACTTAATTCAAAATTTACTTTAGCAATATTACTGTCATTATTTAAATAGTCATTAATTATGGCTGGCATACCGCCTAAGATTAAATATCTTTTATATAAATCTAAAGCATGATTATGAACAGCACTCATCACGGGTTCATTAGTTTTGTAATGATTTTTAATTTCTTCAATTAGTTTTTCTTCATTATTAGCAATTAAAAATTCTTCAAAATTCATCGGATATAAATATTTAATTATAACTTTTCCAACAGGAAATGATGAGTGGAATCTATTTATTTTGACTCCAAGTAGTGAGCCAGCACAGACAATTTTATAGTTTTCGTCACTTTCACAGAAATATTTTAAAGAAGTAATAGCGTTTTCATTTATTTGAATTTCATCTAAAAATAGTAAAGTGTTTTCGATGTCAAAATCTATTTTTTTAAATATTTCGATTTTTTGAATAATTTTTTTGGGGTCAATGGTAGCATCGAAAATACTGGAAATTTCTTTTTCTTTTTCTAAATTAATATAAACGTAGTTTTTAAAATTTTCTTTGGCAAATTTTTCTAAAATATAAGTTTTCCCTGTTTGTCTTGCCCCAATTAACATTAATGGCATTTTTGAATTTTGTTTCCAATTTAATAATTCTTTTTCTATTTTTCTATACATTTCAGTCACCTCAATATAATTATATCACATTTTTTTGTACAAAATGTACGTTTTTGAATGTTTTTTTCGTATAAAACGTACGTTTTCAATTGTTTTTTTAAAATTTTATTTTAACAATTGAAGTTTGTTTTATATTTCTTTATAATAATTGTAGGTGAGATTATGATAGAAGAAAGAATTAAAGAACTTACAGAAATTATTAATAAAGCTAATCATGATTATTATGTGAATGATAATCCAACGATTACTGACCAAGAATACGATAGATATATGGAAGAACTTCAAAGACTTGAAGAGGCTCATCCAGAATTTAAGAAAATAGATTCACCAACTCAAAGAGTTGGTAGTGAAGTTATTTCTTCATTTAAAAAAGTTACTCATGAAATTCCGATGTTATCGCTTGGGGATATTTTTAATGAGGAAGAAATTATTTTATTTGATGAGAGAGTTAAAAAGGTGGTTCCAAATCCTAAGTATGTTGCTGAACTTAAAATGGATGGTTTATCTGTATCACTTTTATATAAAAATGGTGAGTTAGTTCGGGCGGCTACCCGTGGAGATGGAGTTACTGGTGAAGACATTACACATAATGCGAAGACTATAAAAGATATTCCACTTAAAATAAATAAACCAATTGATATAGAAGTTCGTGGAGAGATTTATATGAGTAAGGCTTCATTTAATAAATTAAATGAAGGTGGAGCTAATTTTGCGAATCCTCGTAATGCGGCGGCTGGAAGTGTTAGACAGTTAGATTCTAAGGTGGCTGCAAGCCGTAATTTATCTTGTTTTATTTATCATTTACCTGATCCAGAAGATTATAATATTTATACACATCATGATGCACTTAATTTTATGAAGGAGCTTGGATTTGTGGTTAATCCTAATAATAGGAAAATAAATAATATAACGGAGCTTATGGAATATGTCGATTATTATACTAAGGAAAGACCTAATTTACCTTATGAGATAGATGGTATAGTTATTAAGGTTGATGATTTGAATGATCAAAAGAGATTAGGATATACGGCTAGAAGTCCTAAATGGGCAATTGCTTATAAGTTTCCGGCTGAAGAAGTTTTAACAAGAGTTAAAGATATTATTTGTACTGTTGGTAGAACTGGTCAAGTAACACCTAGTGCGATTTTGGAACCGGTGCGTGTTATGGGATCTTTGATTTCTAAAGCTACACTTCATAATGAGGATTATATTTTAAGTAAAGATATACGTATTGGTGATATTGTTTCAATTAAAAAAGCTGGAGATGTTATTCCTGAGGTTGTTAAACCGATAGTAGAGCGAAGAGATGGCACTGAGAAAAAATTTAATATGGTGGAAAAGTGTCCAATATGTGGAGAAGAGTTAACTAGAAAAGAAGATGAGGCTGCATATTACTGTTTGAATGAACATTGCCCGGCTAGAAAACAAGAGAAATTATTCCATTTTACGTCTCGTCATGCGATGAATATTATTGGTTTTGGGGATAGAATAATCGAAGATTTTTATAATTTAGGCTATTTGAAAGATGATGATGATTTTTATCATTTATATGAACATAAAGAAGAGCTAAAAGAGCTTGAAGGCTTTGGAGAAAAAAGTATTGAGAAGTTATTAGATGAAATAGAAAAAAGTAAAAATAATTCTTTAGAAAGATTGTTATTTGGACTTTCTATTCGTCATGTAGGTACTAAAACAGCTGATATTTTAGCTAGAGAGTTTAAGAATATGGATAATTTGATGAAGGCTAGTTTTGATGATTTAGCTAGTATTAAAGATATTGGAAATACGATTGCTAAAAGTGTTTATGATTTTTTTAAAGATGAAAATAATATTAATTTAATTAATAAGCTTAAAGAAGATGGAGTTAATATGAGTTATCTTAAAGAGGTTAGTAATGAGGAAACTATATTTACTGGTAAAACTTTTGTATTAACTGGTTCTTTAGAAAGATTTACTCGTGATGAAGCTAAAATTAGAATAGAAGAGCTAGGAGGATCTGTAAGCAGTAGTGTTAGTAAGAAAACTAGTGTGGTAATTGCAGGAGCAGAAGCAGGTAGTAAACTTACTAAAGCTAAAGATTTAGGGATTACTATTTGGGATGAAGAAGAGTTTTTAAATAATTTATCTAAATATTAAAATATGATTGTTGGTGATGATATGAAAAACATATTTACTATAGAAAAATTAATGGTTTTTATGCAAGAAATTTTAAAAAAAATGCATAATAGCGAACAGGTTTTTTATTCTAATGAATATTTAAGTATTTTGAATATTGCAAAGTTTTTGTTTAAATATGAAAGAAATGTTTTTAAAGATTCATCTAATGAAATACCTTCTATTACTTTTGATATTAATAATTATGAATATTTGTTTTTTATAATGGATGTAGCTGAATATATAAAAAAACGTGGGAAATTTTTATTAAATGGAATTATTGTTAATATCAATACTAAAAACGAAGAAATATCTCAATCATTAAAGATAGTCAATTTACTTAGAAACGCATTAGCACATGGAGATTATGAAATTGATGTTGAAAAACAAATAATTGTGATAAATTCTAGTTCTGATGGTAAATATCCTTCATTTTTAAAGGTAGATATTCCTTTATATATTTTAGATGATTCTATATTTAATATTAATATGAAATATTATATAAAAGAAATTGATAAAAACTATTATTACGATAATATTTTAAAAACTGATAAATATGCTTTTGATAAATATATTGAAAATATTATTTTTCAAAACGATAAATTAAAAGAAAACATGAATAATGAAATAATATTAAAATTTAATAAATATTATGAATTTATTAAAAATGGAGATATTTTGAATGCTTTGAAATTACTTTTAGATATTTATGGTGATTTAAAAAAAGTTGGATCTTTTGATTTTTTTTGGGTACTATTACAAAATGAGATAAATGAGATTCTAAAGTTGATTAAAGTTAATGATGAATGTTATAAAGTTGCAGAAAAGGTTGCTAATCTTTTAGGTAAAGATTCTAATAGTTCTTTTAATAACTTTTTGGTTTTATATAATTATAGTATGTTAGTTTTTTCTAATGAAAGTATCAATGTTGATTATAGATTTGTTGATACAAGTAAAATCTCTTTTGAATTTTTTGATAGTAATAAGGATGAATTTGAAAACTTGAATAAAAAAATTTACAATTTCAATCAAATTGTTGTTAATAATTTCGAGAAAATTCCTGATGATAAAAAGAGAGATGAATTGATTTTATTAAAGTTTAAAAATTTATTAGATAATATTTTATTAAAGTCTAATGTTTTAGAATCTTTAAATAAACGAGTAGTATCTTCTATTAGAAATGGACAATTTCATGGCTATTTTGATTATGATGAAAATAAAATACATGTTTTAGATAAGAAAAAAATAGATGAGATTAAATTTGAAGCATTTATTACATTCGAAGATTATTATAATTTATTAAATGATATCTCAGGTGATAAGAAATATACTTTAGAAACTTTCTTTAACGTAATAAAAAATTTTATAGATGTTGATGTATATGATGAATTTATGAATATTTATCGGAAATATATTTGTAGTAATTATCCTATTGACACGGTTTTAAATGGAGTTTTAACAAATAGAAAAGAAAAATAAAATGGTAAAATGTTTTTTAGCAAAACATGATAAGTTGGGTTTAAAAATAAAGATGTTGGAATAAAGGTTTCAACATTTTTTTGTAATGATTTTTGTTTTTTTGAAAAAATTTGTAGTTTTTTAGCAGTCATATATTGACAGTGCTAGCATACAATGTTATAATGAAGTAGCAATCAGATAAAAAGAGTGCTAAAAGAGGTGATTAAATGCTATCTGAAAGGCAAGAAGAATTATTAAAATTGATTGTTGAAAATTATATTAAGACAGCGACACCGGTTAGTTCGAAGGCTTTATGTAAGAAGATGAAGTGTTCGAGTGCAACGGTTAGAAATGAGATGGCAGCTCTTGAAGGACTTTCTTTAATTCAAAAGACACATATTTCATCTGGTAGAGTTCCAAGTGATAAAGGGTACAGATATTATGTTGATAATATTATGGTACCTAAAGAACTTAATGGTGAGGATATGTTAAAATTGAAACAGATATTTTCCAATAATGCATTAGTTCTTTCTGATGCGATTACAAAAAGTATGGAAATTGTTTCAGAACTTACGCATTACACAGCTATAGTTTTAGGTCATTCTTCTAGTGACAATAAAATTGCGAAGGTTGAGGTAGTGCCGATAGATGATAATAAAATGATTGCTATTGTAATTACCGATAAAGGACATGTAGAAAACCGTAATGTAGTTATTGATGGTGATGTTAGTAAAGCGGAAGTTAAACAGACTATTGATATTATTAGTAAATTAATTGTAGGTGTTCCAATTGATGAAGTAAGTCAGGTTTTAGAGTTTGAGGTTAAACCGATAATTAACCGTTATGTTAAAGAGCATGAGGCTTTATACAATGCATTTTATAATGCATTTAGTGATTTTTCGGCTAAGCCGCATATTAGAATGAGTGGAACGAATAATTTATTAATGGAACCTGAATTTGATGATGTTAGTAAGATTCGAACTTTACTAAATAAGTTTGAGGATAAAGATCTTATCAAGAGTATTAAGACTGATGATGATGAGATTAAGGTTTATATTGGAAGTGAAAATTCGATTGATGATGATGTATCAATTATTAAAACGAGTTTTTACAAAGATGGTGAAGAAGGAACGATTGCTTTGATTGGTCCAAAAAGAATGGAATATGGACGGGCTGAGGCATTACTTAATTACATTAAGGAGAATATAGGTAGGTGATATAGGTGGATAAAGAAGAAAAATATGAAAAGCATGAACATCATGATTATGAAAAGCATTATGATAAACATGAAGATAAACATGAACATCATGATAAACACTGTGACAAGCACAAAGATAAGAAGTGCAAATGCGATAAGCATGATAAGCATAAAGAGTGTAAATGTCATGATGATAAGTTAGAAGAAAGTTTAAAGAGAATAAAAGAATTAGAAGAAGAGGTATTAAAAGCAAAAGCTGACAATATTAATTATAGAAAAAGAAAAGATGAAGAAGTTAGTAAGATGTTAGAGTTTGCTAATGAAGATTTAGTTAAAGATATTTTACCTTCTATTGATAATTTTGAAAGAGCAATTAATTTAGATGATGAAAATTTAGATGATGAGCTTTCAAAATTTTTGGCGGGATTTAAGATGATATATTGTCATTTGGTAGAGGTTATGGAAAAGTATGATGTTAAGGTTATCGATGACAAAGGAAAAGCATTTGATCCTAAATTTCACCAAGCAGTGCTTACTGAGAAGGTGGAGGGCATGGAACCTGGTATGGTAGTTGAGGTTATGCAGAAGGGTTATATGCTTAAAGATAAAGTTATTAGACCTGCTATGGTCAAAGTTAGTGAATAAGAAAGGAATGATTATATATGAGTAAAACAATAGGTATTGACTTAGGTACAACAAACAGTTGTGTTGCCGTTTACGAAGGTGGCGAAGCTAAGGTTATTGCGAACCCTGAAGGTTCACGTACTACACCATCTGTTGTAGCATTTAAAAATGGAGAGATTATCGTTGGGCAAGCGGCTAAAAACCAAATGGTAACTAATCCAGATACAATTTCTTCTATTAAGAGATTAATGGGAACTAAAGAGAAAGTTAAAGCTAATGGTAAGGAATATACTCCTGAAGAGATTAGTGCGATGATTTTAGGAGATTTGAAAAAAACTGCTGAGGCTTATTTAGGTGAGGATGTTAAGAAAGCAGTTATTACTGTTCCAGCATATTTTAACGATGCTCAAAGACAAGCTACTAAAAATGCTGGTAAGATTGCTGGTTTAGAGGTTGAAAGGATTATCAATGAACCAACTGCTGCAGCTTTAGCTTATGGTATGGATAAACAAGAAAAAACTGAACAAATTTTAGTTTACGATTTAGGTGGAGGAACATTCGATGTTTCTATTCTAGAAATTGGTGATGGAGTATTTGAGGTTAAGTCTACTAGTGGTAATAATCATTTAGGTGGTGACGATTATGACCAAAGAATTATCGATTACTTAGTTAAAGAATTTAAGAAATCTAATAGTATTGATTTATCTAAAGATAAGATGGCTATGCAAAGATTAAAAGATGCGGCTGAAAAAGCTAAGAAAGATTTAAGTGGTATGACTACTACTAATATATCTTTACCATTTATTTCACAAGGTGAAGATGGACCAGTTCACTTAGAGATTAGTTTAAGTAGAGCTAAATTTGAGGATTTAACTCGTGATTTAACTGAATCTACATTAGAACCTGTTAGAAAGGCTTTAAAAGATGCGAAGTTAACTAAGAAAGATATAGATAAAGTATTATTAGTAGGTGGTTCTACTAGAATGCCTAGAATTGCTGAAATTATTAAAGAAGAACTTGGACAAGAAGCTTCTAAAGGTGTTAACCCAGATGAGGTTGTTGCTATGGGTGCAGCTATTCAAGGTGGAGTATTAACTGGTGATGTTAATGATATCGTACTTCTTGATGTTACACCACTTTCACTTGGTATTGAGACACTCGGAGGAGTATGTACAGTATTAATTCCAAGAAATACTACTATTCCAACAAGTAAATCACAAGTTTTCTCAACAGCTGCTGATAATCAACCTGCTGTAGATATTCACATTTTACAAGGTGAAAGACCAATGGCGGCTGATAATAAAACACTTGGTAATTTCCAATTAACTAATATACCACCAGCACCTAGAGGAGTTCCACAAATCGAAGTTACATTTGATATTGATGCGAATGGTATTGTTAATGTTAAGGCTAAGGATTTAGGTACTAATAAGGAACAATCTATTACAATTACATCTTCAACTAATTTATCTGATGATGAAATCGATAAGATGGTTAAGGAAGCTGAAGCTAATAAAGCCGCTGATGAAAAACGTAAAGAAGAAGCCGATGTTAAAAATGAAGCTGAACAAATGATATTTGCTACTCAAAAATCTATTAAAGATTTAGGAGATAAAGTAGATGAAAAAGATAAAAAACAAGCTGAAGATTTAATTAAGGACTTAGAGGAAGCACTTAAAAAAGATGATTTAGATGATATTAAAGCTAAGAAAGATAAATTACAAGAAAAAGCTATGGAATTAGGTGCTAAAGTTTACGAAGAAGCTGCTAAGAAAGCACAAGAAGCCCAAAATGCTGATGATAGTTCTTCAGATAAAAAAGATAAAGATGTAAAAGACGCTGAATACGAAGAAAAATAGAAGTTCTAGGAGACTAGAACTTTCTCTTTATGAAAGGAAAATTTATGATTATAAAAGATAAAACTAGGGATGAAATAGATGAGAAGTATAAGTGGGATTTAAGTAAAATTTATATATCAGAAGATGAATGGCTTAAGGACTATGAATATGTTAAAGCGAATGGTGATAAGTATTTAGAGTTTAAAGGTAAGCTTAATAATGCGGATACTATTTATGAATATTTGATGTTTGATGAAGAGTTTTCTAAAAAAGCTGATGCAGTTTATATGTATGCGGCTTTGAAGTTCGATGAGGATACTAGTAATAGTAAATACCAAGAGCTTAAGGGTAAGATTGAGAAGGTACTTACGGATATTGGAGCTAAGAGTTCTTATGTTTTACCAGAGTTACTTAAGCTTTCTAAAGAAGATTTTGATAGATTTATGAATGAAAAATCTGAACTTAAGATGTATGAATATGAGTTTAGAAATGTACTTCGAATGAAAGATCATATTTTATCTGATAAGGAAGAAGAGTTACTTTCTAGTTTAGGTAAGAGTTTAAATAATAGTGAAGATACAGCTAGTTATTTAAGAAATTCTGATATGAAGTTTGGAATTATTAAAGATAGTGATAATAATGATGTAGAGCTTTCTAATATTAATTTTTCAAAGTATATTATGGATAATAATAGGGAAGTTAGAAAAAGTGCATTTTATACCCTTTATAAAGAGTATGAGAATTTACAAAATACTTTTGCTTCTAGTTATAGTGGTAAGGTAAATACGGATAATGTGTTGGCTTTAAGGCGTGGGTTTAAAGATGCCAGAGATGAGGCTTTATTTGATAGTAATATTGATAATAAGGTTTATGATAATTTGATTGATGTTTTACACAAAAACCTTTATATTATGGATGATTATTATGCCTTAAAGAAAGAGGTTATGGGACTTGATGAGATCCATATTTATGATATTTATAGTAGTTTAGTTCCAGAATCTAATAAGAATTATACTTTTGAAGAGGCTAAGGATATTGTTATGAATGCGTTATCTATTTTAGGTGATAGTTATATTACTGATTTGAAGGAAGCATTTGATGAAAAGTGGATAGATGTGATGCCTAGCCATGGTAAAAAAGGTGGCGCTTATTCTTGGGGTAGTTATACTACTAATCCTTATTTGCTTTTGAATTTTAATGGCAAGTTTGACGATGTTTCAACTTTAGCTCATGAACTTGGTCATTCGATGCATTCATATTATTCTAATAAGAATAATCCTTATGTATATCATCAGTATAAGATATTTGTAGCAGAAGTGGCTTCACAGGTGAATGAGTTAATATTAGCTAGGTATTTGATTAATCATACGGATGATAAGAATGAGAAGTTATCTATAATAGACAGTTTAATGGAACTATTTAAGGGTTCAATTGTTCGTCAAACAATGTTTGCGGAGTTTGAATATTTAATTCATAAAAAGGAACAAGAAGGAACTGTTTTGACTAGTGAGTTTTTATCTAATGAATATTATAAATTATATGAAAAATATTCTGGTCATAATATGACTAGCGATAAAGAGATTAGATATGAATGGGAAAAAATTCCACATTTCTATTACAACTTTTATGTGTATCAATATGCGACAGGGTTAGCTGCGGCAAGTTATATTGCGGAAAATATTATGAATGGTGATAAGGAGGCTTTGAATAATTATTTGAAGTTCTTAACACTTGGCGGTAGTATGGATTCGATAGATGAACTTAAGGTGGCTGGTGTTGACATGAATAACCCTAAAGTTATACAATCAGCAATGGATACATTTAAAGGTTTAATAGAGGAGTTTAAAAATATTTACCGAAGTAGGTGATAAGTATGAATAAAAGAGATTATTATGAGGTACTCGGCGTTTCCAAAGATGCGAGTGAGGCTGAAATTAAAAGTGCTTTTAGAAAGTTAGCTAAGAAATACCATCCAGATGTTTCTAAGGAACCTGATGCGGCAGAGAAGTTTAAAGAGGCACAGGAAGCATATGCGGTTTTATCTGATGAGACTAAACGTAGACAGTATGATCAATTTGGTCATGCTGCGTTTAGTGGAGGTGCTGGTGGATCTGGTGCAGGATATGGAGGATTTTCTGGATTTGATTTTGGAGATATAGATTTAGGCGATATTTTTGATGGTATGTTTGGTGGCGGTTTTTCTTCTGGTTTTGGTTCATTTGGTGGTAGAAGAGGTTCTACTAGAAAACAAAAAGGACCAGACAGAGTTATTCAAATTGATTTGGATTTTGAAGAGGCGGCTTTCGGATGTAAGAAAACAATTAATTTAACTTTAAATGAGAAGTGTGATGACTGTAACGGAGAGGGCGGACATGGTTCTAAAACTTGTGATAAGTGTCATGGCTCTGGTACAATTACTGGTCAGCAACAAACTTTATTTGGTTCATTTATGACAAGAACGACATGTGATAAATGTGGTGGAAGAGGAACTATATTTGAAGATACTTGTAAGACTTGCCGTGGAACAGGTAAAGTTAAGAAGAATAAAGATATTGAGGTTACTATTCCAGCTGGTGTAGATACTGGAAATCAACTTAGAATTTCTGGTAAAGGTGAAGCTGGAGTTAATGGTGGACCTAATGGAGATATTTATTTAGAGTTTTATGTTAGAAAACATCCTATATTTGAAAGAGATGACAATGATATTTATTTAGATATGCCTATTACTATTACTGATGCGGTACTTGGAGCGAAGATTGAGGTTCCGACTTTATATGGTACTGTTAAGGTTAGTGTACCTGCTGGATCTTTAAGTGGAGATAAGCTTCGTATTAAAGGTAAAGGTATAGCTGATGTGAATAATGGCCGAAAAGGTGATATGTATATTGTTTTAAATGTTATTACTCCTAAGAAGCTCTCTCGTGATCAGAAGAAGTTATTTGAAAGTTTAGCTAAAACCGATTTAGATGATTCTAGAGAATTTGATAGAATTAAGAAATATTTATAAGTGGCTTTTATAGTCACTTTTTTAAATTAAATAATTTTTTCATTGGACAAAAGTTACGTTTACGAAAAAAATGTTTAATGGAAATATACATTAAATAATAAGTTATAGTTATTTAATACTTAAAACTCGACTTTTTAAAAAATATTTTTCGACTTTTTTAAAGTAAGAGCTCGACTATTTTAAAGTCATATCTTTTTTGAGGTTTTAATTTGAAATTGTAAATTTAAATAATCAGATTTTTTCTGGTTGTTTTTTGTGTTTGAAAAAAAGGAAATTAGTTAAAAATATTGTATGTTATATATAGGTGATGATATGAATAATACTATGGTTAAAGATGAAGTAAATATAGAAAATTTAATTTATGAAGTAAGAGGTAAACAGGTGGTGTTAGATAGTGATTTAGCTATGCTTTATCATACTGAAACAAAAAGAATAAATGAAGCGGTTAATAGAAATAAAGCAAAATTTCCAGAAAGATTTTGCTTTAGAATTACAGAAAGTGAGTATAATTTTTTGAAGTCGCAATTTGCGACTTCAAAGGGTGGTTCTAGAAAAGGGCATACAGTATTTACAGAACAAGGTGTGGCTATGCTTGCTACTATATTAAAAACTGATGTAGCTACAAAAGTAAGCATTGCTATTATGGATGCATTCGTAGCTATGAGAAAATATATCTCTTCTAATTTACTTGAGCAAAAATATATAAATAATATGGTGTTTGAGCATGATTCTCAAATTAAACTATTACAAAGTACATTTAATAAATTAGAAGAAAAGAAAAAGGTTAATGAAATATATTTTGATGGACAAATTTATGATGCATATTCAAAAATACAAGAAATATTTAAAGAGGCTAAAAAAGAGATAATTATAATAGATGGTTATGCAGATAATACGATTTTAGATATAATTAAAAGATTAAAAGTTAATGTAACTATTATAACTAAACCAAATAATTTACTTACAAAGCAAGATGTTTTGAAATATAATAAACAATATCATAATTTAAAGGTTATTTATGATAATTCCTTTCATGATAGATATTTTATAATTGATGGTAATATTGTTTATCACTGCGGGGCAAGTATAAATAGAATAGGTTATAAAACATTTTCTATTACTTTAATTGGTGATGAATATATGTGTAAATTATTATCAAGTAGAGTGAATAAAATAATATAATAAAGCTAAAAATAAGTTACATGTTTATACTTTTTCTTTAATTTTTAAGAGTGATAATAATTAATGAGGTGTTATAGTTTTCAATAATTAAAATATAATGTATTTTATGTTAGAAAGGATATTTATAATTTTGTGGGTAATTAAAGTTAAAATGATAGATGAAAACGTTGTTAGTTTACTTTATGATAAAGATATACTAAAGGAGGTTTAGTTATGAATGAGGTAATTAATAAGGATTATATTAATATAGAAAATTTAATTTATGAAGTTCGTGGGGTACAGGTGATGTTAGATAGCGATTTAGCTAAATTTTATGGGTGCGTTAATGGAACAAAAACTATTAATCAGGCTGTAAAAAGAAATGTTGATAAATTTCCTGATGATTTTTATTTTCAATTAACTAAAAATGAGTTTTTTAACTTGAAGTCTCAATTTGGGACTTCAAGTTGGAATGATTATGGTGGAATAAGAAAATTACCTTATGTTTTTACTGAACAAGGTGTGGCTATGCTTGCTACTATTATTAAAACAAAAGTTGCGACTGAAATGAGTATTACTATTATGCGAGCTTTTGTGGCTATGAGAAAATATATATCATCTAATTTGATAGAACAAAAATATATAAATAATATGGTGCTTGAGCATGATTCTCAAATTAAACTATTACAAAGTACATTTAATAAATTAGAAGAAAAGAAAAAGGTTAATGAAATATATTTTGATGGACAAATTTATGATGCATATTCAAAAATACAAGAAATATTTAAAGAGGCTAAAAAAGAGATAATTATAATAGATGGTTATGCAGATAATACGATTTTAGATATAATTAAAAGATTAAAAGTTAATGTAACTATTATAACTAAACCAAATAATTTACTTACAAAGCAAGATGTTTTGAAATATAATAAACAATATCATAATTTAAAGGTTATTTATGATAATTCCTTTCATGATAGATATTTTATAATTGATGGTAATATTGTTTATCACTGCGGGGCAAGTATAAATAGAATAGGTTATAAAACATTTTCTATTACTTTAATTGGTGATAGTGAGGTATGTATGTTATTATTAAATAAGGTAAATAAAATAATATAAATATTTTAGACAAATTTGTGGTTTTGATTTAAAGAATTATGAGTTTACACAAACTTGTAATTTTTTTTGTGAAACGTATGTTTCTTATTGACTCTGGTTTTCTTAAATATTATAATCTTGTTTGGAAAGTAGGATGATGTTATGGAAGCATGGAAAGATTTTAAAGAAGGAAAATGGATGCACGAAATTAATGTTAGTGATTTCATTAAATCTAATTATACAAAATATGATGGTGATGAGACATTTTTAAAAGGCACTACTAAAAAGACAGATAGTGTTTGGGGAAAATGTTCTGAACTGTTAAAAGAGGAATTGAAAAAGCATGTTTTAGATATCGATGTAGATCATATGAGTGGTATTAATGCTTTTGAACCAGGATATATAAATGAAGATGATGATGTAATTGTTGGTCTTCAAACAGATGCACCACTTAAGAGAATGGTTAACCCTTATGGTGGTATTAGAATGGTTTATCAAGAATTGGATGCTTATGGCTATAAATTAAATGAGGCTGTTGATAAGTATTTTAATGAATATAGAAAGACTCATAATCAAGGTGTATTTGATGCTTATACAGGAGAAATTAGAAAAGCTAGACATAATGGTTTGCTTACTGGTTTGCCTGATGCTTATGGTAGAGGAAGAATAATTGGTGACTATAGAAGAGTAGCTTTATATGGTATTGATTATTTGATGGAACAAAAGAAAAATGAATGGGATAATAAGTTACTTGGTCCAATGACTGATGAATTAATTAGACTTAGAGAAGAAGTTTCAATGCAATATAAAGCTTTGGATGAAATTAAGAAAATGGCTTTAAGATATGGATTTGATATATCTAAACCAGCAACTAATTCTAAAGAAGCTGTACAATGGACTTATTTTGGATATTTAGCTTCAGTTAAGGAAAACAATGGTGCAGCTATGAGTTTAGGCCGTGTTGATGCGTTTTTCGATATTTATTTCGAAAGAGATTTAAAATCAGGATTAATTACAGAAGAAGAGGTTCAAGAGTTAATCGATCAATTTGTTATTAAACTTAGACTTGTTAGACATTTAAGAACTCCTGATTATGATGAGTTATTCTCTGGAGATCCAACTTGGGTAACTTGCTCTATTGGCGGTATTACCAATGAGGGCGAAAGTATGGTTACGAAAACAAGCTTTAGAATTTTAAATACTTTGACTAATTTGGATACTTCACCAGAACCTAATATGACAGTGCTTTGGTCAACTAAATTACCTGAGACATTTAAGAGGTACTGCGCTAAAATGAGTATTAAAACAGACGCTATTCAATATGAAAATGATGATGTTATGAGACCTATTTATGGTGATGATTATGCGATTGCGTGCTGCGTATCAGCTATGCGCGAAGGTAAAGATATGCAGTTCTTTGGAGCTAGATGTAATTTAGCTAAATCACTTTTATATGCGATTAATGGTGGTGTTGATGAGAGAACTGGAGAACTTGCTGTCGAAGGTTTTGAAAAAATGACTGATGAGGTGTTAGATTACGATAAGGTAAAAGATGCTTACTTTAAGATGATCGAGAAAGTTGCTGATATTTATTCTAATGCGATGAATATTATTCATTACATGCATGATAAATATGCTTATGAAGCTGGACAAATGGCTTTACACGATACTGATGTTAATAGACTAATGGCATATGGTGTGGCTGGTCTTTCTGTCGCAACTGATTCACTTTCAGCTATTAAGTATGCGAAAGTAAAACCAATTAGAAATGAAAATGGAATTGCGGTAGATTTTGAGATAGATGGTGACTATCCTAAATACGGTAATGATGATGATAGAGTAGATAATATTGCGAAAGAAATATTAGATAAGATGTTTAAGGAACTTTCTAAACATAAATGTTATAGAAATGCACATCCTACTTTATCAGTATTAACTATTACTTCTAATGTAGTTTATGGTGAGAAGACAGGTACTACACCTGATGGCAGAAAAGCAGGTGAGCCTTTCGCACCAGGAGCTAACCCAATGCATGGAAGAGATAGTAGTGGAGCTATCGCATCACTTAATTCAGTGGCTAAACTTGATTATGCGAATTGCTGCCGTGATGGTATTTCTAATACATTTAGTATTGTTCCATCTTCTTTAGGACACTCTGAAGAAGAGAGAGTAGAGAATTTAGTTTCTTTACTTGACGGTTATTTTGTTCAAGGGGCTCATCATTTGAATGTTAATGTTTTGAATAGAGAGATGTTAATTGAGGCGATGAATGATCCTGATAAATATCCACTTCTTACAATTAGAGTATCTGGTTATGCTGTTAGATTTAATAGACTTACTAGAAAACAACAAGAAGAAGTTATAGCGAGAACATTCCATGAAAAAATGTAGTGGTTCAGTTGATTCGATTGAGACAATGGGCTTAGTTGATGGTCCAGGTATTAGAACGGTTGTGTTTTTGACTGGATGTAAGCTCAGATGTTTGTATTGTCATAATCCAGAAATGTGGACTAGAGGTAAGGATAATTACACTCCAGAGGAGTTAGTTCAGCGAATTATTCGTAATAAACCTTATTTTGGTAAAAAAGGTGGAGTAACTTTCTCTGGTGGTGAACCACTTTTACAAATAGATTTTTTAGTAGAATGCTGTAAATTACTTAAAGAAGAAGGAATTAATATTGCTTTAGATACAGCTGGCGCTGGTCTAGGTGATTATAAGGAAATTCTTGATTTAGTGGATTTAGTTATATTAGATGTTAAATATACTGATGGTAACGGCTATGAGAAGTTAACTGGTTATAACATGCTTGAAAGTGAAAGATTTATTCGTGATTTAAATAAAAGTGGTAAGGATGTATGGATTCGTCAGGTTGTTGTACCTGGAATGATGGACACTGAAGAATATATTAATAGTTTAGCTAAATATATTTTAAAGATTAAAAATGTTAAAAAAATAGAATTTTTACCATTTCACCATTTAGGTTTTTCTAAATATGATGAACTTAATTATTTAAATCCTTTAGAAGGAACTCCTGAGATGGATAAAGATAAATGTGATGAGTTATACGAAAAATTTATAAATAAGTATAAGGAATTAAAGGAGAATATATGACATTTATATGGTATTCCAAATGTTCAACATGTCAGAAGGCTAGGAAATGGCTTGATGAAAACGGAATAGAATATATTTTAAGAGATATAGTTCTAGAGACTCCAACTGAAGAAGAACTTAATAAATGGATAAAAGAAAGTGGTTTAGATATTAAGAAGTTTTTTAATACTTCTGGTATGAAGTATAGGGAACTTGGTTTAAAGGATAAACTCGATAGCATGAGTTTTGATGAAAAAGTTAAGTTACTTTCTAGTGATGGTATGCTTATAAAGAGACCGCTTATCATTGGTGATAAAATTATTTTAGGTTTTAAAAATTATGATAGTTTAAAATAGGCTTATTTTTAGTCTATTTTTTCCATATTAATGTTTATATTTTTTATGAGTTCCGCATGTTCAAGAAATCCAAGTATTTATAGTATTTATGTTATTTACGTAATTACTGGTATTTCTAGGCTTTGTGGCACAGGTAATAAAAATATTTGTGGTATTTATAGTACTATGATTACTATTTATTTCTTGTAATTTGGAAACAAAATGGAAACATTGTGTGCATCCGTTTACGTAATCTATTATAGCACATTTTATTTAAAATCACTTCATATTTAATTTTCTTATAATTGTTAGTTGAAAAAACATCACATAAATATTTTACTACGTTTTCAACATTTATATTTGTATCACATAAAAATATACTTGGTATGCCATGTATATTAGTAATATTCTTTTTTATTAAAAAGTTATAAAAAAGAAGAAGTAATATTCTTCTCAATCACTTACTCTAATATTTGTACCATCAACATTTTTATATACACGTTTCTCGTTTTTAGAAACTTTTTTCATGATTTCATCTTCTAAATCAAAGCCTAACATTTCAGATAAGCCAAGCAAATAAATTGCAATGTCAGCTAATTCTTCATTTAGATCATCTTTTTTCTTTCTGTAAGCACCAAAGGCTTCTGCTACTTCCCCATATAAAAAGCAAAACTCTTTTTCTACATTTGTAGTATTAAATCCTCTAATGTAATAATACCAGCACTAACACCAATAAACTTTGACAAGCCTTTATGGGCTAATATCATTATAGCTGGTGGGTTTATTTGGTTAATGATTTATGTTGAAATATATGACAGGACGGTAGGATTAGATGATTAGTTATTATGAGTTATTAGGATTGCTTAAGGATAGCAAGCAGCCAAAAGAAGTAAAATTACATTTGAAATATGACTCGGCAGTGTATATATATAATAATGATAATGGTAGTTATTTGTTAAAAAATAGATTTGATGAGGACAATCAAAGTATATTTATGTATCTAAGAGACTGCCTGTTGGACAATGATAGTTTCGATAAGTGTATAGAAATTATTGAGAATGAATGATATAATTGTATTGAGAGGAGTATGAGTTAATATGATTGAAGTAATAAAATTACAAGTTGGTCACTATAAGACACCTTATAAATATGAATGGTGTTCAGGTCCGTTACTGGATAAACTTTATTCAATCA
The DNA here is from genome assembly GCA_944358445.1 of uncultured Bacilli bacterium. Lineage (GTDB taxonomy): Bacteria > Bacillota_I > Bacilli_A > RF39 > UBA660 > Coprosoma. The sequence goes on from CALVRC010000005.1 coordinate 77,372, forward strand.
AAATTGATTTTGCAAATAATTTTGACAAATGTATAAAGTATATTACATTTTGTATTGTGCCTTTTGATAGAGTTTATGAACCTTTTAAATGTACTTTACATTATGGAGGCAATCAAATAGCTAAGTTAAAATATATTGGCCCTATTGGTCCAGACGAACTTGTAACAGATGTTGTTTTTGAAAATGTTTTTGAAACGGAAGCCTTAGGAGATGTACTTCTTAAAAAAATAGAAATTATTTTTATGGATGACAGTGAAGAAGAGATTTATGTTGATATGTTTATGAGTAAAATAAATGAGAGGAGTGTTTAAAATGTTACCAGATAATTTTGAAAATGAACATAAAAAAAGAATAGAAAAATTAAAAAATACCTTAGAAAGTTGTAATAATACAATAAAAGATTTAAAACACGAATATGAAAAAATAGATATGGTTAATTTGGCAATAAAAGCTATCAATGCGTATGTAGAGCCTTACCAAGAACTATTAACCAATAATACTAAATTTGCTAATATATTATACTCTAAAGTTAACCAATACTATGAGGATATAAGCCAACTCGATAAAGGCTCATCTATTTTAAATGAATGTGATCAGACCTTAGATTATTTAATAAATACTAAAAAGATGTTTGAGGCTTATAAGAATATTATTGATAATATTCTAAAAAGTCTTACAATGGACTTTAATAGCGATGAACAAAGAATAGAAAATTATGAGGATTTAGACCAAGATGAATTGTTTGAGACTTTGGACGGAGTAGCTTCTTCTTTAATTGATTTTAATGAGTTACACCCACTTATAGCTAAAAAGTTAGGTTGGATTTAATATGGATGAATATGATAGAATCTTAACTATTGAGCATGAAGATGGAAGAATAGATGTTCTTCATTTAGCACCAGGAGACGAAGTAAGTATAGAAAGTATTTCCAAAACAGATAAAGTTAAAAGCAGTTGCTATATTGAACAACAAGAATATAATGATTATACAACTTCTTTATATAAAATAGATTATGAAAATGAAAATGAGTTTAGGAAGTTGGAGCGTGGCTTAAAAAAGTATCATATGGCAGCTTACAAAGAGTATTATTTCACATACAGACCAAAACTACAGGCTGGAGACTTTAGCGATGCCGTGCTCAATGGAGATGTGTATGAGATAGCATTAAAAACAGACAGAATATTTAAAAAGGTACACGGACAATGTAAGCTAATCTTTAAAGTAAAGGACTATAAGGTTATTTTACTTGATATAACACCAAGAAAGATGCTTTTAGAAGGACATAATCCAGAGTTGTGTACATATAAAGGAATATTTGTTAGCAGAGATAATATAGATAAGAATATATTTAAAATTAATTTGTTAAATCTTCGTGGACATTAATTTGATACAAGTAACTGTGAATGGAAGGATGATGAAAATCATCCTTTTATCATGCCAGAAATAAGAAATACTCTAGCTACAAAATGATCATATTTTCTATAACCAAAAGCAATTCTTTTAATGCATTTAATAAGATTGTTCTTTCCTTCAATAACCCCATTATTAATATCATATTTAAAGGAATTTTCAATATATTTTATGTTATCTTTGTATAGTTTAATAACTTTATTCATTTTATTAGATATATTATTATTTTTATGAGAAATAATATTTTTAAATTTATTGAAATCTTTATCTTTAATAGAATTAATTAAACCTTGATAACATTCATAAGTGGCTTTTAAAGTACTATCAGTATTAATTAAGTAAGAAACAATATCTTTTTGAGACACCTCTTTTTTGAAATGGTTATCATACTTTTTTATATCTGATAAATCATTTTCATTTTTAACTATTAGCTTCCAAAAATTTTTAAGTTTATTATAATTAGGGTTTGATTTATAACAAAGTTTAACTCTAGTCATATTTAAAGCATTGTAGGCTTGAATAACAATATGAAATCTATCAATAACAATATTAGCTTTTTTAAATAATTTTTTAGCTAAATAAATATATCCAGAATAAAAATCGGTAGAAATCAATTTCACTTTATCTCTTTGTTTTTTAGAATATCTTCTAAAATATTTTTCTAAATCTCTAGATTTTCTAGAATCATTAATATCAAAAATATTACCAGTTTTATTATCAACAATCATAAAGGCCATTTTACCTTTAGTATCATTTGTAGCTTTAAATTCATCCCAGTTCATGGAAGTGGGTAAGTATTCATGTCTTAATACTGTGTGAGAAGATATTTCATTAAGTTTTCTATCAATTTTAGAAACAGAAACATCTAGTCTTTTGGCAATGTCTTTTTCACTTTGTTTTGTCATTAATTCTAGATTGATTTGAAGTTCGGTATTATTGGAGATATTTTTATTTCTATCAACAACATTAGTTTCGGCAATAAAAGTGTTTTCACAATGTTTACAGAAAAATCTTTGTTTATGAAGGATTAGTAAAGATAATTCATTAGAAATTTTAGGTATTTTAATTTTACAATTTTTTCTAAAACCCCATTTAATTATATCGGCGGTAGACTCATTTATAGTACCACAACAAGGACAATGAGATGGATTATAAGTTAAAATACCTTCAATAAGTTTATATTTCTTATTTTTTATAATTTTTTCTTGAATATTATTTAAAATATACGTGAATTTTTAGACTAAATGCAGGTTTATGAAGAAACATTTAATTTACAAGACTTATTGCTACTTTGGAATATAAAAACGGAAATAAGTCTTTTAATTTCGCCTAATATTAGCTAGTATTACTTAAATTTTTGCATGACAAAATTAAGGAGGTTATTTCCGTTTTTCATACTAATTTCTGTTTTTTTAATATTATTAAAGCAATTGAATAATCATAGGATGTATATATTTATAGATAACAAACAAAGCCAGCTTTGTTTGTATTAAGTATTATAATCAATAAAATGTAAAAATCAAGGGTTTTATAAACTCACTGTCGTTCACCCTTGATTTTACATTTTATTGTACTATATTCAAACTTATTTCAGCTTTTTGCCATAAAACGGAATTTCAAATAAAAATCTACGATTATTTAAAATATAGATATTAGGGTCTTTAATATTTAACAAATTTAGTATATAATCATTATTAGACATGTAATCACAACCTTTCAATGTTTTAAACCAATTACATTGTATCAGATTGCATGTCTTTTTTATGTTAAAATAGTGTCAGTGATTTTTATTCACCAACACTATTTATAATACAACCAAATCAATTACAAGACAAAGACCATTAGGTCTTTTTTTATGCCCTAAAACTCAATCCCATCATTTTTTATTGATACATATAGTACTGAAATTTTAGTATCATGTATTGGTAAATCATTAAATAATGATTTTATCGAATATAATTTAGAATTATTAAATAATAGTGGTTATAAATTAGATAATGTGATATTACATTCAGATCGAGGAGGAATGTTCAAAAGTGGAATATACAATACAAAAACCGCTGAGATGAATCTAATTCCAAGTGTGTCAGCACCTTATACATGCACACATAATCCATGGATAGAAACTCTCAACGGTCAATTTAAGGATTTCATCAAGAACAATTATCCCAAAAATCTTGATGAATTACAAATTGTCTTAAAACAATTTGTATACTATAATAATAACATAAAAATCAAAAATAAACTAAAAACTACACCAATTAATTATCGATGTAGTCATAGTTAGAACTTTTTATTTCGTGTATAAATTTATCAAATCAGTTCTTGCCGACTTTTAAATTTGTGCACACACACCAATATCTATTTTTCCTAGGTTTTATAAGGCTTTGTAAAGGCGTTCAAAATATTAGCACACAAACTGCACACAAATTGCACACATTTTGGTATTTTTAAGCTTTTTTTATGTCTTTTTTGCTTTTTTTACTAATGTTAAATTCTCTTAAAACCTTATTTTACGGGCTATTTTCCACAACATTGTTTATATTTCTTGCCACTTCCACATGGACATGATTCATTACTTCCTTTTTTATTTCAAAAATTCTTGATTTGGTGTAAATTTTACTATATAAAAATCTTGATTTGGTGTAAATTTTACTATATAAAAATCTTGATTTGGTGTAAAAATACTGTTGTAAAATTCTCGATTTCGTGTATAATATAATTAGGAGGCAATATTATGCGAAGAAAAATTTATGATAAGTTGGTTAAATGGAAAGATAATTCTAACGGAAAAACAGCTTTGCTGATTGATGGAGCTAGACGTACAGGTAAAAGTTATATAGTCGAAGAGTTTGCTAAAGAAAATTATAAGAGTTACATTCTTCTTGATTTTAATAGAGTTCCAGAGGAGATAAAAAAATTATTTGATTTATATCTAGATGATTTGGACAGTTTATTTTTATATTTATCTAATTATTATAATGTTAAGTTATATGAAAGAGATAGTTTGATAATTTTTGATGAAGTGCAGTTATATCCAAGGGCAAGATCCGCAATTAAGTATTTAGTGGCAGATGGGAGATATGATTATATTGAAACTGGTTCACTTGTTTCGATAAAAGAAAATGTTAGTGATATTTTAATTCCTTCAGAAGAACAACATTTAAAGATGTATCCGATGGATTTTGAAGAATTTTTATGGGCTATGGGAAATGATAATTTGATGAATTTGATTAGAAAGTGTTTTAATGAGAAAAAAGCATTAGGAGCAGTTTTCCATAGAAAAGCAATGGATTATTTTAGACAGTATATGATAGTTGGTGGAATGCCTCAAGCCGTGGAGGAATATGTTAATTCTAAAGATTTTAATAAGGTTGATCAAATTAAAAGAAATATTTTAGATTTGTACCGTGATGATATTGTGAAACATGCTGGCAAGTATAGTTTGAAGGTTAGAAGTATTTTTGATGAAATACCATCACAGTTACAAAAGCACGAGAAAAAGTTTAAAATTACTTCCTTGGATAAAAATGCGAAAACAAGAGACTATGAAGATGCCTTTTTATGGCTTGATGATGCAATGATTGTTAATCAAGCATTTAATACAACTGAACCTAGTTTAGGACTTTCTTTAAATTTAGATAGTACTTTTTATAAATGTTATATGGCTGATACTGGACTTTTAATTTCACATTCTTTCGATGAAAATGGAATTGTATCTGAAGAAATTTATAAAAAAGTATTATTTGATAAGTTAGAATATAATGGCGGAATGATTCTTGAAAATGTAGTAGCGCAGATGTTAGTGTCTAGTGGTCATAAATTATATTTTTATTCTAATAGTTCTAGAGATAATAGTGATGATAGGATGGAGATTGATTTCCTTATTTCAAAATCTTTAATTACTAATAGACATAATATTTCACCAATAGAAGTGAAATCTGGTAAAAATTATACTTTGACTTCTTTAAATAAATTTATAAAAAAATATAATAATTATTTAGATATGCCTTATGTAATTCATACTGGTGATTATAAGGAAGATAATGGAATAATATATTTGCCAGTTTATATGACCATTCTTTTGTAATTTGCAATAATATCACCTTAAAGTAGGAAATTTTATGAAAGAAGAAGATAAAGAAGAGATAGTAAACAATGATTTTGAGGGTGTTGAAGATGTCCCTTATTGGGATTTCTTATAACAACAAGATGGTTTAAGTGAAGATTCTGCTAATCCATTTCTTGATGAACTTTATGAGTATGAAAGTAAATATGCAAAAAGAAATATTCGTAAATAGATAATTATGTTGGAAGATAAATTGTTTATCTTCTTTTTCTTTTTGTTTAAATGTGATATGCTATTATTGGTGATAAATGTGATTAATAGTGGAGAGTTGATTAATGTATTAAATGATTATGGGATAGATGGAGAGAAACTAATTAAAAATAATCCAAATATTTTGGCTTATGGTGAAAAAAATAATATTATACAAATATTAAATTTTTTAAATGAAATAGGGATAAAAGCTAAAAATATTGTGAAATGTCCAAGTATTTTATGTATGAAAAATGTTTTTCAAATTAAACAAATATGGAATTATTTAGTTAATGAAACTGAACTTGATAAAATTGATATTGATAGTTGTCTTCATATTTTAAATTCTGATTTTGAGGAGTTAAAGAAAATATATAATTATATTGTGGATAATTTTGGTATTGATTTTTTAAGAAAGGCTCCTAGTGTTTTGTCACGATCTAGTTTAGATGATATTAAGTATATTGTTAAAGTTTTTAAAGATACAGTTGGAGAGAAGTATTTAACTGCTGGAATATTATATCTAGCTAATCTAGATGATATCAAACAAATTATCCTATTGTGTCAAAAAAATCATATAGAAATAACTGGTAGTGTATTTAGAAGGTCAGCTCAAGAAATAGAAAAGATAATAGAAGTGTGCAGAGAAAATAATATAGAAATAACAGGTGGTGTATTTAATAAGTCAGCTAAAGAAATCGAAGAGATAATAGAAGTATGCAGAGAAAATAATATAGAAATAACAGGTGGTGTATTTAAGAAGTCAGCTAAAGAAATCGAAGAGATAATAGAAGTGTGCAGAGAAAATAATATAGAAATAACAGGTAGTGTATTTAGAAGGTTAGCTAAAGAAATCGAAGAGATAATAGAAGTATGCAGAGAAAATAATATAGAAATAACAGGTGGTGTATTTAATAAGTCAGCTAAAGAAATCGAAGAGATAATAGAAGTATGCAGAGAAAATAATATAGAAATAACAGGTGGTGTATTTAAGAAGTCAGCTAAAGAAATCGAAGAGATAATAGAAGTGTGCAGAGAAAATAATATAGAAATAACAGGTAGTTTATTTAATAAGTCAGCTAAAGAAATCGAAGAGATAATAGAGGTGTGCAAGGCAAATAATATAGAAATAACAGGTAGTGTATTTAATAGGTTTGCTAATGAAATCGAAGAGATAATAGAAGTATGCAAGGCAAATAATATAGAAATAACAGGTAGTGTATTTAGTAAGTCAGCTAAAGAAATAGAAAAGATAATAGAAGTATGCAAGGCAAATAATATAGAACCGACAGGAAATGTATTTAGAAAGTCAGCCAAAGAAATCGAAGAGATAATAGAAGTGTGCAAGGCAAATAATATAGAAATAACAGGTGGTGTATTTAAGAAATCAGCCAAAGAAATCGAAGAGATAATAGAGGTGTGCAGAGAAAATAATATAAAAATAACAGGTAGTGTATTTAGAAGATCAGCTACTGAAATCGAAGAGATAATAGAAGTATGCGGAGAAAATAATATAGAAATAACAGGTGGTGTATTTAATAAGTCAGCCAAAGAAATCGAAGAGATAATAGAAGTGTGCAGAGAAAATAATATAGAAATAACAGGTAGTGTATTTTTGAAGTCTGCCAAAGAAATCGAAGAGATAATAGAGATGTGCAAGGCAAATAATATAGAAATAACAGGTAGTGCATTTAATAAGTCTGCTAAAGAAATAGAAAAGATAGTAGAAGTGTGCAAGGCAAATAATATAGAAATAACAGGTAGTGTATTTATGAAGCCAGCTCAAGAAATAGAAAAGATAATAGAAGTGTGTAAGGCAAATAATATAGAAATAATTGGTAATGTATTTTTGAAGTCAGCCAAAGAAATAGAAAAGATAATAGAAGTGTGCAGAGAAAATAATATAGAAATAATTGGTAGTGTATTTATGAAGTCAGCCAAAGAAATAGAAAAGATAGTAGAAGTGTGCAAGGCAAATAATATAGAAATAACAGGTAGTGTATTTTTGAAGCCAGCTCAAGAAATAGAAAAGATAATAAAGGTGTGCAGAGAAAATAATATAGAAATAACAGGTGGTGTATTTAAGAAATCAGCCAAAGAAATAGAAAAGATAATAGAAGTGTGCAGAGAAAATAATATAGAAATAACAGGTAGTGTATTTAGTAAGACGGTTAAACAAATAAAAGAATCAATTGGTATATGTCAGAAATATGGTCTTGATGTAACTAATCAGACATTAATATTTAGAAATTCTCCCAAACAATTGATTGCTAAAATAAATTATTTAAACACTATAGGGGAGCCTCTTTGCATAGATGGGAAGATTAGTTTTGTGTTTGGTATGAGTAATAAAAACTTGCAAGCACGTTATGGAATAAGTGTACAAGAAATTGTAAAAAGTTATTATGATGTAGATACTAAGGATGTTAGTAAAGGAGATAATGATGCTAGAAGAATTTAATAAATATTTAGATGATTTTTATAAAGAAGAGTTACTTGAAAATTATGATAAAGAGGTAATTGATAGTATAGATGTTAATAATGGAAAAAAGGTATTAGAATTATTAAAAAAATATAATTTTTATTTTTT
>CALVRC010000006.1 GCA_944358445.1 uncultured Bacilli bacterium
GGAATATTAAAACGAGCAAGAGTAGAAGATGTTTTTGAAATAATAAAACTTTGTGAGGAAAATAATATTAAAATTACGAGCAGTGTATTTCATAAATCAGCATCAGAAATTGAAGATATAATTAAGGTATGCCGTGAAAACAATATAGAAATCACTGGCACTGTATTTAGAAAATCAGCATCAGATATTAAAGATATAATTAATGTATGCCAGGAAAACAATATTGCAATTACGGGTAGTGTATTTAATAAATCAGCCTCAGAGATTGAAGATATAATTAAGGTATGCCGTGATAACAATATAGAAATCACTGGTAATGTATTTTTAAAGCCTGCTTCAGAAATTGAAGATATAATTAAGGTATGTAGAGAAAACAATATTGAAATCACAGGCACTGTATTTCAGAAACCAGCTTCAGAAATCGAAGATATAATTAAGGTATATAGGGAAAACAATATTGCAATTACGAGTAGTGTATTTATGAAATCCGCATCAGAGATTAAAGATATAATTAAGGTATGCCGTGATAACAATATAGAAATCACCGGCAGTGTATTTAAAAAATCTGCTTCAGAAATTGAAGATATAATTAAGGTATGTAGAGAAAACAATATTGAAATCACAGGCACTGTATTTCAGAAACCAGCTTCAGAAATCGAAGATATAATTAAGGTATGTAGAGAAAACAATATAGAAATCACTGGCAGTGTATTTATGAAATCAGCCTCAGAAATCGAGAATATAATTAAGATATGTGAAGAAAACAATATTGAAATTACCGGCAGTGTATTTTTAAAATCATCTTCAGAGATTGAAGATATAATTAAGGTATGCCGTGATAACAATATAGAAATCACAGGCAGTGTATTTTTAAAATCATCTTCAGAGATCAAAGATATAATTAAGGTATGCCGTGATAACAATATAGAAATTACTGGTGGTGTATTTCATAAATCTGCATCAGAGATTAAAGATATAATTAAAGTATGCCGTGATAACAATATTGCAATTACCGGTAGTGTATTTATGAAATCAGCATCTGATATCAAAGATATAATTAAGGTATGTAGAGAAAACAATATAGAAATCACTGGCACTGTATTTAGAAAATCATCATCAGAGATCAAAGATATAATTAATGTATGCCAGGAGAACAATATTAAAATTACTGGCAGTGTATTTCATAAATCATCATCAGATATTAAGGATATAATTAAGGTATGCCGTGATAACAATATAGAAATCACAGGCAGTGTATTTTCGAAATCCGCATCAGAAATCAAAGATATAATTAAAGTATGCCGTGATAACAATATAGAAATCACCGGCAGTGTATTTATGAAATCAGCATCAGAAATCAAAGATATAATTAAAGTATGCCGTGATAACAATATAGAAATCACCGGCACTGTATTTTTAAAACCTGCTTCAGAGATTGAAGATATAATTAAGGTATGCCGTGATAACAATATAGAAATCACCGGCAGTGTATTTTTAAAATCAGCTAAACAAATTGAAATTTCTTTATCTATTTGCAAGCAATATAACTTAGATACGACTAATAAAACATTGATTTTTTTCAATACACCTAAACAGTTACAAGCTAAAATAAATTATTTGAATAGTATTGGAGAGCCTTTGGTTTTAGATGGAAAAATAAATTCAGTTTTTGGTATGAGTAATAAAAATCTGCAAGCAAGATATGGAATTAGTGTGCAGGATATTGTTAAACAATATTATGATATAAATGAAAATAGTAAAGAAGAAAATGTTAGAAGAATTTAATAAGTATTTAGATGATTTTTATAAAGAAGAGTTACTTGAAAATTATGATAAAGAAGTAATTGATAGTATTGATAAAAGTAATGGTAAAAAGGTATTAGAGGTTTTAAATAAATATAATTTTTATTTTTTGGAAGATGTTATTTTAAATTATATAGATATATTTATGATGGATGCTGCTGATGTGGAAAAAGGTATTTTGAGATTAAGAGAAAAATTAGGTGATGATTATCTAATTAAAATAGGTGATGATTTAAGTATTTTGGATGAAATAATTAAATTATAATAGAGGAAGGTTTTTAGTATAAGAGTACTTGAAACTTTTTTCTTTACGTTTTTTGGCACTTCATCTAATTAAAACTGTGGAAAAAATAGAAATCCTGTTTTTAAAAATGGTATAATTAAATTGTAGAATGGAAGGTGGTGTGATGAGTAATAGGATTATTTTGAATGAAACTTCTTATTTTGGATGGGGAGCTAGAGAAAATTTAGTTCCAGAAATTAAGAAGAGACATTTCAAAAAAGTATTATTAGTTACTGACAAGACTTTAATGGACTGTGGGGTAACTGATATGGTAATTAAAGAATTAGATGGTAATGTTTCATATGCAGTGTATGATGATGTTAAACCTAATCCAACAATTACTAACTGCCAAGAAGGTATAGATTTTTGTCAGAAAGAAAATGCTGATGTTATTGTGGCAGTTGGTGGTGGATCAGTTATCGATACGGCTAAATGTATTGGTATTGTAATTCGTAATCCTGAATTTTATGATATTAATTCATTAGAAGGTACGGCTGATACTAAAAATCCTTGTTTACCGATTATTGCTTTACCTACAACTGCTGGTACAGCAGCTGAGGTAACGATTAACTATGTTATTACCGATGAGGAAAATGTAGTTAAAAGGGTTTGCGTTGATCCACATGATATTCCAGTATTGTCAATTGTCGATATGGAATTAATGGCAGGTATGCCTAAGATGACAGCAGCGGCAACTGGACTTGATGCTTTAACTCATGCAATGGAAGGGTATATTACTAAAGCTCACTGGGAGATGACAGATATGTTCCATTTAAAGAGTATGGAAATGACTTATCATAATCTAGAGAAAGCTGTTAGTAAAGACAAAGATGCAATGATTAATATGGGCATAAGTCAATATATTGCTGGTATGGGCTTTTCTAATGTTGGACTTGGAATAGTTCATTCAATGGCACATCAGTTGGGCGCTACTTATGATGTTGCACATGGTATTGCTTGTTCATTATTCTTACCTTATGTTTTAAAATGGAATGGTGAAGCCTCTAAAGATAGATATAGAGCTATGGCTAAAGCATTTGATTTAGATACTAATGGTAAAAGTGATGAAGAGTGTGTAGATTTAGTAGTAAATGCTGTTAGAGAGTTAGAGACTAAACTTGGGGTACCACAACATTTAAGTGAACTTGGTGTTCGTAAAGAGGATTTTGAAATTATGGCTGAGAAAGCCTTTAAAGATCCATGTACAGGTGGTAATCCAAGAGAGGTTACTAAAGAAGATATAATAGGCTTATTTGAAGAAGCTTATTAAGAATAAAGGGAGGTTATTTAATGTTAAAAACAAAAGTAGGTTACAGTGAAAATGTCGATGCTTTTGCATCTGGTGCTGAAACTGCTAAAATGGCAAATGTGATTGAAAATCCACAAGTTGGGTTATTATTCACAAGTTGCGTACAAGATCAAAACAAAATTATGGAAGGAGCTAAAAGCGTTTTAGGTGATGTACCAGTTATCGGATGTACTTCATCTGCTGCACTTTGTACACAAGATGGATACTTAAATAAAGAAACTGGTTATTCTGGTATGATGCTTTTTGGTGGAGATTTAGAAGTTGTTACTGCTGGTAGTGCACAAACTGATGAGACTCCAAGAGAAGTAGGTAGAAGAGTAGCTCGCGATGCTATTAGCAAAGTTAAAGGGGCAGATGTTGAACCTGATTTCTTCTTTATGTCAGCTTCACCAGCTAACGAAGAAGAATACTTAGAAGGTATTCAAGATGTTATTGGTAATGTTCCAGTATTTGGTGGATCAGCTGCTGATAATACTGTTGAAGGAAAATGGAGTATTTTAAATGATGGGGAAGCATTTGCTGATGGTGTTACAATTGCTATTTTCTACACTAAAGGTGAAATGAAGAACCTTTATACAGGTGCTTATCATGAAACTAATAATGTTGGTGTTATTACTAAAGTTAGAGATGAGAGAACACTTGTGGAAATTGATCATGAGCCAGCACTTAAGAAATATGCTGAGTGGACTGGTAAGTCTGTAGAGTCTTTAATGGGTAATAATTTACTTACTGAAACTATTTGTGCTCCACTTGGAGTAAAAGACCCTATTGGTAAAGTTACAGCTGTTCGTCACCCAATGTTTGGTAATGATGATTTATCAATGAATATTGGTGCTAATTTAGCTGAAAATACTGCTGTTATACAGCTTTCTAATACACCAGAAGGTATTTTAAAAGCTAATGAAGAGACTATTAATAATTTAAATAAATTAATGGTAAGTGAGGCAAATTCTTATTTCTTAGTTCACTGTGGTGGAAGAAGACTTGGACTTGCTTTATCACAAATCGAGGATAAAATTTATCCAGAGGTTAAGAAGGTTATTCCTAATAAAGAATTCTTAATGGTATTTACATTTGGTGAATATGGTATGGGTGATCATTCATCTAATACTGTTGGAGGTTTATCACTTTCTTACACTGCGTTTGGAGGTAATGAATAATTGGCTAAAAATTTAATAGGTAGTGATTGGGTGGATGCTTCTTCAGGTAAAGTTATCGAAGTATACAATCCAGCTACAAACGAGTTAATTGATACAGTACCTGATACGACTAAGGAGGACTGTGATAGAGCAGTAGAGGCTGCTAAAAAAGGTCAAAAAGAATGGGAAAAGAAACCTATTCATGAAAGAGCTTCTATTTTAATGAAGTTCGTTAAATTAGTAGAAGAACATAAAGATGAACTTGCTAAATTATTAAGTGATGAAACTGGTAAGCCTATCAGTGAAGCTGTAGGTGAGATTGCGAATGTTTCAATTGGAATTCCAGCTTTTTGTGAAAAAGCAAAACATGAATATGGTAAGGTTATTCCTGCTGGAGTAGAACCAGGACAAGAACATCATATTCAATATACTGAACAATATCCACTAGGAGTAGTGGTGGCAGTTATTCCATTTAATTTCCCAAGTGATTTATTCTGTCAAAAAGTACCACCAGCACTTCTTATGGGTAACAGTGTTATCTTAAAACCTTCTGCTCATAATCCACTTACTTTAACAAAGTATGTAGAGTTATTAATAGAAGCAGGAGTTCCAGGTGGAGTTATTAACTTATTAAACGGTGCTGGAGGAGAAGCTGTACAAGCTTTAGCTGAAAATCCAGGTGTAGCTTTAGTTACTTTAACTGGTTCAACGATTGCTGGTGCTGAAACAATGGCTAAATGTGCTAAAAATATTACTCATGTAACTTTAGAGTTAGGTGGTAATGATGCATTTATCTTATGTAAAGATGGTGATGTTGATTTAGCTGTTAAAGAAATTGTTTGGGGAAGACTTTACAATACTGGACAAGTTTGCTGCGCTTCTAAAAGATTTATTATTCACAAAGATGTAAAAGAGGAATTCTTAAGTAAATTAGTAGAAACATTTAAAGGTATTCCAGTTAAAATGCCTAGTGATCCAGAAGCAAAATTAGGATGCTTAATTAGTGAGCAAGCAGCAATTAATGTTGAAAAACAAGTTAATGATACTGTAGCTGCTGGAGCAAAACTCGTATTTGGTGGAAGACGTAAAGGTGCTTTCTATGAACCAACTATATTAGATGGTGTTACTAAAGATATGGATGTAGCTAAGGATATGGAGATTTTTGGACCAGTTGTTCCAATTATCGAATTTGAAGATTTAGATGAAGCTATAGAGATTGCTAACCAATCTAGCTATGGTTTATGTGGATGTGTATTTTCTAGAGATATGAAAACATGTCAATATGTAGCTGATAAGTTAGAGTGTGGCGGAGCAGTTATCAATGGAGCATCATTCTTTAGACCATTTGAAATGCCATTTGGTGGATGGAAACATTCAGGAATTGGTAATGAAGGTGTTATGACTACTTTCGAAGAGATGAGTAGAACTAAGACTTTTGTACTTAAAAATATTATTTAAGAGGTTAATTTCGATTAACTTCTTTTTTTGTGGTTTTTTTCGGTTAACCGAAAAAACTTGACATTTCTTTTATATAATTTTATAATTAAAGTGGTGATGGAAAATGCTAAAAAGAGAGCTTTATTTATCTAAAATCAGAGGATTTTATGATAGTAATTTAGTTAAAATTTTAGTTGGTATTAGAAGATGCGGCAAGTCTGTTATTTTGAGGCAGATAATTGATGAACTTCATGACAAAGGTATTTGTGATGATCATATTATATATGTTAATTTTGAATATATTGAATATGAAGATTTGCAAAACTATAAAGTATTAAATAAATATATTAAAGATAAAATTATAGATAAAAAAATGTATTATGTGTTTTTTGATGAAATTCAAAATGTAGAAAATTTTGAAAAGGTTATAAATTCACTTAGAGCTTCGCTTGAAAATATAAGTATATTTATTACGGGTTCTAATAGTAAGCTACTTTCTGATGAACTTTCTACGGTTCTTTCAGGAAGATATGTTTCTTTCTTAATAAATCCGCTTACTTATAGAGAGTATGTAGACCTTACTTTAAAAGATGGTAAAGATGAGAATACTTTTTGGGATTATGTTAAATGGGGAGGTCTTCCTAATGTAACGGATTTTGAAGATGAAGAAAACATAAAAAAATATTTATATAGTGTTTTTGACTCTATTATTTTAAGAGATGTAGTGGATAGATTAGGTCTTAAAGATGTTTCGTTATTTAATTTGATTTTACAATATATTGTGGATACAACAGGAAGGGAATTTTCATTTAAAAATATTATGGGATTTTTAAAAACTGAACGAAGAGAGATATCTAGTGAAACACTTTATAATTATGTAGATGCTCTTTGTAAGGCGCTTATTATTAAAAAGGTTTACCGTTATGATATTCATGGGAAAGCTATTTTAAAAACACTTAATAAATATTACATGACAGATTTAGGAATTTCACAGATTAAAAATAATAATTTTGAAATCAATAAAAGTTTTGCTTTGGAAAATGTGATTTATAATGATTTGATTGCAAGGGGCTATGATGTTTATATTGGAAAAACTAAAAATGGTGAGATTGATTTTATTGCTAAAAGATATGAGGAACAGATATATGTTCAAGTGGCATATAAACTCGATGGAGAAAAGGTTATAGAAAGAGAATTTGGTGCATATAAAAATATAAATGATAATTTTCCAAAATATGTAGTGTCACTTGATGAAGAAGATTTTTCAAGAGATGGCATTAAACATGTCAATATGATTGATTGGTTACTTACAGATAAAATAGATTAAGAGGTTAATTTTGTGATTAGCTTCTTTTTACATTATTTCGGTAAAACGAAATAGCTTTTAAAATTTGAAAATTATTTTTGTGTATAAAAATAACTTTTAAAACTCAAGAATTATTTTTATACAGTAAAATTATTTTTATAATTTGTTAAATCGTTTATGAGGTGTTTGAAATTTGTGGTAATATATAAATTAAGGAAGAGGGATGATAATATGGCAAAAAAATTAGAGGTTCAAGATTATGTGTTTGAGTACAATGGAGAAGATTTAAGAGATGCTGAATTAAAATGCACTTTTAAAAATAAAGATAAAGAAAAATATGACCAAATAACTTTTGAAATATCTGCCTTCAATAAAGAAGGACAAGAATATTCTTTAGAATTTGATTTGATTAATATGTCATTAGGTAAATTAACCGATAAATTGATTAAAGTGAACAGTCATTTGCTTTCTAGTGCTTATTTTTATAAACCTGGAGGTATACCTTTAATGGATATTATTACTGATGAGCATAGCAGACTTTATGAAAATCCAGCTAATTGTTGGATGGCAAAAATAGATGATAGATATTTCTTAAAATTATCTATTCCAGATGAAAAAATATTTTTATGGTTTTATTTTTAATAAAATATTTTAATAAATTAAATTTTAAAATAAAATATGAGGGGGACTACTTAAATGAAAACTATATATTTTATAAGACATTCAGAACCATTGAAACCTGTTAACATGAATAATTCTGATTCTTTGCAAATGCAAAATGAAAAATGGGGATTGACAATTAATGGTGAAAAGATGGCTGAAGAAAAAAGTAAAATTGCAGAGTTTAATGATTTTGATATAGTAATTTCTTCTAATTATGTAAGAGCTATATCTACTGCTAAATATTTTGCTAAAGATAAACTATTTATAGATGAAAGTTTTGGTGAAAGAAAATTTGGAATAAATAACTGGGATGAATTACCAGATGATTTTGCCAAAAAACAATTTTATGATTTTAATTATAAATTACAAAATGGTGAATCAATAAATGAAGTAATCAATAGAGAATATAATTCATTAATAACTATTCTGAACAAATATGGTGATAAAAAAGTATTAATTGTTGGTCATGGGGTAGCACTAGCAAGTTTATTTAGTAAATGGTGTGAAATTGATTATACTGGTATTTATAAATTTAACGGTAAGGAATTTTTTTGTGGCAAGTGGAATTATTTAGAGACTTTTAAATTACAGTTTGATGATAATAATAATTTAATTAGTATAGAGAATATTAAAATGAATATATAAAAATGTTAGAATTAAAAACTCTAACATTTTATTATTTTTCCGTCTAAGTTACATATGTAAGCATTCGGTAACAATTGTTTTATTTCTTCTAAAATTTTTGTATTTTGTTCATAGTTTTTACCAACTAATATACCTTCAATAAAATTTGATGGAATACCAAAAATAATTGCACTTTCTCTATCTGTGAAAAAATCATCTTTATGTTTTCTATCATTAATAAATTTTTCATAGTATTTTGGATTTATAAAATCTTTAACATCTTTATCATTTATTATATTTGGATTTAAAATATCACCGTTTAATAAGATTTTAGAATATTTATTATTACCATTAAAGATTATTCCTATTTGAACATTATTTTGGGCTAGACTTGGCATAAATCTTGCTTCTTTGGTTTGCTCTAGCAACCACATATGGCAGTTTATAGAGTTTGCTTTTTTTGATTTCTTTTAGATATAAATATCATATTTTGTTAAGTACTTTTAAAAAGTTATGTGGTTTAATTTAAGCTTTGAAATCTTAATTAATTTATTTATGACAATTCATATAATTATAATAGGAAATTTTTCTTTGTTTGCTTGCTAATAAAGGGTAAATATATTATAATTATTTTGGAGAGTGATAAGATGGACAATGTTTTGAATGAAACAGAAAGTAAGATGAAAAAAGCAATTGAAACGATGGAAAAACGTTTTACAAATGTTAGAGCAGGAAGAGCTAATCCAGCTATTTTAGATGGTGTTACAGTTAGCTATTATGGAACACCAACACCACTTAAGTCATTAGCTACTATTTCAATTCCTGAAGCTAGACAGTTAATGATTAAACCGTTTGATAGATCTAGTTTAAGTGATATTGAAAAGGGAATTTATGAAGCTAATATTGGACTTACACCTAATAATAATGGAGAGTGCATTATTTTAAATATTCCGGCCTTAACTGAAGAAACTAGAAAAGAATATGTTAAACAAGTTAAGCAGATTGCGGAAGAAGGAAAAATTAATTTAAGAAATATTAGACAAGATAGTAATAATGATATTAAGAAAAATGAAGATTTAACTGATGATGAAAAAGATAATTTAATGGATGATGTTCAAGAATTAATTAATAAGTATAATAAAGTAATTGATGAAAAAGAAAAAGAAAAAGAACAAGAACTATTAACTGTCTAGGTGATGAATATGTTTGGACGGAAGGTTAGTAAAGATTTAGATGTTAGAAAGGTAAATGAGGTTACTGATTTAGCTTCTAAGGTTTTAAGAGTTTTATATCTTTTACTTATAGCAGCAATTGCTTATGTAGTAATTAGGTTATTTAAAGAAACAAAAATTTTGGATTTTATATTTAAAATTTTGGAAATTTGTTTACCACTTTTTATTGGAATTTTAATAGCTTGGCTTTTTGATCCATTTATTAAATGGCTTGAGACTAAAAAAATAAGACGAACTTTAGGAGCGGTTATTACTTATTTACTTATATTTTTAGTTATTTTTCTAGTTTTAGTAACATTAATACCACTTTTAATTGATCAGGTTCGTGAGTTTGCACGTATTATTCCTGATGTATTTGATACAGTTAAAACGTGGAGTTTAGATTTATTTAATAATTTAGATAATTCTAATTTAATTGATTTTGAAAAGATGAAACATGAGGCACTTACTTCACTTGAAGATTTTGCGACTAATATAACTACAACAATGCCACAAAATATTTTAGGTTTTATTTCTAGTTTGTTTTCTGGGCTTGGAGTATTTATTCTTGGTTTAATCATTGGATTTTTCTTGATAGTAAATTTTGATAATAGTTCTAATTTATTTACATTTATTCCTAAAAAGTTTAGAAAAACTACAGTTGCTTTATTAGATGAAGTTAATGGTTCACTTAGAAATTATGTGAAAGGTGCGGTACTTGACTGTACATTAATATTTGTTCTTTCATCTTTAGCTTTTTGGGCAGTTGGTCTTAAAGCTCCAATGTTATTTGGTTTATTTTGTGGTTTAACTAATATTATTCCATATGCAGGACCTTATATTGGTGGAGCACCGGCTGTTATAGTTGGTCTTACTCAAAGCCCAACAATTGGTATTTTAACTTTGGTTGTTATTGCTGTTATTCAATTTTTGGAAGGTAATTTTTTACAACCGATTATTATGTCTAAGACAACTAAGTTACATCCAGTTACAATTATGCTTGGACTTTTAGTGTTTGGTTATTTCTTTGGAATTGTTGGAATGCTTATTTCAACTCCAGTTATTGCCGCACTTAAAACGGTATTTAAATTTTATGATGATAAATATGGCATTATAGAAAAAGATGAAGAAGAGAAAACCACGGTTTAGTGGTTTTTCTATAAGGGGAGATTTTGATGAAGATATATGTTATTTCTGGAAAAGCTAGACATGGCAAAGATACAGTAGCTTTGGATATTAAAGAGATATATGAGGATAAAGGTTTAAAGGTTATTAATTTAGCTTATGGTAGTTATATTAAAGAGTATGCGAAGAAAATTAGTAATTGGGATGGCAGTGAAGAATCTAAACCTAGAGAGTTACTTCAAGAACTTGGGACTGATGTTATACGCAAAAAAATTGATAATGATTTTTTTGTTAGAAGAATTTGCGAAGATATTAAGGTTTATAGCTATTATTTTGATATTATAACTATTTCTGATGCAAGGTTTCCTAATGAACTTGAATGGCCAAAGAAAAATTTTGATAATGTAATTAATATTAGGGTAATTCGAGATGGATATGATAGTGTTTTATCAGAAAAGGAACAAAAACATTTGACTGAGGTAGCATTAGATGAGTATAATAATTACGATTATGTGATTCATAACGATGGAACTTTAGAAGATTTGAGGATTAAAGTTTCCGATGTAGTGAGGAAGGTAGAACATGAATATTAGAGAAGAATTTATAAAATATTTTGAAAAGAATGGACATAAACAAATTCCTAGTAGTCCAATTGTACCAGAAAATGACCCAACAGTTTTATTTAATACAGCAGGAATGCAACCACTTGTTCCTTATTTGTTGGGGGAAAAACATCCTTATGGGAAAAGGCTTTGCGATTATCAGAAATGTGTTAGATTAACTGATTTGGATGAAATAGGAGATAAAACTCATCATACTTTTTTTGAAATGTTAGGTAACTGGAGTTTAGGAGATTATTTTAAAAAAGAATCTATTGGTTATAGTTTTGAATTTTTAACTAAGGTTTTGAATATTCCAGTTGAAAGACTTGCTGTAACTGTATTTGAAGGTAATGATAAAATTCCACGAGATGAAGTTTCGGCTTGTAGATGGAAAGAACTTGGAATTAGTGATGATAGAATTGCTTATTTAGGTGTAGATGATAACTTTTGGATTGCCGGTGAGTCTGGTCCTTGTGGCAGTGATACTGAAATATTTTATTTTAGAAGTGATGATGAAATTCCAGAAAAATTTGATCCAGATGATGATAGATGGGTGGAAATTTGGAATAATGTGTTTATGGAATTTTATAAAGATGAAAATGGAAATATAAGTGAACTTAAGCAGAAAAATGTTGATACAGGAATGGGACTTGAACGTATTGTTGCAGTTTTAGAAGGTGTGGATGATAATTATAAGAGTTCTATTTGGTCTGATGTTATTAATAAGTTAGAGGATATTACTGGTTTAACATATGAAGGTAATGAGAAAGCTATGAGAATTATAGTAGACCATATTAGAACGGCTGTATTTATTGCAGCAGATCCTGCGGGTATTAAACCAAGTAATACAGATCAAGGATATATTTTAAGAAGGTTAATTAGAAGAGCTATTCGTCAAGCTAGAAAACTCGGTGTAGATATTAATAGCAATTTTGATGAACAAATTGCTTTGCTAATTATAAGTAAATATGAGAAGTA
Source organism: uncultured Bacilli bacterium (assembly GCA_944358445.1). Taxonomy (GTDB): domain Bacteria; phylum Bacillota_I; class Bacilli_A; order RF39; family UBA660; genus Coprosoma. The sequence continues at coordinate 12,481 of CALVRC010000006.1, forward strand.
TTATAGTGAGCTTAAAGATAATAAGCAAGTAGTTTTAGATGTGCTTTCTAATGAAAAAAAGAAATTCGGTAGAACTTTAGAAAAAGGTTTAAGAGAGTTCGAAAAATTGGTTAATTCTGATGAAAGTGTTATTAATAAGGATACATCTTTTAAATTATATGATACTTACGGTTTTCCAATTGAACTTACTATAGAAGAGGCTAAAGATAGAGGTATGGATGTCGATGTGGATGGATTTTATGAGAAATTTAGAGAACATCAAGAAAAATCTAGAACAGCTTCTAAGGGTAAATTCAAAGGTGGTTTATCTGGAAATAGTGAGATAGAGACTAAATATCATACAGCTACTCATTTACTTAATGCGGCTTTAAAAGAGGTCATTGGACCAGAAGTTCATCAACTTGGTAGTAATATTACACCTGAAAGACTTAGATTTGATTTTCCTTGTGATCATAAGATGACTGATGAAGAAAAAAAACAGACAGAAGATTTGGTTAATAAGTGGATTAAAGATGATATTTTAGTTGAAAAATTAGAAATGAGTAAGGATGAAGCTATTGAATCTGGCGCGGAGTGCACATTTATTGATAGATATCCTGATATTGTTACAGTTTATAAAATGGGTGATATTTCTATGGAATTATGTGGTGGACCACATGTTAGTCATACTGGAGAATTAGGACACTTTAAGATAAAAAAAGAAGAAGCTAGTAGTGCAGGTGTTAGAAGAATAAAGGCTATTTTAGAATAGCCTTTTGTTTAAGCGGTATAAATGTGATAGTAATTGAGATTTTGGCAGAAATATTTTATTTTGTTTGGAGTTTAATATTTTTAACTTTATCAATAAAAGAAGACTTATTTGTTTATTTTTGGTTTTTATATGTTGTGTTTATGCTTTTTGTATGTGGAAATTATTTGAATGAGCAGGAGTCCATGGAATATATGCTTTAATCCTATATTATATATTTAAATTTTCTTTTGGAAGTGGGTTTGTAGCTTTATTGTTATTTGTGCCATTTCTTAATAATATTTTACTTTTCCTATTACTGTTTTTTTAGCAAGAACTTTTGGAAAAAGTTTTCTATTTGGTTTAGGGTTATATTTGTTTAATATAATATTTCTTCCGATATTAGTCTTTAGTAAAAAAACTTACTTTTTACAAAGAAATTAAATTTGACAAAGATTTGTTTGCTAGTATAATAATGTCTAATTTGAGGAGGAAAATTATGATTAGCGATAATGCAAAAAGTAGATGGGTTACTGACTTTAGTAATGGAGTTTCTTTATCTTTTGCACCTGCAAGTGTTCAAGATAATAAAGAGCTAGTGATGGTGGCTGTAGGTTTAAATGGTATGAATTTAAAGTTTGTAAGTGAGAGACTTAAAAATGATATTGATGTAGTAGAAAGAGCTATTTGTGAGAACATTTTAGCTTTACAGTTTGCTAGCATTGATTTACAAAAACAAATTGTTCATTATGGTACTTTAGAAGTTAGAAAAGTTAAAAATGAAAATTATAATTATTTGCAACAAATGACAAGAGAAGAGTTTAATAATGCAATAATAGATGAGTTAGAAAATTTGGGTGGTTTACTTAAGTTTATAGCAAAAGAAAATTTTAGTGAGCAAAAGGGCAAACAAAAAACAAAATAATATTTTGACTATTTATATGGCAATATATGGTCATTGACAAATGGTCTTTTTTTTGAGAAAATGATAGTGTTTAAGGAGGGGATGACCGTGCTTCAGGAAAGATTATTACTTACACCAAAAGATATTTTGGAAAAAGAGTTTAAAATCGATACAAGAGGTTATAGACCCCAAGAGGTAGATAAGTTCTTAGATGAGGTAATAAGTGATTATGATGAGATGATTTCCATTATTAAGGAACTTGAAAGAGAAAAAAAGGATTTAATCGATGAAAATATTAGATTAAAACAAGAAGTACGTAATGCTAGAACTAAATTAGATGTTTTGAGAAATGCAGCTCCTGTTGAGGTTTCTAATGCTGACTTACTTAGACGGTTATCTAATTTAGAAAAGATTATTTATGGTGAAACAGGTAAATAATATTTTGGCAAACGCTGCATTCATAGTAATGTAGAGGAAAGTCCATGCTTACACGGTCTGTGATGACTGTAGTGTTTGTGCATAGGGAATAAATAACCTATGGTAGTTTTTAACTAACGGCGAAGTTTAGCCTAAGTCTTTGATACGGTGATACTTCATAAAGTGCCGCAGTGACGATGCTTTTAGAAATAAAAGAGTGAAACGTGGTAAACCCCACAAGTAAGAAACCCAAATTTTGGTAGGGGAACCTAATAAGAGAGAACTTAAGAATTTCTTATGGGATTGCTTTGGCAATAGATAAATGTTTGCCGCCTAGAAATAGGAACAGAACATGGCTTATAAAATATTATTTTGTTTATTTTAGAAAGGATAGTTATGAAGGAGATTGGCGAGAAATTAAAGGAAGCCCGGGAAAGCATAGGCGTTTCAATTGAAGAAGTGGCTGAAGATTTAAAATTAAGGCCATCTCAAATTGAGAATATCGAGGCTGGCAATACGGATGCTTTTAAAGATATGTTTTATTTAAAATATTTTATTAGGGATTATGCCAAGTATTTAGGCCTTGATAAAGAAGATTTAATTGATGAGTTTAATGAGTATTTATTTGATTATACTTCAAGACTTTCTTTAGATGATATTAAAGCTGCTAAAAAGAAAAAAAAGGAAAGTAAGAAGATAAAATCACCTTATACTATTGAAAGAAAAAATAGAATGTCAATAATTATGTTTGGCATATATGTTATTATCGCACTTTTAATTGTTCTAATTATTTATTTAATAATTAGTTTAAATACTTCTGAAAATGATGATTTTATTGAAGGTGCTATTATTACAGAAAGCAGGTAGTTAAATATGAATTTACCAAATAAATTAACAATGGCAAGAATTATTATGACTTTTTTAATTATTTTGATTTTGTTATTTCCATTTTCAGCAATGGGAATTAATGTAACACAACTTCTTATTAATGAAACTATAAAAGTGGATATTCGTTATCCCATAGCAGGAATTCTTTTTATTATCGCATCACTTACTGATTTTATAGATGGATATATTGCTCGTTCACGTAATTTAGTTACTGATTTTGGTAAAATGATGGATGCGATTGCAGATAAAATTTTAGTTAATTCAATACTTATTATTTTATGTGCTCAAGGGTTTATTCATCCAATTATTCCAGTTGTTATTATTGTAAGAGATACAATTGTTGATTCTATTAAGATGGTTGCTGGTTCTAAAGGAAATGTAGTGGCGGCTATTAAGACGGGTAAATTTAAAACGGCTTCTTTGATGATTGGTATTGTTATGACTTTATTTTATAATTTACCTTTTGAACTTTGGAATATCCATATTTCTGATTTCTTATTAATTGTTGCTGCAGTACTTTCAGTTATTTCAGGAATTCAATATTTTACGATGAATAAAAAATATATATTTGATGAGGGAATGTAATAGTTCCTTTTTAATTTGTATTTTTTTGAACAAATGTTCGTGAAAGTGTTGACTTTTTATTTTATATATTATAAAATGTGATTGTAGGAGTGAAGGAGGAAAATAAATGGCAAAATCAACTAATGAAGTCGATCAAAATTTGAAACAAGTTTTAGCAGATATCGAAAAGCAATTTGGTAAAGGATCTTTAATGCGTTTGGGTGATAATGACCGTAGAGAAATAGATGTTATATCTAGTGGAAGTATTGCTTTAGATGTTGCACTTGGTATAGGTGGATATCCAAAAGGAAGAATTATAGAAATTTTTGGACCTGAATCTAGTGGTAAAACTACTTTTGCTCTTCATGCAATTGCAGAAGCTCAAAAGGCGGGTGGTAAGGTAGCATTTATAGATGCTGAAAATTCACTTGATCCACAGTATGCAGCTAGACTTGGAGTTGATATAAATGAATTATTACTTTCGCAGCCAGATAATGGTGAACAAGCTTTAGAGATAACGGAAGCTTTAGTTCGCAGTGGAGCTATTAGTGTTATTGTAATTGATTCAGTAGCGGCTTTAGTTCCTAAGGCTGAAATAGAAGGTGAGATGGGAGATTCTCAAGTTGGACTTCAAGCAAGGCTTATGAGTAAAGCTTTAAGAAAGCTTGCAGGAGTAATAAATAAAACGAATACTATTGCAATTTTTATAAATCAATTAAGAGAAAAAGTAGGAGTTGTTTATGGTAATCCTGAGGTAACTCCTGGTGGTAGAGCTTTAAAATTTTATTCTTCTATTAGACTCGATATTAGAAAAAGTGAACAAATTAAACAAGGTACAGAAATTGTTGGTAATAAAGTTAAAGTTAAGATCGTTAAAAATAAGATGGCTCCACCATTTAAAACATGCGAAGTTGATATTATGTATGGAACTGGAATTTCTCATGAAGGGGAATTAATTGATTTAGCTTCTCAAGCTGATATTATTCAAAAATCTGGTGCATGGTATGCTTATAATGGTGAAAAAATTGGTCAAGGAAAAGAAAATACTAAGGATTATTTAAAAGCTCATCCGGAAATTGAAGAGGAAATTAACAAAAAAGTACGTGAACATTATAATATGAAATAACTGATAGGTTTTGAAAACTTATCAGTTTTATTTTGACTTTTATATGTTTTTAAGTTATAATTGTTTTAGAATATGGAGGGATTTAATTATGGATGAAAATAAAAATGTTGAAAATAATGGTGGAACTCAAGTTCAAGATGGTATGAATTATAGTTTTGATTTTGCTAATCAAGTTGATAATAGTGTTAAGCCAGTAACACCTGAGGTTGCTGCAAATTCAGATTCGGTTCAACCTTCAGTTCAAGAGGCTACAGTTAATGTTGAGACACCTGTACAACCTACTGTTAATACAGAGACACCTGTACAAGCTTCAGCTCAAGAAGCTACAGTTAATGTTGAAACACCTGTACAACCTACTGTTAATGCAGAGACACCTGTACAAGCAACAAATAAAACTCAACCTACAGTTACACCTAGTCCAGAGACTAATGTATCATCAGTAACCCCTGATAATTCAGTTAATCAAACATCAACATCAAATGTAGGTGTTAATACATCTGCTACTAATGATGCAGTTCAAACTGATGAAAATCCAATTATGCCTGGAGTGGCTCCAACTATTCCTGTTACTCCAGAAACAGTGGCTGTAAAAGAGGGCGAAGATGAGTCTTTAATTAAAGATAAAAAAGCAACTAAAAAGTTTTTAATTATGTTGTTTGTGTTAATTTTTGCTTTTATTATTGCTTTGCCATTTATATTTAATTTTTTAGGATAATAATTATCCTTTTTATTTTTGCTTTGATATTTTAAAAATTTCATATATTTTTTGAAAGTTACTATTTGCTTTTTTAATTTCTTTTTTTAATTTTTTATATGCTTCATTTATGTTTTTCTCTGGTTTGTTGAAACATTCTAAGCATAAGTAATTTAATTTTTGAATATTTTTTTCATTATATATTTTATTTAATTCATTCATAATAAATTTTTCATTTTCTAATTCAAATCTAGTTTTAAAATTGTTTGTTTTTTGGTTATGAATTATTTGGTAATTTAATTTAAATTCTTTTTGAAATTTTAGAATTTCAATTACATCATCTTGTTCATCTGGTAGTAGAGCACTTTTAAAATTAATTAGTCCATTTTTATTTAATTTGATTGCTAGGGCTTCATATTCATCGCCCAAAATTATTGTGTTTCTAATTTTACTAATACTGTTTTTTTTAAATCTTTCCGCAAGAATATTCTTTGTGTTAAAAAATTTTAATGTTTCTTCATCAAATCGAATGGTATTATTTTTTATTTCAAAAAATTGTTTGTTGTTTATTTTTATTATCGGGATTTTTCGCATGTGATAAATGTTATCGTTTTTGTTCCATTCATAAAAATCATAATATTCTTTTTGAAAGTTTAAAATGACGTCATATATGTAGTTCATTTTTTTTGCCTCCTGGAAGAAAAATAGTCATAAAAATAATTATTAGTCCAATTGGTCCAATCAGACATTCAATACTACTACTTATAAACTTTACATATTCCCAAAAATTATACCCAATAGTCATTAAATTTAAATAACTTATGATAAAAACGAAACCAATGACACTTATTCCAAAACCAATTAAGAAAAAAATAATTCTAGCTATCATAATTATCTACCTTCTATAGTAAATTGTATTATTTTTTTAAAAAAATTTTCCTTTTAAAGTTTACTTGAATAAACAAAATATAAAATGTTATAATGATTTAAGGTGAGAAGTATGGAATACAAGTTTACGATAGATAAATTTCAGGGACCACTCGATTTACTTTTACATTTAATTAAAGAGTCTGATATTGATATTTTTGATATAAATATTTCTGAGATTACGCAACAGTATTTAAATTATATTGATAGTATGGAAAAGCTTAATTTAAATATTGATAGTGAGTATTTGGTGATGGCTGCTGAACTTATTGAGATGAAGTCTAGAGAATTATTGCCAAATGAGACAAGTGAATCTGATGATGATTATGAGGAAAGTCCAAAGGATAATTTAATTAATAGGTTGATAGAGTATCAGAAATATAAGGATTTGTCATTAGAGTTTAAGAATTTAGAGAGTAACCGTAAACTTATGTATTCTAAACTTCCTAGTGAACTTAATGAATTTAAATCTGATGAAGTTATTTTAGATGATGTATCATTAGATGATTTATTAAAGGCATTTATGGAATTTCAAAAAAGAAAAGAGTTTGATAAACCACTTAATACTGTGGTTACTAGAAAAGAGTATTCAGTTCATGTTAGATGTAATGACATTATGAAGAATTTAAGAAAAAAAGGAAATATGAAATTTGAAGAGTTGTTCGAAATAAAAAGTAAGGATTATGTTGTAGTTACTTTTTTGGCTATTTTAGATTTGGCTAAAAATGGTAAGTTAAAAATTAAACAAGATAGAAATTTAGATGAAATAACGTTGTCAATTATTTAAAGGAGAAATGTATTGTGAATTTAATAGCTGTTTTAGAAGGTTTACTTTTTGTTGTTGGTGATGAAGGTATTTCTATAGAAAAATTAATAAGAGTTTTAGGAATATCTGAAGAAGAATTACAAAAAATAGTTGATGAGTATAGTAAAGAGCTTAATAGTAATAATAGAGGTTTAAAATTAGAAAAGTTTAATGATAATTATAAGTTAGTTACTAAAAAAGAACATGCGAAGTATTATAAAATGCTTGTGGATGAGGAAATTTCTGATACACTTAGCCCTGCTGCTTTGGAAACTTTGGCTATTATTGCATATAATCAACCGATTACTAGGATTATGGTTGATGAAATTAGAGGAGTATCTTCAGTTTATGTTATGCGTAAGCTTATACTTAAAAATTTAATTAAAGAGGTTGGAAAATCTGAAATGCCAGGTAGACCAATTTTATATGGTGTTACTGATCAATTTTTAGATTATTTTGGTTTAAAATCTTTGGATGATTTACCAAAAATTGAAAAGGAGGAGCCTGTACAAAATCAAGATTTGTTTGCTTCAAAATATAAGGAGGAATAATGGGGGAATTATTTTTATTGATTTTAGGACTTTTATTAATTGTAAAAGCGGCTGATGTTTTAGTTACCGCAGCTTCGTCTTTAGCTTTGAGATTTAAAGTTCCAAAGATGTTGGTGGCTTTAACTATTATGGCTTTTGGAACATGTGCACCTGAGGTTGCTATATCTTTTCAAAGTGTTCAAAATGGTGATGGTCAAATAGCTTTTGCGAATGTTATTGGAAGTACAATTGTTAATGTTTTTTTAATTATAGGTATGGCAGCATTAATTAGACCAATTAAAGTAAAACATGCGACAATAAAAAAAGAGTTACCAATTTTACTTTTGGTTACTTCTGTTTTTTCAATACTTATGCTTGATAGATTGTTTGATCCTTTTACTAGAAATGTTTTTTCTAGACCAGATGGTATAGTTTTGTTACTTTTCTTTAGTGTTTTTGTGCTTTATTTAATTGGGTTATTACATAAGGGTGCTGAAGAGAATAACACTGATGAAATTAAGTATGGTAGTTTTATGTCTATCCTTTTGATTATTTTATCTCTTTTGATTACGGTTTTTAGCAGTGATTTGATAGTTAATAATGCTGTTGCTTTAGCTGAAAAAATTAATATTAGTGAAAAGATAATAACAATGATTATTATTGTTATTGGTACTAGTTTGCCGGAACTTGTAATGACTGTGACAAGTGCTAGAAAAGGTGAGTTTGATATGGCTATTGGTAATATTGTAGGAACTAATATATTTAATATATGTGTGGTACTTGGGTTACCTGTTGCTATTTATGGAAATGTTGGTTTAGGTGGTTTTAATTTTGTTGATATTTTTGTAGTATTTTTATCTTCTTTATGTTTGTATTTGTTTGCGAAAAGTGAGAAATTTATTAGTAGAAAAGAAGCTTTTATAATGATTTGTATTTTTATTTTATATTATTCTTATTTATTTATAGCATAATAATTTTGATTTTATAATTATTTGTGCTATAATATTTTTGTTGCTTGTGTGGCGGAATTGGTAGACGCGCACGACTCAAAATCGTGTGGCTTTTGGCCATGTGGGTTCGATTCCCACCACGAGCACCAGATTGATAATTACTCGAACTAGAAATAGTTCGTTTTTTTATTTTATGGTCGAAAAGTGGTCGAAAAGTGGTCGAATAGATTGATAATATTTTGGGATTTGTATATAATAATATTAGGTGATGAAAATGTATAAAGAAGATCAAGTAACAGAATTAAAAGTTGAACTTACAAAAGATATAAAAAAAGAAATTGTTGCTTTTGCAAATACAAATGATGGAACTATTTATATTGGTATAGATGATAATGGAAAAATTATTGGTTTAAAACGAGCTGAAAAGGATTTAGAAGCATTAAGTGGAATGATTCGTGAAGGAATTAAATCCGATTTGACACTTTATACAAAAATATATATTGAAAGAGTTGAAAATAAGGATATAATCATAGTTAAAGTCAGTGAAGCTCCAAATAAGCCATACTATCTATCTGATAAAGGATTAAAATCATCAGGAGTTTATTTAAGACATGGTAATGTATCAGTTCAAGCAAATGAAGAAGTTATAAAAAGACTGTTAATAGAAAGCAATAGTAATACTTTTGAAAATAATGTTTCAAAAGTACAAGATTTACATTTTGAATATTTAAAAAATATTTTTAAAAACCATAATATTGAAATTGATAATAGCAAATTTAAAACATTAAATATTATAAACTTAAATGATGAATACACAAATTTAGGTTTGCTTTTATCAGATGAGTGTCCTTATTCAATAAAATGTGCAATTTTTAATGGAAATAGCAAATTAGAATTTAGAGATAGAAAAGAGTTTACTGGTTCTGTTTTAAAACAAGTAAATGATACATTTGAATATCTTGATTTATATAATAAAACAAAAGGTAAAATTGTTGGGCTTGAAAGAATTGACACTAAAGATTATCCAGAATATGCACTTAGAGAATCATTATTAAATGCAGTTATACATAGAGATTATAATTTTACTGGGAGTATATTAGTATCATTATTTGATGACCGTTTTGAAATCACTTCTTTGGGAGGCCTAGTCAAAGGAATTAATATGGAAGATTTATACAATGGTGTGTCTGAATCTAGAAATCCCAATTTAGCTAATATATTTTATAGATTAAAATATGTTGAAAGTTTTGGTACTGGTATTGGAAGAATCATGGAATCTTATAAAGAATATGATAAGGAGCCATTAATATCAAATACCCAAAATACATTTAAAGTAACTTTATATAATGTTAATTATGTAGATAAAAATAATATAAAAATATTACCTACAAATTTAACTCAAGAAGAACAAATTATTGAATATTTAAAGAAAAATAATAAAATAAATAGATTAATTGTAGAATCTTTATTAGATGTTTCAAAAACTAGAGCTAATGATATTTTAAATAAAATGATAAATGATAATATTTTAATTCAAAATGGTACTGGTAAAAATACATATTATGTGTTAAAATGAAATCAGATTGATTTTATATATCAAATTATCAATTAGTTGTAGATAACTTTCCCAATGGCACCACTTTAGAAATCTGTTCGAACTAGAAATAGTTCGTTTTTTTAAATTTTAAATCGCATGGTCGAAATGTGTCTGAAGAATTTGGAAAGGAGCCATTATGTTAGAAAAAAATAATATACAAATGATTGAAGAAATTAAAGATATAATTATTAGTAGTAGAAATAAAATTGCTTATGAAGTAAATAATACAATGTTATTAGCTAATTGGAATGTTGGTAGAATTATTGTTGAGAACGAGCAAAATGGAAATATTAAAGCTGAGTATGGTAAGCAAGTAATGAAAGAATTTTCTAAAGAATTAAGAAAAGTTTTAGGTTCTGGTTTTTCAGTTAGTAACTTATTTAATATGCGTAAGCTCTATATTACTTATCCAAAATTCCAGACAGTGTCTGGAATTTTGAGTTGGTCACATTATTGTGAATTATTAAGTATTGAAAATGAAGATGAAAGAAGTTTTTATGAAAAAGAATGTGTTAATTCAAATTGGAGTGTTAGAGAGTTAAAAAGGCAATTAGAAACCTCATTATATGAAAGATTATTATTATCTGAGTGAAAAAGTAATAAGGAAAAAGTATATGAATTATCAAAAGTTGGACAAACATTAGCCAAACCGGATGATATTTTAAAAGAACCATATGTTTTTGAATTTTTAGATATTAAAGAACCAAAACCTATTTTGGAGAAAGATTTAGAAAGAAAATTAGTTCATCATATGGAAGAATTTTTACTTGAATTAGGTAAAGGATTTATGTTTGTGGGGACACAGCAAAAAATAACTTTAGGAAATATTCATTATTATGTGGATATGGTTTTCTATAAAATGACCTCGCTTTCTAAAAATGACAATTAAACCAACAAGTTATATCTTAAGAAAAAAATAAATAAGTCAAATTAATAACCACCAAAGATAAACTTTGGTGGCATATATATCTTATTATGATGTGTTTAGTCAAGGGTATATTAAACTCACTTAGCGTTCGTCCTTGACTAAACATTATAGTTTTACCGACTTATTTCCCATCTATATTTTTATGGAAACTTCAAAATTTATTTAAAGAAAAAAAATGTATTAAGTTGATTGTTTCTATGATATACTAATATTAGTTTAAAAATATTGAAGGATGGGAATTTATGGCAGAAAGATATTTAAAAATTATTGTATTTTTAATTTTTGTGTTCTTGTGTCTTCCATGTAATGTTTTTGGGGCTAGTAAGCAAGGTAATAAGATGGCTGATATAGGAGCTAAAATAGCATGTGGAACATCTAGAATTTATGCATATTGGTCATCAACTAAAATTTATAATGACATTACTAAAAAATATGTTGATGCTACAGATAAATATATAGGTCATGCTGCAAGTGATGGTGGTTATTATGCTAGTTGTGATGTGGCCGTAGCAACAATTGTTAGAAGTTCTGGTGTAGATCCTAATTTTGAAGCGTTTTTAGTACCAAATCAATTAAGATATTTGAATGGTAATAGTGATTGGAAACGTGTTGGAATATATTATAAAGGCACTAATACAGCATCATTAGAGCCAGGAGATGTTTTAATCGTTGATTTTGCGATAAATACATCAAGCAATGTTTATGGACATATTTGGATGTATTTGGGTAATGAAGCTGTCAGAAAATATTATCCTGATAGTAATGCTGATTCTATTGAAGCGGGATATAGTTCATATCCTAATGGTAGTTATTATCCAACTTTATTTAATGCAGAAGAAAATCTTTATGGTGATTCTAGAACTTATGCAATTTTTAGATTTAATGGTATTGATTATGTTGAGGGTGTAGTTAATTGGGCTAATCAAGCGAATCAATCTTTTATATATAACGCTGTTAATCCATGTGATATAATTTCTGGTGAAATAAGTGAATTTTTGAATAATTTGTTTATGTATATTAGTGTTGGAGGAATTATTTTAGTTGTAATTTTAAGTATGATTGATTTGATTAAGGTTATAGTGGGTCATGATGATGCTGGTTTAAAAAATTTCTTTAACAATTTAAAATCTAGAGTGATAGTAGTTATTATTTTATTATTATTACCAGTTATTCTTTCATATGTTATAGAGTTTATTAATTACATTGCCCCTATTTTAGGATATGATTCTGATAACCCATTATGTAAGCTGTGATAGAATGTTAGTTAATCATGTGTTTGGTCCTTTTGTTAATAAGGATAGTAAAATTCTTATTTTAGGTTCTATTCCTTCTGTTAAATCTAGAGAATATGGTTTTTATTATATGCATCCACAAAATAGGTTTTGGAAAATTATGAGTGATTTATTTGAAGAAGAAATGCCTAATACAATATTAGATAAGAAAAAATTTTTAAAAAAGCATTATATTGCTTTGTGGGATGTACTTGATTCTTGTGAAATAAAAGGCTCTAGTGATGTTTCTATAAAAAATCCTAAAGTGAATGATATAAAAAATATAATAAAAGAAACTAGTATAAAACAGATTTTTGTGACTGGTAAGAAAGCTTTAGAATTATATAATAAGTATTGTTATGATGATGTTTTGATAGTGGCAATTTATTTACCTTCTACTAGTGGAGCAAATTGTGCTATTAGTTATGAAAATTTAAGAAAAAAATATGAAATTATTATAAATTATTTGAAAAATTAATATTTTTCTTTTTTTTATGAAGAAATATGTTATAATTGTATTATAGGGAAGGGGCGGTTAAGATGATTTTAAGAAAACCATATGCGTTTTTTATAAAGTATTTTAAAATTTTGCATGCTATAATTGCTTTATTAATAGCGTTTTTGTTATACCGTTCTTTTACAATTTATAATTTTTTTAGAGCTTATATTGATGATTATAATGGAGCTTTAAATGAATTTTCACCAATTTCACTTATAAATATGTATAGTTTTATATTGGCTTTAGGTATTATTATTTTAATTATTGTTTTGCTTTCTGTTATGATTTATAAGAAGAAACCTAAGGTATTGTATATATATAGTTTAATTGTATATGTGGCTGTTATTACTTTATATTTTGTTTCTTATCCTACACTTAGAAATATTAGTGCCGAACTTGTTGACATTCGCTTTTCTAGTGCTTTACGAGATTTCTTCATGATAGCTTCTGTTTTACAATTAGTTAGTTTGGTGTGGTTTGTTGTTAGGGCTACTGGATTTGATATTAAGCAATTTGATTTTGGTAGTGATTTACAAAAGTTAGATATAGATGAAAAAGATAGTGAAGAAATTGAAGTTGCTTTAGAGTTTGATAAAAATAAAGTAAATAGACAAGTAAGGGGTAAACTTAGAGAATTTAAATATTTATATGGAGAACATAAATTTATATTTAATATAGCAGGTGTTATTGTTCTTATTATAATTATATTTAATGTTTATTTAAATCTTACAGTTTATAGTGCAACATATAATCAAGGGACATCATTTACTGCTAGTGGAGTAGTTATGAATATAAGAGATTCTTATTTAACACAAACTGATCCAACAGGTAAAAAACTTACTGATGATATGGTTGTTGTAGTTAAAATGGATATTAAAAAACAAGGTAGTATCAATAAAGTGTTAAATACAGGCCTTGCCACTTTAAGAATTGGTAATGAATCATATAGTCAGAATAATGATTATGCTAAAGAATTATATGATTTAGGTACGCCTTATGTAAATCAAGCGTTAAATAATGAATTTCAAACTTATATTTTAGCTTATGTTATTCCTAAAAATGATGCTAATAATAAAATGACATTAAAGTTTAATGATAATGTTAGTTATGTTAAAGGTGAAATAGGTGCCAAAAATATTTTTGTAAATTTAAAACCAACTGATTTAAGAAAAAAAGCAGAAACAATAGAAAACAAAATAGGTGAAACACAAAATTATGAAGATAGTGTTTTAGGAAGTACTTTTTTAAGGGTTGATAAATACGAGATAGATGATAAGTTTAAAATTGGTTATAAATATTGTTATGGTACTAATAAGTGTATTAATTCTAGTGAGTATGTTACATCAACAGCTACTGGTAGTTATTTTAAAACACTTATGAAGATTGAAGGCGAATTTAGTGTTGATAAAAATATAAATGATTCTCATATAACTAATTTTGATTCATTTTTAAATACTTTTGCTACTATAAATTATAAAATAGGGGATAATTGGGTTAGTGAAAAATTTAGTACTCAATTAATTAAGCCCAAAGTTGCTAAAAATATGTCCGATTATTATATTGAGGTTCCTAGAGAAATAAAAGATGCTAAGGAAATATATTTAATCTTTAATGTTAGAAATTATGTTTATAAATATGTTTTAAAATAGTAGATTGATATGCTATAATAAGAAAGGAGGGTAAGTAAATGGGGGTAAAACGATTTAAATATGTGTTTTTTATTTTAATATGTATGATTGTTTTTCCTTTTACGATACATGCTGAATGTGATTATCAGAGACAAGCTGAACTTTCACGGTTAGCGAGTAATGTTCAACTTACTTATGTTTATACAGAAACTGGTTTTAGTGTAATTATGACGAATTTGACAAAGGATTTGTATGCTGTTGATATGTATAGTAAGGTTATTCCTGGTGGTGAGGAAAAAACTTTTAGTTATGCTAGTGGAACGGTAAGGTTTGATATATATACAACTGATTCATCTTGTTCTAAGGAAAAGTTACTTACTAAAACAATTACATTACCTACTATTAACTCTCTTTCTTTTCGTGATGAATGTAAACAATATCCTAATTTTAAATACTGTCAGTTATGGGGGAATTTTGCTGCTGATGATAGTACTTTTGATAGTGAACTTGTGAAATATAAAAAGGAAAGAGCTGCAAGACTTGCTACATCTAAAGGAAATGAAATTGATGTTTTAGATATTATTTTAGATATAATTAAGAACAATGGTTTTGTGCTTATTTTTATAGGAGTTGTGCTAGTAATTACGGGTTTATATTATTTTGTGATAAAAAAGGTGCGAAAATAATTTAGAGGAGGCATTATGAATAAAGAGGTAAAAAAAATATTTATAATTTTGGTATTGGTGCTTACTATTATACCAGTTTCTATTTTTGCTGCTGCTGGTGGTACTGGTTCTGGTGGTGGAGCTAGTGGATCAGGTCCATCTACTGGTGGTTCAAACAGTATGTATTGGCAAACTGGTAATGGAACGCAGGCAAGAGTTGCAGCTTATAGATTTGATCTTGTCTATAAACCTAAAAATGGAAATAGATATATTATGAAAACGGTGGTAGCACAAGATAATAGTAATACTTATGCCGGTACTTGGTGTGCTGGAGGAAGTAGACAAATCTTTATTAGTTTGGTAAAAAGATATGCTAGTACTGTTGGTGCAACTTATGTTGATAGTGGGCCCTTGGCCGATTTATCAAGACGTTTAGCTAATGGTGAGATAATTGATAGGATTTTTAATAATAATGCTATAGAAGATGAAGAGACAATTAAAGAATATATTACATCTTCTTTGGGATTTGGTATGGATGAAAAGGAAATGCAGTTAGATCAAGATGATAATCCTGGAACCTATGATTCTTATGGATATAGAATTTTAATTCAAAAAATTCAAGTTTTTGCAAGAGGAGCAGAAGGACAAGCTTGTAGTTCTTTGTATAAATTTGCTGCTACAAGAAAAGATGCGGCTGGAGATCCTGCACTTATGAGAAAACTTACTGGTAATAATTTACCTATTGAACTTGCTCCTTATAGTGTAAATGGTGTTGGTGAAGATATTTGGACAACTAGGGATGATATTGGTATTATCGAAGGTGAACCTTATGGTTTTGGTCCAGGTGAGACAGGAAGAAGTGTTAGAGCAAAAGCTCCATATTTTGCTAATTGGAATAATGGCCTTGGTTATAATATTTTATGGTTCTCAACAAAACCATTTAGAGATTATGATTATACTGTAGATGCTGTTTGTGTTAATTGTAATAGTAATAATGCGGATAATATCGCTTATGTTATTAAGGATACAAGTGATTGGGATGCTATTTTAAATAGTAGTGAATCAGATAATTCAAATGTTCAGGGTTATTATAATAAAACACCTGGTGGCGAAGATGGTGAAGGTGTATATTGCCGTGAGGAGTATACGGTTTATTTTCCAAATGCTAAAGATCAGATTTATGTTGATCCTGGAAGGTATTTTACCATAAATCCTTCTCCTGATAGTTGGACTGATTTTAGTGAAATTATTAATAAATTTTCTAGTGGTTCAGGTGCATCAACTATTCCTCTTTTGAAACCTGTAAAAGTTAAGAAAAAGCAGGAATGCCAAGCTAATGTTAATTTAGAACAAGGGGAAAATGAGTCTGATGAGGCGTTTGCTGCTAGAGTTCATCAAGCAAAAATGGCGGCGCTTAGTAGTTATTTAAGTAGTAATGAGAGTAGTTTTAAAAACAATATGGGAACTGTTTATTTTAGATATAATGAAACTTATAAGGAAAGTAAATATAATATGAATAATCCGGAATCTTTTAGAGAGTTTGATAAGTCTCATCAGGAATATAAATCTAATTTAGATGATTCTGCTGAAATGCTTACTATGGAAGCTACAAGTAGTTATGAACTTCCAGATAATTATTATCAGTATATAAGAATTAGAGACGGTCTTTCAATGAAAACCAAACCAAGTAATGCTGATACTGAATATAAAAATGTAGGTATTGAGAATTTGCCGGTATCATTTGAAAATCATGGTACACGGATAACTGATACTGTTTCTAAAGCAGCAGATATTCAATTTGCTTATGATTTACCAACTTCAGGTACAAATATAAGTCAGGCTGCTGGTGATGATAGCTTTTTGGCTACAGAAGATCCTGGTGATAATATTTATCAACAGTATTTCAATGGTGATTATGACGAAGATGTTAAAAAACAATTAGAAAATAGTGCTTGTGCTCAAATGTATGGATTTGGAACTGCTAATTTTGATTCTTGCGCTCGAGAAAGAATTAAGGATAAAACACCAAGTGGAGGTAACTGTATTTCTAAAAGTAGTATTATGGGTTCTACCACTAGTGGTTATTCTTGTATGGTTTTGACTTCATATGATCCTGGAGATCCGCCTGGTGATAATCCTGGTGACGGCTGTGAAACGGAAGAAGATGCTGCTAGATATGGTGTTGATTGGAATCCGATTGCTCAAGTTTGCTGTCCAGAAGGTACAACATTTAATCCTAAATTAGGTAAATGTTCTCCAAATGGTGGACCTGGTGATAACACTTGTAGAATAGAAAATGGAAAATATTATGATTTTAATGGTAATGAAATAACTAAGGAGGAGTATGATAGGATTTGTCCTGGTCCCGGTGATAATCCTGGAGATAATACATGCCGAATAGAAAATGGTAAGTATTATGATTTTAATGGTAATGAAATAACCAAAGAAGAATATGATAAAATTTGCCCTTCTGATGTTCCACCTGTTTGTCCTGAAGATGAATGTCCTTATGGATGCTGTCCATCTGGTGAATGTGCACCAATGCCTGATGGAACTTGCCCTGGTCAAGGTGGTATAGATGTTATTTATAGAACAATTGATTTGGAAGATCCATTTCCTGGTCAAGATGCAGAAAATAGAGCAACTGGAGCTAATTGGTGTAGTTATAACATAAAAACTCAAGAAATTGATTGTAAATACAACAATGCTACTTCAAACAATTATATTATAAGAGAACGTAGTGGTCATAAATATGGTAGTGATGTTTATGATGAAAATCATATATTATATGAAATTACTTTAGATACTGAAACTATTAAACAAATTAGAGATTATAATGATGCGAATAAATATGATGATGATTGGATTAGAGCGTGCTATCAAAATGGTAAAGCTTGTTTCAGTAAGTTTTTAAGAGATGAAGGTAATATTTATAGTAAGCTTTCTGGTGAGTGTAAACTTATAAGTGGTAGTAATTTCTATGATTGTGATGAACCAGTGTAGGAGGTGATAAAGCATGAAGGAATCGTTTTGGGGTATATTTGTTATAGGACTTGGTGTTTTATCAATCTTCTTCATTGTATTGTTTCAAAATTTAACTAATACTGATGAACATAATTCACAACTTTTAAAAGAAGTAACTGAAGCCGCAATGTGGGATGCTTTTGATTATGCTTCTTATAGAACGAGTGGTACTATTAGAATATACCGAGAAAAATTTGTTGAAAACTTTATTAGAAGATATGCTGAAAGTGTTAGTACTACTAGAGAGTATACTATTAAATTTTATGATATAAATGAATTACCACCTAAGGTTAGTCTTAGTGTGACAAGTGGAGTAGTGGGTGTTGGAGGTAGCACACAAATGACATTTGATTTACAAAATAGGATTGATGCCATTTTGGAAGTACCTTATTAAAATAAAAGAAAAGAGAGGATGAAAATATGAATAATTTAGTGGCGTCTGCCAAAAAGTTTTTGAAAAACAAAAATATTGTAACAATTGTGGGAGTTGTTATTATTCTAATTTTACTTTATATTGGTTATAGTACGCAAATTAATAATGCTGTAGAACCAGTTCAAATCCCAGTTGCTACTCAGACTATTCAACCAAGAACAGAAATTACAGATGATATGGTGCAAATTATTGATATGCCAAATGTATCATTAAGTGATAATGTTATTAGATCTAAATCACAAATAGTTGGTAAATATTCCAATGTTAATTCAGTTATCCCTGAAGGAAGTATGTTTTATACTGATACAGTAATTGATTCTGAAGAATTACCGGATGCAGCTTTTGCTAAGGTTAAATCAGGAGAAGTTGTATATAATTTCCCTGTTGATATGGAAAGTACTTATGGTAATTCAATTTTTCCAGGTAATATGATTGATATTTGGATGAAAGTTGGAGATGGTGACCAAGAAAAAATTATGCTTGGTAAGTTAATTGAAAATATTGAAGTTTTAGCAGTAAAAGATTCTTCTGGTAGAGCAGTATTTGAAAATACTAGTGAGGAAAGAACTCCTGCTATGATGATTTTTGGTTTACAAAGTAATTTATATACAATGCTTAAGAAAGCTTCTTATATGGATTCTTTAGGTGTTGAACTTTATCCTGTACCTCATGGAGGAGAAGTGGCTAGTGAAGGGGCAACTGTTGTTTCTACACAGCAATTAGTGGATTATATTGATGCTCATTCTGTTAATTTACCAGAGCCAGAAATTTCAAATGAGAATGATGAATTAGTACCTACTGTCAAAGAAACTGGTGGAAATCCTAATACTGTAACTATTACATTCCCTGATGGTTGTGATGATAAGTATACATGTACTTATGTTAAAGATGGTGGAAGAAGTCAAAGAGTAACTAAAAACACACAAGAGCTTATCTATACTGGTACTGGAACACTTACTGCAACGGTTCAGGAAGATGATGGTACTGCTCATACTTTAACAATTGATATTCCAATGACTGCGGAGTAATTATTAATGAATAATAATATGTTTGACCAAATAGATTTCGGACCAATGAAACCTTATTTGGAAGATGATGATGTTACAGATATTTCTTATGATAATGGTGGTCAAATTCATTTGAAAACATTATCTAAAGGTATATATAGAATTGAAAATCCAGCTATTAACAATGCCTTTATGGAAAAGCTAGCGTTTCAATGTTCTAATGTTATGGGTAAAACCTTTAATATGGCTCATCCTTTCTTGGATGCGGAAAGTGCAGAGTTACGTTTAGCTTTTGTCCATGATTCGGTTGCACAAAACGGTATTGCTTGTGTTGTACGTAAAACACCAGCTAAAATACGTTTACAAAAGGAAAAAATAGTTGCGGATAAATATGTTGAATTGGATATTATTGATTTTTTAGAGCAATGTGTGTTAGGTCACTGCAACATAATAGCTTGTGGTGAAACAGGTTCTGGTAAAACAGAGTTTATTAAGTATTTAGCTTCAAAGATTGCTGAAGATGAAAAAATAATTACAATTGAAGATACTTTGGAACTTCATTTGGATAAAATTTTTCCACATCGTGATATTGTATCTATGAAAACAAATAATATTGCTTCTTATACGGATATTTTGGAAGCTTGTATGAGACAGAATCCAAAGTGGATTTTACTTTCGGAAGTTCGTAGTGCTGAAGCTGTAATGGCTGTTCGTAATTCGATTTCATCAGGACATTATATTTTATCAACAATTCATGCTGATAAAGCAGCTTCTATTCCTAATCGTCTTTATAGTTTACTTGAAACGAATCAGGATTTGGATCAATTTATGAGTTCAATATGTAGATATATTCAATTAGGTGTTTATATTCGTGGTTATACGGATAAAACTACACATAATTTTAAACGTGAAATTGCTGAAGTTACTGAGTTTTATGTTACTAATGATACGAATGAAGCTGGTCATAATGTTATTTACAGAAAAGGTGCGGATGGTAAAGTTATTAGAAATAATCCGAGTCCTTATTTGATTGATTATTTAGAAGTACAAGGTGTGTTTTTACCTAAGGAACTTCAAAATATGGCTGGGGAGCCATATACAGATGAAAATTCTATGAAGGCTGCTGCAGAAAAAAATGCAGAAGCTGTCGAAAACTCTTCAAATAATTTGGTGAATGATTATACTAAGGATACTAGTTTAGAGAGTCAATTTAATCAAAATGAAGTAAATGTTCAGCAAAATGTTGAAGTTTCTAACGAAAATCAAACTACTACAGAATCAAGTAATTTAAATAATTCATCAAATGTACAAATGGAGCAAGTTGTTCAACCACAAGTTAATCAAGTTGCTAATGTTCAACCAGTGGTTAATGTGCAAGCTCAAGCTGATTCGGTAGTAAATCAGGAAACTAAATCAGAAAATTTATTTGAGTAAAGGAGGATACTATGACACTTTTAATATTTTTTATCGTTTTAGTGATAGCTATATTTATTGTTTTATATCGTAACAATAGTAATAGTAATAATGTTTATAAGTTTATAAATAAAAAAATTGGTGTAATTTATGACAAGTATGCTCCTTATTCATTTAAAATGGTCAGAGAAAAAGTTAAGGAGTTAGGACAGGAATATACTCCAAGACAATATATGATTCAAGTTGTTGTTTTTGCTGTTAGTGCAGCAGTTGTAACATATTTATATTTCTATAATATTGTTGTTTCACTTATTTATGCAGCACTTGCGGTTTTGGTTATTCCATATTTAACTTATTTGAGGTGTAAGAGATTATATAGTGAATTTATTTTTGAACAAATTCAGGTTTATACAACAAATACGATTATGGAATTTGCAACAACTCAATCTTTTGTTAAAGCTTTAGAGGGTGTTCTTTCTTCAAACTTACTTGAAGATCCTGTTAAATCAGATGTTCAGATGATGGTTAATATGGCATATGAAAATGGAACAATAGAACAATCTATAAATTACATGAATTCAAAGTATGATTATTATATTGTTAGAAATATGCATCAATTATTTTTACAAATAACTAATGAAGGTTCTAGAGATGCCGGAGAATCTTTGGAAAATATGAGCCAGGATATTGATATGCTTGTTGAAAGTGTTTACCGTGATAGAATTGATAGAGCAACTTTCCATAAAAAGTTTTTACAATTTGGTATTATCCTTTATTTAATGGTAATGCTTGTACAGTTTATGCTTGGTATAGAAACTTATAATGAGATGCTTCATGACTGGTGGGTACAACTTTTATTACATGGTATTATTTGGTTGAATACATTCTTTATATTATCCGGTGAAAAATATTATAATGAAGATGTGGGGGCGGAATAATGAGTATAGGATTTATGTTTATAATTATCGCAATTATTGTGATATTCATTTTACAAGTTAATAATCATTTTAGTTCTAACAAATTCATTAAAGAAACTGAACCATATTTTAGAATTTTAATGGAAGACGATTATGAGTTTTTACTTAAAGTAAGGTATGGTGGAGATGTCGATGTAAATAAATTATATGGACTTAGAGTTCGTGATGGAATTGTAGGAATAATCTTTTGTTTATTGTTATTTTTACAACAACTTACGTTTGCTTATATTTTACTTTCTTTATTAATTGGATTTTTACTTTTTAAAATGCCTTATATGAAGTTAAGTAATTACTATAAACAAAATTTGCATAAAATTAATTTACTTCTTCCATACTATTTAAAGGGACTAGAAATTTTAGTTCAACATTATACAGTTCCTGTGGCATTATCACGTTCTATTGAAACTGCACCTGATTTGTTTAAACCAGGTTTAAGAGAATTGGTTGCTAAAATTGATGCGGGTGATTCTTCTGTTCAACCGTATATGGATTTTGCTCATACTTATCCAGTTCGTGATTCAATGAGAATGATGAGACTGCTTTATAGACTTGGTTTAGGAAGTCAGGAAAACAAACAAGAACAGTTACTTATGTTTTCACGTACTATATCAACTTTACAGAATAAAGCACGTGAACAAAAGTATAAAGAACGTTTGGAAAAGATGGAAAATAAGACAATGATGATGCTTTTTGGTACTGGTGGTGGAATTTTAGGATTCTTGCTATTGTCAATGATGATGATGATGAATTATTAACTATAGTCAAAAAAAAGAAAATGTGTTATAATTTAAAATAGGAGGGTAGGTGATAAGGTATGAAAGAAGCAGCTGGAGAAGCTAACTTAACAGTTGTTGCAATTATTTTGATAGGTGTTATTGTTGCTGTTGTTACACCACTTGTTAATAGTTTAATGAGTAATACAGCTTGTAGAGCATGTTGTACTGATTCAGGGGGATATTGGGAAGGCGATAGATGTACAAATGCTGGTAATAGCTATGGACAATGTGCTGCAGACGCTGGAGCAGAAAATTGTCGTTAATAAGAGCTTGCTTATTTGGAAGCAAGTTTTTCTTGAATATTAGGTGGTGATTTAAAATGCGTGAAGGAATAGGTAGTGTATTTTTATACAATATAATTATTTTGTTTGTCATCATAGTATTTGGGTTACTTTCGGCTACTATTAGTTATTATAAGGCTTTTAAAGTTAATGAAAGAATATTATATATAATTGATAAGTTTGAAGGTTATAATAGGCCCGCTATTGAAGAGATTAATCAATATTTAACTAGTATTGGTTATACGTCTCATCCTGATGGACAAAGACTTTGCCCTGATGAAAAAGATGGTGGTGTATTAGTAACTGATAGAAATGCTAGTCATTTATACTGTGTATATTATTTTGAAGATGATAGAGGAAATAATGAAAAAGATAGATTAAATGGTGATAGAGAACCTATTTATTATAACTATGCTTTGGTTAGTTATATATATGCTGATTTACCTATTGTTGGTGCTTTTAAATTACCAATTTATACTAAAGGAGAGAGAATATATAACTTTAGTGATGATCAGAGGCAGGGTGATAGAATATGAAAGAAGCAATAGCTAATGCTGGAATATTTAATTTGGTTATTATATTTGTTATAATTTTACTTGCATTCTTTATTGGCTCTCTTTCTTATTCTAAGGCTTTTAAGGTCAAAAACAAGATTTTGGAAGAGATTGAGAAAGATCAAGGATACACTAGGGGTTCTACTGATTCAACTGAAGCTAGAGTAGAAGATTGGATTAGAAACATTGGTTATAGAGCTAATGTTGGGCATAATAGAAATACTAGAAATTGTGCTAATACTGTAAGTGGTAATGGTGGTAGTGATGGTGTATTAAAAAATGGTGACAGTGATTATCAATACTGTGTATATGAATTTGATACATGTTCAGGTGGTAGTAATTTAAATTGTGGTAAATATTATAGAGTTATAGCTTATATGTATTTTGATATACCAATTATAAGTGGTCTTTTACGTTTGCCTGTTAGTGGTGAGACGATGATATTTAATGAGATAGATACTTAAGGAGGCGATGATAAGTGAATGTAATAATTGCGAATAAATATCGTGATGCTTTATCGGCTTTAGACATTGAAGTTATAAAAACTTTAGAAGGAGAATTTACAGTTGATGAGATTATTAATACTTTTGAAAACTTCTTCTTTAATAAGATGATTTTAGATGTTACTGCTTTAAGGGATTATAAAAACATTAAAACATTGCAACAATTATCTTTATCTCTTGATATGGATAAAGTAATATTATTATTAGATGGTTCTCCTGAAACTTCTGATCCTGAGTATTTGTCTGATTTGATTTCAATGAGAATTTATAATTTTACAATGAATGTTGATGGCGTTAAATGGCTTTATGATCATCCTAATAGTTACCGTGATGTTGCTCAATATCATCAGCTTGATACTACACATGGTGGTGTATCATATAATGTTGTAAATTCAGGTGGTTCACAAAGCTTTAAAATGAATTCTATCGTTAGTTTTAAGGATGTTACTCCTGGTGCTGGAGCTACAACGTTAATTTATATTGCAAAAAAACAATTAGAGCGTAATTATGATGTTGTTGCTATTGAAGTAGATAAGCATGATTTTATGTATTTTGATGAAGAAAAAATGTATAGTGTTTCTAGTAATGAGATTGGTAATGCGATTGCTAAACATAGTGATGCTGATGTTATTTTAATAGATGCTAATACTAGTCCAGCGGTTGAAGCTTTGGCTAATGAAACAATATATTTATTGGAACCATCTAAAATACAATTGAATAAATTATTAGCTCGTGATCCAAAGGTTTTAGAAAGAAATAAAAATAAAAAAATTGTTTTAAATCAGTGTTTGCTCAGTGATCAAGATGTTGCTGATTTTGAATATGAAACTGGACTTAATGTTTTTTATAGAATTCCACCTTTGAATGATCAAAGTTCTAACAATGAGGCTTTAGATAAGTTTTTAGTTAAGTTAGGATTTTATAAGCAGGATATTTCTGGTGGTGAAGGTGATAAGAAAGGGATTATGGGGTTATTTAAATAGTCCTTTTTGTTATTAAAAAATTGTAAAATTTAGTTAATTGAATTTTGATTTGTATTGACAAAAAATGTAAATAACGGTATATTTATAATATAAGTTAAGAGGAGGTTAAAATTATGAATTTAGTTAATACTTTAGAATATTGTCAAGGTGTTATTGGTGATGCAGGTATTCCAAATGGTATTGGTAATGCTGTACATATGATAGTTGTAGCTATTCAAGTTGTAGTTCCAATACTATTAATTATATGGGGTATGATTGATTTTGCCAAAGCAATTATTGGACAAGATGAGGATAAAATTAAAGCTGGTCAAAAATTATTTATGAAGAGATTAATTGCTGCTGTATTAGTGTTTTTAATAGTTACTATTGTTCAGCTTTTGATTAACGTAGCTGCAAGTGTTGCTGAAGGTGATGGTTCTGGTACTGATGTTAATTCTGTATGGACTTGTGCTAAATCATTGATTTCTGGACAATCATCATAATAATTAAGAAAGTAGGAATTAGATATGTATATATTTAATATATTAGATAATGCGAATGCTACATTATGTGAGGGAATATTAGTACCTAACGAGTTATTTAACGTTGTTGCTACTATTATCAAAGGAATAAAAATAGTAGTTCCAATATTACTTATTATATGGGGTATGCTTGATTTTACAAAATCTGTTGTAGCTAAAAAAGAAGAGGATATTAAGAAATATCAAAAAGCTTTTGTTTCACGTCTTATTTCTGCTTTAGTTGTATTTTTGATTATTTTCATTGTTCAACTAGCTGTTAATTTAGTTTCTGGGGTTGAAGATAGTACTAACCCTGATGGTACTACTGTTAGCGATATATGGAGTTGCAGTAAAAAATTTATTAATGGTGTTGATACAAATAATGAAACAGAAGGTGAAGAATCGTCTAATTGACGGTTCTTTTTATTAAATGACAATTTTTTGTATAATTGTTATTTGCCGATTCATTATTTTATGTTATGTTAGTCAAAAATTATTATTGTTATTATGTTGCGAATATTGTTCATCGCGTGTTATAATAGTTATGTACAGTAAATGGGTGATTATATGTATAGAAAAAAGAATGTTTTTTTAATTTTAATATTTACCTTTATTTTTATGTTTTTTGGCCTTAATAATGTAAAAGCTGTGACAAGATGTGATTATGGTATTCAGTGTAAATATAGCTTATCCAATTTACGTGAATCTGTTGGTGGAGGATATTTAATGGGTGGAGGGTATTTATATGTTACCTTCCAGTGTAGTGATAATTCTAAATCTTTTTCTGAGTGTTCTAGTTTTATAGCTAAAGCTGCTGCTAGTAAACAAGATATGAGCGCTAATGCTTTTTTTGAAACTGGTGGAAATCCTGGAGAAGATATACCTATTAGTAATTATAATGATCTTTTTGGTTCAAATGCTAATAGCTTTAAGAATAATTTTTCTACTGACAATAAATTTTCTTGTCCTGTTATGTATTATATTGGCGAAGAAAGTAATTCAAAAGTAAAACTTGGTTTTAGTAAGTTTGGTGTAGGTGCTTCAGGACGTACTTCTTTTACTGCTGATCCTTTAGCTAACCCTTCTTGTATAGAACAAGGTGTGACTGTTGATGAAGATGATTTGCAAGATCAAGCAACGGATGATGCATCAAATGCTTATGCTGATGAAGAAACTGGAAAAAATGATGCTAAGGACAATAACGCTTCCGGCGGAGTAGATACGCAAGTAATAGTTGACTGGGCACAAAATCATGGTTACGGAAATGGGGTTACATCTTTAGGAGATCCTTGTACTGTTATTAATCCAGAATTACAGGATATATTATCAGGTGCTTTTTGGTTAATTAGTATTGTAGGGATAGTTCTATTAGTAGTAATGACAGCAATAAGCTTTATAAAAGCAATAGTTGGATCTGACGATGAAAAACTTAAAGAGGCTTTTAAACATTTAGTTACAAGAATAATTGTAGTAATTATATTGTTATTGTTACCAATGCTTTTAACTTTTATTATCACACTTATTAATGATAGTGCAGAAGGTGAGATTAGTGTTGGTGCAGATGGTAATATATTCTGTGATGTATCAGGTTCTTCTTCTAATTAAATTATGAAATATTAATGAATAATAATATTTTGTAAAATAGTTATTTGTTAGAGTGTTAAATTATGTTATAATTATTGTGTATAATAGGTAAGGGGTTTTATGAAAAATAATTCAAATAGATTAAAGAGTTTTTTGTTTATTGTGTTTGCTTTTATGACTATGTTTATTTGTGTAGATGGCGTAAAGGCTGATTGTAATGAGGGTATTGTTTGTAGTTATAAATTCTGTGGTTTACGCGATACAGCCAATCCTGATAAGAATGGAGGACTTGCAATAGGTGGATGTGCCGAAAATAATAATTATGTTTATATGGATGTAATTTTTACTTGTTCTGATACAAGTAAAAATGCTAAAGATTGCAATTCTTTTGTTTCTTGGGCATATGGATATAAAAATTATGATGGAAAAAGTTGCAAAAAACTTGAATCTTGGGGTAATTATAATGATGTTTTTCACAATACTGACAAATACTTTAAAAAGCTTTTTAATAAACAAGGTGAATTTACTTGTCCAACTTTAATTGTTGGATTGAATGGTGGTACTTCTAATGATGTTTATAAAATTGGATATGGTAAACCAAGTGGATTAAGTTTTAATCAAAGTACTCAAGATGGTGTTGAAAATACAATAAATTGGCAAGGAGTGTATTCTGCTGGAGCTAAAGTTACTGCAAGTAATATTGCTTGTGCAAATAGTGGAACAAATTTTGATACTGTTGAGACAAATACAAAAAAAGAATGTGATGATACAGTTATTAATAAGGTTGAAGAAGAGAAAGAACATTATGAGGAACAGACTGGTAATAATAAAGGAAAAGTAGATCCACAAACAATAGTTAACTGGGCACAAAATCATGGTTATGGAAATGAGGTTACATCTTTAGGAGATCCTTGCACTGTTATTAGTCCAGAATTACAGGATATATTATCAGGTGCTTTTTGGTTAATTAGTATTGCAGGGATAGTTTTATTAGTAGTAATGACAGCAATAAGCTTTATAAAAGCAATAGTTGGATCTGACGATGAAAAACTTAAAGAGGCTTTTAAACATTTAGTTACAAGAATAATTGTAGTAATTATATTGTTATTGTTACCAATGCTTTTAACTTTTATTATCACACTTATTAATGATAGTGCAGAAGGTGAGATTAGTGTTGGTGCAGATGGTAATATATTCTGTGATGTATCAGGTTCTTCTTCTGATAATGCTAGTAGTGGTGATACTAGTGGTGGAACCGCTGTTATAGACAAAAATACTGGTGAGATGACTCAGTAAAAGGAGGATATTATGGAAATTTTGCAAAACCTTTTTAGAACATTAATGTTTTTCTTGGACAATATTGTGTATGGTTTAATTCCACAAATTTATAAATTATTTATATATTTGTCTGAGTTAAATTTGTTTGGTGGTGAATCTAATCCACTTAAGGATTTAATTAATCATATATATGTTTTACTCGGAATATTTATGCTTTTTAAAGTAAGTTTTTCTTTATTACAGTATTTAGTTGATCCAAATTCATTTAGGGATAGTTCTAAAGGAATGGGTAAACTGGTTACTAATGTTTTGGTGGCCTTAGTCTTACTTGTAAGTGTTCCTGCTATATTTAGTGCAGCTACAGAAATACAAAAAGTTATTATTCATAGTAATGCTATAGGACAGCTTATTTTAGGAACTAATGCTACTGATTATTCTGGTACTGTAAGTGATGATGGAAAAATTGATGTTAATGGTATAGAAACAATGGCTAAAGATTTACAGTTTATGTTATTTGGTGCCTTTTATAATTTAAATACTAATATATCTACATTTAGTGCTTGTTCAGGGACTAGTGGAGTATTTGGATCTGTTGATATGGCTGATCCTGGTTGTTTAGAAACTCTTAATACAGAAATATCTGGATATAATGATGCTTCTTCTAATGGAGTTACTTTATATAGTTTCTTTAAATATGAGGGTTCTGGTGAAAATTGTAATGATGCAGGAGTATGTGATGAACGTAATTTTGGACACTTTGATAAGCTATTGTGGTGGAAAGTTGATGGAGAATATGTAATTAATTATTTACCATTTATATCTACCGCTGCTGGTGTTTATGTAGTATTTTTATTAATTTCATTTTCAATTGATATCGCTGTGCGTGCAATCAAACTTTGCTTTTTACAAATGGTTGCTCCAATTGCAATAGTTTCATATATTGATCCAAAAGAATCTATTAGTAATGGAAAACTTCATAATTGGATTAAAGAATGTGCTTCTACTTATTTCTCATTATTCTTAAGACTTGCAACTATATTCTTAATTATGCTATTAGTTTCTAGTATTACATCTACCGTATTGGCTGGTGGAGAAGGTAGTATTAAAGAACAGATAGACGATACAGGATATAGTATATGGATTTACTTATTCTTAGTTATTGGGGCATTCATGTTTGCTAAACAATTGCCAAAGATAATAGAAAATATATTTGGATTGAAAGGTACAGGAGATCTTAGTTTGAATCCATTTAAGAATGCTGGAATGGTAGCTATGGCTGGTGTAGGAGCAACTGCAGGTGCAGCTATTGGAAGTGCTGCGGCTAACACTTGGGCTTTAGGTAGAAATCTTTGGAAAAATAAAGGACATAATATTTCCGATTTTAAAGAAAATGTTTCTACTGGTGTTGGTAATTTGAAAACTGGTTGGAATACAGCTGGTACAGGATGGCAAGGAATTAAAAATAGAGCAAGGCTTGTTAGTGGAGCTATAAAACCAGTTACTTCTGCTATTTCTCCTGTGGCTGGAATTGCTACTGGTGCTGCAAGTGGTTTAGCTAGAGCTGGTAAAGCTGCCGCTACAGGAACAAAGCCAGGACAAGCATTTACTTCTGCTGTTCATGCTACAAATGAAGCTAGATATCGCCGCGATGTTAACCAAGAAGCAGGTTATGGTGTTGTTCGACGTGGTATAGATAAGATTGATGCTGCAGCAGGTGTTAAAAATAAAGATGCTGGTATTGGTAAAATGGATAAAGATATAAAAGCTATTCAAAGAGAAATGGATAATGTTAGAATGAGTGAACAAAGTGTTCGTGAACAACAAGGACAAATGGCTGGTAGACATTGGACAAGTTATCAGACATTACTTAAAAAGGATGAGAAAGGTCAATATAAATTTGCCGATTATAATAAAGAAGGAAAACTTACTGGATGGAATTATGATACATATGAGAAGTGGTATTTAGATGAGATGAATAAACAGTCTCAAGGATTACCAAATGAAATTGATGGTACAGTTTCTATTGGTAGGAGTGATTTTAATGAATTTACTGATCTTCAAAATTCAATTGATAGTATGGATTCTAGGTTTGAAGAATTACGTCAAGATCAATCTCGTTTAAAAGATGCTTCTGATGCTAGAAATAATAATGGTAAAAAATAAAAAGGGAGGTTATAATATATGCAATTTTTAATTCCGGCGAATTCGAAAAAATCGATGCTTATTTTTGGGGCATTTACAACCTTTGATTTGATTTTGTTTGGTGTTGGTCTTGGAGTAACTATAATACTTTTACTTATAATTGCTCCGACTAATATTTTTACAGCAATGTTGGATTTAGCACCTGGTGTTATATGTGGTTTTTTGGTTATGCCAATACCAAATTATCATAATATTAGAATTGTTATTCAGGAATTATATAAGTTTTATACAACTAGACAAAAATTTATTTGGAAAGGTTGGTGTGTGAAAGATGAGTTCGACGACACGAAGCAAGTACACAAATGATTTTGTACCAATAAGATCAATTACAAATGGTGTTATTATTTGTGATAATAATGATAAGGTTACAGGGGTAAAGATATCTCCTAGAAATATCTTTATCCTAGAACCAGATGTTCAAAATATGATTATTAATAATTTAAAAAATGTTTATAACTTAATTGATTATGAATTTTGGATTATAGCGGCTGATAGGCCAGTTGATATAACTGCTTATTTATCAAGATTACAATTACTTTATAATCAACAATCTAGTCCAGTTAGAAGAAAATTAATTTTGGATGATATTAATAAGGCTAATATGTTTACAACTAATAATGTTGTTGATACAGAATTTTATTTACTATTTAAAGAAAGAGATATGGATAAGATTCAAAAGAAAATTAGAAATTTAATTCAATCTTTTGCGAATGCTGGTTTAAATGCGACACAAACATCTAATGATGATTTAAGAGTTATTTTAGATAATTTCTTGAATGGAGGAACTACTACTACGTTTGGGACGGTGATGAGTTAATGGATATTAGAACACAAATTGCTCCTAAGGGTTTGGAATTTAAGCCTAGTAGTTTTGTAGCTAGTGATAAATATTCAACAATTATGACAGTTATTAGTTATCCTAAAATGATTAGTCCTGGTTTTTTAGCTAATTTAACTAGTATGGCTGGAATTAAAATGGTTATAAAGCATATCCCACTTCCTTTTGGTGTTATTAATAAGATGATTAATAAAGAAATTGCGGATATGAAAGTTCGTTATCAAGAAGAACATGATGTTACTATTCAAGAAAAATTAAGACAAGATTATGAATCATTAGAGGCTTTTATTAAACAGTTAGCAGCTAGTCAAGCTAAAATTTATGATTTTCAGTTACATTTAATGGTTACTGCAGATTCAGAAGAAGAGCTTACTGCTAAAAAATTGCAATTAAGGGGTTATTTAGAAGCTATGGATATGAGAGCTATACCTTTAAGATTTGAACAGGAAAAAGTTTTAAAGAGTATGCTTCCGATTTATCCTAAACAAGATATTGAAGAAAGAATCGGTACACCAATTCCTTCTCCAACTTTAGCTGCTATGTATCCATATGTTTTTGATAGTATTAAGGATCCTGGGCTTGCTACTTTACTTGGTGTTGATTTTTCTGGTGGAGTTGTACTTTTTAATCAGTTTTTATATCAAATTCAAAAAGAGCATAATAGGAATAATGCTAACATGATTATTTTAGGTACTTCTGGTAGTGGTAAATCTACAGCTGCTAAATTATTACTTAGAAGTCATATTAGAAATAATTATAAAATGGTTTTAATTGATCCTGAAGGTGAGCTTGAAGAAATGGCAAGACTTTATGGTGGAGATTTTATCGATTTAGGTAAAGGTGGAGAATTTGGTATGATCAATCCACTAGAAGTAATTGTTGATGCGGATGAAGAAGAATTGAAACAAGGTATGGGATATGCTGTACTTACTAGATCTTTGCAAACAGTTAAGGCATTTATGAAATATTATGATCCTTCAATTACTGAGGATGTTATTAATGTATTTAGTGAAATGGTTCAAGAAACTTATAAACGTTTTGGTATAGATTTTAATACAGATTTTACTAAATTTACTTCTAAAGATTATCCAACATTTAGGGATGTTTATGCGACTGTTAGAGGTAAGATTACAGCAATGCCTGAACAAAATAGAGAAAGAGATATATTAGAACAGCTAGAGCTTAAATTGCGTCCTTTAATTAGAGAGTTAAGATTTTATTTTGATGGTACAACTACAATTACACCAAAAAGTAATTTTATAGTATTTAATATTAGGGAACTTATGAATGCTGATGCAAATATTAGAAATGCCTTATTCTTTAATGTTTTGAAATATGCATGGAGTTTAACTTTGGATCCTAATATTAATACAGTGCTTACTGTTGATGAGGCACACGTTCTTTTATCAGGTAATAATACTTTAGGGGCAGATTTCTTAGCTCAAGTTCAAAGACGTGCTCGTAAATATAATACAGGGACAATTATTATTACTCAACAACCAACAGACTTTAGTGATCCAACTGTTATTACACAAGGTAAGGCAATATTTGATAATGCTTCTTATTATTTAATAATGGGTTTAAAGAAACAGGCTGTTGAGGATTTGGCTAAATTGATAGATTTAAATGATAATGAAAAAGAAAGTATTAAGGGATACAATCAAGGTGAGGCTTTGTTTGTTTGTGGAAGTAAACGTATGAGAATTAACGTTGTTGTAACTCAACAAGAGTTAGATTCATTTGGTTCAGGTGGTGGACTATAAGAAGTAGGTAGGAGGTGATAATGTGGCATTACCAACAGTTTTCCTAAAAGCAAAAAAAGCTATTTCAAAAGGTAGGGCTGCTTTAAAAGCTAAGAGTGCTGGTGAAGAAGCTACCGGTCTTTTAGGTAGCATGATTAAAGGTGCTGCTATAAGTGTTTTGTCTACATTAGCGCTTCCTATTTTAATTATTGCTGGAGTAGCTTTACTTATTATTGTAGTTTTTGCTATGGTTATGTCTATACCACAAATTATTTTTGGTGTTACATTAGATGGTAGTGGAGGAGAAAATAGCACTACTAATAAATATTGTAATCAAGATCCTGCTAAAGCTGAATATGCTTATGAGCAAATTGATGGAGGTCTTGCTATTCCACATTATAGACAGCAAGATGATAGATGGGGACAAGAGAAAATGTGGGATGTTGATCATGGAAGATGGACCACGATTCATGATTATGGTTGTGCAGCAGCAGCTTTTGCGATGGTTGCTAGTTATTTAACTGATACAAAAATTTATCCTGATGAGGTTAATAGGTCAATTGGTGCTGATAAAGAAGGTGGGCGTAATGCTTGGCAGGGTGATTTTTATGATGTTTCAGTTAACTTTAATGTAAATCCACCAACACATACTAATAGTTGGGATGCTGTAGAAGAAGCTATTGAAAACAATCAACCAGTTATTGTACATTATGTTGGGGGTTCTTTATTTACGGCAGCTGGACATTTTATTGTAATTAGAGGGAAAACTGAAGATGGTAAGTTTTTAGTAAATGATCCTTCTGATAATGAAACTGGTTATAAAGGTGGATATATTAATAGAAAATTCACTGAAGAAGAGATGAAAAAAGGATTTGATTGGGCTGTAATATTTGAAGCTAAGGTATGTGCAAATGGTACGGATTATTTACAGTGGGCTATTGATATTGCAAATGATGATAGTCATGGGTATAGTCAGTGTGCTAGAAATGGGCCTGATTATGATTGCTCTAGTTTAGTTTATTATTCACTTTTAAATTCTGGATATACTGAAGAAGAACTTGGTGGATACGCTTTTAATACTAGTAGAGAGTTTGAAATATTACCTCAAATTGGATTTGAAAGACATCCTTATAATGCCAGTGAGCTTCAGCCTGGTGATATTTTATGGCGTAGTGGTCATACTGGTATATATGCTGGTGATGGTCAAGTTGTACAAGCTTCTAGTAGCCGTCAGTCATGGCCAGGAAAACCTTTTGGATATTGTGGAACGACAGGGGATCAAGATGGTACAGAAATTTGGGTTAGTCCGGACAGCAGTAGTTGGACATACTATTTTAGAAAAGAGTAAAGTAAGATAATATGGAAGGATAGATATTATGAAAAAAAGGTTGTTATTTATTATTTGTTTTGTGTTATTATTAACTGGTTGTGATGTTAATTATAGTGTTACGATAAATGAAGATGAAACTTTTGATGAAAAAATAACAATGTCTTTTTTGAAAACTCCTTCTGATGGTAATAATCTTACAATAGCTGAAGATGATAAAACTCCAATTTCTGTAATGCCAAATGAAACAAAATTTTATGATTCTGAGATTATAGATAAGGGAAATACCTATGATATGGTTTATACTTATAATCATGATATGGATAGTATAAAAACAGCATACTTTATAGCGAATTGTTACCCTGGAATGAGAATAACTAACGATGAAGAAGAGATTGTGATAAATAGTGGTGATGGTTTTGCTTGTTTTATTGGTGATGATGGTCTTAAAGCAGATAGTGTAAAAATCAATATAACTACTAAACTTAAAGTTTTAAATAATAATGCTGATAATGTTAGTGGTAATACTTATACTTGGGTTATTAATGAAAATAACTATTTAGCTAAAAATATTTATTTTAGATTAGAAAGACCTAATAATAATGGTGGCTTAGGTACAGAAATTATGAAGAAAGATAGTGCATCATCTTTAACGGCTGTTGTAGTTCTTTCAATTATTATTGTAGCTGCTTTGATATATTTATTGGTTAGGTATAAAAGAAATAAGAGTAATGAATTTTGATTTTAAATTATGTCAAAAGGATGATGTTTATGAAGAAATTATTGTTAGTTATTGTTTGTATTTTTATGCTTACGGGCTGTGATATTGAATATAATTTGACAATTGACAATGATTCTTTTGATGAAAAAATAGTATTATCTATTTTAAAACAAGATACAAGTTTTGAAAATATGACTGATTATTTAAAAAATAAGATACCTATTTCTAATGAAAGATATGAAACTAAATTTTATGAACCTAGTATAGATGTTCATGAAAATAGTTATGATTTGGTTTATGATTATAGTTATGATTTGGATAGCTTTAAAAATGGTTTTTTTGTAAATAATTGTTACACAGATATAAGTATTACGGAAGATGGAGATATACTTAATATATCTAGTGGTAAAGATTTTAGATGTTTAAGTCCTGATAATGGACTTATTGCTGATAGCGCGAAGATTAATATTAAAACTAAATTAGAAGTTTTAGATAACAATGCTGATAGTGTTAACGGTGATACTTATACATGGAATATTAATAAAAATAATTATGAAACAAAAACAATTAATTTAAAATTAAAAAAAGTTAATGAAAATAGTTTTGATTTTTCTTTTATAATTTATATAGCTATTCCCATAATTATATTTGGTGTTATATTTATTTTAGCAAAAAATAAAATAAGAAAAATTAATAAGATTTGATTAGGTGGTGTTTTGATGGAAAAAGTGATTAATTTTTTAAAAGAAGAAATAAGAATAATTGCTTGTTTGTCTATTATTTTGTTAATCATTTTTGTTAATATTGCAAGAGTAAATGCTGATTACATGGATGAGGAAACAAATGGTAATAAAAAAGAACAACAATTACTTGATAAAATTGAAGCTATTAAAAATGCTTTTCCTAATCAAGTCGATGAATATGCTTTATATGCTACTTTAATGCATAGAGGAACATTAACTGATTATATTGAGGAAAGCTATGATGAAAATTTTGATAAAGATGAATACAATGATTTGATAAGTGATTTTGCTAATGACATTAGTTCACTTGGTGGAAAAATATACCAAAATGTTATGAGTATTTGGGATGCTCTTCAATCGGTAATAGAATGTGCATACTGTGCTTTGACAGGTGTAGATTATGAAGGTGAAGAGTGTAATTATAGTGATTTCCAAGAATGCGTAATAAGTGGAATGATTGATAGATATGTTGAAAGAGTAAATGCTGAATCTGAAGATAGTTTTGTTACTGTAAATGATATTAAAAAACCTCAAACTATTGATTTACTTATGGCTGCAACAATTGTAATGCTTGATTCTAGTGGTTGGACGGGAAATTATAGCGATGAAAATTATAAGAAAGCCCTGGCGGGTGAACAGTTAGTTGGAAATATGTTTGATAAGAATTCTATGATTCAAAATGCTATGTCGGTTATAATGAATGGTGTTTTTTGTGCAGTTGGTCAAGCTGGAGGGTTTGAATTAACTGTTGATTGGTTTGCGCCAGCTCAAGATTATGGTTCTAATGAAAATTTTGGCGTTGATATTCATTCGATTGAAGGAAGATATAGTAGATTTTTCACAATGAATCAAATTTGTCAACATGGATATATTGGTGGTACTTATGATCATGTTAAAAACCCTGATTTAAGTACTGATAAAGGTAAAGAAGAATATCAAGGTAAGAAAGATATTGTTGCTGAGCAAATAATTGATTTAGCAAAGAGATTTAGAGGCGAAGGTGGTAGTTTAAGTGACATTTGTTTAACTGGTAATACACAATCTGGTGATTTGAGTGATATGACGCCTGCTTTATGTGCTCAAAAATTTGGAGCAATGGCTCAAGCTGATTATAGTAGGACGGGTGTACTTGCTTCTATTACATTAGGACAAGCGTGGTTAGAGAGTAACTGTGGAAAATATACTCCTCCTAATTCTAATAATTTGTTTGGTATTAAATGTAGCAGTGCTTGGGAAGGTGAATGTTCATATACTAGTACAGGCGAGGAAGTAAACGGTGGACATATTACAATTACTGCAGGATTTAGAGTATATCCTAGTGTAGAAGAAAGTATTAATGATCATAGTAAGTTTTTGATTGAAAATGAGAGGTATGCTAATGCAGGATTCTTTGATAGTACTGATTATAAAAAACAAGCATGGGCTTTACAAAAGGCTGGATATGCTACTGCTTCTGATTATGCGTCTACATTAATTTCTATTATAGAAGCAAATGATTTTGATAAATGGGATGTAAAAGTTAATACGACATCGTCTAATAGTATTTGTGGTCCAGTTGGTAATAATGGATGGGCTATAAGAACTGTTGCACCAACTCCGTCAGATCAACCATTTGTTGATGCTGATAGTGGTAATGTAGGTCAGTGTGTATGGTATGCGAAAGGAAGAGCTGTTGAAATTACAGAAGCGCTTAGATCTGCAGGAAAGCTTTCAGATGAAGAAGCTGATAAGATTGTTAACTTGTTACTTCAAGCTTGGGGTAATGGTGGAGAAATATATGATAATACTAGAGGTGTCTTTAATGGTAGTAGTGATATAAGACAGCCAAAGGCAGGTTCTTATATTGTTTGGAAGAAACCTGGTTCTTGGGGACATGTTGCTATTGTTGAAGATGTTACGGATACTACAATTACTTTGACTGAAGGCTGGAGTACAGGTGGTGGAAGTTTATCTTGTTCTGGTGATTGGAGCTGTGTTCATTTTGAAGGTCCTAATACATATGATTTAGAAGATTTTTATAATAACTATGGTAATAATAGAGGTGGAGGTTATGTCTTCTCTGGTTATGTTTATTTCTTAGAGCCATTAAATTAGGAGGTTTATGATGAAATATTTAAAATATTTACTTTTATTGTTAGTATTTTGTTTGACTGGATGTGATGTTACATACAATTTAACTATTACTGATGATTATATGACAGAATCTGTTTCTTTTTGGTATGATGACACTAAAGAAAATGAAGATATTTTAAATCAATATTTAGATACTAACCATCAAGCATACTTTGATATGGATACTAGTACAGCAAAATATTATAATAAGAAAAAAATAACTGATGATGGTAAAATAGGCATGAATTTAGAGTATGAGTATGATGAAAATAATTTAGAAAAGTCTTCTTTAATAGATAAGTGTTATTATAAAAAGAATGTTATAGTTACTGATGAGCAGATTGTTATTAATACTGATAATGTTGTTAGTTGTATGTATACAGATGATGTAAAGCAGTTTGATAGTTTAACAATTAATATAAAAACTGATTTAGAGGTTGTTGAAAACAATGCTGATAAAGTTGATGGAAATACTTATACATGGGTAATTAATGAAAATAATTATCAAAATCATCCTATTCAAATGAGAATAAAAAAAGGTACGGATAAAGGGTTTAATTTTTGGATTATTATAATTGTTATAATTGTTTTACTTCTTATAATTGCAATTTTTGCATATAATACATATTTGAAAAATAAAAAAAGAAATAAAATATAGTGTTTTTATAGGGCTTTGGTCTACTCAAAGCCTTTTATTTTTATTGCGGATATTAAATTGACGTGATATAATATTATTGATTTGTAACGGAGGGATTTGTCTATGAAACTCAAATTTAGAGCAGAAAAAAAAGATTGGATGATATTTGGTGGTTATGCACTTGTTTTATTATATTTTGTAGCTATTGCTCTTTTAAATATTATTCAGTTTGCTAAAGGTGATTTAGATCATCCATTTCATGGTTTTAATCCATTTCCAGCTTTTTCTTCTGACATGATTGGTATGACAATTACGTGTTATATTATTGCTCTGGTAGCTAGTATGTTTAGTGTTTCTGATAGATTTTTTGATAGAGAAAAAGGTTTTGGTTTTTCTACTGAAGCTAAGAAGGCTTCTAAAGGTTATTCTAGGTGGACTAGTGAAGACGAAATGAAAAAAGAGCTTACAATGGTTAAGGTTCAAGCTCCACAAGCTGATGCTGGAGGACTTCCAATTATTAATGATGGCAAAAGAATGTGGGTAGATAATGGCGAAGGGCATAATTTAATTATTGGTTCTACAGGAGCTGGTAAAACACAGGTTGCTATTTTTCCGCTTGTTCATTCTTTAGCTAAACATGATGAATCAATGATTATTACAGATCCTAAAGGTGAAATTTATGAAACGACAGCTGAGAT
Organism: uncultured Bacilli bacterium; assembly: GCA_944358445.1. Taxonomy (GTDB): domain Bacteria; phylum Bacillota_I; class Bacilli_A; order RF39; family UBA660; genus Coprosoma. The sequence goes on from CALVRC010000006.1 coordinate 51,934, forward strand.
GCTTAGGAAAAGAGGATATAATGTTGTACTTTTAAATTTTCGTAATCCACAACAAGGTAGTGGTTGGAATCCATTACATTTACCTTATAAATATTATAAAGAAGGTAATTCTGATAAAGCTAATGAGCTTACAGATGATTTGGCAATGAATATTTTGTATGATGAAAATGCGCAAAATAATGATCCTTTCTGGGAGAAGACCTCTGCTGATTATTTTTCTGGTATTTGTTTGGGGTTATTTGAAGATGCTAAAGAAGAAGAAATTAATTTAAATAGTGTTAATTTATTTACAACTGTTGGTGAGGATAAATGTGGACCAAATTCTACTTATTCTAATGAGTATTTTAAAACCAAAGATCCAACTAGTCCAGCATATATAAGTGCTTCATCTACTATTTCTGCGCCTAGTGATACTAAAGGTAGTATTTTATCTGTATTTAAACAAAAAATTAGGTTATTTGCAGCGCGTGAAAATTTATCTGAAATGCTTTCTCATAGTGATTTTGAGTTTGAGGATATTGGAGCTAAAAAGACAGCCGTCTTTATTGTTATTCAAGATGAAAAGAAGACTTATCATTCATTAGTTACTATTTTCCTTAAGCAATGTTATGAAACTTTAGTTGATTATGCTCAAAAAAATGGTGGAAAACTTCCATATAGAACTAATTTCTTACTTGATGAGTTTGCTAATATGCCACCTTTAAAAGATGTCGATACAATGGTATCAGCGGCTAGAAGTAGGCGAATGAGATTTTTCTTTGTTATTCAGAACTATGCACAGCTTTCAGAGGTTTATGGTAAAGAAAAGGGAGATACAATTAGAGGTAACTGTACAAATACAATTTACTTAATTAGTACAGAACTTGCCGCACTTAAAGAAATTAGTGAGATGTGTGGTGAAATTAAGGTTAAAACTGATAAAAAGGATAAAGATGGTAAAGCTATAGAAGAAACAAGACCACTTATTACAGTTAGTGATTTACAAAAATTAAAAATGGGTGAAATAATTTTACTTAGATCTCGTATGGATCCTTTTAGAACTAAATTAAAATTAAATTGGCAAATCGATTGGGGAGAGATTGATAAGTGTGAAAAAGCAACGTACCCAACTAGAGAAAAACAACAATTACATGTTTTTGATTTGAAGAGTTTTGTTAATAAGAAAAGAGAAGAAAAAAGAGAAGAAAGCATGAATAAGCTTATTAGTCAGGTTATGCCTAATATGAATAAAAATAGTAATTCTAGAGGTGTTTCTGGGGTTAATATGCCTGGTGGTTTACCTGGAATGAGTGCAGCTAGACCTACTCAAAGGCCTATGTCTATGGAAGAGATGCTAAAGAATATAGATAAAGCTGTGGAAAAATTAGAAAAAGAACAGCAACGTAAACAAGACGATTTAATGAATAAATCTGCAGTAGGCAAGATTAATCCTGTGAAGGTGCCAGCTAATATGGCTAATAATAGTAGTATTGATCCAGTGAAAAATAATCATTCAGATAATGTTTCTAATGGTGTAAATAATATGGTAATTCAATCTAAGCCTTTAGTTAATAAGCAAAGTGAGAAGAAAAATACTATTAATAGTACGGATTTCGCGGCTAGAATAACTAATAGAGTTAACCAGGCAGTAAAAGAAAATTATGAAGGTAAAGATGTAAATGTTAAATCTAATTCTAGAGTAGAAACTAATAATGAAGTAAAAAAGAGTGATTATGTTACAGATGATCAATTCTTTGATGATTTTTTTGCTGATGATGATGATTAAACAGTTCTAATTTGAACTGTTTTTTGTTTTTTTTATATAATATTATAGAAGGTGATAGTGTGAATATTAGTTTGGTGGATTTTTTAAAATTAAATAATCCTAATATTATTGATGTTAGATTACCTCAGAAATATAATGATAATCATATTCCAGGAGCTATTAATGTTGGAGCTAGTCAGTTAATGAATAATCCTGAAAAATTTTTGAATCCTAATTTAACATATTATATATATTGTCAAAAAGGAACTTCTTCAAAGACTTTGGCGCAAATTTTAACAGTTAAGGGTTATAAAGTTTTTAACATAGAAGGTGGTTATGAGGCGTGGGTTTTAAACTCATAGAATATATGTGATTTTATATTGATACTAGAGAAAGTTATCTAGTATTTTTTGTGTATAAAGAAAGTGCATTTTTTTAGCAGCAAACAAGTGTTTGTCAAAACTATTTACAAAATAAATAGTATGTGTTATAGTTAATGTACAAAGAATAGAGGCGATTAAATGGAATATATTATAATTGGACTTTTAGTAGTTATATTAATTATTGCAATAATTTCTTTAACAAAAAATGTAAATGAGTCTAATATTACTGAGAGGCTTGGTAAATTAGAAACTGAAATGGTTAGAGAACTTGGTGATTTTAAAACGGATATTAATAAAAATTTAACTGATGATTTTAATGATTTAAACGATAGGATTGAAAAACGTTTAAATTTGATTAATGATAAGGTAAATGAGAGATTAGATCAAAATTTTGAGAAGACTAACAAAACGTTTACATCCGTTTTAGAAAGATTATCTAAGATAGATGAAGCTCAAAAGAAGATAGATTCTTTATCTAATGATATTGTTTCTTTGCAGTCTGTACTTACGGATAAGAAAACTAGAGGTATTTTTGGAGAAGTTAATTTGAAACATATTTTAGTAAATGTTTTTGGAGAAAATAAAGATAATATATATAGAATGCAGTATACTTTAAGTAATGGTACTATAGCAGATAGTGTTATTTTTGCACCTGAACCCTTGGGTTTAATCGCGATTGATTCTAAGTTTCCTTTGGAAGATTATCAAGCGATGGTAGATAAGAAAAATCCAAATCCTACTTTAGCAGAGCGTAAATTTAAAAGTGATATGAAAAAACATATTGATGCTATTGCTTCTAAATATATTATTCCAGGTGAAACAACTGATCAAGCAATATTATTTTTACCAGCTGAGGCTATATTTGCAGAGGTTAATGCATATCATCAAGATGTTTTGGATTATGCTTATAATAAAAGAGTGTGGATATGTGGTCCAACAACTTTAATTAGTACACTTACAACTTTACAAATTATTATTAAAAATATTGAAAGAGATAAATATACTAAGATTATTCATCAAGAACTTAGATTATTAGATGTTGAGTTTAAACGTTATAAGGATAGATGGGATAAACTTTATAGAAACATTGAAACAGTTAGTAAGGATGTAAAGGATATTCATACAACAACAGATAAAATTACTAAGAGGTTTAATGCAATTAATCAAGTGGATGTGGAGGCAATAGAGCATGAAGAAGGTTAATATAATTTTACTAATTATTACTTTAGTTTGTTCATTTTTTACAATTATGGGTGAACTTGATAAAGGTATTGTAATTGTTTTAAAAGATTCTAGTATTATATTAACAGCAACTTTACCTTATATAGTTAATAAATTATTTAATGTTAAATTAAATGATGGTATTATTTTTGTTTGGCTTGTGTTTATTTTTCTTGCTCATTATATGGGAGTTACGGCTGAATTTTATAATAAATGGGAAGGTTTTGATAAGGTCACTCATACGATGTCAGGAGTTCTTACTGCATATGTTGGGTTACTTTTGGTTCCTAAAAAAAGTAATATGTGGTTTAATATTTTATTTATAATTGCTTTTAGCTGGATGTGTGCGGGTCTTTGGGAGACTTTTGAATTTGTATGTAATATATTATTTGGTGGTGATGCTCAAAGAGTTGTGGCTACAGGAGTTACAGATACAATGATGGATATGATTGTCGCATTTATAGGAGCAAGTGTCTTTAGTTTTGGATATTTTGTAAAAAATAAAGTTAAAAGTTAATTAAAGCTATATTTTTTAGCTTTTTTGCTTTATAATTAATATAAAGGGGTTGAGATGATGGAAGAAAAGATTTTAAATATAATTAATAACCATAATAAAGCTTTGACTTATGAGGAAATTTTAGAAAAATTAACTGATGAAGAAATTCCATATTTGCCAGAGACATTAAGTAAATTGATTAGAGATTTGAAGGTAAGACTTACTAATAAAGGCAAGTATGCAAAGTTTGATGATAAATCGCAAAAAATTGGTACTTTTGTGGCAAATAGACGCGGTTTTGGGTTTGTTATTATTGATGGCGAGGAAAAGGATTACTATATTTCTAATGATAATGTAAGTGGGGCTATTAATGGGGATGAAGTTGTTATTAAGGTTCTTGATGAAGGAAGACATGAAGCTGCAGTACTTAGGGTTAATCAAAGAAATTTGAATAATATGTTAGTTGGTGAATTTTATAAAAAAGATGATAAGAATTTTTTAAGGTTAGATGATGATAAACTAAATATTATTGTGGAGATTCCTGAGGAAGATGCTAAAGGAGCTGTTCCTGGACATAAAGTTGTTGTCAAGGTTGAAAATAAGATTGAAAAGAGTAATTATTATCAAGGAAAAATAATTCGCATTTTAGGTCATAAAGATGATCCTGGGGTTGATATACTTTCAATTGCGGCAAGATATCAAATTAATGATGTTTTTTCTGAAGATGTTATTACAGAACTTAAAAATATTCCTGATGAAGTTAGTAAAAGTGAGCTTAAAGGTAGACGTGATTTAACTAATGAAGTAATATTTACTATTGATGGTGATGATACTAAGGATATTGATGATGCTATTAGTATTAAAAAATTAGATAATGGTAATTATTTATTAGGGGTACATATTGCTGATGTTAGTCATTATGTTAAAGAAGGTACGGCTTTAGGTGATGAGGCTTATGCTCGTGGTACTAGTAGTTATTTAGCTAATACGGTAATTCCAATGCTTCCACATCAGCTTTCTAATGGTATTTGTTCACTTAATCCTAATGTTATTAGATTAACTCTTTCGTGTGTTATGGAAATTGATGATAAAGGAAAGCTTATAGATAGTGAAATATTTGAAAGTTATATTAAGTCTAGAAAGCAAATGACTTATAAAAATGTTAATAAGATTTTGAATGAAAATGTTATACCTGAAGGATATGAAGAGTTTGTAAGTGATTTAAGATTGATGGCAGAACTTTCTAAAATTATTAGGAAACATAAGTTAGAAAAAGGATATATTGATTTTGATGTTCCAGAGCCTAAAATTATTACTGATGAAAACGGAAAGGCTATTGATATTCAAAAAAGAGTGCAGGATACTGGTGAAAATTTGATTGAAGATTTTATGATTATGGCTAATGAAACTGTTGCTAGTACGATTTCTTATATGGATTTACCTTTTATTTATCGTGTACATGGTTTACCTGATGAGGAGAAGATTAGAAGTTTTTTAAGTTTTATAAATATACTTGGTTATAAGGTAAATGCTAATCTTAAAAATATTACTCCTAAAACAATTCAAAATATTTTAAGTCAGTTAAAGGATAAAAAAGAGTATAATGTTTTGTCTTCAATGCTTCTTAGAAGTATGCAGAAGGCAGTATATGATAGTGTAAATATTGGTCACTTTGGTTTGGCTAGTAAGTTTTATACACATTTCACTTCACCCATTAGAAGATTTCCTGATTTGACTGTACATAGGTTACTTAGAACTTATTTATTTAATCACAATATTGATAATCAAACTATAGATTATTATAATAGTACTTTGCCAGAAATTGCTAAACATTCATCTGAAAGAGAAATGGCAGCTACGCAATGTGAACGGGATGTTGATGATATGAAAATGGCCGAATATATGGAAGACCACATTGGAGAGGTTTATAAAGGTATTGTCAGTACGGTCACTAATTATGGAATTTATGTTGAACTTCCTAATTTAGTAGAAGGTATGATAAAAATAGATGAGTTAGATGATGATTATTATTTTTATGATGAATCTACATTTAGTTTAGTTGGTAAAAGAAGTAAGAAGAGATATATGCTTGGTCAATCTATTGAGATTGTTGTAGATAGTGTAATAAAAGATAAGGGGCTTATTAATTTTAGATTATATAAGGGTGAAAAAAATGGAAATATTAAACAGGAAGGCGAAGTATAATTATCAGATTTTTGAAACTGTTGAAGCTGGAATAGTTTTAACTGGAACAGAAATTAAGTCTTTAAGGTTAGGTAAGGCTAATATTAAAGATAGTTATGCGAGAGTTAAAAATAATGAAATTTTTCTTATAAATATGCATATAAGTAGTTATGATAATGGAAATATTTTTAATCATGATGAAACTAGAGAAAGAAAACTTTTACTTCATAAAAAAGAAATTTTAAAATTTCGTGATAAAATTAAATTAGAAGGTTATACAATAGTACCTTTAAAAGTTTATTTAAAAAATGGTAGAGCTAAAGTTTTAATTGGTCTTGCTAAAGGTAAGAAAAATTATGATAAAAGAGAAGATATTAAGAAAAGAGATATTGAAAGAAGTATTAGAGCAAGATTAAAGAAATAAATTTTGAATTAAAGCTTTTATGTGTTATAATATAAGAGCTTTATAAATTGGGGCCGCTTTTGGTTTCGACAGAAATATGGATGGATAAATGGCAAGTCGGAGTGACACGTTAAGTCTAAACTTAAATATAACTGGAAACAGAAATAATTACGTACCAGCATTTGCCTAAGGTTGGCAAGGTACACTCTTTTAATTTCTTAACTTCCGAGAAATTTTAAGGGTTCGCTTTTAGGAAGATATATCGTTATTTGGCCTAGAGGTAGCGATGAATTTTATAGGCTTACTAATAAAATAGTTGTTAGTTACTAACTTTTATTAGGACATTTTTTAACTAACTAAACTTGTAGATGTTTATTTGGAAATATTTTTGGACAGGAGTTCAATTCTCCTCGGCTCCACCACTTTAGAAATCTGTTCGAACTATTCGAACTTTTGATATAGGAATCAATCAGAAATGATTGATTTTTTCGTTTATATGAAAAAATCAACCTAGAAGAAAGGTTGGTGCTTATGACTAATGTTTTTAAAGAACAAGTGGGCGATTTAGAGGAGCAACTACCAAATTTTAAAATATCCAGTGCAATTATTCATTATGACGAAACTAGTCCACATCTTCATATTGTTGGTGTACCAATAAAATATAAAAATAAAAATGGTATGAAAAAACAAGTTGGTAAAGGAGATGTTTTCACAAGAGATAGCCTACGCAGGTTGCAAGATAAAATGAGAACTTTATGTATCGCTAGTTTCAACAAAGAATATGGCTTAAATGACATTTTGAAAAAGAAAGAAAAAGGTAGAAACAAAGATATAAATGTCAAAGACATGGGAAATTATCAAGCTATGAAAGACCAAATGGAAAAAGATAAAAAAGCACTAGAAACAGCCAGTAAAAAATCTAGTGAACTTGATAAAAGCACTACTGATATTAAAGACACAGTCAATAATCTAAAAAAAGCACCAATAATCAAAAACACTTATACTATTTCTGAAAATGATAAAAATAAAATTTTAGAATATATTGATAAAGCCCAACAAACAAATGCTGATTTCAAACGAACTGAAAAACTATCAGTAACATTGAATAATGTTGATACTGAACTAGAAGAAAATAGAGAGAAAATTAAAATACTAACTGAAAACAATGAGGCATTATCTCTTAAAGTAGATACTTTATCTAAAAATATTGATAATAAAAATAAAGAGATGAAAGAATTGAAAAAAGATAATAAACATCTTGAAGAATTAGTAGATTACTTTAAAGATTTATTTGGTAGATTAGTCAACTTTATCAAACATAAAATGTTTGGAAAAGACAAAGTACGTGAAGATTATTGGGAATTTTCAAAGAACTTATACGAACATGGAATATTTAGTGATAAAACCATTACTGACATAAAAGATGACTATGATTGTAATAAAGAAAATGATAAGTACAAAGATCATGATGACTTTGATTTAGAAATATAATTTTTCAATTGGGCATTTTTGTATAAGACTATCAATTTGATTTGAAATATTGTATAATTAGATTATCAAAGTGATGTACATTGAATTTGTAAAATTTATTTATATTGCATAAGAAAGGAGCTAATAATATGGCAACAGATATATTAAGTGGTGCAACAAATCATTTTAATTTTAAAGAACTTCCTAATTCAAGAATAATTCTATCAGAGGAATGTTTCATAAGGTTATCAGGAGATATCAATTTATGTGCATTTAGTGGAAACAAAGAACTAGAGTATGGAACTTTTTTATATGGTAAAGAAATAGAACCAAACATTATATATTTTGATATTCCAAGTGAGTTTGATAACTATACACCATCATATAGAGAGTTTGATGTTAACACTCCAGAAATGTTAGCAGAAAAGGAAATGAATGTTAATGGTAATAAATATGATTGTATAGCTCATATTCATACTCATCCATACATTGGTGGAACATGTAGATTTTTCTCGAATCAAGATTTGAGAACGATAAAGACTTTGCAATTAAACCACCAACCAAATGATGGAAGAAAAAAGTTCTTTTTTGGGGGATTATTAACTGTATCTCCAGAAAATGTCTTTGACAATGATGAAATTAGTTTTGTATTTTATGATGATAGTATAGATGATTGGTATAAGATTACAAACATTTCTGTTTTTATCAATGGTCAGGAAATCCCATTTACAAAAATGGGAAATAGACCTACAATGCAATTAGATGATAGACATACCAGAAAATAGTTTAAAGTATGGTAATTTACAATTTAGTTGTTTTTCAAAAAGAAGAGCTTTCTGAAGTTATGTAGTTTGATATTGATAAGGTAATAGATATGATAGGAAATCATGATGAACAAATAATACATAAATGAAATAAGATAAATCTATTTAAAAGGTTAAAAGATGTTTATTAATTTAATTACGAAAGGAACGATTTTAAAATGAAAATAAGTAATCCTAAGGTTGGAAATATAGAAGAAATCATACAATCTATAGATGATTTAATAATTTTGGGATTATCACGAATAGCTTTTAAATGTAGTAAAGAAACAGAATCTTATAATTTAAGGGATGAATTATATGCATCTAAGTATAAGCCAATAGGATTAGAAGGAAGAGAAATAGAATTAGAAAAATTTTTACAGCAACAAGTTGGTGAAAATTTAAGAATTAAAAATCAAAACAAAGAGTATAAATGGGTAATTGTCAATGAAAAAAATATAGGAGAAACCAGTCATAGGTTTTATATTGCTCCAAATCCAGAAAATATGCACGAAATTGTTTCAGATTTTGTTAAACAGTTCATTTCACAAAACATTCCAGTTAAATTTAAATATCAATTAACTAGTGGAATGGAACAATGCGATAGAATAATTATTTATAGTGATTTTGACAACAAAGACAGAATTGAATCTGAAATAAAAAAAGTTTATCAACAAAATTAAAATTTATTTAGTGGATGTGAAAGATTATTAGCTTGGTTATATACAACAAGTATTCCTGATGTGTATCTTGCACCAGAAACACCAGGAGAAACATATAGTAATAGGTTAACAGAAGTTATATTGACAGCTAAAAATACTTTTAATTTTCTTTATGGTATTACTAATAGTAATCAAAAACTCACTTTGGCAGGGAAAAATGCAGAACAAGCATTAGAGTATATGAAAATGTTAATAGGCTCTTTGATGTTGAGAAAAGGAATACTGTTGTCAAAAGATGGAAAGTGTATAACTATTAAAGATAAAAATGTTAAAACTTCATACGATTTTAATTCAGGAATATTAGAAAACTTTAATATGGATTCTCGTGGGTTTTATTCAGTAAAATTTTTTCCAACTGATGAAGGAAGAAAGGCACTTTTATCAATTACCTTTGGTAAAAGTTGTAGATAACTTCCTCAACGGTACCACTTTATAAATTACTCGAACTAGAAATAGTTCGTTTTTGTTATGATTTTTAAATTGGGTGGTCGAAAAGTGTCCGAAAAGTGTCCGAAAAGTGTCCGAATACATTGATAATTTTTCTCATTTTGTATATACTAAAATTGGGTGATAAAAATGTATAAAGAAGATGAATATACAGAATTAAAAAGCATTTTAACTAAAGACATAAAAAAGGAAATTGTTGCATTTGCTAATTCTGGCGGTGGTAGAATTTATATTGGAATTGATGATGATGGAAATATTGTTGGATTAGATAATACAAAGAATGATATTGAAGCATTAAGTGGAATGATTAAAGATGGAATAAAATCTGATTTAACGTTATATACTCATATAAAACAAGAGCAAATTAATAATAAAAATATAATTATTTTAGAAATTTTAAATGCGCCAAATAAGCCATATTATTTAGCGGATAAAGGGTTAAAATCTTCTGGGGTTTATTTAAGGTCTGGCAATACAAGTGTACCTGCAAGTGATGAAGTGATAAAAAAATTAATTATTGATAGCCAAAATATCCCTTTTGAGGAGATACCTTCAAAACATCAAAATTTACATTTCAATTATTTAATTGCCTTATTTAAAGAGAAAAATATTGATGTAAACAAAAACATTTTGAAAACTTTAAAAATAATCAATTTAGATGAAATGTATACAAATTTAGGCTTATTATTATCTGACGAGTGTCCTTTTTCAATTAAGTGTGCTATTTTTGAAGGAAAGAATGATATAAAATTTAAAGATAGAAAAGAATTTACTGGTTCTCTATTAAAACAAGTAAATGATGTAAATGATTATCTAAATATTTATAATAAAATATCAAGTGATATACAGGGATTAGAAAGAATTGATACTAGAGATTATCCAGAGTATGCACTAAGAGAGTCTATACTTAACGCAATAATTCATAGAGATTATAATTATTCTGGCAGTATATTAGTATCATTATATGATGACCATTTTGAAATTACTTCTCTGGGAGGTCTTGTTAAAGGTCTTACAATAAAAGATTTGTATTCTGGTGTATCACAAACAAGAAATAAAAATTTAGCGAATATATTTTTTAGATTGCATTATGTTGAAAGTTTTGGTACTGGTATAAAAAGAATTATTCAAAGTTATGAAAATTATAATGAAAAGCCAATTATTTCAAGTACAGAAAACACTTTTAAAGTTACTTTATATAATGTTAATTATAAAGAAAATAATAATATTAAATTACCTTCAAGTTTGTCACAAGAGGAAAAAATCGTAGAATATTTAAAAGTAAATAATAAAATCAATAGAAATATTGTAGAAAAATTATTGGGTATATCTAGTACGAGAGCTAAAATAATATTAAAAAATATGATTAATAATAATATAATTAAATCTATGAATAATGGAAAAAATACTTATTATGTGTTAAAATAAAATCAGATTGATTTTATATATCAAATTATCAATTAGTTGTATATAACTTTCCCAATGGCACCATAGGGAAATTACTCGAATTTTATGAGTTTATTATAGAAGAACTTGAAAAAGTTTTTAGGTTCAAAGTCAAGTAGTGTTGGTGGAATCAAAAATTAATGATAATTGAGCTTTATAGGAAGGTCAAAAAATGACTTTCTTTTATTTTACTTTAATTGGATTAAGTATGCTTATGGTTTTTACTATAAAAATTTTTTAAATTATTGTATAATAATGTTGAATAATTTTGGTGAGTATAGAGAGATAACTAAAAATAATTATGAATGGATGTGATATTTTATGGCAAAGAAAAAACTTTTATTAGATGTTGATGAGGTGATTTGTTCTTCTGGTTTTTTGTCTGCTGTTAATGATTTTCTTGGAACAAATTATGAAATAGATGATTTTTCAGATTATTATATTGATAAAGAAGCTATTCCTAAAAAACAGATAGAAAAATTTAAAGATTTTGTAAATAACCGAAATTTATATGAAAATACTTATATTTTACCTGGGGCTATAGAGATTATAAAAAAATTGAATGAAGTATATGATATTTATATATGTTCGGCTTGTGTGAATGATTTAAATGTTGAAGGGTCTGGTAAAATATTTATGGATAAATATAATTTTTTGATTAAGAATTTTTCATTTTTAAACCCTGAACATTTTATTTTTACTAATATTAAAAATTTATTTAAAGCAGATATTCAAATTGATGATAGATTATCTAATTTAGATAATGAAATAGAAATAAAAATTTTGTTTCCTTCATATCATAATAAGAATATTTCTGATGATGAGTTAAAACAAAAAGGGGTTATTCGTGCTGGATATGATTGGAAAAATGGTTGGGATGAAATTGAGAAGATACTGTTAAAATAATTGTTTTTATCGAGAGGTGAATATTTTGAATCAAGTTTTTAATGTTAAAGTTAATGTTATGGATAATGTAGATATGGACATAATAAGTGATATAGAAAGTAAATGTTTAGAAGGTGAGAGTTTATCTCAAAATGAAATAGATTATTTTTTAAATTATGTTGTTTATCAAACAAGAACTTTAATCTCTTCTAAAAAAAGTAGGGATGTAAATGAATATGGTTTTAATTTTATGTGTGATACAGCACAGTCTATAATCGCTAGATATTTTGAAAAATTAAATATTGTTTACAATCCTTTACAAACCCAGAAGGCTATTTCAGATAATATTTTAGGTCATAGTTTTTTAGTTGCCGATTTTTTAGTTGATGAAGAGGTTAAAAGTTACATTGTTGATCCTACTTATAATCAGTTTTTTAATGTTGATAGGTGTATGGAAAATAATTTTAAGGTAATTAATGGAATTGTTTTAAAAACTCCAGATTTGGGTTATTTTGCTTTAAAAAGTGATAAAAGAGTACAAGATAAGGTTAAAAATTTATTAGCATCTGGATATATAGAATTAACTTTAGAGAATGCTAAAATATATGGTGATTTATTTTATAAAACAAAAACGGGAAATATAAATTATTTTAACTCTAATTTAGAGATGTCTGGCTTTATATATATTAAGGCTTTTAAAAAGACTTCTGACAGATTAACTTATACGAGTAACGATTTAGAAAAAATGGGACTTGAATTGAATCCTGTATATAATTTTAAAAAAAATAGTATAAAATTTTCGTAATTTTCCACAATATATATTGAGGAGGGAAGTTATGAAAAAAGTATTATATTTACTAGTAGCAATAGTTTTACTTACTGGTTGTAGTTGCACGGCTAATATGGGTAATACACCAACTAAAAAAGTAGAGGAATACTTAAATAAATATCAGACCAATGATGATGATGTATTAAGTGATTTAAATGATGTTCTTACTAATGATACTACTTTGACCGATTCCGAGAGAAATGACTATAGTGATTTTATGAAAACACATTATCGTGACATGCAGTATGAAATAAAAGATGAAACTATTGATGGTGATACAGCTACAGTTGATGCAGAAGTTACAGTAAGAAATTATGCTGATGCAGTTAATGAAGCTAATGATTATCGTTTAAATAATGCTGATAAGTTTGATGATGAAAATACTTTTGCGTCTTATAGATTAGATAGACTAAAAGAAGTAACTGATACTGAAACTTATACAATCACTTTTCATTTAACTAAAGAAAATGAAGAATGGAAAATTGATGATTTAAGCGATGATGACTTAAGAAAGATTAGTGGACTTTATGGTGTTACTGATGTAAATACAACTACTCCAGGTGATACTGATGATACTACTACTGATGATGGAAAAACTGATGATAAAGATGGAGTAATTGGTGATGCTATAGATGATATTTCAGATGGTATAAAAGATACTGCTGATGATATGAATGATAATACAAATGATGATAGTAATAATAATCAAACAACTAATTCATAAGTATAAAACAGAATTTTTTCTGTTTTTTTTGCTTTAAAATTTATCTTGTTCTATGTTATACTTAAGAAAAGTACTTGACTCTCCAGTTTACTGTAAGGTTATAATTTGATTGAAAGGCGGTGAATGTAGTGGTTTATAAGATCGGTGATTTTTCTAGTTTAGTAAATATCCCTATTAGAACTTTAAGATATTATGATGAGATTGGTTTATTAAAACCAGAAATTGTGGATAGGTTTACAAATTATAGATATTATACTGAAGATAATGTAGTAGAGGCACAGTTTATTACATTACTTAAAGAAGTTGGTTTCACTTTACAAGAAATCATCGATTATAAGAGATTTTTAAATGATTTTGACAATAATGATGATGGTACAAATCAATTTTTATTAAAGAAGCAGGAACAAATTTCTGAGGAAATGGAAAGACTTCAAGAACAATATGATAAGATTACAGTTTTAAGAAAGAAATTTAAAGGTAAAGTTTTAACTTTGATGAAGGAGGAAAAATGATGTTGAATAAAAATGTAATTGTAAATGGTGGATATAAAAGTGGTAAAACTTTTGATATTATTATGCCAATGGTTGATGAATTAATTAAAGAGAATAAAAGTTTATTATTTATTGATAAAAATTATGAGTATTATGGAAATTATGTAGATAAATTAAAAGAAGAAGGTTATGAGATTAAAGTTTTAAATTTTGATACACCGATGTATAGTGATAGTATTAATGTACTTTCAGTACCTTATAAATATTATAAGGAAGGGGATAAGGATAAAGCTTATGAGATAGTTAGTGCGATTGTAAGTACTATTTTTCCAAAAGACGTTAATAATGATCCTTTTTGGACTGATTCAGCAATTTCTTTAGTTAGAGGTTATATTTTAAAATTGTTTGAACTTGCGAAAGAAGAGGAAATTAATTTTTTAAGTGTTTCTAGATTTTTGGATACTTTGGATACAGAAAATATTAAAGAGATAAGTGAATTTCTTTTAAGTGGTGACAATGATGCGGCTAAACGTGATTTGACTTCTATTTTGTCTGCCCCTTATGAAACTAGGGCAAGTATTATATCTGTGACAAGAATACATATTAATAAACTTGTAAATTATGAAAATCAACTTAATGTAATAAGTAACGAAGATTTTAAATTAAGTGATTTCTTTATTACAACTGAAAGAATAGCTATTAATAAAAAGTGTGCTTTATTTTTAGTTCCAAAAATGGAAGACAGTACGAATGAACTTGTCAATATGATTATTGCGGAAGCTTATCAGTTATGTAAAAATCAAAGTTGGTATTTTATTTTAGATAATTTTGATATGCTTGGTGAATTGAATAATTTTAAGGAAATGTTTTTATCATCTGGTTATAGAAATATTTATATGGTTATTGGAACACGTGATATAGATAGTTTAATAAATAAGTATGGTAAGGAGATACTTCAGGTTTGTGATTTAAAAGATAGCAAAGATTTAAATGGAAGTGATATGGATAAAATGCAGGCGGATTTTAAAATGGTCGCAACTGATTTAAGAGCTGATTTGCCAATTTTAAAGAAAAATGAGATTAAAACATTTGATATTTTAGATGCTATGAGTAAGTAAATGGACATATTTGTCCATTTTTTGTATATAATTTTTTAGGTGGTATAGATGAAGAAATTACTTTTAATACTTCTTTTATTTTTACCTTTTAAGGTTTTTGCTTATTCTACAAGTGCGAAAGCGGTTATTTTAATGGATATGGATAGTGGTAGAGTTATATATGGTAAAGATGTACATTATGTTCAAAGTGTAGCTTCAATTTCTAAAATCATGACAGCAATAGTAGCTATTGAAAATAGTAATATAGAGAAAGAGGTAACAATTGGTGATGAAGTTTTAAAGGCATATGGCTCTGGAATATATGTACAAATAGGTGAAAAAATTAAATTAGAAGATTTGCTTTATGGGCTTATGCTTAGGAGTGGGAATGATGCGGCTTTAGTTATTTCGGTAGCAGTGGCTGGTGATACAGATAAGTTTGTTGAGATGATGAATGATAAGGCTAAGGAAATTGGAATGAAAAATACTACTTTTAATAATCCAAGTGGCTTGGATGAAGAAAAAGGAAATTTTTCTTCAGCTTATGATATGGCTTTGCTTATGAGTTATGCAATGAAAAATAAAGAGTTTAGAAAAATTACAGGTACTAAAGATTATACTGTTAAGACTAACAAAAACGTATATAAGTGGCATAATAAAAATAAACTTTTGTCTAGTTATAAGTATACAACTGGTGGAAAAACAGGTTTTACAAAGATTGCAAAAAGGACTTTAGTGACAAGTGCTAGTAAAGATGGTATGAACTTGACAGTAGTAACAATTAATGATGGTGATGATTTTAATGATCACAGGAATTTGTATGAAGAAGCTTTTAATGAATATACTTCATATAGAGTTTTAAATAAAGGTGAAATTAATATAATAGGTGAAAATTATTATGATAAAGATATGCTGTATTTGAAAAATAATTTTGATTATTTACTTACTGAAAATGAGAAATATATTTTAAGACTTAAATATGAGATTAATAAAAAAAGGCATTATAAATCAGGCGATAAGGTTGGTTTGGTTAAGGTATATTTAGGTGATAAGGTTGTTCACGAAGAAGATATTTATGTGGGAAAAAATGAAGAGAAGAAAGGTTTTTGGAATATATTTTTAAGCTGGTTTAAACATGATTAATAAACTTTGGGTAGGATTAATTTTTATTGGTTCTTTATGTTTGATTTTGACTGGTAAGGCTGATTTATTGAATGAACAAATACTTTCTTCTGGAAAAGCTACTTTAGAGCTGGTGATGCAGATTTTTCCATTAGTTGCTCTTTGGCTTGGAATTATGAATATTGCGAAAGAGTCTGGTCTTTTAAAAAAGGTATCTAAACTTATATATCCAATTTTACATAAGATTTTTCCGGATATTCCTAAAGGACATGAAGCTTTTGGATATATATCTTCTAATATAATTGCTAATATGTTTGGTCTTGGTAATGCGGCTACACCATTCGGTCTTAAAGCAATGAAGTCTCTTCAAAGCTTGAATAAGAACAAGGAAGAGGCAAGCCGTAGTATGATTACTTTTTTGGTGATTAATACATGTGGGCTTTGTATCATTCCAACTACTATTATTTCCCTTAGAATGCTTTATGATAGTAAAGATCCTTCTTTTATAATGATTCCCTGTTTAATTGTTAGTGTTATTTCACTTATATTTGGCCTTGTTATTGATAGAATTTGGAGTAAAAATGGTGGTGATCATAAGTGAAGATGGCATCAAGTTTGTTTATTCCTATTTTAGTTTTGGTGGTTATTATATATGGTGTTTATAAAAAAATAAATGTTTACGATAGTTTTATAGATGGGGCTAAAGAAGGTGTACCAATGGTTAGTTCGATGTTTTTTTCGCTTTTAGCAATGATATTTGGAGTAAATATATTTTTGAAAAGTGGAGTAATTAATTATTTTTTTGATTTTTTAAAACCTTTTTTGATGCTTGTCCATATTCCTGCTGAAGTATTGCCGGTAGCTATTATGAGACCACTTTCTGGAAGTTTTGGACTGGCTTTGCTTAATGATTTGTATAAGTTATATGGACCTGATAGTTTTATAAGTGTTTTGGCTTCAGTTATTCAAGGATCTAGTGATACGACTATATATGTAATAACTTTATATTTTGGGACTATTGGAATTAAGAAGATTAAATATGCTTTATGGGTTGGGTTACTTACTGATTTATTTATGGTTATAACTGCTTTAATTATTGTTCCCTTGTTTTTTTAAAATTTATTATGTATAATTTTTAATAGGTGATTTTGATGGAAAGATTACAAAAGATTATAGCAAATAGCGGATATTGCTCTAGAAGAAAAGCTGAAGAGTTAATTATTAATGGTAAAGTAAAGGTAAATGGCGAGACTATTAATACATTAGGGAGTAAAGCTAGTTATGCAGATACAATTATAATTAATGGTGTGACTTTAAAATTAGAACCTAAAGAATATGTTTTACTTTATAAACCTAGGGGAGTTGTGTCAAGTGTACATGATGATAAAGGGCGTAAAACGGTTGTCGATATTGTAGAAAGTGAAAATAGATTATATCCGGTTGGAAGGTTAGATTACGATACAAGTGGATTATTACTTTTAACTAATGATGGGGAACTTACTAATTTACTTATTCATCCATCTCATGAGGTAGAGAAGGTTTATGTTGTTAAAATAGATGCGGTGGTTGATCCTAATTTAGTTAAGAGTTTAAGTAATGGAGTCGTAATAGATGGTAAGAAAACTGGTAAAGCTAGAGTTAAAATAAAAAAAATAGATAAAAAGAAAAAAAGTTCTTTAATAGAACTTACGATATATGAAGGAAGAAATCATCAGGTTAAGAAAATGTTTGAAGCGATTGGTTACAAGGTTTCTAAACTTAAAAGAGAAAAGTTTGCAGGTCTTACTTTAGATGGGTTAAAATCTGGTGAATATCGTCATTTAAATATTAAAGAAGTTAAGACTTTATATGCGGTAGCTAAAAAATAGCTACTTTTTTATTTTGACTTTGATTAGTTTGTGGTCACTTAAATTATTATCAACAATCTTTATACTTTCAATATTAAAATCATTAGGGATGAAAATGTGATCTGGAGTTTTACAGTTATATGATAATTTAAATAGGTTTACAGGTGGCTTAAAAGTGTTTTCGTTAATATGAATTAGTTTACAGTTATGTTTTTGCATATACTTTACAAATTCTTGAAATAATTTATTATCTTTGTTTAGATTAAAATCACCAGTTAAGATAATAGGGTAATTATTATTTAATTCAATGATTTGTTTTAAATAGATCAACTGCTTTTTTCGGCTAGTATTTGTTAGGTGGTCGAGGTGAGTATTTATAACTGTAAACTTCCTTTTTTCTTTGGTTAGTGTTGTTACAGTAGCTATTCTAGGAAATATAGAAAGTAAACTTTTTTTTCCTATTTTATTTATATTTTTTGATAGAGAATAAGTTTTAGTTTTAATGATTTCTAGGTTTGTTATAATAGCATTTTTTTCACCAAAGTGAGAATACCAAATACTTTTTTTGTTAAATCTATTTTCACCGGTAGAATTATAATGAGGTATAAGGGACATTAATTTATTTTGATATTTATCGGTTAATTCTTGAACACATATGATGTCTGGATTTTCTTTATTTATGAAATCTGCAAAAGCTTTAGCATTTACTCCACCATCATAATTTCTATTTATAACTTTGTTTTGAATGTTAAAATTAATTATTGATAGTTCCATAGTTCCTCCTATTTAATAGTATATGAAAAGAAAACCGATTAGTTTTCTTCTATTTCAATAGCTTCGGTTGGACAACCTTCTGCTGCCATTTTTACATCATCATTAATTTCATCTTTGACTACTTTTGCTAGTCCATCATCATCAAATTCAAAGACTTCTGGACATGTAGCTGTACATGCACCACAGCCAATACATTTGTCTTTGTTTACGGTTACTTTTGCCATTTTTCATACCTCCATAAAAATTATAAATAAAACTTTAAAAAAAAGCAAGGGTTACTTTTAAAATACGACAAAATATGATATTATTAATAATAAGAGGTGGTACGGGTGGCATCGAGAATGGAAAGGTACTATAAAGCGGAAAATAATGGTAAAACGAGAACTAAAAGAAATACAAAACTTTATAATAGTATATATTCTTATGGTAAATATAGTAATATTGAGGGTATTGCATCAATAGATAATACTAATGAAATAGATATTACTAAGGTTAAGCAGATGCTTGAAACTAGAGAAAAATATCAAGCGGAAAGAAGATATAGAAGACTTACAAATGAAGATAAAGAATTAGTTGAATTACCTAAGGTTTCTAAAAGGCATAAAGAAGAAGAAAGAACTTATGATATAATGGATGTTTTATCAAAAGCTAGAGAAAAGAAAGAACCGGATGATAGAGAAAGGGTACTTAGTAAAACAAGTTATGATGTACTTAAAAATATAGAATTAAAAAGAAACGTAAATAGAAAAGATTATTATGATGGAGAAGAAAATATTGATGATATGATTCAAACTATCACTAATACAAGTATGCTTAATAAAATGGATGATGCTGATTTAGCTGCTGATATGTTTAGTGATTTAACGTCAAAAGACGATGATACTAAGGTTGGAAATTTAAATAATTTAAAAGAATTAATTGATGGGAATAAAAAAGATAGTTCTATAGATATGAAAAAAGAACAAACGATGGATAATTCGTTCTTTACATCTAATTTAAAACTTAAAAAGAAGGATTTTGTGAATTATGATGAGGATGATGTTAAAAGTGGTTCTGTTTTTAAAACTGTTTTTGTAACTATTATTATTTTAGGTATTATTGCAGTTATAGGGATTTTAGTTGTTCAGAAATTAGGTCTTTTTTAAACTTTTGAAAAAAGTTATTAAAGGTATTATAAAATATATTATATATAAAAGATATATGAGAATGTTTTGAAAATATGCTATTTCTGTTCCTTTGGTAGTAAAGATAAGGAAACTTATAATTGCTGTTATTATACAAACAATAATCATGGTGATATTGTTTGTTTTTTCTTTAGTTTGGAATGTTTCTTTAAGGGCTTCTTTTATAAAGAATAGAGATATCATTATTTGAACAAATAAAGCAAGAAACCATTCAAGTGATAATATACTTTCAACTCTATCTATCATATCTAATACACTTACTCTTTTTAATAAATGAAAACTTGGGTAATTATATAATTCTGATAGATGTATGCCAAAAATACTAATGGTTAAAAACATAACATTTAAAAGAGAAAGTCCGCTTATTATATAAAATATGAAACTTTTTTTGGGAGAATAATTGGTTATTTTATTTTTGGGAATAATGGTTAAAAGGAATATTGGTAATATATTAAAACCAATAAAGCAAAATGTTCCATATAAGATATTTTTAGGGTTATTATTTAATATTGGTTTGATGTTGTCAATGTTAATATTGCTGATAAGTCCTGATAATATGACAAGGATAAAGAATAGTGATATGTAAAACATAATCAGATTTACTTTACTAAAGATATGAAAGTCTTTAATTATGGTATATATTACAGGAAGTATTAAAATAATTATTATCATTATTGTTGGTGTTCTATATAAGTATTGAGAATCAATAAAATGGACTATTATCCAGAAGCTACATATGGTAAAGATAAAAGTTCCCGCAATTAAAATTATATTTAAGATAGTACCAAATTTACCTAATTTTTCTTTATTGATTTGAATAATATTTTTATCCGGATATTTATTTTTTAAATAAGAGTATAAAAGAAATGGTAAAATGCCTATAATGATTGCTATTAAAATACTTATCCAAGAGTCTTGATGCGCATTATTTAAAAGTATTTCGGCAGTTATTTCAATAAAAGTGGCTCTTGTTAAAAACCATAAAAGTGTATTATATTCTAATGAGGTTATTTTTTTCATTATTTATCCTCCTTTATTGTGTTAATTAAAGAGCCGGTTGCTTCTATTTTTAAATTGGTTTTTATTTTAACATTTAGTTTTGGAAAATATTTAGAGTTCCAATCTTTTTCTAGTTTTTTCCATGTTTTTGGGTTATTTTTATATATTAGGTTGCCAAAGCCAAAAATATCGGCTTTATATTTATTTTGGACTTTTTTGATAACTTTGGATAAATCATTTTTTAAAGATTTCATCCATGTTTTTTCTATTTTGTTTATTTCTTTATAATCTTGAATATCAATTTTATTATTAATGTTATATATATCTCCAACTCCACTAATTGTTATTTCAATATTTTTTTCATCAATTATTTTTATATTTGATTTTAATGAACTTGTTTCAATACTAATTTTTTCATTTTGATATTTAACATTATAATTTATTTCTTTAGAATCTCCTTTTAAGACGTTGATGGCCCAGCTTTCTTTTGTGGTGGAGAAACCTTCTAGTTTATCACCTTTATATATAGCAAGAGGACCTAAAACGAGATATGATTCTGGTTCAGTTGTTTCTAGATTTTTTTCATTACTTCCTTCTTTGACATTACCATTTATAGTTATAGAAGGTAAAACTGGATCATAACCTTTTTCTAATATTTGGCTTATAAAATTACTATAGGTTATAGATGTGGCAATAGATTTTGTTTCAGAGTTGGATTCAATTAAGGTAGCTATACTTTGTGAAGGGAATGATTCTAAGGGGGAGACTATTTTTAAGATGTTTTTTGCTTTTTCATCTTTAGCTTGGAGTAAGTAAAATTTTTTTCTAGTTTGTGGATTTCTAAGTAGCCAATCAGCTATTTTTAAAAATCCATCTTTAGCAATATCTTCCGATATGACAACGACATTTATATGACCTAAATATACTTGTTTGGGAACAATTTGTTCAATGTCTTTTGAGGCTTCAGCAATAGTTTTACCTTTGCCAGTATATACTGTTGTTTTAGCTTCTCCTTCTTTGGCAGATGTTTGGGCTTTAGGAGAGTTGGCAATTAAGAAGCTTAATTCATATTCATCATCTGTTTTATCAAAGGCGACAGCAGTTACTATTGATAAATCATTTAATTCTTCATAGCCACCACATCCAGTTAAAGTTATAGCAATAATAAAGGTTGTTAGAATAAACGCTAGTTTTTTCATTTTGTCCTCCTTTGTCTATGTGGGTTTAGGGTACTTACATAGTCAGGTCTAGTGATAATTTTTTCTTCAGGAGCTTTATATATGGCATTCGATTGATCTTTTTTGGAAAAAGGAGCAAAAGGTGAAAGGTAACTTGTTTCTAAATTTTCTAATGACGATAGTTTGACTAGCCAAATTATAGCAAATGATAGGATACCAATTATGCCTAGAATACTGGCGGCTAATATGAAAATAAAACGCCATGTTCTAATACCATTCATGAAGTCAATATCAGTAAAGATTAAACTGCATATAGATGTAAAGGCAACAACGATAACGGTTATTGGAGAGACAATTCCAGCATCTACTGCGGCCTGACCTAAAACTAAAGCACCAACAATACTCATTGCGGCGGACATACTGCTTGGACTTCTTAAATCACTTTCTCTTAATATTTCAAAAATTGTTGTGAGTAAAATTATTTCAAAGGTTGTTGGAAAGGGGACTCCTTCTCTTTGAATAGCTAAAGATATTAATAGTTTATCTGGTATAGTATTTTGGTCATAGGTGGTTATTGCTATATATATGGCTGGTGTAAATATTGTTATGATTAAGGCTATTGTTCTTAGGACTCTAGTGAAGGTGATGTTTGATGATTTTTGATTTTCATCTTCGGATGTATGAAGGTAATCAATAAAAACATTTGGTAAGATTAAAGTAAAAGGACAATTTTCAACAAATATGACTATTTTTCCTGATAGTAAAGCTTGTGAGACAACATCTGGTCTTTCACTACTTTGAATTTGAGGAAAAACGGATTTATTTTCTATTAAATAGTCTCTAATATTACCACTATCTAAAACACCATCAACATCTATTTTTTTTAATCTTTTTTTTATTTCCTTTAATTTTTTTGGATCAGCGATACCATTTATGTAAGCAATACTAACTCTTGTTTGAGTTCTTCTACCTAATTTCATTTCATCAAACCAAAGGTTTGAATCTTTAATTCTTTTTCTTATTAATCCTAAGTTTTTAGAATGACTTTCGGTGAAACTATCTTTGGAACCTCTTAGTATTGGTTCACTTGTGGATTCGGTGACACCTCTATCTAGCTGAGCTCTTGTTTCCATGATAATAGCTTCACTAAATCCATCGACAACAATAATTGTAAAACCGCTTGATAAGAAATAGGCAAACTGAGTGTAATCATTTATGGTAAATAACTGACTGTTGAATAAACTATTTTTTAGAGCATCAAAAATATTTTGGAAAAGATTTTTATTAGTTTTAGTATATAATGTTCCTTTGATAATAAAGTCACTGATTGTGCTGGCTTGTGATGAACTTTCTAGAAAAATAATACCGATATTTGTTCCTTTGAGGTTTATAAGTCTAGTGTTGACATCGGGACTATTTCCGTATAGTTTTTTTGTTTTTTCAATTACTTTTTTAGCATTCTTTTCAATTTTTTCCATAATATCCCTGCTTTCTTTAATATTATGGACAAAAGTTAATAAAATATAAGAAAAAAGACTTTATTTAAGTCTTTTTGAAGTTATATGTGGAGAAGTTAAAGTGTATCCATTATGTAATATTTTACTTAAGGAGCTTTGGAATAAGATATTTTCAAAGTTTTTAATTTTATTTTCGTCATTGCTTCTTTTAATTATATCGTATAGTTTAAATTTTAATTTTTGATATTCGATAAAATCATTTATAGGAATTTTTCCCATAGCAAAGTTGTCTAATTTTTCTAAAAGGTCGAAAAATTCTTTTTTTGTACCATATTTACAGAACTGTATTAGTACAGCATCTAAATCGTTATTGAAAAAAGCTTTTTCAAAGTCTTTAGGATTATCAAAAAATGTTTCTAGTAGTTTCGTTATGTTGACGTTTTTGTAGTAGCTGTATGTTTTATATTTAAAAATTCTTTTATTTAGAAGTTCCGTATATCCTTCATCTAAACCATATCCAAAATTTCTAACTAAGAAACCACAATCTTCTCCATTACTTGAACACATATGAATGAATTCGTGACTTAATACTTGCTTTGATGGAATGAAAAGGTCGATGGTGTTAGAGGTAGGATGGTATAAACCTATAGGTGCAATTGGTTTTTTTAAATTAGATAGATAGTCTTTTAAGTCTTTCATGATATTTTTTTTATTTATTTTAACTGTTTGTAAGTTTCTTGCACAAAAACGTAAATTTTTTTCATCTACATTTGTTGTAAATGTTTCAATGATATCTTTTAATTCTTCTGGGCCTTTAACCATATTTATAAAATTTAGGTAATCTTGTTTGTTATTGCCTTTGAAGATTAGCCTTATAATTTGGGGAATTTCGCTTTCTTGTGTTTCTTTAACTTCACCAGTTCTTTTATATAATTTTAAATATTTATGTTTATTTTTTTCTCTTATTATTAAGGATTTATTTATGGAATTGATAGTAAATCCTCCTGAAACGATTGTAACTCCTCCTGTAGCGACTAAAAAAGCGGGTATTAATTCTTGAAGAATTTGTATAATTAAATCCATTTTATCACCAATTTAATATTAAAATATAATTGGTATTTTGTCAATTAGTGCGAAAGGGTGATGATTAATGGTAGGTGTTGTGTTATAATTTTTGTAAATGGCAAATTAATTTAATTGTAGTGTGAAACTTTTTTGATGTTTTTTCTTAAAAATGTTTCATACAAAATGAAAAAGTGAGGATAAGTATGGAAGAGGTTTTAGTTAAGTGTGAAAGATTAGATCATTTTGGTAGAGGAATTGGTTATGTTTTGGGAAAGATTATTTTTGTATCTAATTTGTTACCGAATGAGGAAGCTTTAGTTAAGATTATTTTAGATAAAAAAAAGTATATGGTTGGTGAAGTTGTTCAGTTAGTTAAAAAATCTAATGATAGAATAGAGCCTAAATGTTCATATGAAAAATGCGGATGTGCACTTAAAAGTTTAGATTATTTTAAAACTTTGGATTTTAAAAAGAGTAAAGTTACGAATATTTTAAAAAGATATGGGAATATAGATGATGTTGTTAAAGAAATTGTTCCTAGTGATAATATTTATGGTTATAGGAATAAAATAACTTTAAAGGTTAAAGGTGGTAAGATAGGTTATTTTAAAAATGGAACAAATGATTTAATAGAAATTAATAGATGTGAAATAGCAAGTAAAAAAAGTAATGAGATAATTAAGGTTTTAAAAAAAAGTGATTTAAGTAATGTTAGAGAGATTGTTATTAAGGATTTTGGTGAAGTAATGCTTATAATTAAAGGTGATATGAATATAGAAAAATTAAAACCTTTAGTAAGTTCAATTTATATTAATGATAAATTAGTTTATGGTAAGGAATTTTTGATAGCTAAGTTAGGTGAATTTAAATTTTATGTTTCTAAAGATTCATTTTTCCAAGTTAATATGGATGTTGCTTTAAAACTTTATAATAAGGTTTTGGAGTATTTAGATGGCGGAAAAAGTGTTTTAGATTTATATTGCGGAACTGGAACAATTAGTTTATTTTTAAGTAGATATTTTGATGAGGTTACTGGTATTGAGATAAATGAAGAAGCGGTTAAATGTGCCTTTTTAAATAAAAAATTAAATAATATTTCTAATGTTAGATTTATATGTGGTGATGTTAGTAAACTTGTTTATGATTTGAAAGCTGATAATATTGTGGTTGATCCACCTAGAAGTGGTTTAACTAGTAAAGGTATTAGTGATATTTTAAATATTAATCCAGATAGAGTAGTTTATGTTTCATGTGATCCAATGACTTTAGCTCGTGATTTGAAATTGTTTGAGGAAAAATATATTGTTCAAGAGGTAACTTTATTTGATATGTTTCCATGGACTTATCATGTGGAAAGTGTTTGTTTATTAGTTAGAAAATGAATTTTATGGAAAAAATTTGCTTAAAATATTTTAGTAAACTAATGGTAGAGTTTTAATTATTAATTTTGTGGTATGATTATTTTAGAGGGATATTTATGGATAATAATGAAATTGGTAAGTTTATTGCACACTGTAGGAAAGAAAAAGGTTTGACTCAAAAAGAATTAGGTGAGAAACTTTTTGTGACTGATAAGGCGGTAAGTAAATGGGAAAGAGGAGTTAGTTTACCTGATATTACTATTTTAGAAAAACTCGCTGATGAACTTGATACTGATATTTATAGTATTTTACAAATACCTAAAAAAGATAAAAGTTTAGCTTTGGAAGTTATTGAAAAAGAAAGAGTAAAAATTAAAAATCAATTTAAAAGAAAGTTAATGGTACTTTTAGTTATTGGTGTTATAATTTTAGGAATATTTTTATTTAAGATGGTTTCTTTTGGCTATAGTGTTAAACATGTGAAGTATACACATTATGATGATAAATTAATTAATTTGGGAGTTCCTAAGTTTTCATTTTATATGCAAAATAGTGAAAATAATTATTCGTTTAAAAGTTTTAGAGGAAAAGCTGTTTTAGAAAATGAAATGAAAAGTTTTTTAAATACTTTAGAATTTTTGACTTGTAATGATACGGTTTATTATTATGATAAGAGTGCAGATGTGACAATTACTGATTATTCTGTCAGGGGTAATATTTTATATAATACAATTTCTTATTCTGTTAGAAATGGTAATTATTGTAACTCATTTTGGATAAAAGATTATGATAAAAAATTAGGTGGTTTTACTTCAAAAGTTATGAATACAGACGATATAAATATCATATTTATTCCTTTTGTAATTGAGGATGATGGTAGTAAATTTCAAGGTACATTAATGATTACAGATAAGGATGATAAAGCGATTGAAACTTCTATGGGAAGTTTTGAGATAAAAGATGATGAGCTTATATATTATAGGGAAAAATTTAATGATAAAGATGATACGTTTGATATTCCTAATAAATCTATATTTAAAATTAAAGATAAACAATTGATTTTAAAGGATAATTATTTATCTAAATATGTAAGTGAGGTTATTTTAAAGTGAGGCTTATATGAAAAAATTTTTGTTAAAAGTAAAGAATGATTTATTTGCTTATAGTTTTTTGTTTTTGCTTATATTTTTGTTTATTCTTTTTATTTTATATTTATTTAATATTAGGTTTAGATTATGGTTTATTATTTTAATTTTGATTATTTTCTTTTTAAGTTTAATTGCTGGAATTATTCAAATTGCAATTAGGGAATCTCAAGTGGTGAAGATTGTAATTATATTGCTTATAGGTTCATTTATATTGTTTTGTTTATTATTTTATAAAATCTTTTTGGATATATTTTCATTTTTCTTATGTCCTGAGTATGTGACAACACTTGATGGGAAAAAATATGTGGCAGTGGTAAATCAAGGTTTAGGTGAGACTGATATTGCTTATTATGATTATTATGGACTATTTTTAATGGGAACGAATGAGAAAGTTCATGGGCAAGGTGATTATAATCCTTATACATATGATGGTGTGAATGATATACATTTGATTTATTTTGACGATAGTGGAAAGAGGATATATGAAAAGGATGTAACATATAATAATGGTAAAGTAATAGATGAAAAAGACTTTGGTAATTATGATGTAGAGATTGATGTCAAGGATATTGATGACAATGTTTTATATGAAGTTAAGTTTGGGGAAAAAGTTATTAGAATTAGAAAGACTGATGATGTAATGCCACAAAATATGGCAGTTGCTGTGTATAAAAGTACTGATAGTGGCAAAAATTTTAAATGTGTATCAGACTCTATTATAGTTAGTCAAGAGGCTAAGTTTATATTTTTAGATGAAAATATAGGTTTTATTATTTCAAGTGGTAATATTTGGCTTAATAAGACTAGTAAAGATTTATATGTAACAACGGATGGTGGAAAAACTTTTGATGTATCTAAAATAAATTATAAAAATGAGAATGTAGAATATATGAGTATCATAGATTTTCCATATTTTGAAGAAGATATTTTACATTTAGAATGCTCTATCTATACTTTAAATGATAAAAGAGATGGGTATAAAGATGTTAAGTTAGATTTTATAAGTGAAGATAATGGGTTAACTTGGAATTTAAAGTGATTTAGAAAAATAATTAGGAGGTTTTATGTATAAGTTTTTAGATAATAAAATTGTTTATATGGTAGATAATACTGAAAAAGGAGTTCTAGAGTTTAGAGTAAATGGTAAAGTGGCAGATATTTATCATACATATGTAGATGATGATTTGAGAGGAAAAGGTATTGCTTCTAAACTGGTGGAGATGGCTTTTGATTATTTTGATGATAATGGTTATGAAGTTAAATGTTCATGTTCTTATGCGAGGAATTGGGCTTTAAAATATGATAAAAAAATTCTATAAGTTTGTTACTTATAGTTTTTCTTTTTCTTAAATACTGTTATAATGGTTATAGTAGTTAGAAGGTTTTAGTATGAAGCAAATAGTAAATAGTGTTTTAGGCTTTGCAATTGGTGATGCAATGGGTGTACCAGTTGAGTTTAAAAAGAGAGAAGAATTAGTAAAAAATCCAGTAGTTAAGATGGAAGGATATGGAACTTATGATGTTCCAGCGGGTACTTGGTCTGATGATACTTCTATGGTTTTAGCGACTATTGATTCTTTGATCAGTCTTCATGAAATTAATTATGAAGATATGATGAAGAGATTTTGTAATTGGATAAATAATGCAAAATATACAGCTACTGGAGTTGTGTTTGATATAGGAATTACAACTAAGGAGAGTATTTTAAAATATTACATGAATAAAATAGAACCTGTTAAATGTGGAGGCGCTTCAATTAATAATAATGGTAATGGTTCACTTATGAGAATGCTTCCTATTGCTTTATATACTTATTATGAAGATATTGTAGATGATAGACTTTTAGATATTGTTAGAGAATCATCTTCACTTACTCATGCTCATGAATATAGTATTATGGGGTGCTATATATTTGTTAAATATGTTCATTTTCTTCTTTCTGGTTATAATAAATTTAAATCTTATGAGATGGTTAAAGAATTAAATTATTATAAATTTAGTGAAAATGCAAGAAGGGTTTATAAAAGGTTTTTAACTACTGATATTTATAAGCTTGATTTAGATTATATTGAATCTAGTGGGTATGTTGTTCATACATTAGAAGCAGTTATATGGACTTTTTTAAACACTAATTCTTTTAAAGAAAGCATTATAGGAGCAATTAATTTAGGTAATGATACTGATACAATAGGGGCTTTAGTTGGCTCTTTAGCCGGATTAATTTATGGTATTGATGAAGATTTATTAAATGAGGTAAAAAATAAGGATGAACTTATATCTTTTGCTCATAGATTTGATGAAGAACTTAGATTAAATATTTTGAAGTTTGATGAAGTTATTGATGATAAGTATGGTATTACTTTAGGTTATAAGGATGTACTTTTTATTAAAACTGAGTTAAATGGATCAATATATGGTAATCAAAATAGGTATTTAAAAATGGCAAAACGGATTAATTTTAAGTATGGGTTAACAGTTATTGTTGCTAATAATTTACTTGATATGAATTTGGAAAACGATTTTGAGAATGTTAAAGATTATTTGAATGATAAAAAAATTTATTTTATGGGTATGGCTAATGGTGGTGCTCAGGCGATTCAAAATTCAAATGTTAGCGTTAAAATCAGTAAAATGTTATTAGTTAATTTACCACTTATGATTAATTTACACAAAATTAAAGATGGGATTAAAAATTATAATGGAAGACTTACTTGTGTATTTGGCAGTAAGGATCCATCATTTAATTATTTGCCTTTAATTCAAGATTTTAGGAATGCTAATATTGTTGTTATTCCGGGTCAAGATCATAGTTTTAGTAATGGTGATGAATTTTTGTATTTGCCAGAGAAGTATTTATTTGGGGAAATGAAGGAGATTAATGAATGAAAGTGTTAACAATAAAACAACCTTATGCTTCTTTAATTGCATATGGAATTAAAAAGTATGAGTTTAGGTCATGGAGGACAAAATATCGTGGAGATATTTTAATTCAGGCGAGTAAAAGTGTAGATAAAAAAGCTATGGAGAAATTTAAATGTTATGATTTAGATTATCCTTTAGGATGTATAATTGCTAGAGCAAATATAGATGATGTTATTAAGGTTGATGATGATTTTAAAAAAATTTTAAAACGTGAAAATTATCTGGTTTATAATCATGTTATTAATAATGATTATAATGGCTATGCTTTTAAATTAAGTAATGTGGAATCTTTAAGTCCTATTAATGTAAAGGGTAAGTTAGGCTTATGGAATTATGATTTGAAGTGATTTGTTCACTTTTTTTATTTTTTGAATATAATTAATTTGATTTTATTATGTTTAGGTGGTAATATGTTATTTCAAAGGAGGACTGATAATTTGAATATAGATAAAAAAATGTTTGATGATAAGCAATTATTAGAAATAAAAAAAGGTAAGAAACATGGTTTATCTAAAAAGAAAATATTGTTGTTTGCTAATCCATCATTGGATAGTTATACTATGAAGTTAATAAGAAAATCTTTAGAACATGGTCTTTCTTATAAAGAAGCTAAAGTGCTTGTTAATGAGAATTTAGATTTTTATCAAAGGCTGGAAATTATAGATGCTTTATTTAAAAATATTCCTATAGAAATAGTAAAAAAATATGTAAATGGTGATATTGATTTTAATCAATTAAAAGAAATTTTTAAAGGATATGAGCATGGTTTATCAGATGAAGAAGTTAGTAAGTATGCTAAACAAGAATTTTATTATTATGAGATGTGGTTAATTAGATTGGGATATGAAAGAGGATTTGATGAAGAAAAAATTTTACTTTATAGTGATAGAAAATTTTCTCAGGCGCAAATGTATCAAATATATAAAGGTGTTAAGCATGGACTTTCTTTAAAACAACTTAAGATGTTTGCTAAAGAGCATTATGATGAAAATCAAATGAAAGTTATTAGAATTTATTTAGAAAATGGTTATAGTATTTCAGATTTAGATGATATTTTAAATTGTTTTGATTTGAGTGATGATATAGTTATTATAAAAAGTTTATCCTGTAATGAGTCAGGCCTTATAAATTAAAAAGTCAAGTGCAACAAATGAATAATCAAATAGAATTCACAACTTCTTGTAATTTATAAATTTTAT
>CALVRC010000007.1 GCA_944358445.1 uncultured Bacilli bacterium
TATTTTTTCATATTTATCCCTCATCAAATTATACTCTTTTGATTAAAAAATATTCCAAAAAAAGAAAAAATATTATATAATTATTTAGAGGTGATAATCGTGAATCCTAAAGTTCAAAAAATTGCAGTATGGATTATGCTTATTGGTATAATTGCATTCTTTATAGCTGGTTTATTTGTTTATGTATAAAAAGCGTTTACTTATAGTTTAAGTAGACGCTTTAAAATTTTACACACTCATTAATAATATAATTTAAAATAATTTCATCAGTTTTCTTATCGTAATGTAATCCATCATATGTTTCAAAATCCAATGAATTATAAGAATCACAATAATATAAATTATCAATTTCACTATCATCGATTTTTTTCTTCAAATAACTATTATATTTTTTAATGCTTTTATTGCTTCTTTTATTATCAGTTATTTTTTTCTTAATAACTTTTTCATCCAATGGATTCACACTAAGTAAATAAAAATTAACATTTGGATATTCATTAATAAGTTTTTCATAAGCATTAAAGTAATCATCAGCTAAATCTTCTTCATTATAATCTTTCTTTAGCCAATTCAAATCATTAACTCCCATATTAATAACTACATTATATTTAAAATCATCATCAATAATTGTTTCAACTTTTTTAACAGCTGTATCTTCAAACCAATCTAGATGAGTGCTACTTTTTGCTACAAACTCCATATTAAATGGTTTCTCTATTTCTTTATTATCATCAATAAGTTCCATCCTAGAATCTCCAACAACAATAATTTTATTTGCCTTTATTAAACTTGTATTAAAATTTAGATTTCTTAAAGTTTTAGAATATATATTCTCATGATATTTACTAGAACATCCATTAAATGATTTAGTATTTAAAATCCAAACAAACAAAAAAACAAAAAAACCAGTAAATAAACCCAAAGACAAAATAGCTAAAAATCGTTTAAAATCATTATTTTTAAATTTTTGTAAAAATTCATCTTTTTGAACAAGAAAAAACAAAACAATGAAAAATAGAATAACAAATAAACACAAAATATCAAAATACTTTGTGTGGGTGATATAAAATAAAAAATTGTCTTCACAAAATTTTAAAATCATAGAACCACCATAAATATATTACCACATTTACAAAATAAATAAAATATTTTCCATAAAATACTACTTGTATTTTATTATCTTTATTCCATAATAATAATGTAGTCTGATTTAAATTAGGAGATGATTCTTTGCTTATTAAAAAATTAAAAAAATCAATCTTCTTGCTTATACTTTTCCTTTTTATTATACCAATAAATGTATTTGCCTATTCAGATAAAATAATAGTTGGAGGGCAAAATATTGGTATAACCTTAAACTCAAAAGGTATTTTAATTGTTGGAACATATGAAGTAAAAAAAGCATCTCCTGCTAAAGAAGCTGGTTTAAAAACAGGAGACATTATCACAGAAATAAATGGTAATAAAGTTTCAACAATTGAAGAAATGGCAACTCAAATCAATAAAGTTCAAGATAACAAAATAAATATAAGTTATTTAAGAAATAACAAAGAAAAAGAAACCATTTTAAATTTATATAAAGATGAAAATAATATCTATAAAACTGGACTTTATGTTAAAGATAGCGTAACAGGTATTGGAACATTAACTTTTATTGATCCAAACACAAAAAAATTTGGAGCTTTAGGTCATGAAATTCAAGAACAAACAACAGGACAGATATTTGAAGTTGAAGATGGTACAATATTCACCTCTAAAGTAACTGGAGTCTTACCAAGCACTGATGGATCACCGGGTGAAAAAAAGGCCGAATATGATAAAACAAATACCACAGGTAATGTAGAAGAAAATACAACCCAGGGAATCTTTGGTGAATATACAGCTGAAATCAAGAATAATAAAACCTATAAAGTAGCTAAACCAAATGAAATAAAAAAAGGAAAAGCAAAAATTCTAACCGTTTTAAATGGTACCGAAGTAAAAGAATATGAAATAAATATTACAAGCCTTAACAAGGAAAAACAAAAAAACAAAAATTTTATATTTGAAATAACTGACAAAAATCTATTAAATAAAACAAACGGAATTATTCAAGGAATGAGTGGTTCCCCTATTATTCAAGGAGACAAAATAATAGGTGCAGTAACTCATGTAGTAATTAATAATCCTCATAAAGGTTATGGTATCTTTATAACAAACATGTTAGAAGAAGCAGAAAATTAAAAAGGTTATCTAAAATAACCTTTTTATATACCTTTAATATAATTTAAAACTTTGTCTCTACACCTTATATATATTTTTCTATTTTTAACAAAATTAAATACTTTTTGCCTTACAAATTCAATTATTATACAACCCACAAATATAATAACTACAGCAAATAGAATTTTAGGAATAATGGAATATGAAGTAATTAATTTATCATTATTAATATCCAACCAGTAATATAAATGAGCTCTTATAATTCGATTATCATGAACCAAATAAACACCAAAAACTAATGAAGCAATAAAGTTAATTGTTTTACTTTTTATATTTAAAGTACTGAACCACAAAAAATAACAAATAGACATACATATTACAAAAGGTGCACTATATGTTTGAAATGATGTTTTAAATATACTACCTATTTTTGTTAACAAAGAATTATTAAAGCTTAAAGCTCCTAGCCCAAGCCAATAAACAACAAAATGCAGTAAACTAAAACAAATAAATCCCAAAAGAAAAATAATTTGTAATTTGTTTTTTGAATAATTTTTAAAATGAAAATTTTCACTAATAGAGTATTTTTTTAAATAAGCCCCTATAAAATATAACATAATAAAATTAACTAATGTAAGTCCCCTATTAACAATCGATTCTTGATTTGTAATGAAAGGAATAAAACTAAAAAGAAACAAAAGTATAATAATGAGTCTTTTATGTTCTTTTTGATTCAAATTACTAATTAACCTATTTAAAAAAGGTGAGAGTAAATATAAACACAAATAACAAACGACATACCAATATGCATTATAAAATGGTGATAAATAATTTACTAAATCCATTTTAGAAAAAGTCTCTAAACCTGTAAAAAAAGCAATTAAAACAATCACAATTTGATAAAACCAAGCCTGATTAAAGGATTTAAAAAACTTTTTCCAAGAAAAATCTTTATTATAATTAAAATAACCAGCAAGTAATACAAACGAATTAACATGTACTAAAATGAATGACATTACCAAAGTAAAAAATAAATGTAAAACGCCAGTAGTATTTTCCATTATTCCTCCATGTACTAAAATATGAGAAATAATAATAAATATCATTGATGAAATTCGCATAAGTTCAAAATTTGACTGTCTAACTTTCATATGAAGACTCCTAACTAAAGTTGCCCATTTATTCTTTATAACCATTATATAATAAAGAAAAAATCAAAGTCAATAAAAAAATTTATAGTTTTTTAAGCATAATTATTAATTGGATTCATAAATATAATTATAAAAATTACACAAAAATAATATTATCTTTTTTGCGACATTCTCAACACCAAAACATCACACATATAATTTAAAAATAAATAGAACTAAAAACAAAAATAATATACAAAGCCCCTAAAACTAATAAAACCTTATCATGAGTAATTACTTCAATAGGATCACCAAAATTATCATCCTCTACATCCATACAGTATTTAAGTAAAATAACAATCACTAAAATAATAGAATATTTGAAAAATTCATTATTAAATGCACTAACAGCCCATAATGAATAAAAAACTATAGTTAAAGCTAAAAACATATACATATTTTTATCCAAAAAATCCTTATTATAACTTCTTAAAACCTTACGAGAATTACTACCATTTTTTATAAGTTCATTTCTTCTTTTTCCCAAAGCCATATAAAAAGAGATAGAGAGTATTGTTAAAAATAACCAATTAGAAATTTCAATACCAAGCCCTACTCCACCATAAGTTACTCTAAGAACAAATCCCAAAGCCAGTATTGTAATATCAACTAGTGGAATATTTTTTAATCCAAAACTATATCCTAAATTAATAATAAAATAAAGCAATAAGATTAACGAACTAAAATCAAATAAAAGATTAGCAAAATATAACAAACCAGTAATTAATAAAACCAGTATAATAATAGTAATAATAGCTTCCTTTTTAGAAATCTTACCACTCGCAAGTGGTCTATTTTTCTTTATAGGATGTTTTCTATCACTTTCTATATCATTAATGTCATTAATAACATAAATAATACTGCTAGTAAAAGAAAAAGCAAAAAACATTATTATCACTTTAAATAAAACATTAGAATCAAATAGCATACCACTAAAAATAGCCGGTAAAAAAACTAAAAAATTTTTCAAATAATGCTTTACTCTAATTAACTTTAAATATTCCATAATATCCAACTCTCTTTAAAGACAAATCATTTACTAAGAAAAATAATAACAAATATTAATTATAACAAAATAGTGGTAATAAATTTTATAACATCAAATACAACACTGCCTTTCATTAAACTTCATAATTTAATCTAATTATGGTTAAATTTTCTCTTTATATATTTATTTTTATATATTAAATATATAAAAATAAATAAAACAGAACTGAAAGAAATAAAATTACATATCTTATCTAATTTAGTGCCAGTATAATTAACAATTAATGTTCCACTTTCAGCCAATGTCACTTCTATTAATCCATTTTTGTTTTCCTTATAATCAATTTCTTTATGTTTATTATTAACAATAAAGTCAATATGATAACCTAAATAATATATTCTAGGCAATTCCAAAACAACCTCATCAGATTTTAATTCAATTTGAGCCTTTAAATACGGAACTTCATTAGCAATTAATTTAATATTAGCCTTACCCTTAGTAACCAAAATATCAGTACCTCTATTTTTTAGATAATTTTCGTTTTTTTTGGCATTTACAGGTAAATATTCATGTTGAGCCCCCATTCCCCACTCATCCATATCTGAAGGAAGATTTGGTGGAGCTAAATTTGCAGTTGGAATAGAATATATCCCAATTAACATAAGCAAAATTACACTAACAAAAGTTACAATTTTTTGTTGTGACTTAGGAAAAGCTAAAATAATAAAACCAGCAATCACACTAAATCCCAAAATAACAAACGACAAAAGTCTCCATGGAAATTGAATCATTTGTAAAATACTTGGCATCTTATCCCACGGAAATATTGAAGATATTAAAATTATAAATATCAAACAAGTAAATAATAAAAATTTAATAAATGATTTCATATTCTTATTGGTAAATATTTTGTTATAATTAAATAATACATATAAAACAAAACAAATCATCACTATATTAAATCCGTAATGCATAAAATGTTTGCTATCAGTTCCTATAGACAAAAATTTATTAAAAAACAAAGTTTCTGTTTGAATTGGGAAATCATTTATCATAGCTCCATCTTGAAAAACCACATAATCACCAAGAATTTTGTGTTCTAACATAGGTACATAAAAAGAACTAGCAATTAATAAAATTAATAAGCTGGATATAATTAAAGGAATAATACATTCTTTCGTTAAAACTTTTTTAAAATTAAATATTAAAAACAATATAACAACAAACATGAAATATACTGCCATTACTAAATGAGAAAACATTAACCCAAGATATCCAATAATAAAATAAAGGAAAAATTTGTCTTTATTACCATATACCAATTCATATAAACCATTTAAAATAAGAGGCATAAAAATAAAAGTAAAAATTTCTGCAAATGCACATCTAACATAAATATCAGACAAAAAGTAAGGTGCACACATATAAGAAATTGCACTAATAAGACCAACATTCTTGTTGTTAGATATTTTTTTTACTAAAAAATACATCGTTAAACCGGAGAAAAATAAAACCATCATCTTAACAAATTCCATTGTTTGTGGCAAATTAAGACCTATTATCTTCGTGAAAATAAAAGTATAAGCTGTAAATAAATGAGATAATATTGGATAAAAAATATAAGTCCCATACCCTAGTCCAAACCCAGCAATATTAGTAATTTTAGAAAACGCAAAATCAAATAATGTTGGAGTTATATTGTTATCCAAAGATAAAATATTAGCAATATGGAATGGATAATCATTACCCCAAGCAATTTTTTCAAATAAAGTAAAACTCATTAAAAAGAAAGAAACACCTAAAATTATAAAAATTTGAACATTATTTTTTAAAAAACCTTTTAAATTTATCAAAAAATTAGACATTACAATCCCTACTTTCAAAATAACATATTTTTCAAAAAACTATAAAAAAATTCCATATTATATTTTTCTATTTTCAATTAAATAAACAACATTAGCCAAAAATTTATTAAAATATTTCAAATATATATTCTTAAAACTCAATTGATTTATATATTTATTTTTTTTATAATTTGGAAATTTCTCCTTAACATTTTTCATAACTATATTTGTGGCTTTCACATATTGATTTTTATCAAAAATAGTAGCTCTTTTAATAAAGGTTGCATAATTATAGCGAACATAACAATATTCAATCTCATCTTTATATTCATTGTAAATTCCATTCTTTTTATAGTAATCAACCAAACTGTTAAAATTAGTAATATAATCATAAAGTTTTTGGCCATAACTATTTGATTCAGAATCAGGCCTTTGATAATAATAATAATATGTATTATTCACATAACCGATAGTATTAATCGCAGGCATAACACGATATAAATACTCAACGTCTTCTGCAAATACCCCTTCAGTAAAAAATATTTGTTTTACTTTATTATATTTATAAATTTTATTCCATAAAACAGGATACATACGAATCATATATTTTTTTTTCTCTTGTAAAGAAAGTATATCACTATTTAAATCATGTATACCCTCCCAAGTTTTATTACCATCAGTATACCTAAAATCGCATTCTACAATATCAAAATTTTTATCTTTTGCTTTATTATATAATGCTTCATACATATTTTCGGTTACAAAATCATCACTATCTAAAAACCCGATATATTCTCCTCTAGCTTTTAATATACCAGAATTTCTTGCTCCCCCAGGTCCAGAATTAGTTTGATCAATTACAATAACTCTATTATCTTTTTTTTCATATTCTCTCAAAATTTCTAAAGATTTATCCTTAGAACCATCATTGACAAATATAAATTCAATATCCTTAAAAGTTTGATTTAATAAACTATTAATTGTTTTTTCAATATGTTTTTCAGCATTATAAACTGGAATAACAACACTAACCTTGACCATATTCACTCTCCTCTTTACATTCACATAAAATATATCCACCAATAAATCCTAAATAAAGAGAAATAATAAGTTCATCAACAATATGACCACTAAAATATGAAACTCCAAGAGGCAAAACAAGCATAACCAAAATAGTGGCTGTAAATAAATCAAATTTTTTATTCTTAACATACTTAAATAAACCATATACAGCAATTAAAACATAAGGAAGAAGCAATAAAATAATTCCTAATATTCCAATTGTATAAAAATGAACCACAAAATCTTTTTCCAAATACAAATAAGCATTAATAAATCTACTATAACCTAAACCAAATAAACTACGTGGAAAATTTTCATAGGTTTTTCCAACATCATAAGTAATTAAAGTTTGAGCATTTCTATTTCCAACCCTTTTAGTTGGAGCAACATCATCTAAAACATATTTCCAAAAATCTTTATGATCTTTATATGGATATATTTCTTTATAATATTCCTCATTCATACCTATATAACCAAGCATTTTTATTGTTGGTACATCTTCATCACGCATTTTTTGAAGCTCTTCTTCACTGCTTTCATGATGATCTATATTAGCACTAACAATAGGAGCATTAAATGTTAAAAATATTCCAAATATCATTATTAAAAAGATTATTAAAAATTTTTTCCATTCAAACTTTATATTTTTAATAATTAATGCAAAGAACAAAGATAAAATTATCATCATAATAAAAATTAAAAGCCAACCATAAGATGCCACTCTTGTTCCAAGCATAATCATAGAAATAACAAGTAAAATTATAATTATAATTCTAGGTTTAGTTATCTTTTCGAATAAAGAATATACACAAATAGGTAGTAAAATAAACATAAGGCCACTAATTTGATTAGCCGAATTAAACCATCCTTTACTAGCTAAATCTTGAGATCCATACTTATTGCTAAAAAACCAATCAAATATATTTCCCTTTATAGTTCCTCCACCATATGAAGCTAAAGAAATCTCTAAAATATTAGAGCAAACAATAATTCCTGAAGTAATTAACCCTACTATTAAAAATAATTTTATAAATTCATCTTTAGTAGGCTTTAAAAGATAAGTTAAATAAATAACTGCTATAGGAAGAAGCATTCTAATAATATAAAATAGTTCTGTAATAATGCTATAAGCAAATGTTGGATACCCACTATTATCAACTCCTGATGTAATCAAATAATGCAAAATAGTATAAATAATTATCAGTCCACCATAAATATATATAATTTTCCTATTTTTCTTATTTTCCTTATTAAAAAATAAAATACAAAATAGAAAAGCAATAATAAGCATTCTAATAATAGTAGTTGGCGAAAAATGAAAAAAATTAATAATTTCATCAGTATATAGTAAATAACAATCTAATATAGGTTGTACAATTAAAAACACCAATAAAATCTTTTTCAAAAATGTATTATCTTTTAACTTATTCATCTGTCATACCTCCTAAAATTTCTTTGATTTTTATTATTATATTATCTATATTATAATTATAGTGTTTCAAATTTCTTTTATAATTTACAAGTAAATTTTTATTATTAATTATTTTTTTTATACCATCATATAATCCATCTACACTATTATTAACAATCATGCCATTTGCATTATTTTGAATCAAATCAAAAGTCGCAGCATTATCAGTAGCAAGTACAGGTATACCCAATGCTTGAGCCTCTACAATAACTAATCCAAATGGTTCATAGCGTGAAGATAAAATGAATAAATCCGCACCTTTAGCATATTTATAAGGATTATCTTTTTCGCCTTCAAACGAAATATTTATTTTCTCATTTAAAGCTCTTTCTTTTAATTCATTATACATAGGACCATCACCATATATTGTTAAATAAATATTTTTATCAAGGCCTTCATTTTTAAGTTTTACAAATACTTCAATTAATCTATCATATCCTTTTTGTGAATGTATACGGCCAAAAGAAACCATGTTAATAACATCTTTATTATAATCGACACAACCATCACCAGCCAATTTTCTTATTTTATCTACATTAACAATATTAGGAACCACTGTCACTTTATTTTCAAGATGATAAATTTCATTAAAGGCTTTCTTTACACCAACTGAAACAGCAATAATTTGATCAAATTGCGGTAAAATTTTTTTAAATAGTTTATCATATTTTTGGTTTGGATTAGTTTTTACATATTCATAATGAAGCCAATGCATTTTTTTCAAACTATCACCAAAAGCAGTAAAAATAGCCGTAAAACCATCTTTAAAAGCTATTTCAATATCATATTTTTTATTTAATATTTTTTTTCTTTCTTTTATTATTCTTTTTTTTATAAAACCTGTCTTCATTTCAAAAACAAGACGAATTTTAGAAAAAATTAAGCCTAGTTTCTTTGTTTTTAAAACCTCTTTAACAGGTAAATCTACAGTATTAAAAAATTTAGTACCGTATATAACATTTGTATTTATATTTTTAAGTCTATTTCCATTATTATGCAAAACTAAAATGTCAGTATCATAATCAGAAAAAACACCTAAATTAAGCATATCTTCTAATAATATAGAAACGCCACCCATCTTTCTTTCATCAACAACTATTAATAAACTTTTTTTCATCTAATCACCACTAATTAACTTTTAAAATCTTCTTCAAAAAATTTAATCTTTTCTTATAAATTAAATTACAAACAATTTTATACTTAAAACCCATTTTTTTATAATATTTATTTTTAGACCAATTAGGAAATTTTTCTTTCATTATTTCACAAACTCTATTTATAGAAGGTAAACCTTCTTCATATGGTAAAAACCTTAAAGAAGCAGCATGTAGTAAATGTTCAATATATAAATATTCTAATTCATCTTTATATTTATCAAAAGCATCTTTTTTTATAAATATATTTGTTAAATTATTAAGTGAATCAAAAATATCATTTAACTTATCAGTATAAGTTTTTTGATGCATAATAGATCCTTCTCTTACTAAATAATAATATAAATAATCATCTATAAAAGAAATATTTTTAGCATACAAACAAAAGGCAGGGACTTCAGCTATATCCTCATAATGATGCCCTTCCAAAAAAGCAAGTTCAGGGTGTAATAAAATGTCTTTTTTTATAAATTTGCAACAAGCAGATGGATTATTTAAAATATATCTCTTAAACACATCAACATCAAAAATTCCATTATTTATTTTTACATTTCTACCAGCAATAACATTCAACATTTTACATATAACAATATCACTACCCTCTTTCAAAGCAGTTTTATACATTATTTTAAGCATATCCTTACTAATCCAGTCATCCGAATCAACATATAAAATATATTCACCATTAGCATATTTCAAACCATAATTTCTAGCACTTGAAAGGCCTCCATTTTCTTTTTTCAAAGGTTTAATGATATTAGGGTATTTTTTTTGATATTCATCAATAATGTCTTGCGAATTATCAGGAGAACCATCATTTACTACAATAACCTCATAATCATCAAAAGTTTGATTAACTAAACTATCTAAACATTTAGGAAGTAAATCCTCAACATTGTAAACAGGTACAATAACACTAATTTTCGTCATAACATCCTCCATCATTTTTCAAAACTAGATTTATCTGGTAATATTTTATTAAGATGTTCAGCAAGTTCTTTAGTTACTTTATCATAATTAATAGACAAATCACTATCATTAATACATATTTCTTCTACTTTTTGATTATCGATAACATCAAAAAGTTCAGTATTATCATTACTTAA
Source organism: uncultured Bacilli bacterium (assembly GCA_944358445.1). GTDB lineage: Bacteria > Bacillota_I > Bacilli_A > RF39 > UBA660 > Coprosoma. The sequence goes on from CALVRC010000007.1 coordinate 11,018, forward strand.
ATTAAAGAACCTTCCAATTTTTTTAATAGATTTTGGTTCAAAGTTTCCAGTATAAATCTGCCATAATTGAAATACATATTGATTAACATCTATCATCCTTCTAAACTTTGAATAAGCAGTTTTTTCTAAAACGTCATGTTCTTTTTCCCAAACTTCTTCAAAAATACTTTTCAAAAAAGGCGCTGACATATGTGGATAATCAAACCCTGCCATATATGGCCATTTATAAAGTAATAAAAATCTTATATTTCTTTTTCCATATTTTAAATTAAAACACTTAGAAAAATTCTTCTTAATAACCTCCCTTTTATTAAAATGTCTACAAATAAGCATTTTATCATTTAATAAAATGTGTTCAAAAAGAGGGTCAGTGTCTTTATCACAATAATGTATATTATCACGCCATACATCACAAGGTAATCCATTTTTAAAATAGAAATTTTTCTTCAATGGTTTTAATATAAACATATCATCATTAAAATACACAAAGCTATCTGCCAAACCTTTAATTCTATGTAAATGAATTTCTATAGCATCAGAATTAAAAACCGGTAAATACTTTTGAGGAATAAAATCTTCATGCTTAACAACATTTAACTTAGGATTATCGGTATTAAGCCAAGAAGGAACATGACCCCAAGTAACAAAATGAATTTTATTTACCCAAGGAGCAAACTTTTCTACACCTCTAAACCAATATTTTAAAACACCCATATCTCTATATCTATTAATAGCATTACTAGTATCTATTTTCTTTTCCAAATATTTATTTTTTTCTTCAAGCCAAGCAGGATCACTTCCATCAACCCACATTATTACAAAATCTATTTTTTCATTCATCTAAACACCACCTAAAATACATCGTATAAGAACTTTTCAAATTTATGATCAACTATTTTAACATTTTTATCTTCTGGAATACCATAATATTTTTTAAATACTTTAGTATGATATTCGCCCCAAGGACCTCTTGTCCAAATATAATATATAAACTGATCATAAACCTCAATTGTATCTATATTTTTATCTTTTAATTGTTTTTCTATATAAACATCTCTATCTTTTTGCATAATAAATATTAAAACAAACATAACAATAAAATATATAATAATTAAAATCAAAAATACATACACACTTTTATTTAAATTAAAATTATCTTTTATAAGTCTAAGTGATACAATTAAAAATATAAACTCTGATAAAATAGCTGTTCTCTCACCCCATGTTGGAGATACAAGCATAGAACCAATAGCAACCCCACCAACCAAAGTCAAAAATATCAAAAACATTTTTTCTTTATCATCTTGCACTAAATAAATAATAGAATAGAAAAATAAGACTACAAATAAAATCCAATAAAATATAAAATACCAATTATCTACTCCGAAAGCACCCCACATAGATGCAATTTTATTAGCATCTATACCATTAAAATCCAAAGGAAACATTAAGTATAAATTTTGGATAACACCTAAAATTGGAATAATCAAAAATAATATAATATAACGTGTCTTAATATTTTTCTTTTTCAAAACAATCAAAATAGCCAAAGACATCATAACTAATACAATTATATTTCTAGTAATAGCATAACCGATTAAATAAGGTATATTAGAAAAAATTCTTCCAAATATATTCATACTATAAAATTCAGTTTCAGTATTTACTCTATTTGCCGTTCCAGGAGAAATAAGCATTAAAACCAAAGCCACTACTGAAACAACAGATAAAATACCAAATTTAACAAGTTCTTTTTTATCTTCTTTCCTATGTAATATTAACCATAAAATATTGCCAAATACAAATGCAAGACCAATATTTTCAACAAACATTGGTGTAATAGTATTTATAAATAATAAAATTAAAAATTCAATATTTCCAAATTTAAATTCTTTCTTTTGATATAAATAGTAAAAATAAGCTAATACAATAGAAGCAGGATATAAATATGTAATACTACCAGCAATCCAAGTATATGTCTGCGAAATACTATTAACATTTAATAAAAGCAAAAATATAAATGGCATAATATATATAGCCTTATTTTGAACTTTACCAATAATTTTATTAGCTATATAAACAATTAATGTTAATAGTCCAGAAGTTACAACCACAAATAAGACTTTATAATATGTAAACAAATAAATAAAAATTCTACTAATAAATCGACCTTCCCATGAAAAATACATACCTTTTGCGGCCGACAATATCATTCTTAATCCTTGAGCCCCAACAGGATAATTACCCCAATCATCACCATTTATTGGCGCTAGCGAAAGAATGACAAGAAAAAATATAAAACATATTAAATATAAATAATTATTTTTAATTTTCTCAACCATAATTCACATCCATTCTATCAATTATTATCTATATACTCTTTTAATTTACTAATCAGTAAATCATTATTATTTACCCATTTTTTAGGTTCAAAATTCTTAGCCTTTTCATAAACCTCTTTAAAATCATCTGTTTCAAGTAACCTTAAAATATATCCTTTTTCATAAAAGTTATTAACAATCTGTAACTGATGATCATTTGTATGTTCCTTATATTTAGCAAGTCTAGGTACAGCAATAATTTTTTTATTTGCTTTCAAAGCAGACAAAATATTTCCTACTCCACCATGTGTAATAAATAAGGAACATTCATTAATATACTTATTAAAATCATCTATACTTACATAATCAAATATCTGCATATTATCGCTTTTATATTTAGTATAACCAGCTTGTACAATAACTTCTTCAGTTATAACATTATTTTCTATATTTTCATCAATAATTTTCAAAAGTCTTTCAAAACTTTTATCTTGTGTTCCAAGTGCAACAAAAATCATAAATACCTCCTAAAAAACACTACCCCAATATTTAGCATTAGGATAAAGCTCTAACATATCTTCCCACTGAACTAAAAATAAATCAGCAAACTTATATACAAGCTTTCCGGTAATTGTCTTGGTATTTATATTAGCAAATGTCTCAATAAAAATTATTTTACTGCCAAATAACTTACCAATACAGCACATAGGCCCAGCTATATGAGCTCCAGTAGTTACAATATATTTTGGCCTAAATTTAATATAATTAAACAGCTCAATCCAACAGTTAAAAAATAGTTTAAATAAATAGGTAAACTTATGATCTTTAGTACCATATATTACAAAACTAACTTTTTTCTTATATTTATCCTTCAATGAAAGATTAGAAGGCGTTTTTTCAGTAATAATACGATAATCATAATAATCAAAAAGTGGTCTAAGTTGCATTAATTCAGATAAATGTCCCCCGGTACTCGCGATAAACAAAACTTTTTTCTTTTTCTCCTTTGCCATATATCCTCCTTGTTATTATAATTATACATTATTTTCCCTATTAAGCCAATGATAAAAATATTATTTTTTAAATAGTAAATATAACCTAATATAAAAATTAAATAAATGCATTCTTTTGTTTTTTAAAAGATTAATAAATATTTTCCATTTTTTTGAAATAGGTTCTTTTAAAACTTCCACATAATATTCATAATTCGCTGTAGCAATTCTCTTCAAAGCATTAAAATATTCTTTTTTAGAAAGTTTTTTACGGTAATCTAAAATATAACTAAGTTGCAGATTCAAAAAGCGTTGTTCAAGTAAAGAGGATAAATTCATATTATTGCTATCTTTTAATAACTTCAAAATTTTATAACGTAAATTTGCAATTGAAGATAAATTTCTAATGGAACTTTCAATATTTTTAGTTACACTATTTTCATTGACACAATAATTATAATAAGGATTAGAAATAACTTTAACATTTTTAATCTTTAAACAATATTCAAGCAAAAACATAACATCTTCTTGATAAAATAATTCTTCATCAAATAATATATTATTATCCTTAATAACCTTTAATTTAAAAAGATAATTCCATAAATGTCCCTCTGTTTTGTTTGAAACTAAATATTCTAAAAGCTTCTTACTATCAAAAGTTAAATCAACTAAAGCCAAAACATCATCGGTATTTTTCTTTTCTATCTTTTCTTCACCATCAACTACATAATGACCAAATCTAAGCAAATCATTTTCATCATATTCATTTATCAAAGCTTCAAATGCATCTTTTTCTAAATAATCATCCGCATCGCAAAAATAAACATATTCACCGGTTGCTAAAGAAAGGCCAGTATTCCTGGCCTTTGAAACACCTTCATTTTTTTTATTCACTAAAACTATATTTGAATATTTTTTCAAAATGTTTTCTGTATTATCAGTACTTCCATCATTAACAACAATTATTTCTACATTACTATAAGTCTGATTAAATACTGAATCAATACATCTTTGAATATATTTTTCGCCATTATAAACAGGTATAATAACAGATATTTTAGGCATATCACCACTCCTATATTTTAATCAAAAATATCATATCCTAAATCCAAATCAACATTACCAGTTATACCAGCCAATTTACCATCTGATGCAAACTGCCAATATTTAAATGGAGTTAAATTATAAGTTGGTTTTTGTGTTTTTGCATAATTAAAAGTCGGACTAGGTACAGGTAACCACTCAGCTAACCAAATCTCATATTTCTTAGCAAGTTCTTGAGTATTTAAATAATTAGTTAACCACGTTTTATTTGCATATATTCCGCAGCTATAACCATTAGATTCAATCTCTGAACAGAAAGTATCGGAAACAGCAGTTAACTTATCTTTACCAGCATTAACCACACTATTATCTTCCATGTCTATGAATACCTTAGTACCAAGATTAGGAGAATAATTATTTTTTTCAATTTCATCAATCAATCTAAGCATATGTCTAGCTTCATTTTGAGCACTATGGTCACTATCATCTATTTCACTAGCATACGAATATAAATATAAACCATATGGAATATTAAACCTTTCACAAGCAGCAACATTATTTAAAAATTGTCTATCATCTTGTTCAGTCCAATTACCACCATATCCTGCTCTAATAATAACAAATCCTACGCCAGAATTAGAAACATTCGCCCAATCTATTATATTTTGGTGATGTGAAACATCAATACCCGTATAAACCTTTTGACTAGTATTTTTTATTATTTTAAAAGCTTGCGAATTAGAATTATTATTTTCATATAATTGAATATTAGTGCCATTGGCCACATTTCCACCTTGAACATCTAAATTAAGTCCATTCGCTTTATTAACGATAGAAATATATCCGTCTGAAGTATATTTAAGTCCCCATTTTTGAGTATTGGCTCCTGTATATTTAGAAAGCATAACATTAATTTGATTTTTAATATCACCACTTGCTGCTGTTAAAGCCGTTTCTGGATTCATAGAACTAGTAATATAATAATAACCATCATCTAACTTATGTAAATACCAAATTTGCGCAACTGAATTATTATTGTTATAAAGCCAAACATTCGTGCCATTAGCTTTTTTTGCCCCATTAACATCTACAACTTTATTTAAATCAAGCTTACTAGATATTGTATAATAGCCCTCTTCATAAATATGACTTATTACATCTTTATCATTAATTTTTGTTTCAGTTAATTTAAACTTCTGAGAATTGGTTTCATTTCCAGTATATGTTTGAATTTTAGTACCATCAGCACTTTTTCCACTAGTAACGTCCATATACTTATTACTATGTTTTGCAATCAAATAATAATATCCATCACCAGCATCTTTTATATACCATTTTTGTGCATCACTCTTATTAGATGTATATAACTGCACTTTAGTACCATTTGTAGTACCTCCGCTTTTTACATCTAACACATAATTACCAGAAATTCCTGACTTTATAACATAATAACCATCTTGTAAATATTCTATATACCATTTTTGTGAATTAATATCTAAATCAGTTCTTAAATCAGATTCAATTCCATTAAATGTAAGATTAGAATTTACTGTAACAACTTTTTTCTCGTCTAAAGCGCTATTTAAAGTATAATAACCATCACTAATTTGTGACACAGAAACTTTATTAAAAATAAATTTTTGGGCATCAGTACCATTTCCATGATAAAGTTGAATTACCCCATCCTTAGAAAGCTTTCCATCTTTAACATCCACATACATTTTATCAATATAAGAAATTATATTATAATACCCATCATTTTCATATATAATCCATTTTTGAGCATTACTATTATTTGTTTTATATAATTGAATTTTAGCACCATTGCTAGACTTACCACCTTTAACATCTAAAGAAAGTCTTTCATCTTCATAAGATGTAATACTATAATAACCATCACCTAAATATTTAACTCTCCAAAGTTGATTCCACTCATCAGTTTTATTATTTAAAATAATACCAGCTTCACTAGAAGCATTACCTTTAGTATCAAAAAAAACATTATTGTTGACTAAACTTGTAATAGAATAAACTCCATCCTCTAATGACTGCTTTCCCTCGATATCTTCGATAAATTTAAACTTTTGAGCATTACTTTTATTCCCTTTGTACATTTGAATATTAGTTCCATTTGCAGATTTACCACCAGCTACATCAACATATAAACCATTACGTTTAGAAATAATATAATAATATCCATCACCAGCATCATTAAAATACCATTTTTGAGAATCAGAACCATTAGAATTATATATTTGAACATTTGTTCCATTAACTAATTTACCACCTGCCACATCAAGTGATTTAGTATTATCAAGCATTGTTGTAATTTCATAATAGCCATCATCCAATTGTTTTACATACCATCTTTGAGCATTACTTCCATTAGATTGATACAATTGAACATTAGTACCATTACTAGTTTGCCCGCCAGCAACATCTAAAGTTTTATTAGCAATCGCACTTTGAATCGTATATACACCTTCTTTTATAGTAGCTGCACTAACATCAAAGCTAAACATAAAAAATGAAACTAAAAACATCACACCATAAATAAACTTTCTCTCCATCAATTATCCTCCTAATCTACAAACATATTATATCAAATATTTTCATCACTCACAAGAAAATGATAAAATACAAATTCAGCACTATACAATATATCAATGTGAAATAAATGTGTTATAATAAAATAAAGATTAATTAGAAAGGATAAAGATACACATGATAAACAAAATACTTAATAATTTTTATAATGTTGCATTACTATTCATATTAATGTTTGCCACCTCACTTGTTCTAACATCAACACTATTCTTAATTAATATTCCAATTTCAATATTACATTTACCTATAAGTTTAATTTTAGCAACAATTGAATTAAAATTTATTAGAAATGAAAACATTAAAAATGTTATTTTATCATTACTCACATTTATAATAGTGTTTTCAATCTCCTGCCTACTATGTGGTCATGTATATGATGATTCAGCCGATGGTAATGGATATCATAAATTTGCTATAGGATTACTTAAAAACGGATGGAATCCAATATATGATTCACAAGAAGAAATCATAGAAAAGATAAATTTAGATGCTGAAGAAAATACTTGGGCAGAACATTATCCAAAAGCAACATGGATTTATGGCGCGAATGTCTACAAATTAACAAACAATATTGAAACAGCTAAATCATTTAACTTAATGGCTGTATTTACCCTATTTTTTATAATTACATATCTAATCAATAAATTTTATCAAAAAAAATTAATAGCTATAATGCTCGCTATTGGAGCATGTACGTTCCCAATAATTTGGCAGCAAATTTTTTGTCTATACCTCGATGGATTTATGGGGATTATTCTTCTATTACTAATTATATATTTCTATTTATTTATCAAAGATGACCAAAATAAAGAATACTTTTTAATGAGTGCCTCCCTGATAATTATAATTAGTAATATAAAATATACAGGTTTATTCTATGCTGGTATTTTCTGCCTCGGATATTACATATACTACTTAATAAAAAAAATAAAAAACAAAGATTATAAACCATTAATAAAAACAACAATCTCTTTTATAATAGTTTTGATTATTTCTTTACTGATTGTAGGCAGTAACTCATATGTAAAAAATTTAATTACTAAAGGTAATCCACTATATCCAATTATTGGTAAAGACAAAGTTGATATTATAACTCCTCAACAACCTAAATTATTTGCAGGTAAATCACCAATCGAAAAAAACTTCTATTCAATATTTAGTTATACAGCTAACTACGCCACAACTTTTAATGAAGGAACTCCAAAATTAAAAATACCATTTACAAGTAATATGAACAGTGAATTACTCTCTATAGTAGAAGACACTAGAGTTGGTGGATTTGGTATTTATTTCAGTGGGATCCTTATCATTTCAATTATAGTCATAATTGTATATATAATTTTTAAAATTAAAAACAAAGAGTACGAAAAATTAATTTTTATAGGAATACCTTTTATAATAACAATATTATTAATCTTTTTCTTTGGTGAAAGTTGGTGGGCCAGATATTCACCTCAAACATATTTTATAGTTTTAATGGCACTATTTATTTTACTAACATCACAAAACAAAAAATTATACGCACTAGCAAGCATTTTATTACTTCTATGTGCTTTCAATTCAGCTCTTATTTTTAAACAAATGGTCAAAACTAAAATTCCAGTTAGCGGACAAACAAGAATGAACTTAGAAAAACTAGAAAACCAAACAATCACACTTAAAAAAGGTGGATTTACTGGAGTACAATTTAATTTAATAGACCATAATATAAAATTTAAAACAAAAGAAAAAGTAAAAAATGAAACTCCACTTTATATAGGAAGAAATTATTATGAATCAAAAGAAAACGTCTAGGTTAGCACAAACTAGACGTTATTTATCTTTTCTTTCATAAACTGTATATGAATCTTCAAAAACTAATTCATAATTATTATCTTTTAAAAATTTTGACCACTTTTCAGCTAGATCTGGATATTCGTCTAAAGGCTGTCCATCAACAATAATCTTCGGCTTATTTTTTTTCAAATCAGCAAAATACTCTTTTTCAATTTTCTCTGACATTGCAATAATTGAAAATTGATATGAATATTTTGAAACAGAACTACGTTTAGTAAAATTATAAATAACATTGTTATTACCCCAAACAGATATCTTATCATCTTCATCGGTATTAGCCTTAACATATTCTATAGTTCTATTAGTATATGGTTCATCTTTATCAACAATATCAACTATACTATTAAAAAGTAATTTAGACCAAGTTGGAGCCACAAATACTGTAATTAAAATAACCACAATCATTGTCATAAATTCATCCTTTAATTTTATTTTGTTAAAATAAACAAATAAAAGAGAAATTGGATATATAAGCATTGGAAGTAAAGTCATCGCATAATGATTATACATTCTACCAGACATCGAAATTAATACAACAGTTAAAAACATATATATCAAATAACCAACATTAAAATAAAAGTTTTCTTTGTTTTTTATCTGTAAATAAATTTTACTGCAAATAACAACAAAAGAAAAAATAATTATAGGCGTTGTAAAAAACTCAGAAAAAACATCCATTATAAAAGATATTTTTCTATCTGTCGCATACATCATATTAAATAAAATATAATCATCTATAAAAGCCTTAAACGCACTATTTAAAACAAGATAAATAATCATTGGAATTATTACGATTAATAATCCTGTAAAAAAGGATATAAAAAACTTTAGTAATTCTAAATAATATTTTTTCAAAATACAATATATTAAAACCATTAAACAAAATACAATCCAAATAGAAATCATATTAGGTCTCAAAAATAATACGCATCCCATACAAATGCCATTAATAAAAACTAAAATGTTAAAAAATTTAAAATTAACCTTAGATTTATAATTATCTCCCCTACTCATATATTTATAAGGATTTTTAAAAAAATCAATAAATATATACAAAGCTATCATTTGAAAAGGAAGTGCATATTCTTCAGTAAAATTACCACCTTCAAAATAATCATAAATAGGCGCTAAAGCAATTAAAACTATAAGCATAGAAATAGGTTTCGATGCAAACTTACGTGCTATTTTATATGCAAAAAGTACAGTAATAAACATAAATATAAATTCAATAAACCACACACCTCTATGTGGTGAAATTATATAACCTATATAATTTATAAAATAAATTAATAATCCTTTATGATCAAACATATCCAAATATGGAATTTGACCCTCAGCCATTTGCCATCCAATATACTTAAAAACACTAGAATCTATCCAAGAAGCAGCATTAAAAGTAAAAATATCTAGAGGACTTAACATACATATCAAAAATGTAATAAATAATAAACAAAATAGAACTAGTATGTTATTGCGGTTTATCCTCATTATAAACCCGCCTCTTTAAAACTATTATTAATATTTTTAAAATCCTTTAATGCCTTCTTACCAATACCACTAATTTTCTTTAAATTAATTGAATTTACTCCACCCTGTCTAGGTCTAAAAGTAACCGGAAGATATTTTACCTTATAATTCTTTTTCTGATAAACAACTGATAAAACAACATTAGATAAATTAAAATCTTCAGGAATCAAACTCATACAATCTTCAAGAGAAGATTTATTCATCAATCTAAAAGGAGTATTCGCATCAACAACACTTTCTTTAAATGCTACTTTAATAACAAGCTTTAATACTTTTGTTACAAACACTCTTGAAATTCCATCTTCTCTCTTATTACGGTGACCAATAACCATGTCATAATCCTTTCTTAATTTCCAAAAATTTTTAAACTCACTTGGCAATGTTTGACCATCAGAATCAGTTTGAAAAATATAATCAGCTCCATTATCAAGTGCATATTTATACCCATATAATACAGTTGATCCATGACCAGAATTTTCCTTATCCACAACTTCTAGTAAAGGTCTACTTTTCTTTAGCTCTTTTACCACCTTTGAAGTATTATCCTTACTGCCATCATTCAAAATAACTAATTTTGATTTTTTTGAACCATATTTTTCTACTACAGGATACCAACCATTAATGACATCAGTAATATTTTCTTCTTCATTATAAGCTGGTATAACAATATATAAACAATCTTTTCTTTTCATACTAATTTTCCCTCACCATCAAATATAATATTAACTCTTTTTCTTCTTTTTAAAAAAACTACTCAATAACCATTTAAAATAGTTATATTCATCAGTTTTTCTAAATAAAATCCAAAAAATCAAATTAACAACGATTAAAACAAAGATACCATTTACAATAAATTGTAATAATGGATTTCCAACACTTACTAAACTAGTTAAACCATAAGTAGCACCTAACATAACCATCATTATCACAAATAATTTAAGTTGTTCTAATATAAAATCCATATATTTTCTTTTAAATAACTTAGTATATACATACTTTGGATAACTATATAAAAATAGTAATAATGAACTAATAACTCCAGCCATAAATACACCGGCAATTCCAAAGAAATGAACACATATAATAGCGCATACTAAATTAATAATAGATTCTAAAACCGGAATTCTTCTATCTTCGTAAAAAATTCCTGCAGCTTCCTTAAACAAATTAATAGTTTTACGCATACCTTGAACATAAAAATAAACAGCAAGCCAAATAACAGCATATACTGGCAATAAATATTTTTCTCCAATCCACCAAGTAATAAAAGGTTGTAATACTGCAAAAAGTCCAACTGAACATAAAGCATAAATCCAGAAATTAAATAACGTTAACTTCTCATATACAACATAACTCTTCTCTTCATCTTCATTAACAAGTAAATTACCAACGCTTGATACAATTGAATAAAATATTTGTGAAAGTAAAATAGAAATAGAATTAAAAATTAAATAATAATTATTATAAATACCCGCATCTTTTAATCCACGAATAGTTGAAATTACAATATAAGAAGTACTTCCTACAATAAAACCTCCAATTTTATGAAAAAATAAGCCTTTCACTTTAGTAAATATATCTGTTTGAATTTCCTTACTAAGCTTCTCATAATTTTTACTATTAATATAAGGATACTTCTTATTTGCAATCAAAGTAATTATTAGGTTTTCTAAAACTCTAAATATAATTCTAGATACCAAATATAATATATAGTTCTTAGTTATAAATAACAAGCCAATTTCAAATAGATTCATGAAAATTAAATAACCCATATGAACAAGGTTAACTATATAATTCTCTTGATTTGCCATTAAAATAGACCGTTTATAAGAAAGTAAATATGAAAATACTGTATCAATCAAAGCTAAAAAATAAAGCAAATACATACTTTCTTGAATTGAATTTTCTCCAACAAAAAGTGGTACAAACGGAAGAACTATCAGTCCAAGTACAAATATTACAGCTGCTAAAATACGGTAACATTTTCTATAAAAATACATCAAAGATATAATTTGATCCTTGTTATCTTCTGCAATCGGTTTATATAAATTATAAACAATCGCACTACCAATACCAAGTTCTACAATACTAAGCATTGACATTATATTAGTAAAAAGTCCATTAGCTCCAGAATATTCTAAACCCAAACATTCCAAAAAAACTTTTTGTGTAATAAATCCTAAAACCATGCCAACAGCACTTGCTAAGGTTGCCACAATAGCATTTATAATAGATTTTTTTGTTCGCATAACATCACCTCTAGCTTAAAATAAACCATAAAAATTATAACACAATTGATATTCTTTATCAATTGTGTTAATAAAAGCACTATTAATCTATTTTATCTTTTTCAGTTTCAGCTACAATATAAATTGGTCTTTTCTTTACTTCCAAATATGTTTTTGATAAGTATTGACCCATGATTCCAAGGCATAGTAATTGAACACCACCTATGAAAAACATAATACAAACCATACTTGGCCATCCACTTGTTGGATCACCAAACATAAGTGTTCTTACAATTATAAAAATTATTATAATAAAAGCTACAAAACAAAATAATATTCCCATAACTGAAGCTATTGAAAGTGGTACAGTAGAAAAAGCTACAATACTTTCTAAAGAGTACAAAAACAATTTCCAAAAAGACCACTTTGTCTCGCCTGCTGCTCTTTCAACATTTTCATATTCAAGCCATTTTGTTCTATACCCTACCCAAGAAAAAATACCTTTAGAAAATCTATTATATTCTTTTAAAGATAATACTGAATTAACCATTTGTTTAGTCATTAATCTAAAATCTCTTGCACCATCAACTATTTCTGTTTTAGAAATTTTATTTATAATCTTATAATAAAGTCTCGCAAAAAAGCTTCTGATTACCGGTTCTCCCTTACGAGTTACTCTTCTAGTAGCCACACTGTCATACTCTTTAGATTCCAAAATCTCATACATTTCTTTCAGAAGCGCTGGGGGATCTTGTAAATCCGCATCCATAATAGCCACATAATCACCTGTTGATGCTTCAAGCCCAGCATACATTGCTGCTTCTTTTCCAAAATTACGTGAAAAAGAAACATATCTTACATCATCGTTTTTAGATAATTCTCTCATTAGTTCCAATGTTTTATCTTTAGAACCATCATTGACAAAAATAATTTCGAATGTTACATTGTTAAAATCCTTTTTAATTTTTTGAATTTCTGCATAAAATATTTTAATTACTTCCTGTTCATTATAACAAGGAACAACCAATGATATTTTTTTCATAGTTTACCTCCAAATTAAATCTTACAAAATAAGTATAACAGAATGGAAAAATATATACAATAGTTCTTTAAATCATATTTTTCAATAATTATTTTTTAATAATTATATATTTTTATTCATAATATCATATATGTGTTATAATGAAATAACCAGAAAGGAAATGATATTATGAACAATTTATATTTCAAAGGATTATCTACTGATAATCAAGAGTTAGACAAAATTAGAAGTACGTTTAAAGAAAATGATTTAAGATTTACAAATGTATTTTATAGTTACGAAGGTCTACCTCTTTTTTCAAAAGAAAAATTAAATGCAGCTATTGATGATGAGGTTAGAAGAAGCAACCCTATAGGCCAAGATGTAAACATTATTTGTCACTCTATGGGATGTAATTTAGGAATATTAAATGCAGAAAAATCTTCTAAAATTAAAAAAGTAATTTTAATTTCACCAGAATTTGGAGAATATTCTAAAAAAGAAAAAAGAATAATTGGAGAAACAAAAACTCATCCTTCTATACAAAGACCTTTTGGAGAAAAAAGTAAAAAAATTAGTAGAGAAACCGCTAAATCTATCATTTTATTTAATAGAACCAAACCATGGGCTACATTAGCTCTTGAAAGAATTAATGTTCCAATTTTAATTATTTATTCTAAAGATGATATTTTTATACCAGTGGAATATCTTCACCGCTTAGCCAATAGAAAAAATAATGTAAAAATTGAAGTTATTAATTCAAAACTACACAATCCATTAACAAGCATTAATAATAGAAATAAAACTATGAGTTTAATTAAAAATCATTTAAACTAAGAATGCGTTTTGCCTTCTTTTTTCTTTTGTAAAGTATAAGTAAAATAAAAATCAAAAACACTTTATAATATATTATTTATTTACCTTTTAATGTATAATTATTATAGGTGATAACATGGAAAATAAAGATTTTAATAATACATCATATACTTCTAGAACCGAAAGAAAAAAGTTTGAAGAAGAATTAAAAAATAAACAATTAGAAAAAGAAAAAGACCTTGAAGAAAAAAGAAAAGAATTAAAAAATATTTTATTTGATGAAGACAAAAACGTATATAAAAAACAAAGGAAAACAAAAAATGAAAACATCACAAATGAAATAAAAAAACCAAAAGCAGCTAATATATTTTTATCAATTACCTACGTGGCAGCTATTGCCCTATTCGTTTTCCTAATATTAGACTCTACAAATAGAATTGACCAAATATACCAAATAATAAACGCTTTTTTAATCTTAATGATTGTTACTTCATTCTTAGTAAGTTTTAAAAAATCATTCTTCAAAAATAAATCTCTCGCAACAGCTATAACTTCCATATTAGTTATAGGAACCATAGCTTTCAATGGCTTATACATGACAGATGTATTAACGCTTCCAACACAAAGTTACTTACCTGACTTTGAAAGTAAAAATTTAACCAAAGCCATTAACTGGACTGAAGAGAATAATGTTAAAACAAATCAAAATTTTGAATATAGTGATACTACTCAAAAATATAGTGTAATAAGTCAAAGTAAAAAACCAGAAACTTTAACTAAAAATATTGACAATGTTGAATTTGTTGTCTCAAATGGTCCAGATTATAATAAAGATGTAATTCTAGCTGATATGACAGGATGGAATGTCGATGATGTTTTAAATTTTATTAATGAAAATTTCTTAAATAGTGTTACTATTAACTTTGAAGAAAATACAAGCGTTAAAAAAGATACAATAATATCACAAAATAAAACTGGAACAATAAAAAGAAATGATCCAATTATATTTACAGTATCTTTAGGAGATAAAGCTGCTCTATCCCCTATTAAATTAAAAGATTTAAAAAACGAAAGTTTATTAAATGCCGAAGTTTATTTAGGCCGTAATGGAATTTTATATGAATTAAAATATGAATTTTCAGACAATATAGAAAAAGATCATGTAATCAGTAGCACCCCTAAAAAAGGAACAACTGTAAATCCAGATGAAACAGTTACTTTAACAATTTCTAAAGGTAAAGAAATAAAAGTTCCCGATTTAAAAAATAAAACAATGGCTTATGTTACAAAATGGATGGTTGAAAATAATTTACAAATCAATTATTCAGATAAATATGATAACGAAATTAAATCTGGCCGTGTAATTGAAAGTAATTATAAAAAAGGAGATATAATTGAAGAAGGAACAACTGTTGATGTTATCTTCTCTAAAGGTCCACTTGTTATGAAAAAATTCGATAATATAAATGATTTTAAAAGTTGGGCTGATACAAATGGTATCAAATATGAAATAAAAGAAGAATTTAATAATGAATTTGAAAAAGATCAAATTATTAAAACTTCTATTGAAGAAGGAGCAAATATTAATTTAGAAGAAACCATTACAGTATACGTTTCTAAAGGAACTGCTGTAACTGTTCCAAACTTTAATGGAATGACTAAATCTGAAGCTAAAAAAGAATGCGATAATTTAGGTATTAACTGTACATTCAAAGAAGAATATTCTACAAAATCATCAGGAAAAGTTATTAATCAAAGCATTGCAGAAGGAACACAAATTTCAAAAGGAGATACAATTACTATAACTATTGCTACCGATAAAAAGACAAATAGCAATTCAAATAAAACATCAAGCTCTAGTTCATCTTCTAACTCATCAAGCAATAGTTCATCAAACAATTCTGGTTCATCAGGTGGAAGTTCAGGTGGAAATACAACTACAAATCAATGTAAAGCTTCTAATTACAATATAAGCATAAGACCACTAAACGATATATTTAATAATGCTGAAAATTATGCTGATGCAGTAAAAAAACTAGAGAAATATTTTGCTGATAAATATCCTGGTATAAAAGTAGTTCCAGTTCCTGATTCAACTTCAGGTGCAAGTTCTGGATCATATGTTGATGGATTTAAGGGTGGAAATGTTTCTTGCCCAGGAAGTGTTGAATTCATAATAGCAAAATAATGCTTAACTAATTGACACAAAAAAAAATAAGTGATAAAATGTAAAAGAAAAAGAGAGATTCCACAAAATATGGAAGCTGAGTGCTTGCGTATGGGCTCTCTTTTTTCGTACATTTAACTTACTAACCACACATAATCATAATCAAAACTTTCAGCAATAAAGTCAGCATAACTATAGTAATTATATCCATTTAAATCATAATTCCAAATACTTGTATCGTCAATTAAATCTTTAGCAATAATACTCTTTTGTGAATAATCAAATTGAAATAATATAACTGAAACAACATATAGAATATTTGAATTATGTTTTTCTTTTACAGTAATATATGCTTTATAACAATAATTATTCATTTTTAAAGGAGCAACAAAATGATGATAGCCCTTCTCTGTTACACTTTGTCTTTTATCTTTCATTGGTATTAAAGTATCAATATAAATGGCATTATTGAACAAACAATCTAAATATACTGCTGCATTTAAATTATCAATATATCTCTTGTTAAAAAAATTAAATTTAGATTTTGGAAAAATAATCTTATTAACTGTTTCTTTAGTTATTTTAGCACATATTCCAGTAGCATTATTAACAATTATTCCTCTATTTAAATTTAGGGTATTTCTAACGGTAGTTCTTAATAAATTTAAGTCTTGATATGTACTAACTTTTATATAATTATTATTTTCTATAATATTAATTTTTGTATTTAAATTAATATATTTATTTCTTAAATATTTCATTATTACATCACCTATATACAAAATAACAAAGATGAAATATAATGCAATTAATTTATTTAAAAACAATCGTATTAACTAACTACTAGTTCAACACGATTGTTTTCTTTTGTATTGACAACTAACTTATAATTTTTACCATCAATTGAAGTTTGTGCTTCGTTAATGGCATTAAACATATCGACAACATATCCATAATCTTCAACATTTCCAACTTTAGTATCAATAATGATAGCATATGTACCTTTTTCTAATTGAGAGACATCAATTTGACCATTATACCAAGCATATTCTTTAGATAAATTATCTAAAGATGTAATACTATAACTTCCTTGATTGGTACTATCTATATCAGTGAAAATTAAATCAAAGGTTTTAACATTTTCTAAATATACTTTTCTATCAATGTTTGATTTATTACTATAGTCAACTCCATAATTATAAGAAGTTCCAATTAATTTCAAACAATTACCCTCAAAACTCATATCATCATAATCATTTATCATATTACGATATGTAGGAGACTCACTAGTTGAAATAAGTCCTCCATCTCTAATACTAAGTTCAACAGCTTTAGTTTTTTTCTTTAAATTGACATAAAAATTATATCCTTTTTTATTATCTTCACTTCTTTTATCAATTGAACTATTTAATATATTAGAAAATAAAGTTTCGGAATAATAATCCGTACCCTCACTTCTCATGTACAAATCATAATCTCCTTGAGGAATTCCTGATAAATCAATTTCTCCTTTGAACCACGCGCCACGATAATCATAACCATTTTCTTCGCCCAAATCATATGGCAAATCATTTGTCCATCGATCAACATTTACATTATATTTTTCATTAGTGCTTTTGTTTTCTAATACCAATTGAAATTTCAAATAATCATCAATTCCATTTTTTGCACCCAACTGTATCAAATAACCACTAATCTCATATTTTTTAGAATTATCATTCCATTTTATTCCATCTAAATAAAATTCTCCTTCTTTTTCTTCCAATACTTTTTCACTAACAGTAACCGTAATTGTTTTAGTAACAGTTTGTTCATATGAATCAGTTACTGAATAAGTTACTTTATATTGACCAAGTTCATTTGTTTTTACTTCATTTAAATCAACATTAATTTTAGTAATTGTTCCATCTTCAGGATCATAAGCTGTAACACCATCTAATGGGTCAAACTCACTATTCAAATAAACAGTCTTATCAGAAACATTAATTACTGGAAGCTGATTTACAATAACTTTAACAGTTATAGTTTTTTCGGTCTTTTGACCATTTTTATCAGTAACTATATAAGTAACCTTATAATCCCCTACCTCATCAGTTTTAACTTCACCTTTATATTCAATTTTTTCAATAGGTCCATCCTCAGCGTCACTAGCTGTAACGCCTTCTAAAGGATCAAAATCACTATTTAAATAAATTTCTTTATCTGATACATTAATAACTGGCTTTTCATTAGGAATAACAGTTACATTAATAGTTTTACTTACTTCTTTACCTTTAGAATCTTTTACCTTATAAGTAACCTCATAAGTATCAGCAACATCTGTATTAACTGTCTGTTCATAAGTAATATCATCAGTTAAATCTGTTCCATCATATGCCTTAGCACTTACACCATCCATATAATCAAACTCTTCGAATTGTTTAACTTCCTTATCTTCAGCAGTAATTATAGGAAGCTCAGCAGATATAACTTTAACAGTAATTGTTTTACTAACATGGAAATTACTATTATCTGAAACAGTATAAGTAACATGATATGTTCCTTCTTTTTCCGGTTTAACATCACTTTCATATGTAATTTTACCTGTTAAATTACCATTTTCTGCATCACTTGCACTAACACCTTCTAAAGGATTAAAATTATCTCCTTCTTTAATAGTCTTATCAGAAGCACTAATTACAGGTTGATTATTAGATACATAAATCTCTTCAGTTGGAACATATCCATAAAGTAAATTATCCTCAGCAGGTAAATCAGTATAAATTTTATAAAACTCAACACCATTTAAACCAACAACTTTATCCACGACATTAACAGATAAATCATTAACTTTTTCATTACTATTTGGATTTTTCAAAGTATAAACATGAGCCTCATCAGTTCTTTCTGGTTTATCAAATACCCAAGGTCTGCCAACATTACTATCCTTCTTAACAACACCAATTGTACTTGAATTAAAATCCTTACCTCCATAATCCAAATCATTAGTAAATGAATTACCTGCCTGCTTTTCGCCCCAATATGGATCAGTAGCATATTTTACATTACGCCCACTAGCTTTATTACCATAATGACTTCCATAATAATACTTACCTGTTGCAAGTGAATAATTTGTACCAGTTTTTTTAGCATAATCCATAATAGAATCCCTAGGACTATCATAAGAATAAGCACAATCATAAGCACAGCTATCAGCAGCACCATAACCAAATAAATTATTCTTATCCATAGCAATTTTACTAGTACCATTCGCACTTTCGTTCATTGCCGTTCCAAACATCATTAAAGCATTTTGGCCATAAGTAGCTTCAGCTTCTTTAAAATATTTACCAGTTCCAAACATCTTAGAAGTTGATGCATTATAACCTTTATTAGAAATAATTTCATCAAAATCCTCTGCAGTATAACCAGTAACAGAATGACTAGACAAATATAAATAATAAGCATAATGAGGACTATCATAATTAATGCTATGAGTATAAACACCACTTCTATAATCATCAAGCATCGTCATAATATCCGCATAAAAATAATTACCATCAAAACTATAATACCTTACATCCTTAGCTAAATAAGAAGGTGCAGTACCTAAATTAGTAAAAGTATCACCATATCCAGACCCATTATAATAAGTAAAATGATGAATTAAATTTCCCGTAGGCCCATAGTGATTATAATAAGTTCCAAGTCCATTAGTACCAGTAAGTTCTGTCACACTATCAGTTTTAGCAATCCAAGCTTCAGAACCATTATAACTAATTTTATACCAAGTATATCCATCCGCATTTCTAGTTTCTGTATAACTAAAATTAGAAGTTGTCTTAACCTGAGTTATAACTGTACCTTTTAATGAAGGAGTTTTTCTAATTCTGATTCCAAGACCGCCAGGAACATTAATCATATTTCCATTAACACCCATTAAAGAAATAGGGGTTACCACTCCATTAGTAACTTCAGTCCAGCCAATATAACCGCTTATCATAACCTTAACTCTACCATTTTCACTATATCCAAGTAAAGCCGCATCTGTTCCATATGAACCATGAATAGAAGTATAAGTAGAGCCAGTTGCAGAAGTATATAAATTATATGTTTTTCCAGGTTTAAATTTAAAAATTCCATATTTACTATCTACAGGCACACCATCTCTATAAATTGTTGCGACACTATTTGCAGTAGAGTTTTGGGCATTCATAGCATTTAAAGCCGCACTATAACTATTATAACTTCCTATAACCTTATTTCCAGTTTGATTAGCAACCATTTCAACCGTATAATTAGATGCTGCCTCAACTTCATAAGAAGGCACAAGATTAAACATTAAAAATAAAATAAAAGTAAATTGTAAAAGTTTTTTCATATGCTCAAGCCCCCTTAATTATCCTATAAATATTATATCAAAGAATATATATATTGTATATAATTGAAACATTCAAACTAGACATTATTTGACAAAAAAACCATAAATTTAAAATAACTTATGGTTTTAAAACAATACAACTTATAAGAAAAAAAGAGTTAGCCCAAACACTAGAAAAATTAATTATCTAACGCTAGGGAAAAAAGCGACCTAACTCAGCAAAATCTCTTTTGCACCCTCATCATAAAATAAATTTAATGAATTGTCAATAAATTTAAAAACAAAACAAACAAATGTGTAAAATATTTTACATTAAAACCATTTTTATGATAAAATATTAAACAAATTGGAGTGATAAAATGAGCACAATCAAAAATACAACCCAAAAATTTGCCAAAGGATTATTTAACCCAGATAACAAACTATCATTAATACCTAACTGGCTATCATTTTCAAGGGTAATTGGTGGTTTAGCTATACCAATTATGACATATACTGGCACCCCCTTACCTGTTCTATTTGGAACAATAAGTTTTCTAGCCATCTCCGATTTCTTAGATGGAAAAGCAGCTAGAATAATTGCTAAAGAAGAAACAGAAGAAGGAGCCATGTTAGATGCCGTTTCAGACAAAATTTTTTCTCTTTTACTAATTATAGGCATCATTCCTATGTTACCAGTTTTTGCCATAAATGGAATACTAGAAAGCGCCATAGCTTTAATAAATGCTAAATTATTATCTAAAGGTGGTCATCCAAAAAGTAATTTACTAGGTAAAGCTAAAATATGGCCACTATCAATCGCTTTAATATTAGGTTACCTTGCCCTAGCTATTCAAAATTTAAACATTGCTGGAATAACCAATGAAACCTTATTAGCAATAAGTACTGCTTTAAGCATTGGAACAATCCCTCTTCAAAGCATAAATATTAAACAGTACCTAGATGAATACAAAAAACAAACAAAAAATAAAGAAGAAGAAAATATTGAAAAAGAAACTTCAAAACAAAATACAAGCAAAAAAAATAAAGCATTAACAAACAAAAAAACTAAAACTTCAAAATTAAAACTTTCTAAAGAAAATCACATGGCGATGATTTATGAATTAAATCAAGATGAAAAAGATAAACAAATAGAAGAAACTAAAGAAACAGGAAAACAATATACTAAAAGAAACAAGCACTAACACTTGTTTCTTTTATAATCCTCTAACAAACACCATATATCCTATAAATCCAATAAAAATCAAGTACATAATAGCTCCATTAATCATTTCAAATTTACTAGATTTATATTTAACACCAACAGCCATACAAGACAAAATTCCTCCAACTAAACCACCAATATGTGCCCAATTATCAATTCCACTCACCGTAAAACCAATAAATAAATTAATAACAATAAGTGGAATAATTTGTGATTTAACTACACTATCCAAATACACTCTATAGTGATATCCAAAATAAAGTAAAGCTCCCATTAAGCCAAATATTGCACCAGAAGCACCAACACTAAAATTATTACTAAAGAATATTGAAAGCATTGAACCACCTAAGCCTGAAAGTAAATAAACTGCCAAATACTTCCATTTTCCTAAAAAGCTTTCAAGCTGCATACCTATTACATACAAAGCATACATATTAAAAAGTAAATGTAATAAATTAGCATGTAAAAATATACCAGTAAAAAGTCTATAATATTGATTTAACTCTACAATATAAAATCTATTTACCGCAAACATTTGTAAAATGCTATCATTAAATAAACTTAAAATATAAATAACAACATTTATAGCAATTAAAGCATAAGTAATAACTGGTTTTTTAGGTCTAAATACATCCTCATTCATCTTCGCATCTCCTTCATTTTTTTTATTTATATCACTAGTAATTTTCATAAAAAGTTCTAAACCCTTCTCCTTAAAATCCATATCATTGGTAATATCTGGAAATGCTGAAGTAACAAATCTATATTTATTTAAATCATCCGCATCATGAATATTAGCAAATTTAATATTAGGAGTATCCTCAAATTCAGATATATCAACATTATCCCCTAAATTAACAAATATACTAAGGGCATTAATTTTAAAAGACAATGTTTTTTTCTTAATAGTTTTAAGCAAACTTTCAGTTTTAAATATATCAAATTTAAATTGTTCATTATTATGAATATAACCTGAAACAATCCTAATAATCTTATAATCATCATCTAAATTCTCAAGCCATATTTCATCTTTCACACCCCTAATAATTACTGGATTATATCCTCTTTCAGTAATAAAATAGTGTAAAAGTTTCATAACTAATTCTTCTTTTTTATCAATAACTATTTCGTTCATATCATCACCTACTCGAATTTTTTCAAAATATTCAAAAAACACTCTGGAAGTTCACTATCAAACTGCATATATTTTAAAGTTTTAGGATGAATAAATCCCAATTCCTTAGCATGCAAACATTGGCCACTATCATCAAATAATTTCCTATTACCATAAACAGGATCATTTACTAAAGGATGTCCAATATAATCCATATGCACTCTAATTTGATGTGTTCTTCCCGTTTCTAATTTAAGTTCAATTAAAGTCGCCTTATCATATCTTTTTAAAACCCTAAAATGAGTAATAGCCTCTTTACCATCAGCGCGAACTGCCATTTTTTTACGGTCATGTGTACTTCTTCCAATTGGTGCATCTATCTCCCCCGTATCATTTTTTATTACGCCCCATACTAAAGCAACATATTTTCTATAAGTCTTCTTTGAAGCTAGTTCTTTAGCCAAAACTTCATGAGCTTTATTATTTTTAGCAATCATAAGTAAACCAGTTGTATAAGCATCAATTCTATGAACAATACCAGGTCTTACATCACCATTTAAATCACTTAATTTAGTATGATATAATAGTCCGTTTACTAAAGTACCACTATGATTTCCAGCCCCAGGATGTACAACAACTCCATTAGCCTTATTAACTACAATTACATCATCGTCTTCATAAACAATATCCAAATTCATTTTCTCTGGTTTAAGTTCATCTTCTATAACATGACTAACTATAACCTTATCATTTTCTTTTAGTAAAAAACCAGGTTTTACTTCTTTTCCATTTACTAAAACCTCATGTGCCTTAATCATTTTAGTAACCTGACTACGGCTAACTTCCAAAATAGAAGATAAATAGTTATCTAATCTTATATCACTTTGTTTTACTTGATACTCCATCTTTATCACCTTTTATCACCTGAATTGCAATCAAAATCATTGAAACAACAATTGCGATATCAGCCAAATTAAATATTGGAAAATTATAGCCAAATATATTAAAATCCAAATAATCAATCACCTGCATATGTACTACTCTATCAACTAAATTTCCCATAATTCCACCAACTAATAAACCATATGAAACTTGTTCAAATATAGTTAACTTCTTTCCTTTAATAAAAAAGAAATAAATTATATTCAAAACAGCTAAAGAAATTACTATTAATAAAATAGTATTTGAACTTAAAATACTAAAAGCAGCCCCAGTATTCCCAACTAAAGTAATATTAAAAAAACCATTAATAACACTAATAGACTGCCCATAATTCATGAAAAACAATAATAAATTTTTAACAATTTGATCTAGTAATAAAGTTCCAAAAGCAAATCCATATAGTTTTTTCATTTTATGTCACCACTAAATATTATATCAGAAAAATCATATTATTCAAAATAATAAAAATATGATAAAATAGTCTAAAAGGAAGTGAAAATATGAAAAATGAAAAAAGAAAAGATTATCTATCTTGGGATGAATATTTTATAGCAATCACTGAACTAAGTGCAATGCGTAGTAAAGATCCTTCCACAAGAGTTGGAGCCTGCATAGTTAGTAATGATAATAGAATTTTATCCATAGGTTATAATGGAGCCCCAAATGGTTTTGATGATGATGAATTTCCATGGAACCGTGAAGGAAAAAATTTAGAAACAAAATATCCTTATGTCTGTCATGCTGAATTAAACGCCATACTAAATTATAGAGGTTATAAAAAAGATTTAGAAAATTCTAAAATATATGTTGACTTATTTCCTTGTAACGAATGTGCAAAAATGATTATTCAATCAGGAATAAAAGAAGTTATTTACTTAAATGACAAATATGCAGATAGTGAAAATAACATTGCATCACGCACCTTATTTGATAAATGTAATGTAAAATATCACAAAATAAAAATGAATAAAGAAATAATATTAAATATAAAAAACAACTAAAAGCTATTAAGAATAATCTTAATAGCTTTTAACTTTGAATAAATTTTAAAATCTCGTCACTTGTCATATAACCAATATGCATAACATAAGTACCATCTTTTTTAAAATAAACAAGCGTTGGAACACTCATAACTCCAAATCTTTTACAAAGTTCCAAATTTTCATCAATATCAATTTTCATAATTTGAACTTTATCCTTAATTTCCTCTAACTCTAGAGTAAGCATCTTGCAAGGACCACACCATGTCGCAAAAAAATCAACAAGCACGTCTCCTTTGCTAGTAATCTCCTCAAAGTTTTCTGAATTTCCTATAATAATTTCCATAATTATTCCTCCCTATATTTATTTAAAACTGTTTCAATTCCCTCAATCTTTATTTTACCACTATCGTCAAGTTTTTCAACAGTATCTACCATTACAACTTTGTATTTTAAGAATAAATCTAATGTTTCTAAATTAAATTCATTACTATTTTCAGTTTCAGTATACTTATCGCTCAAACCTTTAAATTCATCTAAAACGGCAAGAGTTGATTCTGCCACATTAGATAAAATAGGCGTGTTTTTAAGAATTGGTTCACGGTAAGTTGAATCTTTAATAAATCCAACATCTAAAAAGTTTGGCATTGAAAGAATATATAAAACAAAAAATACAATAATATAGTTTTCAATCAAACCTACAATAGCGCCCAAAATCTTAGAAGGAAGTCCTAAAACAATAGTAAATTTTAAAAGCGTCTCCAAAATACCCGTTGCCATAAGTAAAGCCTTAAGTCCTATCATCAAAAGACTAAACACTAATATAAAAGCAATAATCTCATATACTGCAATATTTAAAACAGTAACGCCTTTTATAATTCCTCCAAAACTAAAAAATGGACAAAAACTCATTAAAAACTCACTAATTGGATTTTTCAAAAAATAAGCAATAATTACAACTAAAATTACACCAACAAAATTAACTAAACTACTAGTAAAGCCTCGTTTAAAACCAACGACACCTCCAATTAATATAAAAATTATAATTAATAAATCTATAATATTCATTTTTATTCACCCTATAATAATTATATTATATCTAAAAACAAAAAGTAAAGCATTTATTGTGATGAAATAAGAAATATGTTAAAATGTGTATAGGTGATAAAATGAAAAAAGAACCCGTAAAAACAATTACATTAAAAGTAAGTAAAAATACAATGGAAAAAATGAACGAATACTTTGAAGAAAAAAAACGTATAAAAACACCACCATATGCTGTTTTTCAAGCTGATGAAGCAGATACTGTTGTTACTTTATATGAATCAGGTAAAGCCGTTTTTCAAGGTATAAGTGCAGATATAGATGCAAACCTTTGGTCTCAAATGGAAAAAAATTTAAATCCAAGTAAAAAAATTGATATGAAAGTTGCTAGTAATGAGAAAAAAAAAGAAACTAAAAAAAATTCTAAGGTCTACTATGCAAACACTATTGGCTCAGATGAAGTTGGAACAGGAGATTACTTTGGACCTATTATTGTAACAGCCTCATATGTTACTAAAGAAAATATACCATTTTTAGAAAGTTTAGGCGTTAAAGATTCTAAAAAATTAACCGATGAACAAATTTTAAAAATAACTCCTCAAATTATTAAAAAAATTCCATACTATACGATGACTCTTTCCAACACTGAATATAACCAAAGACATAATAAATACAACATGAATGCCATGAAAGCTATTTTACACAATAAAGTTTTAATAGAAATGACAAAACAATACAAACAATATGATTATATAGTTGTTGATCAATTTGCTGAAAAATATGTTTATTATAATTATTTAAAACAAATGCCTAATGTTCAAAGAAATATTACTTTTATTACTAAAGCCGAAGACCAATGCTTATCCGTTGCTTGTTCAGCCATCATCAGTAGGTATATCTTTATTAAAGAAATTGATAAACTTTCTAAAAAATATAATTACACACTACCTAAAGGCGCTGGACCAATAGTCGATGAAGTCGGTGCTAAATTAGTAAAAGAACACGGCATTAATATTTTAAATGAAATAGCAAAAACCAATTTTAAAAACACTGAAAAAATCAAAGAATTAATCCAAAAATAAATAGCCTAACATTAAAAGTTAGGCTATATTTTATATAACTTTTCCAACGACAATCAATCTATTTTTCCATGAACCATTCGCACATGTACATAAAGAAACTAATCTATCGTTTTCATTAATTTCAAAATTACTTTTAATAAGATTATTCTCCATTATCTTATCTATGTAATCATTAAAAACATCTAAAGTTTCAAAATTAATAGGTATTTTTTCTTTGGTTACATCTAATACATATACTCCAAAAATTTCTACTTCCATTTTTCTATCACTTACATAAATAGCATATTTTGAATGATTTTTATAAAAATCATCCGATTTATAATTTAATAAATCACTAAACATTGTACCATTATTAAAATTATGCCCATATATAATTGTATTTTGATCGTTAAATTCATTATTTCTATAATCTATAAAAATAGATCCAATTTTATTACTATCACCATTAGGTAAATGTTTTAAATAATAATTATTATCTTCTCCCTGCATAATTGGATAAGATATATTAGTATTAGGAATTTCAATATACCCTATAGCTTCATCATACTCGTTTTTTAATTTGTCAATGTCAATTAAATTATTAGAAGGGAGAACATTTTTATAAAAGTTCTCCCCTTCTTGTTTGTCTAAATATTCTAAAGTAAATAAACTTAAAAATATTAGACAAATGATAAAACATAATACTACCAATACTTTTCTAAGCACGTACTTTTTTAACTAAACATATGCCAAGTATTCCAAAAGCTAAAGTTAAAATTCCATAAATGGAAGTATTATCACTACCACCAGTTTGTGGAATATTAGATTTTTCATATTTCTTAAATATATCCTTATAATTCATAAATGAGGAAATATTTCCATCAAGTCCAATAATTCCATTACCATTAGTAATTTTAGTAGTATAACCGTCGCTATTAGCTTCAAGTTCAATAACCTCATAGCTTGCTCCTACAGGTAGTCCAGTAATAGTAATCGATTCACCATGCTTTAATCTAATTATATCTCCAGATTTAATAGTTCCTGTTTTACTTCCAGTATAATTATATATACCTTCTAAAACATTACCATCTTTATCAAATAATATAACCTTAAAATTAAAGTATCTATCAGTCTCTCCACTATTACCACCGACCGTTTTATCAATCGTTAAACTTCCTTCATTTTTAGTATTAGTAAATACTACTTTATTTTCATCAAAATCAATAGTACCTTTATCATTAGTTGCAGTTGTTTCATATCTATCACTATTAGCTTCTAATTCTATAACTTCATAATTAGTTTCTACTGGTAAACCATTAATTATAATAGACTCTCCATGTTTTAATTTTACAGTATCTCCTGATTTAATGATACCTTTTTTAGAACCATTATAGAAAAACTCATTTTCTAAAGGATTTCCATTTTTATCAGTTAAAATAACTTTAAATGTAAATTCCTTATCTTTATCGCCCGCATTACCAGCCACAAATTTACTAATAGTCAAACTACTATCATCTAAAGTATTGGTAATTATCCAATTTTCCTCATCAATAGTAAAGGATTCATTATATTCATCTCGATAATGCTCTGGTACTGCTTCTTCTATTGTGTATTTATAACGATTATGATTATCATCATATTTAACTAAACCTTCAAAAGAAGCCTGCCAATTATTACTACTACTCAAAGTAACTGATTTCTTTTGACCATTTTCTATAACATATTCACCATTACGTTTCAAATATACTGTAATTGAATCTGGTCTTTTTGAATAATCATGATCTTCCCAAACTTTACTAATATTAATATCTAAAAATGAATATTCATTACCAATTTCTACAGTTCCAATTTGCAATTGATCATATTTAGTTATTTCATAACCACCATCAACATAGTCTGGATAAGTTATATTATCATTGCCAGGAAATACAAAATAATATGGCACACTATTTATAATATAATCATTTAATGTTTCTGTTTCCACTAATTTATAAACACGGTCATAATTAAGACCTGTAAAATTAGCAAATCCATCTGAAGCTGTTGTTAAACTATTAACTAATGTTTCTTCACCAGTAAAATTAAATACCCCATCTTCTACTGTAAATTCTACTTCATATAAATTAAATTTTACATTTGCAAGTGGTGCATTTGCATCTCCTTCTTTGTGTTTATAAACTCTAAGTGTTGCTGAATCGCTAGAAGATGATGCGTTACTTTCTAAAACCTCACCTTTAATAATCCATTCAGATTCAGTTTGATTTTCACCATATCCATCTAAATTAACTCTATTAAAGGCATTTTCATCATTAAGTTCATCACCAGGAATTAAGGTTACAAGCGCTTGATATGTTATCGTTAAAGAAGTTTCATCTGGAACATTAATAATTAATACCCTATTTTCACTATCCCAAGTATAACTATCACTATCTGCTGCTTCTCCATCAATGTTTAATGAACCTCTGACAAACTCAATTGCACTTCCCATTTGATCTTCTAATCTAAGTTTATTAGAAGTTGGTGAAATATCAGCTGCTCCTTCATTAACTTTAATTGTATATTCAACTAAAGGCGCTGTAGAAGTATTATAAACAGCAGTTTTACTTAATAAATTAGTAACTTGCCCTGTGATAGAAGCTTCAACATCTGGATAAGTCTCATTATCAATTGTAATATTTGCTTTATTTGTATAAGTTTTTTGTTCACTAAATATATCGATTAATCTAGTTTCGTAATAAATTGTCGCACTACCTTGATCTAGACTTGCCATATAATTATCCAAATTGAATATTAATTTATTATTATTTGGAATAACAGCAAGATCATAAGTATTATTATTAATAACAATCTTAGCAGAATTTTCAATGAATTCCATACCCTCTGGAATAACATCCGTAACAAAAGCATCCGTTACATTTTTAGGTAATCTGTCGATTGTAATTTCCCATCTAGCAATTCCAGTTTTACTAAAACTATCCTCAGATGTAGTTACTTTCTTTTGAATATAATTACTCTTCTTATTGTAATTGTACTCAGCAGTATCTGACTTTTCCTCACCATTTACACTTACTGTCGCAGTATTTGTAAATTTTTGAGATTCGCTGTTATCAAATTCTGTTTGATAAGATATATCAAATATTTGTCCAGGATTAATTTTTCCAAAATCAATATTAAATCCATTATCAGTTATTTCAAGTTTATAATTTGTGGTTTCATCTATTGTTTGGCCATTTACTTTAACTGAATCTTTTACTAAAGTAAGACCTGTACCTAAAACATCTTTAAAGATAGTATATTTTAAATTATTATCAATATTAGGAATAGTTACTCTTGTATTCCAATTAATAATGCCTTCTCTATCATCTGCACTAGAAACAGTTTTATCAATATTTACACCTGGAACAAGACCTACAGTAGCATCTTTATCTACATGATCACTATCTCCAACATAAATAGTAGCTTTATTATATAACTGAGTAGCCCCAGTTGTTGTAGCTTTAGTTTTAAAAGTAATTCTATAAGCTTTATTACCTGTAGAATCAGCAGTAAAAGTATAACCTTTTTCTAAATCAGAAACCGTTATTACTAACTCAGAATCATAATAGGTTGAACCATTATCACTCTCTTCAACTTTGATGTTACCAGTAATTTCTTGATCGTCTGAAATAATATCCTCTAAAGTTACACCCTTTTCTCCAGGTTTTACAATGATAGTCCATGTAACTGTATTATCACTAATGTTATAACTACCACTTTTACTTAAACTAGCTTTTTTAGTAGTAACTAATGCACTAGCTGAAATACCATTAGGTAATTCATCGCTTTTAACACTAGCTGTATTTCTTAAATCATTATCAGTAGAGTTACTAATAAAACCTCCATCTAAAACATTAACTTGATAAGTTATAACTACCTCATCACCTTTATTTAGTTTTTCTATTTCATAAACAAAATTTAATGATGAATTAATAGTAAGTTTAACTCCATCAGTCATTATAGAACCATTATTAGTAATTTTAAGTGAATTATTAATAAGTTCTAAATATTTACCCATTGTATCAGTAATCACTACATTTGTATTATCAGTTATAGATCTTACTACAACATTAAATTCATAAGTATCTGTATCAATTTTTGTAACTGATTTATTAATTCTTAAAGCACTAGTTGGATTAACATTAACTAAAATATGACCAACACCAGGTATATTTAAGTCAATAATTCCTCCATCACCACTGTTATAAGAACTTTCGGTAATTTTACCTGATACATTTAATGCCCCTACAATATTACTTAATTTTACAAAGTTCTCATCAGTATACTGAATCATTACTTCATTATTAGTTATGGTATAAACACCAACAGTTTGACCACTTTCATTTCTAACTGGTCCATTTTGCACATTTGTAAATTCAAAACCTTTAGGTAATTGATATGTGAAAACATCATCTGTTGTCCACCTTTCAGTATTAGGCAAAGACCATTCTAAATGAACGTCAATCGCATCTCCATAATTAACAGTTATATTTTCATCAAGTTCTTGACCATTAATGGCAAAATAACTATTTTCAGGAATTAGATAATCTGCTAAATCATGGTTTACTTCACGAGCAAATTGTGAAGTCATTAAGTTTTGTGTGCTAATCTGGTTGTTATTAAAATTTGTGCTAATCTGGTTGCCATTAAGAGCTGTACTAATACCGCTCTCATTTGAAGTCATCTTTAAATCAGAGTTTTGATTAATACCTCCATTTAAAAAACAACTGACAAAAAGCACTAGTATAAAACATGCCACCCCTAGACAGTTTTTAAACCTCATACTCTCCTCACTTTCTGTCGTGCCACTTATTATATCACAAATATGGCAATCAACCTACATAAAATTGTAAAAAATTTAACTTTTTTCATATTTTTAATGATAAATATTAAAAATATAAACTTCTATTTAAATAATATAAAAATAATAGATCTATCATCTCTATATTATATGTGTAAAATAAATTAAATTTAACCATGCAAAACAAATGTTTAAATTTACTTAAAAAATATTTTAATAAAGCAAATTCCTAGTATGCAAAAAAGTCCTTTGAAAAAATTCAAAGGACTTTTATATAAGCAAAGTCCAAAAGAGAAACCTTAACGAATTAAAAACCTGATCTCCCAGGTGGGCATCACATCATCAGCTTTAGGATCCTTTAATAAAATAAAGTATTCTACACCACCAACGAATTAGATTCCCAATCGTTATACTTAGTAGGTTTTTCATAGCGGTATTCTTCTTTTAGACAATTAAATTATATCATATATATTTTAGTTTGACTAGTATCTTTACAAAAGTTAACAATATTTACCATTTAGTATTTATCCAAAAAATTATACATTTTACCATCTTCAAAGTATGTTATAGCCTTATCTAATTTAACATTACTTAAAGATTTAAATATATTTCTATCTGCATCTACATAATATTCTTTCAAAGTTCTAACTAATTTTTTCATTTCATTTCGTTTTCCAATATTCTTTTTAGTAACACTACACGCACAATCTATAAATGAAAGTTCATTGTACTTAGCCCATTTTTTTATATCATCTTCTCGAACTAAATATAAAGGCCTAATAAGCTCCATACCCTCAAAATTATCACTCTTAAGTTTTGGCATCATTCCCGCATACATACCATTATATATTAAATTCATTAAAATAGTTTCTAAAACATCATCAAAATGATGACCTAATGCTATTTTATTACACCCAAGTTCCTTAGCATAATTATACAAATATCCTCTTCGCATTTTAGCACATAAATAACAAGGATTTTTTTTCTTTACTAATAATTTTAAAAATAGGGCTTTCAAATATATGAGCATTTATATTCAAAATTTTTAAATTATCCTTAATTTTATCTAAAACCTCATCAGTATACCCTGGATTCATGATAACATATTCTAAATCAAATTTAATCTTTCCATGTTTTTGAAGTTCTTCTAAACATTTAGCAAGCAAAAAAGAATCTTTACCACCACTTATACAAACAGCTATCTTATCATTTTCACCAATCAAATCATAATTACTAACTGCTTTAACAAAATTATGCCATATAGATGGTCTAAATTTTTTAATAATACTTCTTTCTACTTCTTGATATTT
The DNA here is from genome assembly GCA_944358445.1 of uncultured Bacilli bacterium. Lineage (GTDB taxonomy): Bacteria > Bacillota_I > Bacilli_A > RF39 > UBA660 > Coprosoma. The sequence goes on from CALVRC010000007.1 coordinate 44,429, forward strand.
TTCCATATCTATAATTTTAATAAAGAATTCTCTTTATAAACCTTAATCTTCCTTTTACTATCTATTCTAGATACATCTCTAACGGCATCATCTAAATCATGTAAACCAACTAAACTCTCACTGATATGTCCAGCCACTGAATTTATAAATTGCGGTGATGAAATATATTCTTCGCATAAATCATCACTATATGTTTGTAATTCTGATACTGGAGAACTTAAGGCTTTTTTAATATCCTCAAAACCAATCGCATCCATAAAAATTTTTTTATTAAATACTTTACTGCACTCTGGAGATAAAAAAGTCTTTTTTAATGCTTCCCTATATTGATCATAAAACATATTACTATCTACTTCTTCATCAGTAACTCCACCATAAACATCTATTATATTGCTAATTACTTCACTAACTTCATCACTACTACATACCGAAGGATAAATTGCTTTATCTATATCATCAATTGTATATATAGGATTTGAAGTAAAACAATCTTCTAAACCATTATTATCAATCTCACCAATAAACATAGTACTTTTAACATCAATAACATGATTATTATAAGTAAAAGAACCAGCAGTAATTATAGAATTTAAAGTAGAAAAACCTCCATATAGAAAAACATCTTTCATATCATGAATCAAAACAATTCCTTGACATCCTTTTTGATTATTTTCAGCAAACAATCCCATAAAAGCATTATATAAAACCATAGGTTCTACTCCTTGTGGAGTAAAAAAACCTGACATTCCAACTACAGGTATACCCATTTTACGAGCAGTTAATTCTACCATTGTAGTTTTTCCACTACCTAGTTCACCTATCAATAAAGCATTTTTAGGTCTATTTAATTTTCTATTTCTAGCTATAGTCCAAACAAGATCTTTTAAAGCCTTATCTTGATTACATAGCAAATCTCTCAATTCATTATATAATTCTTTTGTTTCCATAAATACCTCCGCGATTTTATTTCCTGCGAGAAATAAACAAAGAATCTTTTTTTAAAACTTTCTTATTTTTTTTAGCATCATTTATAAAGGTATTTTCAATAGCCGCTTCAGTCGCATGAAGCCCTTCTCCACTTTCTAAGATATATCCTGCAACCTTTTTTCTAAACACATCTGAATCGATATATTCATCTAATAAATCATCTTTATATAAATTCAAAGCAGAAATTGGTGATGATAAAGCTTTAACTATTTCCTCAGTACCCATATCTTCCATATAAATCTTTCTTTTAAAAGTCTGCATACTATTAGAACTTAAAAAACGATTTCTAATTACATCTGAAATATATTTTTCAAAACCAACATTTGCTGATCTATTACCTTTTTCATCTTCAGTAATTCGGTTTGCCTTTGATAAATAACCTTTTATAATATTTAAAGTTGGTGATACAAAATCATCATTATCTAAATCAGATAATCCTTGACTCCCTGCAAAAATATTACGAACATTATCAGTATCTATCTCACCAATAAATATTACATCAGACGAATTAAAATAACCATATTCACCTAAATTCAAAATTCCAGAAGCTATCATTGCATTAAATTCTTGATTATGACCATAAATAAAACTATCTTGAAAATCATGAAGTAATAAAATGCCTTCTCCATCATTATTACCATTCATATTCATTTGAATTAAACCATTAATAATTAAATCATAATTTATTTCATTCGATGAAAAAGCATTATAAACTTCCCCCATCGGTATATCCATAAGTTCTGCCGTTTCCTTAATCATAGTTGTTTTTCCACTCCCACGATCACCTATAAGTAATATATTTTCCTTAATACTATTTTCTCCATAAAAATTATTATATAATACCCATACTAATTTTTTTAAAGCTTCATCTTGAATGCATATATTTTCTTTAAGTAATTCATAAAACATTTGTCTATTCATAAAATCATTCCAATCATAAAGCCCCTTTTATATCTTAATCGTTTAATTTTATATGTAATTCTTCTAACTGTTTTTCTGTTACTTCGCTAGGTGCTTCAGTCATCAAACATGATGCACTAGTTGTTTTTGGAAAAGCAATTACATCACGAATATTTTCTGTCCCACACAAAATCATAGTAAGTCTTTCTAAACCGATAGCAAGCCCACCATGCGGAGGACATCCATAATTTAAAGCATTTAACAAAAATCCAAATTTTGCTTCAGCCTCTTCTTTACTAAATCCAAGTTCATTTAAAACCTTTTCTTGATCATCTGGATTATATATTCTCAAACTTCCGCCACCAGCTTCATAGCCATTTATAACTATATCATAAGCATATGCTTTAGCATTTTCCTTATCACTTAAACTATTAACATCCTTTGGTAAAGTAAACGGATGATGGCAAGATATATATCTACCTTCTTCCTCACTATATTCAAACATTGGAAAATCCGTTACCCAAGTTAATGCATACTTATCTTTATTAATTAAATCTAAATCTCTAGCTATTTTACACCTTAAAGCACCTAAAGATGTTTTTACCATTTTCTTATTACCAGCAATAATTAAAATTAAATCATTAGTCTTTAAATTTAATTTTTCTTTTAAAGCTTTATCAATTTCAGGTGTTATAAACTTAACAATACTACCAGTAAACTCATCATTATACTTAAGGAAAGCTAAAGCCTTAGCACCATATGTTTTAACATAATCAGTTAATTTATCAATATCTTTTCTAGAATATTTATCAGCCACATTAAATACTAAAGCATTAATAATTCCGCCATCATTTATTATTGTTTTAAATAAACTAAAATCACTATCTATAAAATTATCTGTAATATCAAAAATTGGGTTTTCAAATCTTAAATCAGGTTTATCTGAACCATATAAATTAATCGCCTCATCATAAGTCATCCTATCAATAGGTAATTTAATTTCAATATCTTTTACTTCTTTAAAAACATTATAAAGTAACCCCTCTGTAATACTCATGATTTCATCTTCTGACATAAAACTTGTTTCCATATCTATTTGAGTAAATTCTGGCTGTCTATCTGCACGTAAATCTTCATCCCTAAAACATCTAGCAATTTGATAATATTTTTCCATACCACTCATCATAAGTATTTGTTTAAAAAGTTGTGGTGACTGTGGTAATGCATAAAAACACCCTTTATTCACTCTAGAAGGTACTAAGTAATCTCTTGCTCCTTCTGGAGTTGACTTACATAAAATTGGAGTTTCAATTTCCATAAATTCTAAAGAATTTAAATATTTTCTTGCACTTTGCATAATCTTATGTTTAATAAATAAATTATTCTTAAGTTCTTCTCTTCTTAAGTCTAAATAACGATATTTCAATCTAGTATCTTCTAAAGCTGTCATATTATTTAAATCAAATGGAAGCTCCGCCGACTTATTTAAAATTTCTAGCTTTTGAACTTCAACTTCAACCTCACCAGTTTTCAAATTCCTATTAGCTTCTTTTCTTAAAACAACCTTACCACTAACTTTAATAACATATTCATTTTTAAGTGTACTAGCAACTTCATATACTTTACTATCTGGATTTACTACTAACTGAATTAGTCCACTTCTATCTCTTAAATCAATAAATATAAGTCCACCTAAATCTCTTTTTTTATTAACCCAGCCATAAAGTGTAACAACCTCATCAACATTTTTTTTATTTATACTAGTATTATTAATCTTCATGTTCCTCACCTAATTTTTCATCTAAAAATTCTATTATTTTATCTAATTTAACCTTATATTCTTCTTTTGTTTCATTATTCTTAACAGTTAATATTTTACTTTCCACTTCTTCTTCACCGATTATAATAATATATCTAGCATTCACTTTATCAGCTTGTTTGAAATTACTTTTAAAACTCTTACCATTATAATCTATCTCAACATTAAAACCAGCAAGTCTTAAATCATTAGAAAGTGATAAAACATAAGGTTTTTGCTCATCTTCTGCACTAAATATATAAACATCTGGGCATATTATTTCTCTAATATCTATATTTTCTGCATCTAAAGCCAAAAACAACCTTTCAAGTCCAACTGCAAATCCAACACCAGGTACACTAGGTCCACCAACAAATTCAACTAAATGATCATATCTTCCACCAGCAGCTAAAGTATTTTGTGAGCCAAACCCTTCAATATCAGCTTGAACTTCAAACACAGTATGAGTGTAATAATCAAGCCCTCTAACAATACTTGGATTTACTTTATAATTTATACCCATCGCATCTAAATATTCTTTAACTTTATCAAAATGTATTCTACTTTCTTCATTCAAATAATCAGTCATTTTAGGAGCATTTTTCATAATTTCATTTGAACTATCTACCTTACAGTCTAAAATACGTAATGGATTTTTTTCATATCTTCTCCTGCAATCATCACATAAATCATTCAAATTAGGTTTAAAATAATCAAGTAATGCTTTTCGATAATTTTCTCTAGATTCCTTATCTCCTAAAGTATTTATATTTACACTAACCCCTTTCAAACCTAAAATTTTAAATAAATTACAAACAATAACAATAACTTCCGCATCCATCATTGCATCAGAGCTACCAAAAGCTTCAAAACCAAACTGATAAAACTCTCTATATCTGCCTGCTTGTGGTCTTTCATATCTAAACATAGGACCTAAATACCAAGCCTTTAAAGGTAAATTCTCCGCATATAATTTATTTTCGATAAAACATCTAACAATACCAGCAGTTCCTTCTGGTCTAAGTGTTAAATCTCTATTTCCTCTATCTTTAAAATCGTAAGTTTCTTTACTTACTATATCCGTTGTCTCGCCAACACCTCTATGAAAAAGTTCACTACTTTCAAATATTGGAGTTTCAAAATACTTCGCATTATATTTATCCATTAAAGCCTCTACTAACTTTCTAAAATAAAGATAAGTTAAAGCCTTATCACCATATATATCATAAGTTCCTTTTGGTTTTTGTAGCATAATAAAAACATCCTTTCCCTACATAAAATTATATTGTTTTTTGATATAAAAGTCAATGAAATAGCCAATATTAAAAGCACTTGTAATTAATTTACAAGCAACATTATATATTTAAAAAATAAAAAGCCAGAGAATAATTCTCTGACTAAATTAAACAATATTATTCGATAACTTCTGAAACGTTACCAGCACCAACTGTTCTACCACCCTCACGGATAGAGAATTTAGTACCATTTTCAATAGCGATTGGTGCGATTAATTCTACTGTCATTTCAACATTGTCACCAGGCATTACCATTTCAACACCTTCAGGTAATTCAATAACACCAGTCACATCAGTTGTACGGAAGTAGAATTGTGGACGATAGTTACTGAAGAATGGAGTATGTCTTCCACCTTCTTCTTTACTAAGTACATAAACTTGAGCTTTGAACTTAGTATGTGGAGTAACTGATCCTGGTTTAGCGATAACTTGACCACGTTCAACTTCATCACGGCTTACACCACGAAGTAATAAACCTGTGTTATCTCCTGCTTCAGTAAAGTCAAGTTGTTTTCTGAACATTTCAATACCAGTTACAACTGTTTTCTTAGTAGGTTTTAAACCAACGATTTCAACTTCTTCATTTAATTTTAATTCACCACGTTCAACACGTCCAGTAACAACTGTACCACGACCTGTAATAGTGAATACATCTTCAATTGGCATTAAGAATGGTTTATCATTGTCACGAACTGGAGTTTCAATCCATGAATCAACAGCATCCATTAATTCACCAATTTTAGCTTCATAATCAGCATCTCCTTCAAGAGCTTTTAAAGCAGAACCTCTGATAATTGGTGTATTGTCGCCATCATAACCATATTCAGTTAATAATTCACGAACTTCCATTTCAACTAAGTCTAATAATTCTTCATCATCTACCATATCACATTTATTTAAGAATACAACCATACGAGGTACTCCAACTTGACGTGAAAGTAAGATGTGTTCACGAGTTTGTGCCATAGGTCCATCTGTAGCAGCAATAACTAAGATAGCACCATCCATTTGAGCAGCACCAGTGATCATGTTTTTAACATAGTCAGCGTGGCCTGGGCAGTCTACGTGTGCATAGTGTCTATTAGCTGTCTCATATTCGATATGAGCAGTGTTAATAGTAATACCACGCTCTCTTTCTTCTGGAGCTTTATCGATATCAGCATATGCTTCGAATTTAGCCCAGCTAGGATTTTGATCTGATAAATATTTTGTAATAGCCGCAGTTAATGTTGTTTTACCATGGTCAACGTGTCCAATAGTACCAATATTAACATGTGGTTTTGAACGGTCAAATTTTTCTTTTGCCATATTAATTTCCTCCTCTTTCTATTTCAATAAACATTGTAGCATGACTAAACTAAAATTTCAACTATTTTTATTTAGTTTCCGCCATTTTTTTTGATAATATCTTCTGCAATATTCTTAGGTACTTCCTCATAATGATCAAACTTCATTGAGAAGTTACCTCTACCTTGTGTATTAGAACGCAAACTTGTTACATAACCAAACATTTCTGAAAGTGGTACCATTGCATCGATGCTTAACGCATTACCACGTGAACTTTGACCCATTGGTCTACCACGTCTTGCAGTAATATCACCCATAACTGTTCCTAAGAACTCTTCTGGAACTGTTACTTCAACACTCATGATTGGTTCTAATATAACAGGATTACATTTATTTTTAGCTTCTTTTAAAGCTAAAGATGCCGCAACTTTAAATGCCATTTCAGATGAATCTACATCATGATAAGATCCATCATGTAAAGTAGCTTTAACATCAATTACTGGATATCCAGCTAAAATACCAGATTCCATAGCTTCTTGTAAGCCTTTATCTACTACTGGAATGTATTCTCTTGGAACTACACCTCCAACAATAGCATCAACAAACTCATATCCTTTACCAGGATTAGGTTCAAATTCAACCCACACATGACCATATTGTCCACGGCCACCTGATTGTTTAATATATTTTCCTTCACAATCACCTTTTTGCTTAATTGTTTCTCTATAAGCAACTTGTGGATTACCAACATTAGCTTCAACGCCAAATTCTCTTTTCATTCTATCAATAATGATGTCTAAGTGTAATTCACCAACACCAGCAATGATAGTTTGACCAGTTTCATGATCAGTTGTAGCTCTAAATGTTGGATCTTCTTCAGATAATTTTTGTAAAGCTAAAGCCATCTTGTCTTGGTCATCTTTAGATTTTGGTTCAACAGCAAGTTCAATAACTGGTTCTGGGAATTCCATAGGAGCTAATATACAAGCATGTTTTTCATCACATAAAGTATCACCTGTAGTTGTAGCTTTAAGACCAACTACTGCTGCAATATCTCCTGTATAAACATCTGTAATTTCTTGTCTGTGATTAGCATGCATTTGTAAGATACGTCCTACCCTTTCCTTCTTATCTTTATTAGAATTTAATACATATGAACCATTAGATAAATGACCAGAATAAACTCTGATGAAAGTTAAACGTCCAACAAATGGATCAGTCATAACTTTAAATGCTAAAGCTGAGAATGGTTCGTTATCACTAGGATGTCTTTTAATTTCATTACCATTCATATCAACACCTTCAATTGCTTCAACATCTGTAGGTGCTGGTAAATAGTCAACAACAGCATCAAGTAATAATTTGATACCTTTGTTTCCAAGTGCAGTACCACACATTACAGGGAAGAATTTAACAGCTAAAGTTCCTTTTCTAATAGCCGCTTTAATTTCATCAACAGAAATTTCTTCTCCCTCTAAATATTTATTCATTAAATCATCATCAAACTCTGCAACTGCCTCGATTAAGTCATTACGTTTTTCTTCAACTATATCTACTAAATCTGCAGGAATATCGATAATTTCAGGATTTTCTTCGGGCTTTCCATCGTATTTATAAGCTGTTTTAGTTACTAAATCAACAACACCATTGAAATCACTTTCAGCTCCAATTGGCCATTCAATTGGTTTAGCATTAACACCTAAACGCTCTTCAATACTCTTTAAACTAAATTCAAAATCTGCTCCCATTTTATCCATTTTATTGGCAAAAATCATTCTAGGAACATTGTATTCAGTTGCTTGTCTCCAAACTGTTTCAGTTTGTGGTTCAACACCAGCTTGTGCATCAATAAGCGCAACTGCACCATCAAGTACACGCAAACTTCTTTGAACCTCAACAGTAAAGTCAACGTGACCTGGAGTATCAATAATATTTAATCTATAGCCATTCCAATATGCAGTTGTTGCTGCAGATGTAATAGTAATACCACGTTCTTGTTCTTGTTCCATCCAGTCCATTTGAGATTCACCATCGTGTGTTTCACCAATTTTATGAATCTTATGAGTATGGAATAAAATTCTTTCAGTACATGTAGTCTTACCTGCATCAATGTGGGCCATGATACCAATATTACGAGTTTTTTCTAAACTATATTCACGAGCCATATTTTATTTCCTTTCTTATAATTACCATCTATAATGAGCAAATGCTTTATTAGCTTCTGCCATTCTGTGAGTTTCCTCACGTTTTTTAACCGCAGCTCCAACACCGTTAGAAGCATCGATTATTTCATTAGCTAAATTTTCAGCCATAGAATGTCCGCCTCTTAAACGAGCATATTGAACAAGCCAACGTAGTCCTAAAGCTTGAGCTCTATCAGGACGTACTTCGATAGGTACTGGATAGTTAGCTCCACCTACACGTCTTGTCTTAACTTCTAAAGCTGGTTTGATATTTTCTAAAGCTTTATTAAAAACTTCAGTTGGTTCACTGCCAGTTTTTTCTTTAACCATATCAAACGCATCATAAAGAATTGTTTGTGCAGTTCCTTTTTTACCATCTAACATAATTTGGTTAATTAATTTAGTAACAACCTTAGAATTGTAAATTGGATCTGGTAAAACATCTCTTTTAACAGCTCTTCTTTTACGCATAATAATCCTCCTTCCAAATTTATTTTAAAATTATTTATTTCCTTTTGGTTTTTTAGCACCGTATTTAGAACGGCCTTGTCTTCTTGCATCAACTCCAGCAGTATCCATAGTACCACGAATAATGTGATAACGAACACCGATTAAGTCTTTAACACGTCCACCACGAACAAGTACAACACTGTGTTCTTGTAAATTGTGTCCTTCTCCTGGAATATAAGTATCTACTTCTTTACCATTTGAAAGTCTAACACGCGCATATTTTCTTAAAGCTGAGTTTGGTTTCTTTGGTGTTTTAGTTCCAACACGAGTACATACACCACGTTTTTGTGGAGAATTACTTACTGTCTCTTTTTTATCTTTGCTGTTGTATCCAATGTTTAAAACCGGTGATTTACTTTTTCTAGTTTTAGAACCTCTTCTTTTTCTAACAAGTTGATTAATAGTTGGCATAATTTAACCTCCTTTCATTACACATACCCAGGTGTTTCATTTTTCTTCTTAATTAAAGATTTACCCAAAGGTAAACCTAAAATTAAAATGCATAAATAATATACCATTTCATTATATGAATGTCAATAATTTTATTTCATTTTTTGGCAAAAACATTCCAATATATTTTATATATAAATATCCAATCTAACTAACTATGTATTAATGCCATTCAACCCTATCCAAAATAAATCTAATAAAATTCCTGATATTTTTAATTGAATACTAAATGCCACATAGTCAGCTCTCTTTATGACTAATATCATGCAAAGTCCTACAATAATATATTTTTTTAAGTACTATTAAATCTTTTTTTCATTCATTCCATTCAATTATCCTTAATATTTTGTATAGTACTTTGAGTAAAAAGACAAATTGTTGTCAATTTATTTATTGATTTTTTCTCATCACATATCTTTAATATTTTCTTAGACATCGCTTCACTTATTTTCACATTGCTCACCTTATGCTAATTTTAACAATACTAACCACATATCGTTTAACCACGTAAGGTTAAATAAAACAATTATATGAAAATTAATTATTTTTCAAACAGATTATCGACCCATATTATTTAAAATATTTTTAAATAAATTTATTTCATTAATTATAATTATTAAACCGTCATAATCTATATTGGTGATATAATGACTCTTTTTTCTATAAAACACTTAATACTAATTTTTATATTAATTTTATTTCCTATACTAATTGGTAATAAACTAAAAAAAAGTAAAACTACCCTATCTCATATTTTACTTTTTCTATTATCATTAGAAATATTTAAATTTTTATTTTTAACACTCACAAACAACTATCAAATAAATAAAGATTTGCCATTGCAACTGTGCTACTTATATCCTTTGAATGGTCTAATATATTTAAAAACAAAAAAAGAATTCCTTTTAAATTATTTAGGTGCTTTCGGAATATTATTTGGTGTAGCAGCTATATTTTTCACAAACCCACAAAATCTAAATTTTGATACAATATACTGTTACTTTTATCATTTCTTTTTATTAATATCAGGAACATATATAACAAAAAACTATAAAACTAATTTCTATTTTAAAAATATTTTTGTTATGTTTATGCAAATTATACCAGCATATATAGCTAACGCATTAATAAAAAATGGTTCTAATTATATTTTTTTAAATACTTTTTTAGATCCATTTCATTATGAAAAATATGTTGATAATGTATCTGCTTTCAACATAAAATTATTTGGAATTTCAATCAACGACATTCTAATTTTCTTAATTAATACGTTTGGGAAAACTATATATATTTTATTGCTTATTTTATTAATAATATCATTCAGTTCATTATTTCTATATATATTTAGTGATAAACATAAATCAAAAATTTAAACGACTTTATAAGTTGTCGTAAAAATTCTGTCATCTGTACAGTATTCCATTACAAATCTATTCTCTTTTTTACATATAACCACGCCTACTGTTTTATCATTAAATACTTCTTTAATATTCTTATCTACATAATTTATATATTTTGTAATTTGTCCAATATATTCTGCTTTAAACTCAGTCACTTTAAGTTCAATAACAACATAACAGTTATACTTCACGTTAAAAAGTAGAAAATCTATATAATTATATCTATCACCTATTTTAATTTTTACTTCACTGCCAATATAAGCAAAGCCAATGCCTAACTCTTTTAAAAAATCATCCATATTTTCTAAGATAGACTGGTGTAAGATATATTCAGTTAGTTTTTCATTTTTATTATTAACTTTTATCATTATTGGATTTTTAATTAAAGTAGTAGCTTTAGGTTCCTCTAATTCTTCTTTAAATCCAATTCTTTCATATTCATTTGATTTTATTCTTTCCCTAAGTTCTCTGACAGATAAATTTTGTTTATCTATTATATGAATATAATACTTCACTTCATTTATATCTTTAATTTTTAATAATTCTGTATAATGACTCCAACTAACTTTGTATAATTGTTGCGACAGTGTCGCAACTTTTTGAGTTAATAAATAAAATTGTCTCATTCTACTAAGATTAGTATAAGTATATCCCTTACCAAGTTCTTTAGTTAATTTCTCAGAAAATTCTTTAATTAACTTATTCCCATATCTAGCCCTTTTCTCTCCACCTTGAGCTTTGACAATCAATCTACCCACTTCAAAATAAGCATTTAAATCACTTTTATTTTTAGAGTAGTCTTTGACCTTTTTATATACTTCGTTTTTTACTAATGTTTCTTTTATTTCATTATAGTAATTTATTTTAATCACCTCTATTTATTAATATACAATGTTAAATTTAAAAATCCTTTTAAAATAACAAAAAACTATAGAATTTTAACTCTATAGTTTATTTCAAATAAGGTTTTAAAAACTTTCCTGTATAACTATTAGGACATTCAGCAACTTCTTCAGGTGTTCCAGTAACAACAATGTTACCTCCACCATCTCCACCTTCTGGTCCTAAATCAATAATATAATCAGCTACTTTAATTACATCTAAATTGTGCTCAATAACTAAAACCGTATCACCATTATCAACAATCCTATTTAAAATAACAAGTAACTTTTTAATATCATCAGAATGTAAACCTGTAGTCGGTTCATCTAAAATAAATAAACTCTTACCAGTAGGTTTTTTCTGTAATTCTTTAGCCAGCTTAATTCTAGCCGCCTCACCACCAGAAAGCGTTGGCGCACTCTGGCCTAACTTAATATAAGAAAGTCCAACATCCGCAAGCATTTGTAATTTATTTTTAATCTTTGGAACATTTTCAAAGAAACCTAAAGCCTCTTCAACCGTCATTTCCAAAACCTCATAAATATTTTTACCTTTATACTTTATTTGTAAAGTCTCACTATTATAACGAGTACCATGACATACTTCACAAGGTACATAAACATCTGGTAAAAAGTGCATTTCAATTTTCTTAACACCATCACCCCAGCATGCTTCACATCTTCCACCTTTAACATTAAATGAAAATCTACCTTTATCATATCCCCTCATTTTTGCCTCTTTAGTTTCGGCAAAAACATCACGAATATCATCAAATACTGAAGTATAAGTTGCAGGATTACTACGTGGAGTTCTACCAATAGGAGCCTGTGAAATATCTACAACCTTATCAATATTCTCTAATCCTTTAACACTCTTATAAGCCCCAGGTTTCTCCTTAGATTTATATAAATTATTAGAAACAACTTTATATAAAATTTCATTAACTAAAGTGGATTTACCACTTCCAGAAACACCCGTTACACATATAAACTTACCTAGTGGAAACTTAATCTTAATATTTTTCAAATTATTTTCCTTAGCCCCCACTATCTCCAAATATTTCTTATTACCTTTTCTTCTCTTACTAGGAACCTCAATCTTAAGCTCACCCGTTAAATACTTACCAGTTAAACTATTAGGATTAGCCATAACCTCTTTTGGTGTACCTTCAGCCACAACCTTACCACCATGAACTCCCGCAGCTGGACCAATATCCACTAAATAATCCGCTTGTAACATCGTATCAGTATCATGTTCAACAACAATCAAAGTATTACCTAAATCACGCATTTTAAGTAGTGAATTAATAAGCCTTTGATTATCTCTTTGATGAAGTCCAATAGAAGGCTCATCTAAAACATATAAAACACCAGTTAACTGCGAACCAATTTGAGTAGCCAATCTAATACGCTGTGCCTCGCCACCAGAAAGCGTCTTAGCTTCTCTATCTAAAGTCAAATATTCGAGTCCAACATTAATTAAAAATGAAAGTCTTGACTTAATTTCCTTTAAAATTAAATCAGATATTTCCTCTTGTTCCTTATTTAATTTCAAATCACTTAAAAATCCAAATAAATCTTTAATACTAAGCTTAGTAACTTCATAAATATTTTTACCACCAACAAGTACCGCCAAAACATCATCATTAAGTCTAGCACCATGACACTTTGGACACTTAAGCTCTGTCATATAATTTTCAATCCAAGTTCTAACCCAAGTACTTTTAGTCTCCATATAACGTCTTTCTAAATTAGTAATAATACCTTCAAAATAACCATTAGTTGTTCTTTTATTACCAGACTTAGAAGTGTAATTAAATGTAAGTAAATCAGATGAGCCATATAAAACAATATCTAATTCTTTTCTAGTTAATTCCTTAACAGGTTTATCCATGTCAATACCATGATGACGGCATGCTGTCTCCAAGTTAGTATAAGTAATATTATTTTCATCATCTACATTAATTGCCGCAATCGCACCATCATTAATACTCAAACTCTTATCAGGAATAATCAAATCCTCATCAATTTTATATTTAATTCCAAGTCCCTTACATTCTGGACAAGCACCCCAAGGAGCGTTAAATGAAAACATTCTAGGTTCTAAAGCGGGAAGTGAAAAATCACACTCAGGACAAGCATACGTCTCACTCATAAGCATCTTTTCACCATCAATAACATCAATAAGCAACTTCCCATGACCTAATTTAGTTGCCACTTCCATACTCTCATAAAGCCTACTTCTAATTTCTGATTTTATTACTAATCTATCAACCACAACTTCAATAGTATGTTTTTTATTTTTTTCTAACTCAATATCCTCAGATAAATCATACTCTTTATCATCAATAACTACCCTAACATATCCATCCTTACGTAAAGATAAAAGTAAATCCTTATGAGTTCCTTTCTCTAAAGCCACCACTGGTCCTAACACCCTAATTTTAGTTCTTTCAGGAAGTTTCATAACATCTGTACACATCTCTTCAATACTTTGACTACTAATAGGTATATGATGTCTAGGACAATAAGGAACACCAATACGCGCAAATAAAAGTCTCAAATAATCATATATTTCTGTAACGGTTCCTACCGTACTACGTGGATTTTTATTAGTTGTTTTTTGATCAATACTAATTGCTGGTGAAAGTCCATCAATACTATCAACATCAGGCTTTTCAGAACCACCTAAAAACTGTCTAGCATAAGCACTTAAACTTTCAATATATCTTCTTTGTCCTTCTGCATAAATAGTATCAAAAGCCAAACTACTCTTACCACTACCAGAAACACCTGTCATAACAATTAACTTATCTTTAGGTAATGTAATATTAATATTTTTTAAGTTGTTTTCTCTTGCACCCTTCACTACTATTTTGTCCATACACTTCAACTCCTTCAAACAATTTAAGTTCATCTTCTGTCAAATTAAAGTCTCTAATAAACCTATTTTTTCTTTCGGCATAAGTATTAAGCATCATATTAATAATTTCTTCTCTAGAAATAACCCTAATAATACGCATATACTCACAAACATACATATCATAATATCCATAATATTCATCATCATATTTCTTCATATTTCCAAACCCAATAACCTCTGTCATTATAGAATTATCAGAGTTAACATATCTATAACAATCCTCAATATGTGTACATAAATGAAAACCATTACCATTATTACCCCATTTTATTTCTCCTAAAGCTTGATAAATTGTTCCAATCTCATACTTAGTACCATATCTATTTGTAAAATCTTCATTTAAAGCCTTATATCCAATTATAAACAATATATCACATCCAAAACTAATTATATTATAACATCACTGTCAACATAATTTATCCAACAACAATTCTACCAAACGAACAAAAGTTTGTCAATGATTCAATATAAAAACATCTAGCAAAACTAGATATCTTAATCTTTTGGTTCAAATATAAGAGACAAAAAGAATGAGAATATAATTGCCGCACTAATACCAGCAGCTGTTAAATCTAAAGTACCACTAAATAAACCTAAAACACCTTCTGTATTATACCCATGAATTGCCCCATGAGTTAAATTATGTCCAAAACTAGTAATTGGAACTAAAGCTCCACCACCAGCCCATAAAATAATTTGATCATATATATTAAATATATCTAAAAATGCTCCAACCACAACAAAAATTACAGTAATATGACCAGGAGTTAATTTAGTACAATCTAATATGATTTGTGCAATTGCACAAACAATACCAGCAAACAAAAAAGCATTTAAATATATCATGATATTACCTCCAAACTAACCGCATGACTAATTCCAGGTATTGTAAGTTTATGATTAACCATTGTTGGACTCATTAAAGCTCCAGTAGCCGCAAGTAAAACTCTTTTATATTTTCCTTTTTTCATCTCATTAAAAATATAACTATATGTAACTAAAGGTGCACATGCTGGACCACTCGCTCCAGCGTAAACAGGTTGCGTTTCTAAATCATAAAGCATAACTCCCGTATCATTATATTTATCAAGCTTAATATTATATTCACTAAGCATATACTCCTTTAAAATCTCCTTGCCATATATTCCCAAATCACCAGTCAAAACTAAATCATAATAATCTATACTTCGTCCTGTATCTTTCAAATGTTTATAAATGGTATCAGCCACAGCTTTAGCCATCGCAGCACCCATATTAAAAACATCCTTACTCAAAGAATCTATAACAGCTCCAACAGTTCCGCTTTCTAATTTAATATTACTTTTTTCCTTAGAAAGTAAAGCACTAACTGCTCCAGTTGAAGTAAATGTTGTTGCTTTTGGTTTTGGTCCACCATATTCCACCGGATAACGATATTGCTTTTCAGCTGCCGTATTATGTGAAGAAGTAAAAGAAATCACTCTATTTGCAAAACCACCTTCAAGTAAAACGCCACTTAAAATAAGTCCTAAAGTTGAATTACTACAAGCCGCATATACTCCAATAAAACTATTATTAAATTTTTTCATAACATAATTAGAAGGCGCAATTTGATTAAGTAAATCACCACCTATAAATACATCTACACTATTCAAATCCAATTTTTTCTTACGAGTCAAAGTATTAATAGCTTCATAGATTAATTTTTCTTCTGCTTCCTCCCAATTCTTTTCTCCAAAATATAAATCTTTATGGCACAAATCAAAATATTTAGCTAGAGGACCTTCACTTTCATAAGGTCCTGTAATTGTAGCTGTTTCATTTATATAAACATCGTTAAATTTTAATGTCATATTAAACCCACCACCATTCTGAGTAAACTAAATACAAAACTACTAACTACTCCAAAAATAATAACTGCACCAGAAAGCTTAAGCATATTCATACCAATACCAGTAACTAATCCTTCCTTTCTAAATTCTAGTGCCGCACTCATTGTCGCATGAGCAAAACCAGTAATTGGAATAATCAAACCACATTTACAAAAATTAACCCACTTATCAAAAAAGCCAAAAGAAGTAAACAAACAACTAAAAAATATTAAAGTAACAAGCATACACACTGTAGCTTCTTTAGTTGGGATATCAAACCATGAAGAATATCCATCTATTAAAAGTTGTCCAATAATACCCATTATTCCTCC
Source organism: uncultured Bacilli bacterium (assembly GCA_944358445.1). Taxonomy (GTDB): domain Bacteria; phylum Bacillota_I; class Bacilli_A; order RF39; family UBA660; genus Coprosoma. The sequence goes on from CALVRC010000007.1 coordinate 61,225, forward strand.
TGTAATAAAAGAAATAAATGCATTCATAAAAATATTCTCCTTCGGACTATGTTTCTCCGTAATATCTTGATAACTTTTTTTCATATAATTTTCCTCCTAAAACTATTATGAACAAAAGTATCTTTTTCTATACAAAAAAAAACGCGCCTAACAAGCAGGCACGCTAGATGAATTCACATATTCATATTTATATTTATTATTAGTAAAGGTAATGACAACTTTTCCATTAAAGTTTTCAAATTTTTCCTTTTCTTCTGTACTATTTTTTTTATACATTGGATTTTCAATATCATCAGCATTAAGCAAACCATCTTTTTGAAGAGTATCAACACTTACACTACATCTACTACCATTTGTTTGATCTGGTAACTTTAATGAATTTTTAGACATATATGTCCTCGCTGTATCTACAATAGTATTAATTTGCTCATCATAAGCCTTCTCCCTAGAAGAATTAATCGCACTATTAATAGTTGGAATTGCAATCATCGCAATCAGTCCTAAAATAACAATAACTCCTAAAAGTTCGACTAATGTAAAACCTTTTTTCATACCTATCACCTATTATTAATTATAAATGAGTGTTCTTTAGTTGTCAATTAAATGTTTTACGAAGTTTTGTTAAAACCTTATTTTCACTCCTAGAAACATGTGCTTGAGTAAGTCCTAAATTTGAAGCAACTTCACTTTGTGTCATATCTTCAAAATACCTTTGAAACATAATCGTTCTCTCAGGCTCGTCTAAAGATTCAAACTCTTCCTTTAAAAAGATTAAATTATCATAATCTATATCATAGTTAGAAATAATATCATAAAGTGATAAATCATTTAAATAAGGTTCATCCAAACTAATACCATCCCCTTTATAATTAATGAGTATATTCAAATTTTCTAAAGGAATATTTAAATATTCACTAAGTTCTAGATTTGTAGGTTCTCTCATCAGTTCTTGTGATAAATATATTTTAGCTTTATCAAGTTTTCTTTTTGTTCTCATCATATCTCTACTTAACCTAACCGTATGATTTTCTCTAACATATTCAGAAATTCTTCCCAAAATATAAGGATAAGCAAATGTCGTAAACTTAACACCTCTTGAATCATCATAATTCTTATAAGCTTCCATCATCCCAATGCATCCAGCTTGAAACAAATCATCAATATCATTATTTCCAAATTTACAAGCAATACTATAAATTAAATTACTATTTTCTAAAATAACTTCTTTTAAAGGATCCATCTTTAACCTCCTAAATATTAATAAGATTTACCGCTGAAAGTTCATCACTAACAACATTAAAATGTTCAAAATCAAAGTCGAACTTATCTTTATTAATACAAATCATACTAGTACCTCCATATTTAGAAGAGATGTCATAACATTTAATTAATGATTTAAAACCACTAATATCCATTCTATAAACATTTTCTAAATTAAAAACAACATTTTTAATTCCAACATTAATAAGAAACTCTAAAACATCATTTAATTTCTTACGAGTTTTAATAGTTAATTCTCCAAATAACCTTACAAAAAGTATTCCACACTTCGAGTCCATATCTATCTCTAACATATCATCACCAAATATACTTTAACACCTTTAAAAAGCGAATTATATACCTTCGCCAAAACTAGTCATAAAAAGAAAAAATACGCCAAATTAACGTATTTTATTCATCTTTCTTTTCCAATTTAACAAGAACCTCACGCGGTTTAGCCCCATTAGGTGGCCCAACAATTCCCCGTTCTTCAAGCAAGTCAATACATCTAGCTGCTCTGTTATAACCAAGTCTAAATCTTCTTTGAAGTAAAGATGCACTAGCCTTACCTTGAGTTATAACAAACTCTCTAATTTCATTATATAAAGGCTCTTCATAATCATCATCTTCCACCATTGCAGTAGCCCCTCTATCTTCATCAGCTACAGTTAATGAAGTATCGTACATAGCTTTTTGTTGTGATATTGTATAGTCAACAACAGCTTTAATCTCATCATCACTTATAAAAGTTCCTTGAACACGTGTTGGAACACTTTCGCCTTGTGGTAAAAATAACATATCACCTTTACCAAGCAACTTTTCCGCTCCACTCATATCTAGTATTGTTCTAGAATCAATACTAGAAGATACCGCAAATGATATACGAGATGGGATATTTGCCTTAACAACACCCGTAATAACATCCGTACTAGGTCTTTGAGTTGCAACAATCAAATGAATACCAGCCGCTCTAGCCATTTGTGTTATTCTCATAATTGAATCTTCAACCTCTTTAGCTGCCACTAACATTAAATCAGCTAGCTCATCAATAATAACAACTATATAAGGAAGTCTATTAATTTTCTCGTTATCTGGTAAACTCTCATTCTTTTTATCAACATAAGCATTATATCCAGCAATATTCTTAGTCTTACTTCCCTCAAACAAATCATATCTATCTTCCATAATTTTAACTATTTTTTGTAAAACAATATTAGCTTTTTTAGGATCAGTAACAACCGGTGTAAGTAAATGCGGAACCCCATTATACATTGAAAGTTCAACCTTTTTAGGATCAACTAAAACTAACTTTACTTCATCAGGCTTTGTTCTCATTAAAAGAGATGTAATCATACTATTGATACATACAGATTTACCACTACCAGTAGAACCAGCTACAAGTAAATGTGGTGTTTTATCAATCTCACACCAAACAGGATTACCCATAATACTTTTACCTAAAGCCACAAGTAACTTAGAATTATCCTTAGTTTTAGGAACTGCTTCCAAAATTTCTCTAACTGCAACAGACATAACAGATTTATTAGGAAGTTCAATACCAACCGTTTTTTTACCAGGAATTGGAGCTTGTATACGAACATCTTTAGCTCCTAACTCCAAGGCAATTTCCTTGTTTAAAGCCGTAATTTTAGAAAGCCTTGTACCAGATTTAATCTCAAGTTCATATTGAGTAACAGAAGGTCCAATATTAGCAGCAACCACTTTACCTTCAACCCCAAAATCTCTAATAACCTTTTCTAATTCTGTAACATTAGTTTTAATTGCATCTTGATTAGCTTTAATAGCTTCTTTTTTTATCTTAGGTTTTAAAAGCAAGCCCATAGGAGGTTTGTTGTAACCTTTACTATCAATATGAACTTCACTTTTTGCCTCAGAAACTTCTTCTTTAACCGGTTCCTTAGGAAGTTCATCTATTGATGAAATAACAACTGTCTTATTTTCTTTTTCATATTCTTCTTCTGCTTCTTTAGCAGCCTTTTCAGCTTTTCTATTAATCTTAACCTCTTTTGCTTTATCTAATTTCTCTTTCATATATTTTACAGCATCATAAATAGATACACCAGTAAACATGATAATACCACAAATAATTAAGGCAAAACATACAACCCTTGTTCCTTCCAAAGTAAGAAGGTTTACTCCAATAACTGAAAATACAGCACCGATCATACCTCCACCCTGAATATCAACAGTATGATTAACAAAAGCCATCAAATTATCAATGGTTGTTGTAATAATTTCCCAAGCTGAAACATCACTACCAAGCTGTCTTATATATTCAGTGTGTGATAAAATAAGTATACCCAAAACTAAAATATAAAGTCCAACTAACCTAGATGTTAAAAAATCAGGTCTTTCTCTTTTCACCATCATATATATTCCAGCCGCACCAGTTGCGACTAAAGGTAAGATATACCATCCACCGGCAATAAATCCAGCAAAACCTTTTATAATATCTGCTGTAACCCCAAATGGACAGCATCCAATAATCATAATTAAAATTAATACAATACCCTTTAATTCTATACTATAAGAAGGTTGTTCCTTCTTTTGTTTTCTTGATTTCTTTTTCGCCATGATATCCTCTCCATTATTACATAACAATTATATCATTTTTCGTTAAAAAACAAAAGTAACCTAATAAATTTAACACTATTTTTACAGGAAAAAATCTAGTGTATTTTGCATTTATACACTAGATTATACACACATTTTCTTCGTTTTCTAATTTGTAATCACATATGGATTACTTGCTGACCCATCTCCACTCAAATTAATATCGGATGACAAATAAAGCGCTTGGCAAACAGAAATATTTGAAGTAATATTAGTTTTTGTACTATTTGCCAATCCATAAAACCCAGAAAAATTCTTCAAAATAACATTTACTCGATTATTATCAACATTACTTGGCGTAATTGTCCATAAAGAATTACCTTCCGCTAACAAATCATACATCCAATTTGTTGTCGCACAAAAATCACTTTCACCATTATCAAAATCTAATTTATAAGTTCCACATTGTTCCATATTTGTATTTGCTCTTAAATATTCACTTGCCGTAATCATTCCCACTTTACCATTCCATGTTGCACTCTTCTCATCAGCTATTTGACTTGCCAAATCAGTATTATTCATAGTTATTGCTCCTACTGACCAATCACGATTCACAATTTTATCTTTATCTGAAAGAGAATTTAAATATTCTCCATTTAAATAAGTATTAAGTGAAGCCGTTTCCCAATTATTTTGATTATTTGTATCCCATGCCGCCAATACACTAGTATTTCTCATAATTTTCAACGAATTATCACTTTCTACTGAAATTATTCGCCAGGTTTCATTATTAAATGTTATATAATTATTTGGACTTGCACCTTTATAAATATATCTTCCAGCCTCAAATTCGTCCGCATATAATCCATCACCAGATGAAACTACTTCTACTTCTTGTCCTCCAATTGTTGTAGTTTCTCCTCCTGGTTCTACAATACTTCCATTACCTTGTTCATATGTTAAATCTACTTTTAATGTACTATCTAAATCAGCAGGTTGACTTGTTACAGAAGAATTGTATGTTACTTTTACTTGCATAGTTGCAGTCTCTCCAACATTTAAAGAATCTCCCTCATTTACTCCTGAAGTCTCAAATAAAATTGCACTATTACTTGCATCTGTTTTACTTATTGTTTTTAAAACGGCATCTATCGTCCCTTGATTTTCTATTGTTATATCATAAGTAATAGAATCTCCTGGAGACTGCAATGTTGTTCCAAATGTTGCACTCGTATCATTATAAGTTGTTACATCTGGTTTATCTGCAGCTCCTCCGCTTTTACTTGATACTTCTATTCCAGTTATTTTTACTAAGAAGTTGCTTGCTATATTTGATGTTCCTGATATTTTTAATTGCGATTGAAATGCCGCATATCCTATACCCATTATTAAAAGTATTGCACATAGTCCCATTATTATATAATTTCTATTAGTTCTGTTTAATCTTTTATTCATTTGTTTACTTCCTTCCTACTACTATTATG
>CALVRC010000008.1 GCA_944358445.1 uncultured Bacilli bacterium
GACACACAAAAAAGCAACAACTATTATATTAAGTTATTACTCTTTGTTAATTTATCCGAAACTTCTTGACACTAACTTTTTTGTTTGAAATATGATTTTAATTTTATATATTTTACATCTTCCATCATTTCTTTAAATATTTCATTTATTTTATTTCTATCCATATTTTTTCACCGGTTTTATGATAACATGGTAATTTTTTTGAATCTACAAATTCGACAATACTAGCTATAATTAGAACTTCTTAATTTTTGGTTTTGAAGTTGGCAAAATTTTTTAATTATAGTATAATTAGAATGGTGTTAATATGAAAAAAATGATAGGAACGAGGAATAATTATAACAACATAAATACATATGCAAATAGAGGTATGACTTTAGAAGATGATTTGAAAGCCAGCAATGATTACTATTTAGTCAATGATAAAGCTGTTATATATAAAAAACCAACACCTATTACGATTTCAAAAGTTAATTACCCTTCTAGAGTTGAGGCAGTTATTAAAGAGGGGTATTTTAAGACACCATCAACTACAGATTATAATGGAATATATAAAGGTAAATATATTGACTTTGAGGCTAAAGAAACTAAGCTTAAGACTTCTTTTCCGTTAAGCAATATTCATGCACACCAAATTAATCATTTAAAACAAATATATAAACATGGTGGAATTGGATTTTTGATTGTTAGATTTACAGTTATCAATAAAACTTTTTTATTACCAATTGAAGTATTAACTGATTTTTTAGTTAATAACACACGCAAATCAATTCCACTTTCATATTTTGAAAAAAATGGTTATATAATTAAGGATAAATACAATCCACGAGTGGACTATTTAGAGGTCTTAGATAAAATATATTTTGGAGGTAATGTATGAAAGAATTGAAAGTTTTTTTTAAGAAGGATCCATTTAATTTATTGGTACTTATTTTATCAGTCATTATTTTAATAATGGGAACTATTGCCACAAATTTTTTAATTGGTCTACTTATATTTATAGTGATTAATTTAATTTGGATAATTCCTTTTATCAAGTGGAAAAAGAAATTGATGAACAGAGATAAAGCTAGAAAAAAGGTAGAAGTATCAAAAACAGAAAGTTCTTTAAATGAAAAAGATTTAGAGGAAAAAGTAAATATAGCTTTAGAAGAAAGAAGTGATACGGTGGCAAAAAAAGGTAGAAAAAAAGGTAAAACTAAAAAAAATAAAACAAAGTTAAGTAAGAAAATTTTACTTGTATTTTTAATTTTCTTCTTGATATGTATTATTTTAGGTATTGCTTTCTTTATATTTATTGCGGTTACGGCTGGTAAATTTGATCCAGATAAGTTATATTCAAAAGAAGCAAGTACACTTCTTGATAATGAAGGAAATGTGTTTGCCAAACTTGGTACACAAATGAGACAAAAGATAAAATATGAGGATATGAGTGAAGAACTTGTTAATGCTATTATAGCTACTGAAGATTCAAGATTTTTCGAGCATAATGGTTTTGATTTACCACGTTTTATGAAGGCTTCGTTTGGACAACTTCTAGGTAAAAATGCTGGTGGAGCTTCAACTTTGACAATGCAGGTTTCTAAGAATCAATATACATCAGCGGTGGCAAGCGGTTTTGCTGGTATTAAACGTAAATTTACTGATATATATATATCAATGTTCCAAATTGAGCCTAATTATTCTAAGGAGGAAATTTTAGAATTTTATGCAAATTCATATTATTTAGGTAGTGGTGCTTATGGTGTTGAGCAAGCTGCTGAGACTTATTTTAATAAAGATGCTAAGGATTTAAATATTTCTGAGGCTGCGATGATTGCTGGCCTATTCCAATCACCAGTTTCATATGATCCTAATATCAACCCTGATAAAACTGAGTCTAGAAGATTAGTTGTTCTAAGTTTAATGAAAAGACACGGTTACATTACTGATAAAGAATATAATATTGCTAAAAAGATGACAGTTGATAAGATTGTTATTAAAGGAAGAAGTTCAAGTACAAGTAATGAAAAGTATCAATCATTTATAGATAGAGTAGCTGCTGAGGTTGCTGAAAAAACAAAGTATGATCCATATTCATATTCTATGAAGATTTATACAACTATGGATAGGAAAAAACAAGATGAAATTTCCGCAATTATGGATGGAACTAATTATAAATGGGAGAATGATAAGGTTCAAGCTGGTATAATTGCTATGGAAACTAAGACTGGTGAAATTGTCGCAATAGGTGGCGGAAGAAATAGAACAGGAGCTAAGTCTAAAAATTTGGCTACTGATATTGAAAGACAAATTGGTTCTACGGCTAAGCCACTATATGATTATGGTCCAGCTATTGAATATTTAGATTGGAATACTAATCATCCAATTATTGATGATAAAACTACATATAGTGATGGCACTGAAATTAATAACTGGGATGGTAGATACAAAGGAATTATTACTATTAGACAAGCTTTAGTTGAATCTCGTAATATTCCAGCTTTAAAAACATTCCAGAGTGTGCCTAATTCTGATATAAAGAATTTTGTTACTAAATTAGGTCTATCACCTGAAGTCGCTAGTAATGGTAAAATTCATGAAGCTCATGCGATTGGTGGTTATACTGGTGAATCTCCTATGACTGTAGCTGCTGCTTATGCCGCATTTGGTAACAAAGGTACTTATAATGAACCACATACATTTACAAAGGTTGTATTTGATGAAAGTGGTGAAACTTATGAAAATGATTATGAGAAAACCAAAGTAATGAGTTCTGAAACAGCTTATATGGTAACAGATATGCTTGTTGATACTGGTCAAGATGCTTTAGGTAGATATAGTAATATTAATGATGCAGAGTTTGCTGCTAAAACCGGTACAACAAACTTTGATGAAAAAACTATAAAGCAAGCTAATTTGCCAAGTAATGCTGTTAATGATTTATGGGTTGCAGGATATAATTCTGATTATTCTATAGCTGTTTGGTATGGATATGAGACTAGAAAAGATGGTTATAATCGTTTTGGATCTAGTCAAAATTCTAGATTATTCCAAGCTGTTGCTAAAAATTTCTTTAAAAAGGATGTAACTTTTGAAAAACCAGATGGTGTTGTTGAAGTTACTGTTGAAAGAAATACTGGTTATTCAATGCTTCCTAGTGAAAATACACCAAATGATATGAAGTCTACTGAATTATTTAAGGAAGATAGTAAACCAACTGAAGTGTCAGCTAGATTTAATACTTTATCTAATGTTTCTGGTTTGAAAGCTACTGTAAATGGTAATAAGGCTACTTTAACTTGGAATGCTATTGATACTCCTGATGCTTTGAATAGAAGTTATTGGAGTCCTCTTGTCGAAAAAGCTTTTGCCCTTTCAAAAGACCAAAATACTTATTTATCTTATATTATGTCATTTAATAGTGGAAGACTTGGTAGTGTCGTTTATAACGTTTATAGCAAAGATTCTAGTGGTCTTAACTTGCTTACAACTGTAAGTGGAACCTCTGCTACAGTTAAACTTCCAAATACTTCTTCACCTACTTTAGTAGTTAAGGCTAGTTATTCTAATTTTAGTGGTTCTGAAAGCTCTGGTACTGAAGTAAATGTCGATTATGAAGGTGTGTCCGCTAGTGATGTTACAGCTAGTTTAACAACGGATTCTACAATTAAATTAACATCTCCAGCGATTTATACAGAGCCAATACGACCAGTTAAAGTTACACTAAATGGTGAAGATATTACCAATGATAGTGATGTTAAAATTACTTTGACGGTTACTGACACAGCTGGTACTCCAATTACTGATTGGTCAACTGTTGTTGGAAAAACTCCAGGAACTTATACATTTAGTTATAAAGTTACATATCAAGGAGAAACGGTTACAACACTTACTAAAACTGTTGAGGTTTCATAAGGAATAGTATTATCTATTCCTTTTTTTGTATTTAAAAAGCATCTATTTGTTTAGATGCATATAATATTTACAAATTTCTTTTAATTTACATTGATTACACTTGGGATTTCTAGCCAAACAATAATATCTTCCAAATAAAACTAATTGATGATGTCTTTTGCATAAATCTTCTTTTTTTATTTTTTTATTTAATTCCTTTTCAATTTGTAATGGATTATCTGTTTCTTTAGCTAGATTTAGTCTTTTGCTTACTCTTGATACATGAGTATCTACTGCAATACATGGTATATTAAAGATATTGCTTAAAACTACATTGGCTGTTTTTCTTCCAACCCCAGGAAGACTTTCTAAGTATTCTCTATTATTTGGTAATATTCCATTGTAATCTTCTTCTAGTCTTTTTGCTATTTCTATTAAATTTTGGGCTTTTTTATGATAGGTTCCTATTGGTCTTATAATATTTTGAACTTCTATAATATCAGCTTGGGCAAGGTCTTTTAAAGTTGGGTATTTTTTAAATAAAATATCTGTTACAGAGTTCACTCTTTTATCAGTTGTTTGAGCACTTAGCATGGTTGCTAATAGGAGTTCATAATCTTTATTATAATTTAATTCACATCTAGGATTTGGAAATAATTCATCCAGGTAATCTTCAATCATTTTCATTGAGCCAGTCATAATCAAATACTTCTTTCTTTGGTTTTTGTTTTTCCCTTTTTTCTCTTTCTTTTTTGATATCATTTTTGGTTTTAATACCTTTTTTATGCCACTCTGATAGTATTTTATCAATATATCTTAGATTGGATACACCATTATATACAGCTTCTTTTAATGCAAGTTCTATTAAATCTTCGGTATAATTACTATCTAACCATGCTCCTATTATTTCATATTCCATTGGGCTTAATGTTCTACCAAATTCTTTTTCGAATTTATCATAAATTGTTGTTTTTGGTGCTTCCTTTTTATCATTAATCATACTCATTACTAATTTATTGTACATTTCATCTAAATTTATATATTCTTCACAAACTTTACCTGATTTAACGGATATCTTTAGCATATCTTTACTAGTTAAATTATCTATTAGTTTTAGTACATCTGGAAGTTTTATACTTAAATCTTTTGATATTTTTTCAGGGTCAAATTCGTTTGTTCCTAATAAATATATTAAAATTATTAATTCTTTGTCAGTTAGTTTTAATTTTTTATAGTTTTGAAGTAAAGCCATAGGAATTAAAATATGTCCATGTTTTAAAAGTTCTAATATTTTTCCTGTCATTTAAATCACCTTGAATTTTATTATAACTTAAATGAATAATATTTTACAACAAAATATATGAAAAAAGTCCAATATTTTGGGCTTTTTCATATTTTAAAATAATTTATGACATCACTTAATTTTTGTTTGATTTTTTATTAAAGGTTCATTAGCTATATAAGTTATCAATATATTATTTTTTCCTTCCTCATATTCTGGTTCAAATACATTTATTTCTCTGACTGTTAGGTAGTCATATTGGGGATTTGGAGTAATAATTAATGGATATTCACCTATATTTTCATTTGTAGCTGATATATATTCGTAATACCAATATTTACATTGGATAAGACCTAGTGATACCGCCTCAGAAATACTATATTGTTCACTTTTATTCATATTAAATACATAGTCTACTATTTCGCCATTTTCCTCAAGTATTGATAAAATCTGATAATTATTGTTTAAAACAGCATATTCTAAAAAAGTTTTTTTACCTTCTATTTCTAATTTGCTTGCTTCTTCTTTTGTTATATATGTTTTCTGAGCTACTGAAGTTTGTACAATATTTTTTTGTTTAACTTCTTCTAAAGGCATTATCTTAGAAAAGCAAAATGAATAATCATTATCTGGAGAATCAGCAAAATATGTATGATTACTATAATATCTATCAAAAGTTAATCCTGTTTCTTTTTGTAATTCATTTAATTCATTGTTTTCATTTGTTAGTATATTATAAATTTTATATAAGTAACTATCTATTTCATCATTTTGTTGTTTGCTTTCTTCTATTGTTAAATTTGCTGGACTATCTTTTAACAAATCTAAAAAGATTTTAGCTTCTTCTTCAGGTAATATTTCATAAATTTTAGATTCAAATTCTTCAGTATTTCCACTAAAGTTTAGATTCCAAATTGGTTCTGGTCCAATTAATTCCATTAAAAATTGTATTCTTGATACAGCTTCAGAATATTCCAGGCTTTCTACATTATAGTATTCTGAACTAATTAAATCAGCACACGCTTCTTTTATATATGAATATTCACTATACTCTTGAATTAAATGTATAAATTCATGAATTTTAGTATCATTATCATTACCGTCAGCAACATTTATAATGTTTGGAAATAAATCATTATACCAACCTAATGTATTATCTGTTGGCTTGTTTTGTTCGTCAACATTTATAGTAATATTAGTCATTTTTTCATCTATTGATGATACTCTATCTTCTGTTATTTTTGTTTTACTCAAATCTTCAAAAAAAGCTTCATTTATTAAAAGTTGTTGATCTTCTTTTGTAAGGTTTTCAGATGATAAAATATAATCTTTAAATTTAGAACTATCTATTGTTATTTCTTTGTTTTGAGTATATTCGATTTTAGTATTTGTTATTTCAGTTGGCTTATTTAAGGTGTTATTTGCTATATTAAAAATTGCAAGGAACAATGTTATACTTATACAAATTTTTATTCCATTTACAGTAAAGTTTTTTATGTTAAATTTATTACTATTTTCTTTATATAATATAGCATTATATCCATTTTCATAGAAAAATTTAGTGTAATTTTCTTTTCCGTCTTTATAAAAATGTTTATAACCTGTCTGTTCATCTAGATATACTTCATATTCTTTTTTATATAAAAATTTCTTTTTATGACATGTTACTAAATCTTTTAATACGGATATAACAAAGTTATTAGAAATTATTTGTTTTTTTCCATCTTTATAATAGTAACTGATAAGTTTATTTTGATTGTCTATATAAATAGTTTTATCTTTTATTTTTAATAGTCCTATGTGCATACCATTCTCCTATTTTTCAATACTTTTATATTTATTAATAATATAGCTTGTTAAATCTTCTTTATTATTATTTAAATTTCCATCTAATATTTCATCTTCTAAATCTTTTAAAAGTGGTTTTAAAAATGATCCGGCTTTTTTATTTAATAATTCACAAATTTCTATCGGTGTTATTTCTATATCTAAACGACTTTTTATTGGTATACTAGCATATTTTTCATTGATTCTTTGTTTATCTGTACCATTTAATTCAGCTGCCATAGTACATATATATAATCCATAATTATATAAGATATGATTATCTAAAAGATTTTTTTCTTTTACTTCGTTTATTTTTCTTATACTTTCTTTTTCAATAGAATTAAAATTATATTTATCTAAAGCATCTAACTGAGCCCATGTGACAATCATAGAAGGTGTTATCTTGGCTTTTTTTAGATTTGGTATTTCTAGGTGTTCAGTTAATTTTAAAGTTGTCAAAAGTTCTATTCCATACGCTTTATTTGGACTAGAAAAAATTAAATCAAGTTCATCTTTTTTTCTATCTTTAGATATCTTTCTAAGTAAATGTCCATATTTACGTATATATGTTTTTAATTTTGGTTCTAGTGTAAAATTTAAGGTTGTAGCAAATCTAATAGCTCTTAGAATACGCAAGGCATCATCTTTTAAACTTATTTTAGGGTTAGTAACTGTTCTGATAATTTTATTATCTAAATCTTGTTTAGCTCCTATCAAGTCAATTTGATTGCCATCTTTATCAATACATAGAGTATTTATTGTAAAATCTCTTCTTTTAATATCTTCTTCTAAGGTATCAACGTATTCTATTTTTTCTGGTCTCCTGTGATCTTTATATTTAATATCTTTTCTAAAGGTTGTGATTTCAAATTTAGTTTTTTCAAAGACAATTGTTACTGAACCATATTCTGAATTGGTTGTTACTACTTCAGAAAATATTTGATGTAATTCCATAGGAGTTGCATCAGTACAAATATCTATATCAGTAAATGTTCTTTTTAAATATAAATCTCTTGGATATCCTCCAACCATATATGCTACATATCCATAACTACTAATTTTTTCTAATAATCTAATTGCAGTTTCAAACATCACTTCATCTCCATTTTTTTCTATGAACAAAATACCAAAATAAATTTTGATATTAGCTTACCTCATGGTAAGCTTTTTCTACTTCAACGGAATCCTTGACTCCTCCATAGACCAGTATCGGATGGTCGCCACCCTAATTTATATTATTTGTTTGTCAAAATTTATGTTTAGATAAATTGTTCAATTTCTTTCATATATTTTTCTAAACCTTTAAACATTATATTAACTGCTGCATTAAAATCTCGTTCATGCTCTGTATGACATACTGGACATTTCCATTTTCTTATACTTAAATCCTTAACCTCTCTATTTTGATAATCACATACACTGCATATTTGACTGCTTGGATAATATCTGTCTATTTGTATTAATTTTTTATTATTAAAGTTAGCTTTGTATTTAAGTAATCTGATTATCTCTGATATTGGATTTTCATTTAATCCTTTTGCCACATAGTGATTCTTCTGCATACTTTTTACATCTAAATTCTCAGTTACTATAATGTCATTTTCGTTTATTAGTTTATTTGTTATATCATGTATCATATGTTTTCTTGCGTTTCTTATTTTTTGATATAATCTTTGTATTTTTAATTTCATTTTATATCTATTTTTACTTCCAGGCTTACATCTAGATATTCCTTTTTGTAAGCCTATCATTCTTTTAGTGTTAAGTTTTATATTGTTTTCTATTTTATCATTAAAGGATGTTACTATTAAATCTTTTATTCCTAAATCTATTCCTATTATACTTGTTGGAACAAAAGCTGGTCTTATTAACTCTTCTTCTATTAATACGCTTACATAATATTTACCAGCGTCTTTCTTAATTACTGCACTTTTTACCTCACCAGGCACTACTTCTTTATTTCTATACCCTCTTATCTTTACTTCTTTTAATTTTGGTAAGGTAATTGTCTTATTTTTTAAATCTAATTTTATACTGTTATAATTATTTCCTTTATAACTACTTTTAACATTATTAGTTTTATAACCTTCATGTACTCCTTTTACTTTAAATCTAGGATAACCATTTCCGTTATAAAATCTTTTATAAGCATCTTCTAAATTAAATAGACTATTTCGAAGTGCGCAGCTATCTACTTCTTTCAAAAACGGATACTCTTTAGAAAGTGATGATATTAATGATTATGAAGGTAATAAGCTGATTTACTTTTTCCAGTTTCTTTATATTCTTTTATTTTATCATCTAAAAAATGATTATATATAAACCTAGAGCAGCCAATTGTTTTATTAATTAACGCTTCTTGCTCTTTAGTTGGATACATTCTAAATATATAGCCTTTTAATATTTGCATGTTATCACCTTCTATCATTGCCCTCCACTATATCATGAATGGTGACATTTGTAAATAACTTTTTGCAAACTTTTACCTTTTACAAAGCAAATTCCTAGTATATAAAAAAAGGCGTCAAAGCCTTAGTTTAATGCATCTTTTAATTTTGTGCCAGCTTTGATAGAAACAGCTGTTCTTGCAGGAATAGTTACAGCCTCACCTGTTCTTGGGTTACGACCTTGTCTAGCTTCTTTGTGTTGAGTTGCAAAAGTGCAGAAACCAGTTAAAGTAACTTTTCCTTCATTTTTTAATCCTTCTACAATCCCATTTAATACAGCATCTAATGCTCTAGTAGCATCTGCTTTAGTCATTCCTGTTTCTTCGGCAATATAGTTTACTAAATTTTGTTTTGTCATTTAAATATACCTCCCTTGTATTGTTAAGCTATCTTGCTTACATTTACATGGTACCATGTTTGATTAGAAAAATCAATATATTTTAAGCTTTTTTACGGTTTTTTAACATGGAAGATATATTAATAATCAATTTATGTAATTTTAAGTTATTATAGACAATTTTTATTAAAAAATACTGTTGGTAATATTTTTGTATATTAAATCACAATTGCAAATAAATTACCCGATCCTTTATTTACAAGTTTTGATAATGTTTGTTTTAACTTATACCTAACACTTTCTGGCATTAATGATAGTTTGGCTTGAATACCTTCTTGCACAATAACATCTAAACTTCTACCAAAGATCTCACTTTTCCAAATGTTTTCACTTCCGGAATCTTTATCTTTCATTAAATAATTTATTAATTCTTTACTTTGAATTTCCGAACCTATAATTGGTTCAAAAGTACTTTCTACATCCACTCTTATCATATGAATGGAAGGTGCGACTGCTTTTAATTTTATACCGTAACGGCTTCCTTGTTTTATTATTTCTGGAGTATCTAATGACATATCAGCCAAGGTTGGTGATGCTACTCCATAACCTGTTTGTTTGACCATTTTTAAGGCATCTTTTACTTGATCATATTCTCTTTTAGCTTCACCCAAGTCTTGGAATAGACTTAAAAGCTGTGATCTACTAGTAATATCAACGCCTATTATTTCTTTTAAAACATTATTATACAAATTTGATGGAGTTTTTAAGGTTACTCTGACATTTCCAGTTGCGGTATCTACTTCTGATAAATATGCTTTTTCTATATATTCACATTCTTCTAATTTTTCTGTTATTTGATCAATATCTCTTAATTTATCTATTTCATGAACACTGTTTCTGATGGTTTCTATGTATGATTTTTTTAACCAATTATTAGGTTCTAGGCAAGCAACCCAATCAGCCATTTCGACATCTATACATACTACTGGGAATTCATATAACGCTTCTCTTAAGATATTATATGCGTCTCTTTCACTCATATTATCAATGTTCATTGGAATGACTGGTGCTTCATATTCATCTCTTAGTTTTTCGGCTAAATTTTCTGTTTCTGGGAGCATTGGATGAGTGGAATTTACTATTACAATAAATGGTTTTCCTATTTCTTTTAATTCGCTTGCTATTCTCTTTTCTGCTTCTACATAATCGCTTCTTTCAAATTCACCTATTGAACCATCTGTTGTAACTAAAACACCTATACTTGAATGGTCTTTAATCACTTTTTCTGTGCCTATTTCTGCGGCTTCAACGAATGGAATTGATTCTTCATACCATGGTGTATGAACCATTCTTGGGCCATTTTCATCTTCATATCCTTTAGCGCCTTCAATTACATAACCCACACAATCAACTAGTCTTACATCAGCTGAGAAATCGTCTATCTTTATTTTAGCGGCGTTGCTTGGTACAAATTTTGGCTCTGTTGTCATGATGGTTTTTCCTTGAGCAGACTGAGGAATTTCGTCTAAGGTTCTTTTTCTTTCATATTCATCTTCAATATTAGGAACAACTAGATTTTCAATAAATCTTTTTATAAATGTGGATTTACCTGTTCTTACTGCTCCTACTACACCTAAATAAATATCGCCACCTGTTCGTTCGGTGATATTTTTAATAATATCTATTTTTTCCATATTATCCCTACTTTCTTCATTTAAATATATGAAGAAAATATACAAATATGAAAATAAAGTGTATATTTAAATACTTAATTTAATTTTTTAACATTAATTCTACTTATTTGACTATTATATAATTTAGACATTATTTAACACTTTTGGATCTATTTTAATATTGCTTTATTTTTTTCTTAGAATTACAATTATAATGGAGGCGATGATATGGAAGCAAAAGAGATTAAAAGAGTAGCTTGTGTTGGTGCGGGAGTTATTGGATATAGCTGGGCACTTTATTATTCTTTAAAAAAGCTTGAGGTTTATGTTTATGATTTGACAGAAGAAAAACTTGAATTAGCTAAAAAAAGAATTCATGATAGTTTACTTAATTTGATGAAAAATGATGTAGTTGACGAAAATGAAATAAGTTTAATTGAGGGAAGAATACACTATACTACTTCAATAGAAGAAGCTGTTAAAGAGGTTCAATTTATTACAGAGTCTGGACCAGAAAGTTATGAGGTTAAACAAAAAATGGCCGAAGAGATGGAAAGGTATACTGCTAGTGATACAATTATCGCATCATCAACTTCTGGATTACTTGTTAGTGAGATTGCTAAAAATGCAATACATCCTGAGAGATTTATAGGAGCACATCCTTACAATCCACCTCACTTAATTCCATTAGTTGAACTTACTAAAGGTGATAAGACTAGTGATGAAGTACTTGAATGCGCTAAAGCATTTTATCAATTAATTGATAAGGAGCCTGTAGTTTTACAAAAAGAAGCTTTAGGTTTTATTTGTAACCGTATTCAAATGGCGGTTTATAGAGAAGTTTGTAATCTGGTTATGAAAGGTGTTTGCTCGATTGAGGATGCGGATAAGGCTGTTACTTACGGCCCTGGACTTAGATGGGCAATTATGGGACCTAGTTTAGTTTTTGAACTTGGTGGTGGTGAAGGTCATATAGATGGTCTTATGAAACATCTAAACCCTTCTATTAGTTTATGGCTTCACGATATGGCTGATTTTAAAGATTTTCCTGAAGAATTTCCTGAAGTTGCAAGAAAAGGTGTAGAAGAAGCTTTAAAAAATCGTCCTAGAGAAATCGGTAATGATGATGCATCTTTAGCTGAATACCGAGATAAAATGCTTATTTCTTTACTTAAACTACATAAGAAATTATGATATTTAAAAAGACATTGATTAAATCATTTTATCAATGTCTTTTGGTACATTATCATTGACAACTGCGTCAATGATTTTCTTTTTGTTTTCTTCTGAAACTTTTCTACCCGTCATTTGACTAAGTTCACTAATTACCTCTCTTAGGGTTCCTTCATCCTTTAAATTACCTTCTTGAAGTTTTTTTGCTAAATCTAAAATTGTTTCTTTATTTACATTGGTTTTCTTTTCTACACGCTTGAAAAAACTATCTGAAAATGCCATTTTAAAACCTCCTACATTAATATATGCAGAAGGTTATATTAGGCTACTGTTCTCCTTTGTTTTTAAAATTTAATTTAATTGGTGTTCCAGTAAAATCAAAGTTTTCTCTGATTTTGTTTTCTAGATATCTTTCATATGAGAAGTGAATTAGTCCTTTACTATTAACTTGAATATTAAAAGTTGGAGGACAAATATTACTTTGATTTGAAAAATATATTTTTAATCTTTTTCCCTTATATGATGGTGGTAGGTTTAAGGCATAAGCATCAGTTATTACATTATTTAAAGCGCTTGTTGATATTTTTTTATGGGCATTTTCATTTGCTTTTATAATTTCTGGCATTAGTGTATGTATACGTTTTTTTGTTAAAGCTGACAAAAATACAACCTTTGCATACGGCATGAATTGAAACTGATATTCTATTTCTTCTTTCCATTTTCTCATTTCTTTATCTTTATCTTCAACTGTATCCCATTTATTTACCGCTATTACTATAGCTTTACCTGCTTCTAAAGCATATCCAGCTATATGCTTATCGTGTTCAATAATTCCTTCTTCAGCATTTATAACTAAAACACAGACATCTGATCTATCAATAGCTTTAAGTGAACGAAGTAAACTATACTTTTCAACGTTTTCATATATTTTTCCTTTTTTACGCATTCCAGCGGTGTCGATAACTACAAAGTCTTTATCATGATATTTAAATGGTGTATCTATGGCATCTCTTGTTGTTCCGGCTATTGGACTTACAATGACTCTTTCTTCATTTAGTAAAGCATTTACCAAGCTACTTTTTCCAACATTTGGCCTACCTATAATAGAAAATTTAATTATTTCTTCATCATATTCTTCTTTTATTTCTTTAAAGTTTTTCGTTATTTCATCTAATAAGAGAGTTATTCCTATATTATGTTCAGCTGATAGTTCAATATAATTATCAAAGGCAAGGCTGTAAAAATCATATTTATGTTCTTCATAGATTTTAGAGTCGGTTTTATTTATGGCAACAATGACTGGTTTACCACTTTTCTTTAGTATATCTCTAACTGTATAATCACCTGTAGTTAAACCTTCTTTTCCATCAACAACAAAAACTACTATATCAGCTTCATCAATAGCCAGTTCTGCTTGTCCTTTAATTTCAGTGTTGAAGTTTCCATCACCCATATCAATACCACCGGTGTCAATAAGGTGAAAACTATAGTCTAAATAGTTAACTGTTCCATATAATCTATCTCTAGTTACTCCTGGAGTATCTTCAATTATAGCCATTTTTGTGCCAACTAATCTATTAAATATGGTGGATTTTCCAACATTTGGTCTTCCAACTAATGCAACGATTTGTTTTCTCATAATTATCACCTACTTATAATTTGACTTTGTGTTTCTATTTTTCTGGCATTTTTCCCATAAATTATTTCTCCATTTTCTAGAATGATTCCAAGTTCAATGTGTGTTAATGTATCTTTAGCTTTTAAATATATTTTTTCTTTATTTTTATACATGATAAATTTTTTTAGTAAGTTTTTATTTAAACGAAATATATCTTCAATTTTATATAAAAAAGTGTCTTCAATTATTTGAGTACTCATTTCTATTTGATTATTAAAGTAATCTAAATATTCTAATTCTTCTTTCTGCATATCTATAATAAGTCCATAGTTTTCATCTTTATATATAAACACACTATAATACCCATTTAAATCTAAAGTATATTTATTCTGAAGTTTGTTTATTAATTTTATTAATTTTTTTTGAATTTGATTTTGATTTGTTAAATCTATAGTTTGCAAATAAATTTTATCTAAAAAAATGACAATGTTTTCATCTATTATAAGTTTCATTTTATCACCTAAAATAGTGTATGAAACATTATATTACTTTGTTATTAGATTACATTGTCCTTTCAATTTTCTTATGAATTTCTTCTTTTCCGTCTTTGGTTACACTAGAAAACATAACAAATTCATCACCAACAACTAAATCTAAATCATTTAAAATCATATTTCTCTGTTTTTGTCTTGAAGTTATACCAATTTTATCTGATTTGGTAGCTACAATAGTGACTGGTAATTTATAGTATTTTAAAAAATTATACATTAGTATATCATCATTTGTTGGGCGATGACGAAAATCTATTAATAAAAATATTCCTTTTAAATTTTTTCTATTTACTAGATAATCTTCAATCATTAAACCAAATTTTTTCCTTTTTGTTTTACTTACTTGGGCAAAGCCATAACCTGGCGCATCTACTAAATAAAATTCATCATTTATATTATAAAAATTAATTGTTTGAGTTTTACCTGGTCTACTAGATGTTCTAGCAAAGTTTTTTCTATTGATGATTGTGTTTATAAAACTACTTTTTCCAACATTTGATCTTCCAACTAACATATATTCCGGCTTATTATCAGTTGGAT
Source organism: uncultured Bacilli bacterium (assembly GCA_944358445.1). Lineage (GTDB taxonomy): Bacteria > Bacillota_I > Bacilli_A > RF39 > UBA660 > Coprosoma. Next base: position 15,325 of record CALVRC010000008.1, read on the forward strand.
ATTGACTTCGGCGCGTTGCCGAAATGGTTAAATCAACGGATTTTATTTTCATATTTTATCACCTGACTATACCTTTAAAGTATAACAAAATTGTGTCTAAAAGTAAAGTTTCTACTCATTGGAAATGCTTTTTAACTTTGCTTAAACCATGTTTTATTGTTTCTTTTTTTCCTAAGGTTGTCCCACTACTCATAGCAAGTCTGATAGAGTTTGGAAGATTTGTTTTTCTAAAATAATTATTAATTATTTTGCTTAATTTTTGCAAATCTTGTTCTCCAATATCGTTTGATCTAAAGTTAGCTATAATATATTTTTTAAGATTTTGTGGAAGTTTTTCTATTAATTCTACTGGATGAGGATTGATTCCATTATTTTGTTTGACTAGGTTATTTTGTCCGTATGTTTCTTCAAAGAAATCAAATGCACCACTAACTATATCTAAAGATTTACTCTTTTTTTCGCCTGGAAGAATTGTTCTAAAATCGTACATATAAGTTATTTTTGATATTGTATTATATAGTTCATTTTTTGTTATATTTCTTTTTGGATTTAATAAATAGGCTGTTATAAGAATGTTTTCTCTATTTTCATGTATAGCAGTTTCTAAATCTTCTTTAATATTTTGATAAAGTATCGGTTTAGTTAATCGCCCTGCCATTCCAAAATATTTCCAAGTTTTTAAATCTTCAAATAATGCTTTTTTTGATATAACCATTGCTTTAAAATGTATATTATCATGATAAAATTTTAAGCAGCCAATATTGCTATAAAACTTTTCTTTTTCTTTTTTCTTTAATAATATTCTTTTATCAAAATCTTCAGAAAAATGATGAGGATTTTGTTCATAATCTTCAATTAAAAAATCTTTAAAATCTTCGGTTATTATAATTACATCTTTATCTGGTTTTTCTTCACTATTGTAACCAGGTTGTTTATATATTCCTGAGCCATATCCTATAACAGCTTCTGTTGGTGGTAAATCTTTTTTTAAATTTTCTATAATTTCTAAATTATCCATATTATATCTCCTTTGAATGTTTGTTATTATAGCACACTTTATATTAATATACAAAGTAATTAATTAAATTATATCACTAAGGTTTTATTTTGTATTTATTTACTTCAAAATTACAAGTTTGTTTTTTTGTTATTTTATATATTTATGTAATAAAGTTGAAAAAATTAATATATTTTGAAGGAAAAAGGTTCTTGAAGGTCGTATGTTTATTTATAGAGGGGCTTAGAAAGGAGGAAATATGAAAAAAGTATTATTATTTGTTTTTATGTTTTTGCTAGCTTTTCCAGTTAAAGGATTAGAAAATGATATGAATACCATTAGAAAATATAAATATTATCGTCTAAATAAAGTAATGGGTCCTATGGTTTTGAAAAATGAGGTTAATAACGAATATCCTTTAATAGATGAAAAAAACTATATTTTAGATGACCTAAGTAAACTATCTGTTGATAAACCTTCTGAGATGGATGGAAGGAAAATATACGAATACGATGGATTTCATTATTTAAAAATTCCTAGCGTTAACTCTTTAGTTATTACCCCTGAACATGATACTATTCTCTATGATATTGAAATTAAAAAAACTAATGGTGAGAGTATTTATAAAAGTGAGGATATATTAAATAATATTTCTAAAACTTATAAATTAAATGAGGACATTAATCTGAATGATTTGGTGGTAGAGTGTAAGGGTGGAGATAATCGAGAAAGTCAGCTTTTTACTATTGACTTTAAATACGATGATAAAATTATAGGTAAATTGGGTGTGAATTCATTTTTAAATAATATTGCGGTCTATGGAAGACAATCTGAAATTAAAAAGGATGCTTACGAAAATATTTATAGTTTAACTGAATTAAGTCTGAATGATTATTTGATTTATAATGGGCAAGTAAAATTATATCAATATCAAGATTATAAATATCAATCTTATAGGCTTGATAGAGAATATTATAATGAATATTTGACTGAACCTTTTGAGGACTATATTTACCGTGATGAAAATGATTTTATTGACGTTCCTATAAATACTGTGGATAATATAGAAGATAATATTGAGGAATCTATAACTGAGCCAGTATCTAATGATTCTTTAAAACAGGTTAGTGTATCTAAAGAAAATAATGTAAATAAGACTATAGATAACAATACTGTTTCTAAAAAAATACAAGAGAGTCATAAGAACATTTTAGAAACACCTGCACAGAGCAAGAGTGTAGCACCGGTTCAATATGCTCAAGCATTAAAAATTAATAAAAATACTCCATCAAACAAAATGACAGATAATAATGTTTACTATTATTTTTTACTAGCAATATTAATTATTCTATTAATTATAGCATTTAAAATTAGAAACAAATTAAAAGAATACCAAAGGTGATAAATTTTATCATCTTTTTTTGCAAAAAATATTGACTTTTTTATATTATTAATGGTATACTTTATGAGTAGTTTGTCTTACGGGGAATTAGCTCAGTTGGCTAGAGCACCTGCTTTGCACGCAGGGGGTCAGGAGTTCGAGTCTCCTATTCTCCACCATTTTTGTATTTAACCGTTGTTTTTCAACGGTTTTTATTTTGCAATATCATATTTATATCACTTTTTTGATAAATATTGATAAATGTGCTAATATAATTGTAAAATTATAAGTAGGAGATAGACATTTCCCATTTCGCTTATATCTCCATTTTCTTTAGCATTTTTCACTAAATTTAAATATGAATCTTTATATTTTATTGTTGGATTTACTAATTTCATTTGTGCTTCGCTCCTTTTTAATATTGTAATACATTTTACGAGTTTTTTTGTATTAATTCAATTATATCATTAAAGTCGTTGTTATTAGTATATATAATATCAAAGCATTTTTTGAATTCTTTTATTTTTAAATCATCTTTATAATTTAAAAATCCAATTTTATAAGTTTCAGACTCTTCTTTAACTTTCATTAATGTGTCTCCTGTATTGTCTCCTATGATTATAACTTCATCTTTATTTTTTAATATTTCTTTTATTTTAGGCGGAACTTCAACTTTGTTTTTGTTTAATGAGTGAATTATATTATTTCTTAATGATTTTAATTTGCCATCTTTAAACTTGAATATATTTGAAATGACATAAACATTATTAAAAAAGCAGTTATTTTTTTTTAAAACGCCTTCTATTATATTTGATATTCCAGCTGATATTATAATAACTGGTATTTTTTTTTCGTTTGTATATTTTAAAAAGTCTACAACGCCTTTTCTTAGAACAATCGAATTCTTTTTACTTACTTCATTTATATCTATTTCCTTTAAATTATATTGAACCAATAACTCTGCATGATTTTGATACCATTTTTTCATCATTTTATTTTTTATTTCATAATCTATAGAATCATCTTGTTCAATTGGAAAATAATAATCATTATTTTTTATACTTTGTGTTATGTAATCTTTAGATATATTTGGAATAGTTGAAAGAACTCCCCAACAGTTTTGGCTGTTTTTGGTGGTTAATGTGTGATCAAAATCAGTTACAATGTATAATTTATTTAAATCAAATATTTTTTTATTCATCTTTTTCACCTGTAATCATTATATGAAAAATTTTAATTTTTTAAAACATATAACTATTGACTTATAAATTTTAGTTGCTTTATTTTTTTATTATTGCTATATTAGTTAATATAGTATGGGGCGAGAAAAATGATTAATTTTATCATCTGTGACGATAACGAATTTTTTTTAATGGAAATTTATAATGTTGTCAGTAATTTTTGTTTAAAAAGAAATATAAGTTTTAAAATATTTGTTTTTTCTGATTATAATAATGACTTTTTTGAGGTTATGAAAAAAGAATTAGATAACAAAATATATATTTTGGATATTGAAACTCCTAGTGGGAATGGTATTGATATTGCTAAAAAGATAAGAAATAAGGATTTAAATTCATTTTTAATTTTTATTAGTTCTTATACAAAAAAATATGTTAATCAAGTAGTTAGCAGTGATACTATGTTTATAGGTTATATTTCAAAAAGGAAAAATTATAATGAGGAATTAGAAAAAAAACTTAAAAAGATTTTTAATCTTGGTTTTAGAAGAAATGTTATTCGGTTTAAAGATCAAGGTGTTATTTATACTTTTGACATGAGAAATATTATATATATTGAGGCTGATAGTAAAAAAAGAAGGAGTATTATTCATACTAAAAATTCTACTATAGAGGTTAGACTTACTTTGAAAAAATTAAAACAAATTCTGGACTATAGATTTGAATATTCCCACAGAAGTTGTATTATAAACCATGAGCAAATTTTTTATATTGATACAATTGTTAAAGTTATTAAATTTAAAGACGGTAATAATATAAGTCTACTCTCAGATAGTTTTATTAAAAAAATAAGATTACAGCAATCTCATATACATTTCATGTAATTATTTATAAATTTCATGTAACTTTTTTTATTATGTGCTAACGGGAAAATGATTTTATGTTACAATCTCTATTGTAACTAAAGGTTGTGATAAATGAATTAATGTTTTATTAAAAATTAGTAGTAGAAGGAGCAGTATGTAATGTTAACAAAGTTTGATATTTCAGGGGGAAATAATAAAACTTTAAATAGAGTTTATAAAGAAATGATTAAAAGTCATAAAAATAAAAGTGTTTATGATGGAATTTATAATACTTTTATTAAAGATATTTTAGGCTATAAAAACATTAAGGATTTAACAAGTAATGATATTGATTATTTTTATATATATTTAACTAGAAAAACTTACAATGGTCATTTATATAGTCATAGTTATATAAAAAAAGTTATGAATTTACTTAAAAAAATTTTTGATTTTGGAATTAAAAATAAGTATATTGAAATTAATTTAGTAGAAATTAAAATATATTTTACTAAAAATTATTGATTAAAGCAAAAAAAATAGTTATACTAAGTTTAGGTGATTATATGAGAAATACTAAGTTTATAGCTATTTTTTTATTCTCTATAATATTACTAACGGGATGTGAAAGTAAAGAGTTAAGTTGTACAAAAGAAGAAACTGCTGATTCTGGTAAAGTAAATGAAAAGCAAGTATTTATTTTTAAAAACAATACAATAAGTACATATGATGCTGAAATGGTAATCAATTTAAATGATGATTTTAAGGATTATGCTGATTTATTGTTAGAAAGTTTAGAGTCTCCTTTTGAAGAGTTTAAAGATAAAAAAGGAATAACTTATAAAACTTCTAAAAATGATAATAAAATTTCCGTTAGTATTAGTGCTGATTATGACAAAATTGATGAAGATACTAAGAAAAGTTTAGGTATTTTTGAAAATCCTTCATTTGAGAAAACTAAAAAAACTCTAGAGGATGATGGTTATAAATGTAAGTAAACACAATATTGTGTTTTTTTTACATTGTTGGGCAAAAAAATAACGAGGAATTCTCGTTATTTTAATCCTACTTCTTCAAATAAGCTATCAATAACTGATGTATCATTAGTGTATCCACTGATTTCAGTTATTACTTCTTTATCTTTAATAGCTAAAGTAAGTGGCGTTCCCCAATCAGCATTTTCTTCAAAGTAGCTTAATGATGAAAATACTTTATTAGAGTCTCCACTATCCATAGTATCAATTTCTAAGAAGTAAACTGGAACATTCTTTTCACCAGCATATTCATTAATTACAGGTAAAAATTGTTCACAATAACCACAAGTTGATTGGGTAATTACTACCACAAATGGATTATCACTATTATATAAGCAGTCATATTGTTCATATGTTAATCTAGAAAGATTTTCATACTCTGAGTCACTTTCAGCATTACATGCAAATTTGACAAGTCCTGCATCTTCTAAGAAATCATAAATTTTGTCACTATCATCTAAATTTTTATCCATACCTTCAATAACTTTTCCATTTTCAACAACAACTAAACTAGTGTTATCATAAGAAACTTTGTCTGTTTTTAATTCTTTTTCAATATTTTTTAAATCAGTATTTGAAACTTCATCACTAAGATAATAAATGCCATGATTTGTTTTTGAAGCTGCTTTATTAAGTGCCTCTTTTTCTTTATCACTTAATCCATCAGATATAGCAATAGCAAATTTATTGTCTTGTTTAGTTAAACATTCATATTGTTCATAGTTAACGCTACCTAATTTATTATAATCTTTATCAGCTGTAACTCCACAGGCAAATGTTGTATCGGCTTCAGGCCAAAATGCTATAACTAAGATGACAGCTACAATTAAAACTATTGAAATAAAAAATATTAACATCCTTTTGTTTTCATTCATATTATGTACCTCTTCTTTCCTTTTATATAATAACATATTTACTATTTTTTAATCAATATTATGGAATGAAATTTTCATGAAAATGTTGAATTTTCAATGTTTTAATAATTACTTTTCAATATATGGTTTTATGGCATCACTTAAACATCCAATTGTGTCACGAGCTAACATGCTGACACTGCCTTTTTTCTTTTGAGCTATCTCTCCCGCTAAACCATTTATGTAAGCGGCAAAAGCAACTGTTTTTATATCTGGTTTTTTATATCCTAATAATCCAATTAATATTCCTGACAAAACATCTCCACTTCCTGCTGTTGCCATACCAGCTGAGCCTTTATCTATTAAATATACTTTATTACCATCTGTAACTATTGTGGTTGGACCTTTTAAAAGTAAAATAATATTATATTTTTTTGCATATTCCTTAGCAATATCAATTGGATTTTCAGTTATTTCACTGATTTCAAATCCTGTTAATCTTGAGAATTCTTTTAAATGTGGGGTTAATATTAAGTTTGGGGTTAACTTTTTTGTGTGGGCTAAAATATTTAGTCCATCGGCATCTAGTACTATTGGTATATTATAATTATTTAAAATATAGTTTAATATTTGTTCGTTATTTTTATTCTGGTCCCAACCTATTCCTATTAAAAGAGCAGTTACATTTTTTAATGACTGATTTATTTTTCCTTCATTAAAAATCATCTGGCCATTTACATCTTCTATTGGAAAAATTGTACTTTCTAAAGTATATAAAAGAAGACTCTGGCTTATACTAGATGGTATTATTATTCTTGATACTCCAGCGCCTGAAGCTAATGCTGATAGGCTTAAGCTTGCAAGTTTTACTGAGCCACTATACTTTATAGAACCTCCTAATATTCCAACTAATCCATAGCTTCCTTTATGGCTATAATTTAATCTTTTAGGGATAAAATTTTTAAAATCAGCTTCTTCTAAAAGATAGTAATATTTTTCATTCGTGTCTTTTTCAAGGTTTACATTAATCAATTTATCAATATTATCTTTTGCCATATTTAATAAATGTCCTGGTTTTAAACCACCTATGGAAATAGTTAGCGTTGAATGGATGCATGTTTTAGCAAGACCATTATATGGATTTAATCCACTATTTATATCTATGCTGATAATTGGCTTATTACTTTGGTTCATTTTTTCTATTATTTCATTTTCTATATTTGATAGTTGGTTTTTACCTATAGCATCTATTAAAATGTCATAAGATGTAAATTTAATGGTGTGATTATATATATATAATTTATTTTTGGGGATATTAAGGTAATTTTTTTCATTATTAAACATTTCTTGATTAGTAAATAATATATTTACGTCAACTTCTTTTTTTTGCATGTGTAAATATAAAGATTGCGCTAATTTTATGTTATTTAAAGTTCCTACTACTATTAATACTTTTCCTTTAATTGGATAACTATTTAATGTGCTTTCAGCAATTATATCTAGTTCTTCTTTTGTATAATTTTTTTCTGTTGGTTTGGAAAGTACCTTTTGCATTACTATCACCTTCTATTATTTTTGTATAGAGTATATCATAAGAAATCTTACTTGTAAATTTTTCCAAATCAACATTTTGATAATTGTATATTAAAAAGTGGCTAGTAATTATTTTTACTACTTACGTTAGCCACTTTGTTTTTTGTTATTATTTTATTTATTTTTTTTATTTGTCTTTCCATGTGATGGTGGTGATAATAATTAAGAAGAAGTGTAATTTGATCATTTTTTACTAATAATAAATCTGGATAAGCAATTACTTTTCTTTTTTTACTATTTATATATGTAAAGCATTTTAAATATGGTTTGATTAATTCTTTTACTTGATTTATTTCATTTTTATCTAATTTTATTGTAACAACTTTGCACGGGATTTTAATTTTTACAATTTGATTAAATTTATCTTCATTTGTAGATTTTAAATCATATGGTAATATTTCTTTACATATTCTTTTTAAGCGATAGTTCTTTTTCATATCATCTAGATAATAAAAATATGACCATATATTACTTTGACAACATATTTCTTTAGATATTTTATATATCTCACCTTTTTCGCTGATAATTACATCAGCTTCATAATATCTATCCATAAATAGTTGATTTGCTTTTTCTTTAGTAACATTATTGATGGGGAAAATTATTTCTTTTTCTCCTTTTACACTTGTATACCAATATGCAATGTGTTCACTTAATGATGAAAGTAGTTTATCATTATCCATTAACATTTATCCTTTCTTGCTAAAATATTACCTACGGTAAATAAAATATATCATAATAGTATATATATAATATTTTATTTGTTTGAATGTTTGCCTTTTTATGACAAAGATTATTTTTTTTGTTTGAACGTATATTTATTTTGTTTATTTGATTAAATTGTAATATTTGATTTATTAATTTATATATTTTAGTATGAAATATATAATGTTAATATGTAAGGGCTTTATTATAGGAGTAGCAAAAATTATTCCTGGGGTGAGTGGAGCTATAATTGCTATTTCTTTTGGAGTTTATGAACGGCTTGTTAATATAATGTCTAGACCTACTAAGTTAAACTTTAATGATTTGAAGTTCTTAGTCTGTTTATTAATTGGGGCAGCTTTAGGAATTGGCTTATTATGTAAAGTTGTAAAGTGGTGTCTAGAAATATTTTATCTTCCAACTATGTTACTATTTGTTGGTTTAATATTTGGTGGAATTTCAGAAATTACTAATAAAATCAAAACAAAAAGAATGAGTGCTAAAAGTTTAATAACTTTTATATGCTGTTTTTCTATTCTTTATTATTTGGTTAACATTCAAGGTGGAAATGGGAATGTAATTCATGATAACTTTGTCTATTTTTTAATTGGTATAATTGAATCTGCAACTACAATTATTCCTGGAATTAGTGGTACAGCTATTTTTATAGCTTTAGGTTGGTATGAAAACTTGCTTGGTATTTTTGAAGGTATGACAAATTTTAGTATAGATTTTTTTACTTTGTGTTTGTTCTTAAGTGGATTTATTATTAGTACGATTATGATTTCAAAATTAATATCTTATTTATTTAATAATCATAAGTCTTTGGCATATACTGGCGTATTGGGATTTATGATTTCATCTTTAGTAATTATGTTAGAAGATACTTTCAGTCACGGATTTTCTATTTTAGAGATAATTATTGGTGTTTGTCTATTTTTAATTGGAACTATGATGACTAAAAAAATTAATACTTTTTTTAGCAAGTTATAAATTTTAATTCATATTATTAATTAGAGGTGATAAGATGGAAAAGAAATTACCAAAGGTTTTTGCGAATAAGGTAGAGGGAAACGCTGGTAACAATGAGAATGTATATTATTCTTACGGAAAGAACAATCAAGATGATAGAACAGTGGATACTCCTAAGTTAAATGGAAAAAACATTAATCAGAAAATAAATGAAATATTTAATTCGTCAAATTATATTTATAAGGCCGATGTTAAATTAACTTTAAAAAGTGGCACTGTTACTAAAAGAATTGTTGGAAAGAATGCTACTCATTTGATTACAATAGATAATGAGCTTATTCCATTAACTGATATTATCGATATCGAACGAAAATAAAAAATTCCTAGTCATTAAATTAGGAATTTTTTATAAATAAATTTATATATAATAAAACCCTTGGTAAACAAGGGTAATTTCTAAATGGTCGGGAAAACAGGATAACGTACCATTTTATATATGTTTCACTTCCCTTTATTTTTCAAGGAGTTAAATGTACTTGAATGCTACAAAATGCTAATGATTTACCTTATTTTCAAAATTTTTAAGGGGAAAATAAGGGAGGTAATAAAATGTCAGTATTCAGAATAAATAAGAACGATAATTATACAGTAATGTCTAATTATCATTTAAAAGATAAAAATTTAACTTATAAAGCTAAAGGTCTACTTTCATTTATGTTAAGTTTACCAGATGACTGGGACTATTCCATGAATGGTTTAGTAGCGATTAGTAAAGAAAATATTAGTGCTATAAGGTCTGCTTTAAAAGAATTAGAGCAAAATCATTACCTAATAAGAACTAGACATCAAAAAAGTAATGGACAATTTGAATATGATTACACTATTTATGAAAAGCCTCTAGTTCAACCGTATATAGGTTTTCTGCATACGGTTAATCCGCATACGGAAAATCACATACAAATAAATACTAATAACAAAGATAAAAAGGATAAACAAAATTTTCATTTAATTAGAGAATTAATTAATAGAAATTTTATAGAAGAAAGCGATATTAATGTACCTGCATATTATGATTTACTCTGTGATATGCAAAAATACTATAATTATTATGATGTAGCTAAAGTTTGTGGCTATATCGCCGATAAATGGAATAATAACAAAGGTTTAGATGAGGATAATAAACCTATTATTAATAAATTTGCTTATTTTAAAAGATCACTAATTAATAATTTAGAAAAAATAAATAATGTAGTTGAATTAGATTATTAAATATTTTGAGGTATGAACTCTGTTTCATACCTTTTAAAATATAGTCTTCTTTGTTATAATAGATAATGTTTTATTTAAAAAAGATTAAATATTTAGGAAGTGATATATAATGCAACAAATAATAACATACAATGCCAATGACCTTTTGAATTTTAAAAAAAGATATAAAATATCAGAACTAAAAGAATTTGAATCATTTGACAATTATGACACTAACATTATTGATTTGTCTAATGAAAAAATGTGGAAAGGAAATAAATTGGGTAATTTAAATAATATTTCAGATTTAAAGACATTGTCCGTTGAACTAAGCAATGTAAAAAAATCTGACGTTGTAATTGTTTTACCCCAAAATTGTACATATAGTTATGAAAAAAGTTTTAATGGAACTTATCGTGAAAGCATTAAAATGAAAGATATAATTCCAACGTGGCTCAAAATTATTGAAAAAAATTTATTTGAGTTTAACTGCGTTAAAATTTCGTATAGTAAAAATACCACTATTATTAACAATTTAGGTTTTAAATCTGACTTTAATTTTGATAAAACAGATTTGGTTGATTTTTCTATCTTAACAGACTCCAATGGTAGTAATAAAATTACTACTATTAAACTAAATAATATTATTTTAACAACATTAAATATTTTTGAAAGTCCACAACATATAAGTAATTTTCTATCCTATATATTTCCAGATGAAAAACAAAATATGATAATTCCTGATTGGGTATCTGAATTGAATTTTTATAACGATGAGCAATTAAAGAAAATAAAGCTTGAAAAAATTAATGAAATAGAAAAAATAAATGATGAAATTTCAAAGTTAGATATTGAATTAGAGCAAAACAATGAATATAAAAAAGTTCTGTATGAGACTGGCGATGAACTGGTTAAAGTGGTAATGAAAATGTTAGATGACTTGTTGGATAATGACTCTTCAGAATTTGTGGATGAGAAAAAAGAAGATTTTCTTATTAAGAAAGATAACATTACATTTATTGGAGAAATAAAAGGAATTTCTCAAGCTATTTCAAATAAAAATGTTTCACAGCTAGATGTACACGTGCAAAATTACTTTGATAAAATTAATAAAATGAATATTACCGAAAATATAAAAGGGTTATTGATTATAAATCATCAAAGAAATAAGAAAATTTCAGAAAGAAATGAAGTTCATCAAAATCAGATAGATTTAGCTAAACGAAATAATGCATTAATAATAGAAACTAATATTTTATTGAAATTATATGAAAAATATTTAAAAAAGGAGATTAACACGGAGGATGTAATAAAATTGTTGTCCGAAAAAAACGGAGTTTTAACCGAAAAAGATATATAACTATTCATTTGCACCTATACGGTGTTTTTTTGTTTAAAAAATAGAAAGAGAGGTAGATAAATGAGTTTAAATTATGCAATCTTTAGAAGTGAACCAATATATACCCTATCTGATTTAGCTCAAATTGGTTCACACAATAAACGTGAGAAAAAAGCATATAATAGTAACCCTAATATAAAATTAGAATTATCTAAAAATAATATTCAATTAGTACCTTTAAATGAAAAATATGTTAAAGGGTTTTATGAACTTACTAAAGAATATAAAAAAGAACATGATGAAAGAATGAAACATGAAAGAGCCGATAGGAAACGAACTTTTAAACAAATGCTTGATCGTTCTAAAAATGTAGTAGCTGATGAACTATTATTTACAGCAACTAGCCATTTTTTTAAAGGAATGAGCAAAGATGATATTAAAAAATGGGCTGATACTTGTATGGAGTTTGTATATAAAGATTTAGGTTATACTAAAGAGCAAGTACTACACTCTGTTGTTCACATGGACGAAAAAACCCCACATATTCATTGTGTGGTAGTACCTTTGATTAGGAAATATGACAAAAGAGCAAAACGTGAAAAATATACCATTTCAAAAAAGGCTTATATTAAAGATAAGATACATTTAAGCGAACTACAAGACAAATACCATAAAAGACTAACTGATAAAGGTTTTGATTTAGAAAGGGGTATCAAAAATAGTGATAACAAGCATATTAACATTAAAGAATATAAAAAAATTACTAGAAAATTAAATCAAAAATTAGATATTAGGAATGAACGATTAGAAACTGCCATTGGCGATTTAGATAATAAAATGAAAACTAATAAAGAAACTTTATTTGATAAAGAATATGTTAAAATCAAAAAAGATACATTCGACAGTATGAATAAGGTTATTTCTGAAAGCAAAAAAATTATGGAAATTCAACCTGCCTTAAAGAAAGTATATAATGAAGTTGATACATATACCCAAAGTTATCAATATCTTCAAAAAGAAAATGATAATATTAAAAAAGGAGTTAAATATTTGCGTAATAGAAATGAAAAATTGAAACAAGAAAATAAAAAACTTATCTCTTATTTAAAAGCCATTTTTAAGGCTATAAAGCAGTTTTTTAGACATTTACTCATAATCGGTAATAAAGAAGTTCAAAAAGTCACAAATGAAGAAATAAAAGATTATTATGACAATAAAGACTTTGATAGTAATGATATTTATGATATTGCTAAAGATACTGATAGTGAAAAAGAATTGTTTGATTATGCAGATATTAGTTATTATAATCAAATGAATATGGAATATGATAAAGATGATTTTAGTTTATAAGATTAAAGCCAGTAGAATTATTTTACTGGCTTTGATATTGTTGATAAGTTTTGACCAAGAGCTTTAGCTACTTTGGATACTGTATCTATTGTCGCATTTCTTTTAGCAAGTTCTAGATCGCTAATACATTTATTTGTTGAGTTGGATTCAAAGGCTAATTGTTCTTGCGTCCACCCTTTACTTTTCCTATAATGCAAAATGTTACGAGCTATATATATTCTGTCTTGATTTGTTAATTTTGCCATGTAAAAATACCTACCTTTCACATTATTTCGTGCGTTATTTTAGTCTTATATGACTAGTTAAATTGTACTTTTTAATTTGCGTTGCGTCGACGTCATATATGACTAATTAGATAGATATAATTTTTATACATTTTGCAATAAAAAAATTACTACTTTTAATAAATCTGATATAATGTAATTAGGTAGTAATTAGTTTATTTTTGTTAAGTCTGATAGTTGTACATCTAATGCTTTAGCGACTTTAGAAATTGTATCTAGTTTTACGTTTCTTTTAGCAAGTTCTAAATCGCTAATACATTTATTCGTCGTATGAGCTTCAAAAGCTAGTTGTTCTTGAGTCCACCCTTTGACTTTTCTGTAATGTACAAGATTACGAGCTACATATACTCTATCTTGATTTGTAATTTTATTCATGGAAGTATTACCTACCTTTCATGTTATTTTGTGCGTTATTTACAAGTCATATACGACTAATTAAATTGTACTTTTTTATTTGTATAACGTCGACGTCATATATGACTAATAACTACCTTTTTTAGAAAGGAGGTAAACTGATTGAATGTTAATTTTCAATTATTAAAATCTATTATGAAAGAAAAGAAATACACCTATGAATATATAGCAAATGCTTTAGGGTGTTCTAAACCTTTTGTATGGCAGATTATAAATAATAAAAGGCGATTATCATATAAAAATGCTTTATTAATTGCTCGTGCTTTTAATATGAAACCTGATGAGTTGTTTTATGATAGTTATATTGATAATGAAGATATAAAACAGAACCTATTACAAGTAGATAAAGTACGAAATCTATCTTACAAATAACTAAAATATATTAAATTGTTATAAAATTATTGAAAATTAAAATTGAAAATGGTAGTATATATAACAATAAATTAATTTTTTAGTTAATTTTTGGGTTTGACACTATAAAATGCTGCATGATAAAATATTTTTGGGTCGTGGTGATTAATGTTAAGTAAATTTGATTATAGTAAAAATTTTTTAAAAAATGATGATTTATTAATTTGTCCTATTTGTAAAGAAAGATTAATTTTAAATGATCATTCATTAGTGTGTAAAAATAAACATACTTATGATATTTCAAAAAAAGGTATTACTACCCTTGTTTCACATAATCATATTAAAGAAAGTAAAATATATAATTATGAATTATTTTCAAATAGAAGAAAATTTATTCAAAAAATGTATTATAAAGATTTGTATAATAAAATAGTTAATATTATAAACCAGAATTTTGATAAAAAAATAAATATTATAGATTTAGGCTGTGGCGAGGGTGCTCATACAATGAATATATTAAATTCATTAAAACTAAATTATGTGTATTACGGATTTGATTATTCCAAAACAGCTATTGATATGGCTAGTTATTACAATTCTGATGTTAGATTTTATTTTGTGGCAGATGTCAATAATGTTCCTATTAAAGATAATTCTATTGATTTAATTATTGATATATTATCCCCATATAATCAGTCAGAAATAAAAAGATTGTTAAAAAAGAATGGTATATTTGTTAAAGTTGCTCCAGGAAAAGATTATTTAAAAGAAATGAGATCTGCTACAAATATTTCTACGTATGATAAAGATGTAGAAGTGGAGCAAAACTTGAATAAAAACTTTAAAGTAGTAAAAAAAGAGCATATTTTAAACACTTACCCAATTACTAAAGATGATTTTAAACTATTATTAAAAATGTCGCCAATGTACAACGATAAAGTATTTAAGATTCCTGAAAAAATAACAATAGATTTAATGATATATATTATGAATGGAGAAGAATTATGATTTCTAAATATGTAAGTAAAGTAAAAATTAAAAATGATGTATATGCAATATTCAACAATTTGGTTATGTTACCTATATTTGTTAATGAAAAACAATGTAACGATATTTTGAATGGTAATGTAGATAATTTAACAGATGAAGAAAAAACTGAATTTATAAAGGCAGGAATAATTATTGAAAATAAGGATACTGATGTGAAATTGTTAAACACATTAAAAATGGCTCGTGAACAATTCATGAAAGAACATATAACTATAATGTATATAATTCCTACCAATACGTGTAATTTAAAATGTAAATACTGTTTTATAGGTAAACTTAATGATAAACCTGTAAAAATGGACGAAGGAACTTTAATTAATGCTATTGAATTGTTTAATAAACATTTAGAAGAAATTGGTGATAAAGGAACGATTTTTCTTTATGGTGCTGAGCCATTACTCAACTTTGATTTAATTAAAGTAGGCGTTGAATATGTTAAAAAACATAATTACAATATTCAATTTTCTATGGTATCAAATGGAATACTTATAACTGATAAAATTGCGGATTTTATCAAAGAAAATAATATCTCTTTAGGAATTTCTATTGATGGTCCAAAAGAAATTACTGATGAAAATAGGATATTTAAAAATGGTAATAATAGTGTATATGATGCTGTTTTAAAGAAAATAGATTTATTAAAGTCCAAAAAAGTTGACTTTGGGTTATCAATAACTATTGCTCCAATATTTCTTGAAAACGAGGAATATTTTCTAGATTGGATTTCTAAACTAGGAGTATATAATATTAGCTATAATTTATTACATTTTACAACAAAAACAGATGCGTGGAAAGATTATTATAAAAAAGCAACTAAATTTATTTATAAATCCAACAAAAAACTTTTTGATGAAGGATTTAATGAAGATAGAATAAATAGAAAATATGATTCATTTTACAATCGGGTATTTAAATTTAGTGATTGTGGAGCAGTTGGTGGAAATCAAATTACAATATGTCCAAATGGCGACATTGAAATATGTCATGGTTATTGGAATTACAAAAGAAAAATTTTGCCAAATATTAATCAAATTCAATCATTTTCCGATTTATTTGATAATGCTGAATATATAAAATGGTCTAATAATATTACATTAAATAAGAAAAAATGCTTACGATGTCCCGCAATATACATATGTGGTGGTGGCTGTGCTATGCAAGCAAAGGATTTATTTGGTAATGAAAAAGAAATTGATAAACCATTTTGTATATATACTAAAGGAATGTTAAAAAACATTTTAAAAGAAGTGTATGAAGATAATTTAAATTCACAAAATTGACTTTTAAGATATTGCTGTGATAAAATTGTGGAAAGGAGGAGATTATAATGAAAATAGCAAAAATTAGTGCTAAAAACAAAAAGTTTAGAGCTTCTAATTCTATGGCTTCTACTTGTAATTGTGGTGCTTGTAATTGTAATTGCGGTAGTGGAAGTAGCTGCAGTAATGTTTTCATTTCACATGAAATTGCATCACTTTTAAATTCTCAAGTTGATCATATTTTAAATGCTTAAAAAAACTAACTTTTAACCAAGTTAGTAACACACTACGATATTGGCTTAGCCAATAACGATGTGTGCCAAAGGGTTTTCCCTTTGGAAACCCAAAACAACACATTTATCAATTAAGGTAATGTGTTGTTTTTTATATTGCAAAAAAACACTATCGCCACTTTCATTGAAACATAGTTTCAACAAAACGTGCCACGTCTTTTTTATTTAATATTATGTTGTTGTTTAAGTAATTCTATGGTTTCTTTCCTAGCACCACTAATACTAACATAGGTAAATATTTCTGCTATTGTTGTTATTATTGTAAAGCCTATCATTACATACAAATTATTTATAATACCTTTTTCAACACTATTAAAAAACATAAGAATTAAAAAGATAAGTCCAAATATTACTACAATTATAGTTGTAATATCTGAAAATGATCTATTAATAATTTTTGATTTATTAATATCGGAGTTTAGTCCTTCTTTACTCCATTCATTTATAATTAATACTAAAAATATTAAAATTAACGGTGTTGTAAACCAATAATAATCAAACATATTATTGTTATCAGCAATTCCACTTAAAATTAAAAATAGTATATTTAGAATATTAGTGATTATTAATAAAACATTTAAAACTTTAGTTTTTCGCATTTTTATTTCTCTCCTTTACTTTGATACTTTGTATTAATTTAATTATTTCATTTGAAGTATTAATTTGGTATTTTGTATCTTCTATGGTATTTAATAATAGTTCCCTTTCTTTATCCGTTATATTTTCTTTTTTTAAATTTTCTTCACACGATTCAATTAATTTTTTGTTATTTTCTATACTACCTAATACATTTATTTCAGCCGCATTTAATTCTTCCCCTTTTAAATTAGAATAGAAACTTTTAATAAAAGGATTTAATAGACTTACTTGAAAGCCTAAACCTGCAGCATACATTAAATCATTATAATTAACATCAATGTATTGGCTTATTTTTCGGAGTGTTTTAGGATTTGGCATTTCCCGTTTTCCACTTTCAATTCTCGCTAATTCAGTATCACTAATATTAGCTAATCTTGATAATTCCCTTTTTGATAAACCTTTTGCTTCTCTAGCTTTGGCTATCATTTGACCAACTGTTTCATACATAAGAATACTCCTCTCTGCTATAAATATAGCATATATTTTGTATTTTTTCAACCAATTTGGTGCAGAATGATGACTTTTGCAACTTTTTAGTTGACAAAGCCGTATTTATGTTATATACTCAACTTATAGGTTGCACTAGAGTTCGATTGTAACCTAAAAAATGATCTTTGAAAACCGAATAGTGTGCTTACGGTCAGACTGGCCCAGGGTTTGCTGGGAACGGGAAGTACACGTTAAACAAAAAATCATCCTAATTCATATTAGGAGTTGTGGGTTAGCTAAAACCCTCCTTAGATACATTGCCTAAAAAGTATGTATACATCCTAAAAGGGAGTTGTCGGTAACACTAAAACCGTCAAAATTTAAGCTATAAGTTTAAATTAATTTATACTATGTATTAAAAAATGATAAAATGTACTAGAGAAAGGAGGTGAAATATGTCCTATGGTGAGCTATATAATGTTATAAATCATGCTTGGGCTAGTTTAAAAGAAATTCAGTTAATAGCACAGTGTGGTAGAAAGGCAGCTGAAAATATTAGAGATAATATTAAAAATGATATTATCGATAGTGGTAAAAAACTTCCAGAAGGAAAAACAATAGTGGTTCCAATGAAAAATTTACTAGAATATCTAAATTTAGATTTAGAATATATCACACAAATGGCAATAAATGAGCAAAAATTTAATCTAGCCAATAACAGGACTAATAATTATGCCGGTATATCAAGATAAGAAAACGAAGAAATGGTATTATAGGGCTTATGCTGATGATGTATATGGAAATCATAAACAATTTGAAAAACATGGTTTTAAAACTAAAAAAGAAGCAACAACCGCTGAAAGTGAACTATGTACGTCAGATGAAAAAGAATGTACGATTAGCTTTATGGAACTGTGGGAAGATTATGATAAATATATAAAATTAAAACTTAAAAAGCAGTCATATAGAAAGACTGTTAGTAAATTTAATAATCATATAATACCATATTTTAAAAAATATAAAGTAAAATCAATAAACGTTAGTATTTATACAAAATGGCAACAAGAAATTGAGAAAAAGCATTTTAGTCATGATTATAATTCTAGTTTACATTCCTCTATGGTTACTGTATTAAACTATGCCAAAAAATTTCATGGTTTAAAAGTAAATATAGCTAATAATGTTGGAAATTTTGTTAAAAAGACAGAGTTACCTAAAAAAGTGGGCTTTTGGACTTATGAAGAATTTAAGAAATTTATTCAAGTTGTCAAAGAAAAACATTATCAAATATTCTTTGAAACATTATATTTTACTGGTTTAAGGCAAGGAGAATGTTTAGCACTAACTTGGAAAGACTTTAAAGATAATTATTTAGATATATATAAAACTATATCAAAAGAACAAGAAAACGGTCAATATATCATTAATACTCCAAAAACAAAAAGTTCCATTAGGAAAATTAAAATTGATAGTCATTTAGTAGGTTTACTGAATGAATTAAAAGAAAGTTATAAAAAATTTGAGGGTTTTAATGATGACTGGTATATATTTGGTGGTATTAAACCTTTTGCTCCTACAACAATTGGTAGGAAAAAAGATAAATATTGTGCATTAGCAGGTGTAAAAAAAATAAGAATACATGATTTAAGACATAGCCATGCATCCTTATTACTGTCATTTGGAGTTCCAATTACAGTCATTTCCCAAAGACTTGGACACTCCGATATAAATATGACACTTAACACTTACTCACATTTAATGCCTCGTGATGAGGACAAAGCCATCAATATGATTAATGACTTAATAAAATGTAACCCCTTAATAATATAGAAATAAGGGCATTTTAAGGGATTAAGTATCGTTTATATTATAAAACCCTTATAAAATAAGGGATTATAAACTAAATGGTCGGGAAAACAGGATTTGAACCTGCAACCCCCTGGTCCCAAACCAGGTGCTCTACCAAGTTGAACTATTTCCCGATATAATGGCGCGCCCAGTAGGAGTCGAACCCGCAACCTTTTGATCCGTAGTCAAACGCTCTATCCAATTGAGCTATGGGCGCACGTTTTTAATTATATTAATAAGTGATACGAGAGTATCTTACCATAAACTTTTATTATAGTCAAGCTCAATTGTTTTACTTAATATTATGCAATAATTTAATATTAAATAACATATAATTTAAATTTTCGTATTGTTTTTTAAAACCGTTGAAAATCAACGGTGTTTTTTCAAGTGGTGGTTTCGGACAGAATCGAACTGCCGACACAGGGATTTTCAGTCCCTTGCTCTACCGACTGAGCTACGAAACCATAAATGGCGGTTCCGACGGGAATTGAACCCGCGATCTTCTGCGTGACAGGCAGACGTGATAACCGCTACACTACGGAACCATGGTTGCGGGAGCTGGATTTGAACCAACGACCTTCGGGTTATGAGCCCGACGAGCTACCAAACTGCTCCATCCCGCGATATAAATTAAATGGCGGAGAAAGAGGGATTCGAACCCCCGCGCCGTTTCCGACCTCCCGGTTTTCAAGACCGGTCCCTTCAACCAGACTTGGGTATTTCTCCATGTGGTGCCTGAGGCCGGACTTGAACCGGCACGGGATTTGACTCCCGCAGGATTTTAAGTCCTGTGCGTCTACCTATTTCGCCACTCAGGCATTAAAAGTCTTAGTAGACTTAAATAACTAAAATGGTGGCCTGTCCGGGATTCGAACCCGGGACCCTTTGATTAAAAGTCAAATGCTCTACCGACTGAGCTAACAGACCATGTGGTTGCCTCGGCTAGATTCGAACTAGCGAATGCCACAGTCAAAGTGTGGTGCCTTACCGCTTGGCTACGAGGCAATAAAAGTGGTGGAGAGAGATGGATTCGAACCATCGAACCCGAAGGAACAGATTTACAGTCTGCCGCGTTTAACCACTTCGCTACCTCTCCAAGTAACAATTTAAAGGTTATTATTTTTTAATTGGTTGCCTCGGCTGGATTCGAACTAGCGAATGTCGCATTCAGAGTGCGATGCCTTACCACTTGGCTACGAGGCAATATAAAATGGTGCCGGAAATAGGACTTGAACCCACAACCTACTGATTACAAGTCAGTTGCTCTACCAATTGAGCTATTCCGGCAAAAAAAATGGTGGGCGCTATAGGACTCGAACCTATGACCCCCTGCTTGTAAGGCAGGTGCTCTAACCAACTGAGCTAAGCGCCCGATTTCACTCCCTAGACAACTATGATTATATTATTTATATGATTATTTGTCAATACTATTTTCTCTATTTTTTTGTTTTTTTAACTGATTATTTATCCAAAGGGGTAATTTTTTACTTAAAGTTGTGAAACCATGAGGTGTTTCAATAATTTTTCTATGTTTAGGTTTTCCATTAATTTTATAGTTAATATTTTTAATACTTAGTTTTAAATGTGCTTCTTCATCATCTACATCTAATATTTCTACATATATATGGTCACCTATATTAACAAAATCATGAATATCTTTAACAAAACCTTTTGATATTTCTGATATATGAATTAAGCCTGTATAATATTCATCAAAAGACATAAATGCTCCATATGGCTCTATGCAAGTTACTGTGCCTTTTACTATTTTTCCCTTCACATATTTGGTCATAATAACACCTCACTAGTTATTATAACATATTTTTTTTTATTTAAAAAGTTTACCTTAACAATTATTTAGTATATAATTAATTTGGTGATTAAAATGACTAATGAAGAAAAAATTATAGAAATTATAAATAAACTTAGACCATATCTGATTGGTGATGGTGGAGATATCGAGTTTGTTAAATATGAAGATAATATAGTTTATATCAAAATGCTTGGTGCTTGTGCGGGGTGTGCACTTATTGATTATACTTTAAAAGATGGCATTGAAATGGCAATCAAGGAAGAAGTTCCGGAAGTTAAAGAAGTTGTTAATCTGGTTTGATTTATTCTAACCATTCTATCTTAGATATTGGTAAAAATGTTTTATAATAATTATATACTTTTTTTATTATTTTTTCAAAATCATCTACTTTATTGGTGATTTTTTTTATTTCTTCATCTTCTTTTCTATCTGTTATTATTTCTTCATATAAGTCAAAATAATATGTTGGATAAATAAGACGAACTAAAAAAAGATAATATTCATAAGTACTTAATCTTACATTATTTAAATAATGGGTGAGGTCATCCATAATGTTTTCACCATTGAAAAAACGACTTTTTAAATATTCCGCTATATCTCTTACTTTATAATCTACTATTAAATTTAATGGATTATATAAGTCATATTGTTTGTCATCTGCATTAATTCTTTTATGGGAATAAACCAAATTAATATTGGTTTTTTCTAATGAATTGACTAGTTGAATAGCTGTTTCGCCTAATCCTATATAATAGCTGAAACTTTCTGTAATTAACGGATGTTTTTTTCCTAACATACTTATTTGATATTCTAGATAATCATTCTTTTGGGCCCAAAGTTCTCCCCAGTTTGGGTAATGTGAAGTATTAACATGTATTTGATTAAAATATTTTATATCATTTACATTTATTTTGCTTTCATAGTATAAGGTAATCATTAATATATATGGTTCATCATTTATAAATGTCAATATTTGATTTTGATTATTTAAAATGATTGGGTGAATGTAAATATTTTGGTTTAAAAGGCTGATATGCATATCATAAATTTTTTGGATATCATTAGGATTATCTTTATATTTTGTAAAAACATATCTAGTTTGATTTATTATAAAATAATATCCTTTTTCGTTTTGATGAATGTTATTTGGATATAGGCTATAGTAATAGTTAATCGCATTTTTCATGATATGCACCTCAATTAATTTTATGAAAATAGTTTTTAGACAATTACTTTAATTTGAATATTTGGGTTTTTGGTGATACCTTATTTTTATTTTTGAATATGTTATATTGAGAATAAAGAAGGGGTGGATTATATGTGTAATAATTCTAATGACAGTTCATGTATTGCAGAAATACTTACAGTAATTAATATTTTACAGTGTAACGCACAGTGTCCCGATACTTGTTTAGATACTTGTGATCGTGGCTTTTTAGGAAACACTGTTGCTACTTTAGGGTTAAATACTAGACCTGTTATGCTTTATACGTGTGCTGGTAATGGTACACCTTGGAGTATGCCAACAACTAAAGAAAATATTGACTGTGCTTCTGTTGGAGCAACATGTTCAAGCGTATTTAGAGTAGAAAAAATAGACGGTAATTGTGCAACCTTCAGAGTACTTGCTGCTAACACTGACCCAGTAACATCTCCAACTATGCCTTATGTAGCAACTAATTCATTTTTTACAATAAATTTGGACTGTGTATGTGCTTTAAAATGTTTGAATGATACAACTGTCGAAGGAGTTTAAGAAAGCTTAACGCTTTCTTTTTTGATGAACATTTTTGTGATTATTTTAATATTAGTATAGAAAAAAGCACTTTTTAGTGCTTAATCAAAATAGTTGATTTTCATATTTGTTTTTACTTTTTTTATGGTTGTCTCAGCAACTTTTTTTGCTTTTTTAGTACCTTCTTTTAAAATTTCGTCTACTAGTTCAGTGTGCTTTTCATAGTATTTTCTTTTTTCAGCAATTGGCTTTAAAAATTCTAACATTTTATTTATTAGTTCTTTTTTACAGGCAACACATCCTCTTTTTCCAGCCTTGCATTCTTTACACACTATATCTAAATTATCATTGCCTATTAATTTGTGATAATAATAAACCATGCAAATATCAGGGTTGGCTTTATCATCAATTTTTATTTTA
The DNA here is from genome assembly GCA_944358445.1 of uncultured Bacilli bacterium. Classification (GTDB taxonomy): domain Bacteria; phylum Bacillota_I; class Bacilli_A; order RF39; family UBA660; genus Coprosoma. The sequence continues at coordinate 39,359 of CALVRC010000008.1, forward strand.
TTTGGATCGGTTACTGCTCCCATGATTTTTTTCTTGACTTTTTCTTCATCGTCTGCTAAAAATATTGCATTTCCTAAACTTTTTCCCATTTTTTCATTGCCATCTAATCCTTTGATTCTTGGCACTTTGCTTAAGTAGGCTTCAGGCTCTATTAAGGTTTCCCCATATATACTATTAAATTTATGAACTATTTCACGGCATTGTTCTAGTAAAGGAAGTTGGTCTTCACCTACTGGGACTAATTTGCCATTAAATGCAGTAATATCTGCGGCTTGACTTACGGGGTATCCTAGAAATCCATACGTAATACTTTCTCCTTTTTCACCAAATAATTCTTTTTTTTGCTTTATTTCAGTTTTCACAGTTGGGTTTCTTTCTAGTCTGGCTATAGTTACTAAATTAGAATAGAAAACTGTTAGTTCAGCTATTTCTGGAATTGTTGATTGTATAAACAAGGTGGCTTTATTAGGATCAATGCCAATTGATAATAAATCAATTACTAAATCTCTAACGCTTTTTCTTACTTTATCTGGATTATTAAAATTATCGGTCAATGCCTGAACATCAGCTATTTCTATATATGTATCAAATTTATCTTGTAATTTAACCCAATTTTGTCCAGCTCCAAAATAATGTCCTAAATGGAGATGTCCAGTTGGTCTTATTCCTGTTAAAATTGTTTGTTTTTTCATAATCATTCCTTCTTTTTTTATTCGTTTTTAATAAAAGCTTCGAGGGCTTTTTATTATATAAATATATAGTGCTACTAAAAATTCATTCGGAAATGGTATAATATATTTAAAAGATATATTATTATCTTCAATTTGTTTATAAAAATATTTGACAATCTTTCGTTTATCTAAAAAGTTTTCTAAGTTTTTATTTTTAATAGAAATTTCTTCTAAATTAATAAACTCTGTGTTGGAAAGAGCTGTTAAAAGTCCTTTATTATAACTATATATATTATAAATGGTTGATTCATCAAAGTTAAATATTTTACCAGCTGTTTCAATTAGGTTATTAAAATTATTATATAATGTTTTATTATTTAAAATACCTTTGAATATATCTGTTTCAAATATCTTAGTTAAAATTTTATTGTCACTTACTTTAAATATTTCTTTTAATTTTTCTTCGAAGTTTTCAGCATACTTATTATAATTTTTTATTAAATTATATTTTTTAAAGGTGAAATAATTACCTTCTAATTTTCCAAATGTTTTCATTGTATCATTATATCCTAATTTAATGGATTTTTTTGCTTGGTTTTTATCAAAGACTAAAAATGAGCCTATTTTATTACGTGGGACAATATAGGTTATATCTACGGCTTTGTTTTTGACGTTTTTTTTGAATCCTATTGCTCTTAAGTCTACAGCTATTATTTCTGTAGCGCCTAAATCAATAGCTAAATTAATTGGTAAGTTGTCATAATATCCGCCATCAATATACATTTCTCCATCTATTAAGTATGGTTTAAATGCTGGATAACAGGAGGCTGAAGCTAGTACATAATCTTTAATGTTTTCTTTTGGGAGTTCTTCTTTTATTTTTAATACTGGTTTATTTTGACTAATGTTATAAGTTACTAAGCCATAATCTATATTTGAGTTATAAAATTTATATGGTTTAAAAGATTTATCAAAGAGGCTTTTCATTTTATAAATATCCAATCCACCTTCATTTATAAAACTTTTAGCATACTGCATGTATATTTTACTTAGTTTTTCGTCTTCCATAATTGGAAATGAATCTTCATTATATATGGTTTTAAAACTGATGTTTTTCCATAGTTTTAAAGCTCCTCTTAGGTCTTTTTGAACTATAAATAATCCATTTATAGCTCCTATTGAGGTTCCTGTTACAATGTCTATATTTTTATGTAGTTTTTTTAAAGCTTTATATACACCTATTTCATAAGCTCCTTTGGAGCCACCGCCTGAAAGAACTAATCCTAATTTTGACATGTTATCAACTCCAATTTCATTATACTACAAATAGTATATTTTTCATAATTTATGAACTGGACTTTATATAATAAATAAGGTAAAATGGTAATAGGTGAGGATTTGTGCTGGACTTTTATGAATTTATAACTTTATGTGCATTATTTTTAGTTTATTCTTTTTTGGGATGGATAATAGAGGTTATCTTTACTATTTTTGTAGAAGGTAAGCTTGTTAATAGAGGTTTTTTAGTAGGACCTTTAGTACCAATCTGGGGTACTGGTGCCATTTTAATTACTTTGTTTTTAAAACCAAATGATAGTATTTTTAGTCTAATTGTATCTTCTGCGTTTGTTGGAACTATTTTGGAATATATTGTCAATTATGTAATGGAAAAAATATTTAAGGTAAGATGGTGGGATTATTCACAATTTCCTTTTAATATTAATGGTAGGGTGTGTTTAATTACTTCTTGTATGTTTGGAATAGCTGGTTTACTTGTAATTAAGGTATTTAATCCTTTGTTTATTAAACTTTTTTTAATGATAAATGAATCTGTATTTTGTATATTGGTATCTGTTTTAATTGTTTTAGCTTGTATTGATTTTTGTGTTTCATTTAATATTATTCAAAAGTTTAAATTTTCTGTTGATTCTGTACGTAAGGATTATACTGAAGAGATTTCTAAAAAAGTTAGAAAGACTTTGATGGAAAAGTCTTTATGGTTTAGAAGGTTATTTAAGGCTTTTCCAAATATTAAATTTGGTTTAAAGAAAAAATAGGTTTTAATCCTATTTTTTATATACTCCGAATGATAAATCTTTATTGAATTCTAATTCTGTATTAGTGATGACTCTTCTTTCTCCATAGTTATAGTGATAATAAAAGGTGTCTTCATTTAAATAATATATTGCATCTTCTAAATAGATTACACTATTTAAATCGGTTGTTTTAAATAAGTATGTTTTTTGTTTTTTATTTTGAATGTCGGCTCTATAAACATTATAATAATCATTTTCTTTTTCATATATATAATAATAGTTGCCAACTTTATCTACTTTGTCATAACCTTCTACATCGTTAGTTTGATATGGGTTAAAGATTTTTCCATCTAAAGCTTCTGTTAAGCTGATATCTTCCCATTTTCCATTATATGTCTGAAGATTATTTTTATCGTGAAATAGTTCAACACTTTCATTTTTTATACTTATTTTGTATTGTTTAGAAGCTTCTTTATCAAATAAATATATATCATCATTAACGGCTCCTTGAATATATGAGTCAAATGAGATGTCATCGTAGCTTCTAATGTCTATTTGATTTCCATTAATAATATTTATTACATGAAACATTTTAAATGTATACTCTGCTGTATAGTCTGCAACTATGTAATATTTATCTGTGAAGTAACTAATTGGTTTTGTATATACATCGTTATCAAATATTTGAACATTACTTTTTTTTCCGTTAAATAGATTTAATCCTTTATATGTCTCCATAGCAATATAGTGATTTTCTAAAAAGTTATCTTCATATATTGTTTGGGTATTTGAAAGTTTAATAGCTTTAGCGTTGTCTTTATAATCGTTTGTGTTATAGCCGTATTTTTTTAAAGTATTTAAATAATCTTTTATTTTTTTATTGTTTAAATCATGAGCATAAGTTATATTATTATCTTTTAAGCACATTACATCGGTTAATATTTGCCCGTTTTTGAAAATTGGTAAAACACATTGATAATCATCTATTTTTTTATATTCTATTTTATTTATTACTTTTTCTGCTTTATTATAGTTTTTGTTTATTTGAAAGTTTATTTTGAATTTTTCATGTGCTAATTCAAAGTAATAATTATTATTTTCTTTAGTTTCTAATTCTTCTTTTACTTTAAAATTTCCGACATTATAAGTTATATTATGACCAGTATCAAACATGAATAAGATAAATTTTAAAGCAAAAAAAACTACAGTAAATACAATTAGTGTTTTAAACAGATACTTCATAAGTCCCTCCTAATAATAATTATAAAACATTGATAAATATTTGTCCACAATAAAACGGAGACTAATTTTCTCCGTAGATTTTTATTTGAAATTCCGTTTTATGGCAAAAAGCTGAAATAAGTTTGAATATAGTACAATAAAATGTAAAATCAAGGGTGAACGACAGTGAGTTTATAAAACCCTTGATTTTTACATTTTATTGATTATAATACTTAATACAAACAAAGCTGGCTTTGTTTGTTATCTATAAATATATACATCCTATGATTATTCAATTGCTTTAATAATATTAAAAAAACAGAAATTAGTATGAAAAACGGAAATAACCTCCTTAATTTTGTCATGCAAAAATTTAAGTAATACTAGCTAATATTAGGCGAAATTAAAAGACTTATTTCCGTTTTTATATTCCAAAGTAGCAATAAGTCTTGTAAATTAAATGTTTCTTCATAAACCTGCATTTAGTCTAAAAATTCACGAGACTAATTTTCTCCGTGTTTTGAAATATTTTTTAATTCATCTTTTAATCTATTATGTTCTTCATCTGTTAATTCGCTTTCATATTGTCTTTTTTCTTGCATCATATATTTTGAAATTACAGTTTCTATTTCTCTTAAAGCATTTTTTGATATAAAAGTTAAAATAACAGTTTCTTTTACTGTATCAATAACTACTTTTCCCCAGAAAAGTCCCATTCTAAGAGTTAAATCATTAAACATGTCTGGTGTAATTGTGTAATAAAAATATCCAAAAATTAAACGTTTTTGTGCAAGTAAAATTCTTTTATCTGTAATGACAATTACATATGTTGAGGTAATATTAAATACACTTGGTAATTTTTGAGCCGCAAATGCATATAAAACTTCTTCATCATCATTAACGTGTTCAGCAGCAACTTTGCTATGAGCTTTTAGTCTCCATGAAATTGTTAATGGGTATCTTTTTTTAAAATCTTTTACTTTATTATAAATTATGTTTAACATAAGTTTCACTTCCTTTTTACTTTAACACTATCTATTTTTACTTTCTCAAATCTATATTTTTGTTTTTCTTCTGGATATTTTTCATGATCTACTTCTGATAAAAACATATCTTTTGGTCTTATATATAATTTGTTGTCACCATATAAAGCTCTATAAACTACATATTCTTCTTCTGTTTCTGAATGAATAGCTATATCTAATACTAAATAATAATCACCCTTAAAATGTTTATAGATGGTATTTTTACTATATCTCTCACTTTATCCCTCATTTCAATTTAATTATACATTTTTTTTTATATTAAAACAAGTTGATATTTTTACAATTAAAAACGTAGGCGATTTATAAACCTACATTTAATTAGTTTTATTATTTTAAAAATTCAACCGTTTTTTCAATTACTTTTTTATTTGAATTATCATAGAAACAGTGAGTAGCTCTTTCGATTAATTCAACATCGATATTTTTTGATTTTAATTCTACTGATTGTTTATAGGGAACAACTAAGTCGTATGTCCCATGAAAGATTTTTACTTTTCCTTTAAATTGTTGTAAAACTTTTTTAGCATCATATTTTTTTGCATCATTAAACGTGTTCATATTAAATTTAACATTTGTGTTACCAAAAATTGCATAGCCTTTTTCTTTTATTTGTTTTAATGCTTCTTCACCTAAAAAATCTTTACAAAAATGGTTTTGAGGTTTTAATATATTATTTTTTGCATCTATCAATGGACTCCATAAAACTATTTTTTCAATTTGTATATGTTCTGTGAGAAGAGATGCAAGTCCTCCACCATATGAAACTCCAACAAGGTTTATTTTTTTATGCGAATATTTTTTTAACAAAGTTAAGGTTTCTTTTATAGCAATATTTATGGTTAAGTCTTCTGTGTGGCCCTCTGAGTTTCCATGACCTAAGTAATCAAATCTTAATGAGTCAATATTTTTCTCTAAAAGTTTTTTTGATAATATATCAAAGTTTCCTTGTTCATGCATATCTGAGCCAAATCCATGGAGTAATATAGCTAATTGATCATTATTTTCGTGGGTGTATATATATGATATATATTTACCATCAATTTTTATTTTGCTTTTTATAATCATTCTAAATCTTCCTTTTTAATTGGGTTTAATAACAAATGAATAATTGTTACTATAAACATAAAAATTCCTGATACTATAAATGTTGTTACAATATTAGAATTAAATAGATTACTTAGATAATTGATAATATATGGAGATAAGAAACAGCCGAATTGTCCGCAGCCATTAAATATAGCTATTGCAAGGGCACTTTTAGCTTCGCTTGTCATATTAGCAGAAAAAGTTATACCAGCAGGATTACGTGTAGCAAAAGCAAATCCTAAGAATGCAGCTCCTATAAAAATTAACACAATTTGTTGAGTGGCAATCAAGAAAAATCCTATAGCAGCTAGTAAACAGGCAAAAGTTAGTGTATTTGTTTTAAATGTTTTTACTACTTTATTTAATATAAATCCTGCAAACAAACCAATTAATGTGTATATAGCTGTAATTAAACCACTTGTATCTGATTTATATCCTAAATTTTCTAACAAAATGGCTATATTGGTGTTAAAAACATTTATACTGATAAAAAATAAGATTGATATAATACCTAATAAATAAATTCTTTTAGGTAAATGCTCTTTGGCTATCGTTTCTTTTTGTAATTTATCATTTGGTAAAAAAGCTATATTAATTACTATAACTATAAGTGCTAGAAAAAAGCATAGATATGAATATGGCCAATTTATATTTGCTAGAAGTCCACTAAAATATGAAAATAGTGTTCCACCGACACTGACAAATATTGATTGATACCCCATAACTTTCATTTTTTCTGTTCCTTCAAAGTAATATGATATCATGGTTGAACTAATTACATTTACTAATCCTATTCCTAATCCTAATAAGATGCTAGACAAATATATTTCCCATATATATTTATGAAAAATATATGTAAATGCGCCACCTAAGGTTATTAAAACTAATCCTATAATACCAATATTTTTCATGCTGATTTTTTTAGATAATGGATTACATAAAAACATTGTTATAACTGAAAATAATGGTATTAGAGTAACTATCATTTGAATATTTTCTAATTTTTCGTTAGGAAAACTATTATAAATATTTGCTACGATTGGAGTTAATGCCATATATGACAATAAGAACATGCTTAAAGTCATGATGGCTATTAATTTTTTTTGCATATTTTCAAAATAAAAAGCTTTTTTATTAGCTTTTTATTTCTCTCTTCTTGTATATTTTACTGATTTTTCGTAGCTTTTTAGTGCAAAATATGCTAAGAATGTTGATACTATTGCACCTAATGAAGCAAATATAATAGTATTTTCCATTGGCTCTAGTGTTCTTAGGTCAATATCTAAGGCTGTCATTAAAAATCCATAAGCAAATAAGAAACCTAATATAGCTGATATTATAATATAAGGTATATTTCTGATTAATGCTTTTCCGATTGATAATTTTCTATCTAATACTTTAGCAGTACCTTTTAAGACAATTAATCCATTTAACAATGTTGGAATAGCACAACTCATTACTCCTCCAATAATGTTGGGTACTTCATTTTTAGTATCTACTCCAACTACAGTAATTAAAACAAAACCGAGAATAAATCCAACAACTAGCCCAGGAACTAATTGTTTTACAACATCTTTTGTTTTCATGTTTCCTCCTATAATGATTTAAATACAGGTTTTCCTGTATAAATTACTGGCTTTTCTTTTCCATTTAATACTCGAACTGCACCTGCTGCTAAAGCTTCAAGTTCAAATTCTCCTGGCATAGTTACGATTTTGGCCATGGTTTTACAGTAAGATTTGATTTGATTTTTTACATATTTATCATTTGATATTCCACCTGTTAAAATTATGGCAGAACAATTCCCCTTTAGTGATGCATACATTGCTCCGATTTGTTTGATTATTTGATATATCATAGCATCTAATATTATTTTTGCTTTTTGATTTCCTTTATCTATCATTTTGTGGACTTTTCTAATGTCGTTGGTTCCTAGCCAAGCCATTAATCCTCCATTTTTACTAATAAATGATTTGATTTGATCTAATGAATACTTATTATCCATACACATTTTTAAAACAGCTTTAGCCGGAATATATCCACTTCTATTTGGAGTCATTGGTCCATCACCATTAACTATATCATTACAGTCAATCATTTTTCCTTTTCTATGGGTAGCAATACTAATTCCTCCCCCTAGATGACAAATGATTAAATTTAAATCTTTGTAATTTTTTTCTATTTTTTTTGCATATCTTATTGCAATTTCTTTTTGATTTAATGCGTGAATTCTAGATTCTCTATATATTCCAGGAATTCCAGTTATTCTAGCTTCTGTGATAAATTCATCAACATCTGGTGGGTTAACGCAGAATGATGGTTTTCCATATTTATCTCCTAAATTTTTAGCAATAACAATACCGAGTGCTGATGGATGTTTTACTATTTTCATGTTTTTGGCATCATTATACATTAATTCATTTATTAAATATGTACCACCTTGGCATGGTTCTAATGACCCTCCTCTACCCGAAAAAGCATCTATCTCATTTATATCAATATTTTCTTTTTCTAAGGTTTTAATAACGGTTTTTAGTCTAAAATCATATTGATCTTTTATATCAGGATATGGTTCTAAGTCTTTTGGAGTATGTTCAATGGATGTTTTAAAAATTACTTTTTCATTTTCAAATAATCCAATTTTAGTACTAGTACTACCTGGATTTATTGATAATATTTTATATTTACTTTTTAGCATTTTCTTTTTCACCTGCTCTAACTACAGAAATAGCAATATTTCCTACCATTTCAGATACTGGAGCTCCTCTTGAACAGTCGCAGCAGATTTTTTTGAATCCTTGTAATAGTGGTCCATAAGCATCAGCACCAGCAAATCTTTGGATTAATTTAACTCCAATATTTCCAGCATTTAAATCTGGAAAAATCAAAATATTGGCTTCACCTGCAACGTCACTGTCTCTTTTTACTTTTTTTGCAGCTACTTCTGGAATAATAGCACTATCTAATTGAAATTCACCATCGATTTTTAAGTCTGGTCTTTTTTCTTTTGCTATTTTAACAGCAGTTACTACTTTATCTACTAGTTCCCCACTACCTGATCCACATGTTGAGTATGATAACATAGCACATTTTGGTTCAAAACCTGTGACTGCTTTCATAGTATCACATGCAGCTATAGCAATACTAGCAAGTTCACTTGATGATGGGTTTGGACATACAGCACAATCTCCAACTGCTATTATATTTGAACCATTTGAAAATGTATAATTAGGCATTTCAGCTATACCAATACTAGATATAGTATCTAAATTATCTTCTAGTCCAATTATTGTTTGAGCAGCATAAATAATTTCACCCGTACTACTATTGATACCAGCAAAGGTTACATCAACATCCCCTACAGCTTCCATCATAAGTGCAAAATTTAATGGGTCTTTCATTCTTCTTACTAATGATTTTTCACCATAAATAATATTTGGTAATGTTAAATATCTTTGTAAAACATCATTACTGTATGTTTCTTCTAAATTATCAATATATTTAAATTTAGAATCATCAATTTTATTTTCTTTGACTAAGTTTTTTACTTCATCCACATTTCCAACCACAATTGCTTCTGCATAGCCTTTATTCGATACTTCTAGCATAGCTTCAAGCATTTTTAGGTTATTCGCTTCAGGAAAGGCTACCTTTTTAGGGTTAGCCTTAGCTTCAGCATATATTCTATTCATTAATGTTTTTTCCATTATCTATAAATATAATCTCCATCTTCGTAACGTGGTGGAATTTCAGGTACTAATAGGTATGAGTCGTATTTTCCTCCTGTGTGGATTACGTGCTCACCTTTATTATCTGGGAACCATACTAATGGTTCAAACCATTCATCTCTAATATATCTTCCAGCCACTTGAACTCTTAATTTTTGACCTTTATGCCAAATTCTACTAATTGGCCAAATTTCAATGTCGACTGGGACAATTTCGCCTGGTTTTAATTTTTCAGTTCTATCATGAGTATGAACAGGTTGATATTCGGTTGATTTTTCTTCATCTAAATGACGTGCTGATACTCTTAATTTACCCCAAGCTCCAGGATGTCTTTCAGTACCAAAGATTGTAACTGGAAGTTCTTCATCTTTAGTAGATAATTTTTTTATCGTGATAAACAAATCCATATCATCATGACCTCTAGCTTCAACCCACATACGTAATTTCATGTATCCAGTAAGTTCTGTATCTTTTCTAAATGTATAATCAAAGGTGGTTAATCCAGTTTGTCCATCATAACTTACTTCTGCTTCATTTTTAACAGGTGCATCTCCTAATTTTCCGTTTGCTGCATTTAAATATAATTTTTTATATTGTGTTCTTGCAAGTGGAAATTCTTCTTCCGGTCTACCTGTTTGATATGGATATTCATATGCATCCATAACTTCCATTCTAATTTTTGGTGTTAATTCCCATCCATTATAAATTCCTTTTAAATAACGATCAAAGAATAATTTTAAATCTTGTAACCATTTAGGATTATAAGTATCTGGCCATTCAAATACTTGGTGGCATCTCATCCATTTTTTTCTTGATTTTATTTTGTTAAATCCTTCCCATGAACCTCTTAAGTGGAAGTGATTCCAGTTACAGGTTACATATGTTGGGATTGTAATTTTTTCAAAGTGTGGAATTTTATCTTGCCAATATGGGCTTGTAACATACGGTTCTTTTTTTGCCATTGCTAATGTGTTATCAATAAATCCTTTACCTTGAGCAGCTACTACTATTGAGCCACCAAATAATCCTGGTATTCCTCCTTCCATAAGACTTTCTCTATACTGGTCACCAGTTGCTTCCCATGGAGCAATACAGGTAAGGTGTGGGGGATTCTCAGCGGCTATTCTCCACTGGCTCATTGCTACACCTGAATTACCGAATAGTCCAACCTTTCCTGAACACCATTTTTGAGTGGCTGCCCATTCAATAAAGTCATATCCATCTCTACCTTCTTGAGTGCCAAATTGTTGTTGATCTCCTTCAGAATTTCCTATACCTCTTGGATCAACGTTGGCGACAGCATATCCTTGATAACACCAAAACATTGGATCTGATGATTCAAATTTACAAACTTTTGAGACAGCTCCTGTTGGAACACCCATTGGTCTAAATATTTGTACTGGTTGATGCCACGGCTGTTTTCCAAAGAATGACCAACTAATAATTAGTGGTACAGGTTCTTCCATGGCTGTTTTTGGCATATAAATATCTGCATAAATGGTTACCCCATCGCGCATTTTTACTGGTTGGTCTTGCAAACAAAGTATTTTCTTTTCATCGTCAACAAAATACTCTGTTGTATTTACTGGTACTTCAATACAGTAATTAGCCATTTCTTCTCTTGGTAATTTCATATATTCTTCTTTTGGAATTGGCTGTGTTAATTTTGAAAAAATAACATCACATGTACTACCATCTGGATATGTTACTTTTTCTATTTTCTCTTCTCTTTTTGGTAATTCTTTTGGCAGTGCCATATTATTTTCTTTTTCTTCGTTCATATAATCCCTTCTTTCTTTTATTCTACCATTTTGGCAATTGCATCAGCAGCTTCTCCTATTGTTTCTGCGTGCATTAATTCTGTATATTTTATATAGCAATCGTATTCTTCTTCAAATTCAGAAATAATTCCTGCAAGTTCTAGACTCTTTAAATTTAAGTCTGTCTTGATATTGGTGTTTTCTGAAAGTGTAGAAGGATCTACACGCATTACTTTGGCTGTTTTTTCGATTAATTTGTTTAATATTTCATTGCGCATAATCATTCTCCTTTCTTTAAATGTGTGATATACTTAGAATGGTGATTAATTATGATTAATGGAATTGGTTGCGATATTTTATCTATTTCTAGATTTAAAAATATTATTGAAACAACTCCGGCTTTTTTAAAACGTTGCTTTAGTGAAAGAGAAATTGATGAATATCGTAAAAGAAATGATATTACTTATTTGGCTTCACGTTTTGCAGCTAAAGAAGCGGTTGTAAAATCCCTTTCTAAATATAATCACGATTTAAATTCTATTGAGATACTAAATGATATTGATGGAAAACCTTATGTTATTATGCAAAATCAGAGTAAACCAAATATACTTATTTCAATTTCATATGAATCAGAATATGTTATGGCGTACGCGGTATTATCTAGTATCTTATAATAATTATAACTTATTATGAAATTATCTTCAATCTATTTATGCATAAGAATATAAAAAAAAATAAGCTACCTGTCAAATAGCTTATTTTTTTGTGGATAAATTTAACCATCTTTATACTGACAGATATAATGATAGTTGTTATCAAGATTCCACATGTACGTACACTACTTAATAGCTTGATAAACGATAGAAATGTGAACAAATTAGTCATATTATAACCATAACTATTTGTAATTTGCATCGTAAATTACTAAAAATTTACTGAAAAATAATTTTTAATAAGCATTCACAGATTAAAAATTATTAGTGCTTTTTGTGACTATCCTATTAAGTAATTTTAATATATCATGATTTTGATAAAAAAGCAATAAGGTTTTATTAATATTTTTTATTTTGTGTAAAATGAATGTTAATATATGAAAATTGGATGATTCAATAATATTAACATCTTTTTAAGTATTTTGTATTCATGATGCAAGATAAGGTCAAATTGCTTTTTATATTTATAGTATTAACAATATTATAAAGGATGTTATTTTGTGAACAAATTGTGAACATATCTACATTCCGTTTACTAGATATTAGTATATCATGTATAATTATTTAAACAATGTAATACTTTTTATAAAATACTATTTTTTGATACTTTTATGATAAAAATAAAAATGCCTGAGGGGCAGCGTACTTAACATACGCTTAGCTTTTAGCTACCTGCCTCAGGTCTTGTAAGAACATTCTAACATAAACCACAGTTAATGTCAAATGTTCTCATTATTATTATATTCAATTTTTGTAATTCTACCCTTAATTTTTCTTCCAGGAAATAAGCTAACCCTAAAATTTTTTCCTTTTAAGTAAGGTAATACTTTTTCGACAATTTTTCTATCTTTATATGAATTATAAAATGTATTAACAATTAAATCAGCTAATTGTATACCATAATTGTATACTGAGTCATAGTAAGTTACTTTAAAATCAAAATTACTTAAACAAAATTCGGTTTTTAAATATGTTTCTAAATTATTTAAATCACCTACTCTAATATTTCTATTATCAATGCTTATTACAAACTCTATACTTTCGTTTATTTGATTCAAATTTAATAAAGGAATAATACAGTCTTTAAGCACTAATTTAACTGCATAATTAAAAAATATATTTGATTCAACTACTTCTTTTCTCATTTGATTTTTATCAAATACTTTTACTGTTCCATAAAAAGTATCTATATCCTGAATTTGATTAAAAATATTTATTTTATCATTGTCACTCATATTATAAGACTTTATTTCTTTATCTAAAGGTATATTTTTTTCATCTTTCATTTTTTTGTTAATTTTTTTATATTTCGAAGTAATTTTATTTTTATCTTCTGCAAAAGTAAAATACCCTCCTACTGCAAAATACTTCGTAGGACTATTCGTATGTATTGAACCACTTTCATCTAAATAAATGAATATCTTCATATTTTCACATCCTTGCATTTTGTAAATTGACTATATTATACCAGAATTATTAATCAAAACAATTTATTTTTTACCTTTTGATATATAAGTAAATTAAGATGATTTTTCTAACTTATGATATTTTTTATATTCCTTTTTACTAATACTTTTCTCGTTAAAAGATTCCTTACTATTTTTTAGTAAACGGAGTAAGAACAAAATACCAAAATAAATTTTGGCATTAGCTTACCTCACGGTAAGCTTTTTCTACTTCACAGAAACCTAAGGCTTCTCCATAGACCAGTATCGGATGGTTGCCACCCTAATTTTTTTTGTCAAAATTTATTGATTAAATAGATTGTTCAATTCCTCTCATATATATTTCTAAACCTTTAAACATTATATTAACTGCTGCATTATAATCACGTTCATGCTCTATATGACATATTGGACATTCCCATTTTCTTATACTTAAATCTTTGACTTCCTTATTTTGATAATTACAAACATTACATATTTGACTACTTGGATAATATCTGTCTATTTGTATTAATCTCTTGTTATTC